>DATHOE010000042.1:0-81646 GCA_035485275.1 bacterium
ATTATGAGTCGCCTGCTCTAACCAACTGAGCTACGGGTCCGTGAAGGGATTTTATCCTGGAAAAACTTTGAAGGACATGCTTTTTCAGCTCCGATGCCGTCCGGTAGCTCGCGCTGTGCTGAGCGATTCAAAAGGCTTTCCGCTGCCAGCCTATGCCGTCTTTTCCATATTTCCCTGCGAGGTCTTGGAGTCGTGGAACTTCATCCTGGCTTCCGTGGAAGTCTTATTATAAATAACCATAAATAGTAAATTAAGTTCAAAAATGTAAGATTAATGATATTATATAGAAAGTTAATTACATAGGAGGCCTGTCCCTTGGATCCCTATCGCCAGACCGACAAAGCGTTACTCAAAGAGCTCGGGTCCAGGCTTCGGACGACCCGTTTGAATCAGAACATCACCCAGGATGACCTGGCCAGACGTTCGGGCGTGGGCAAAGGGGCTGTGCGCGCTGCTGAGCTGGGCGGCAATCCCACCTTGCTGAACCTTCTGCGCATTCTGCGGGCCCTAGAGAAACTGGACCAGTTGGACCTGTTCCTGCCCGAGACGGGACCCAGCCCTTTGCAGATGGTGAAGATGCAAGGCAAGCAACGGGTGCGCGCGCGGCAAAAGGGCGAACCTGTTAAGCAGGGAGCTTAAATGGCGGCGAAAGGCAAAGTCGATGTCGCCACCGTCCAGCTGTGGGGCCAACTGCTTGGCGCCGTCCGGTGGGATTCAAGGGCAGGCCTGGCCGTCTTCGAGTATGCCCCCAAGTTCACGGCTGGCGGCTTGGAGGTCTCCCCGATCCGCATGCCGCTCCGGCGGGCACCGTACGATTTCCCGGCCTTGAGGAAGAGCGAGGATTTCCAGGGTCTGCCGGGCCTGCTGGCCGATGTGCTGCCGGACCATTGGGGAACGGCCCTGTACAAGCTTTGGCTGGCCGAACGGGGCCGCACCCTGGAAAGCGTGACGCCCGTGGAGCGACTATGCTATATCGGCAGCCGGGCCATGGGTGCCCTTGAATTCAAGCCCGCCTTGGACCATCCTGGGGCGACGGCCAGCCCGGTCGATATCGCCGAGCTGAGCGACTTTGCCAGGAAGATCCTCAATCACAAGCAAGGCATCCGCGGCACGCTCAATGCGAAAGATAAGCATGCCCTGGCTTCCATCCTGCGGGTGGGAACGTCAGCCGGAGGCAACCGGGCCAAAGCCATCATCGCGGTCCATCCCGAGACCCATGCGGTGGTCTCGGGTGAGACCCAGGCTAAGGAGCCCTTTGAGCATTGGATCTTGAAGTTCGACGGCATGGGCAAGGGAGGGAGCGCCCAGCCCCAGGGTTACGGCCGCATCGAGTTGGCCTACCATACCATGGCCCGGACAGCGGGGATCGAGATGACGGATTGCAGGCTATGGGAAGAGAACGGAAGGGCCCATTTCATGACCCGCCGTTTCGACCGTTTGAAGGGAGGCGCGCGCCTGCATTACCAGTCCCTGGCGGCCCTCATGCATTTGGACCACAACCTTGGCCATTCCTATGAGCAGGCTTTCGAAGCCGCTTTGGCGCTCAAACTGCCCTATCCGGACATGGAACAGCTGTTTCGACGCATGGTGTTCAATGTGGCCGCACGCAACCAGGATGACCACACAAAGAACTTCGGGTTCCTCATGGACCCAGGCGGGCGCTGGGCGCTGTCTCCGGCCTTCGACTTGACCTTCAACTACAATCCCGATGGTCAGTGGACCCATTCCCACCAGCTCTCGGTGGCGGGTCGGCACAGGGACATAGGTCGGGAAGACCTTCTGGAGGTCGGGGACGCTTTCGGCATCAAGCGCGCCAAGAATATCTTGGACGAAGTGATAGATGCCGTGGCCCATTGGCCCCAGGCGGCCAAGCGCGCAGGTGTGGAGAAGGCGCGGGTCACGGCGGTGGAAAAGCTGCTAAGGGTGCAGGAGCTAAAGGCAGCGAGGCTAAACTCTCACCTTCGACACGGGGAAACACGACGGCTGGGGTTGCGACTACCCACGGAATGAAAGAGGATGATGCCATGCAGACGCCAAATGTTGATACCGATTTTCAGTGGGCTGTGACGCCCGATAAGGTGGATGCCGTTGTGCGGCGGGCCGTTGAGGTCGCGCGTCCCAAAAAGGTTTATCTGTTCGGTTCCTGTGTCCACCCTAAGGCGGATGGCAGTCTGCCAAATGATATGGACATGCTGGTAGTGGTGGACGATTCCATCGAAAAAGATTATGTCGAAGCCGCCCGGATAAGGCTGGCAATGGATGGGATCCAGATGCCTATGGACATTCTGGTCGCCCGGCAAAGCACTATGCAGCGTTATGGAACGATCCAAGGCTATATTTACAAGGAAGCCCTGGATCATGGCCGTTTGGTTTATGACGCAGGATGACGGAGCTTCGGCACACCGCGACGCGGTGGCCAACTGGCTATTTCTGGCCCAATCAGATCTCGATTACGCGGTTCTTGGTTCGTCGGCGGGGCACATCCATCCCAATCTGATTTGCTTCCATCTACAGCGATGCGTTGAGAAGGCACTCAAGGCCGTTCTGGTCCACCGCGGACTTGGGGTTCCCAGGACCCATGACCTGGCGGACCTGGCCGTCGGCGTCAATAGGAGCTATTTTTTGCACAAAGGAGAGGGAGAATTTCATGGAAAATTCCGGTACCCTCGGCCTGGAAATCCGCGGTGAGAAGCAACTGCGTCAGAAAGACAATATGGACAAATTTAAACTAATAAATTAAAATTGTCCATGTCTCTGACCCCACGACTTCTTGAAAAACGTCTACTTCAGGCGTCCCGCGGCTTTGGCGCGGTCCTGCTCACCGGACCCCGGCGCAGCGGCAAGACCACGCTTTTGAAAAAGCTGTTTCCCAAGGCGGACTATCGCCTTTTGGAGGATCCGGACATCATCGGACAAGTCCGCCGTGATCCCCGTGGATTCCTAGACAGTCTAAAGTTGCCTGCATTGCTCGACGAGATCCAGAACGCGCCTGAGTTGTTCTCGTACATCCGGTCTCGCATCGACGTCCATCCCCAAACCAAAGGACGTTGGTTGCTCACGGGATCTCAGGAGGCTCCCCTGATGAAGGGGGTCAGTGAGTCGATGGCAGGACGCATCGCGATCTTCGAATTGCTGCCCTTCTCGATCCAGGAAAACGCCAAGGTCAACGAGTTCAGGGGAGGCTTTCCTGAGGTGCTTGCAAGACCGAGGCTGGCCGACGACTGGTTCCGATCCTACCTTCGCACCTACCTTGAGCGGGACGTGCGGGCTGTGGCGGCGGTACGCGACCTGGCGCAGTTTAGGCAGTTTCTTGCCCTGCTTGCGGTTCAGGCAGGTCAGACCCTTAACCTAACCGACCTGGCCGGCCCTTTGGGTGTTTCCGTGACCACCATAAAGCAGTGGGTGGGCATCCTGGAGGTGACGGGCCAGATCATTCTGGTCCAACCTTACTTCAAAAACTTCGGTAAGCGACTGGTCAAGGCACCCAAGGTCTATTTTTCCGATTGCGGTCTGCTCTGTCATCTACTGGGATTGCGCAGCCATGCGGAGCTGGACCGCTCACCGTTTTTGGGGGCCATTTTTGAAAATCTGGTGGCCAGCGAGATTGCCAAGGCTCAGCAGCACCACGGTTTGCGCCGGGAGTTTTACTTCTTTAGGGACAAGCTCGGGCTTGAAGCGGATTTCGTGGTGCCTTTGGGAGGCGACCGCTGGGCACTCATTGAGGCCAAGGCCACCCACAGTCCAGGGCTGCGTATGACGGCCGCCTTGGGCAAAATATTGGCATTGTTCAAAAGCAAGGAGTGTAAGGCCTGGTTGGTCCACCGCGGCCCTGGATTGGAAGTCTATGCTGGGTTAGGTTCTGGCATTCAGGCCGTAACCGTGGGCGAAATGGCAGAAAAGGTGCTGGGTTTATAAATTGCGATGAGTGTGTAGCTTTGGTCAGAACGTAATGCATTACGTTTATCGCTTATACCCACTGTGAGACTAAACTGAGCCGAGCCGTGTCGGTGCCGTCTCCCACTTTTTTCGGGAGCCTTCGCTTTGTTCTGCCAGGAATGAGTACATTGGATTTTCACCGAACTTTACCCCGAACTTTACTCCGAACTTTTCACCGAACTTTTCACCGAACTTTTCACCGAACTGGGCTTCTTAGAGGAGTGCTATGGATATCCAATTAGCTCTTCTTGGCCGCTTTTAGCCGCCGCACAACCTCCAGGGACTTGATCACATGCTCCATGGGCGACAGATGGTCGGCGTCTGAGGAAAAGGTAGCCACGATGCGGCCGTCTTGGCCGATGACAAAGGTGGTACGTGGGATGAAGCCGTGCCCGATCTCCGTGCCCCGGACGTCGGTCAATCCGGGCCTCGCCGCGGACACCTTGAGGCCGTAGGAGGCGGCTATGGAGCCATCGGCATCCGAGGCCACCGGGAACTTTCCCGCGCAATAGTTCGGATCGGACGAGAAAGCGTTGAGGCGCTTGAGGCTGTCGGCGGAGACGCCGAGGATGGTCGCGCCGGCTTCGTCGAACTGCCCCTTGTCGGCCGCGAAGGTGTGCGCCTCCAGGTCGCAGCCCTTGGTGAAGGCCGAAGGGTAGAAGTACAGCACCACCGGGCCTTTTCTCAGGACCGTTTTGAGGGTGAAACTGAAATCCTTGCCGGCCAGGCTGGCCTTGGCTTTGAAATTAGGGGCCGGGTCGCCGATCTTGGCCGCGGCGAAGGCTGGAGCGGCCAGAAGCATGGCGGCCAGCGCCGCTGCGGCCATTGTTCCTGCGAAGTTTTTGTTCATGGCGTTTGGCCCCATTAAAAATGGAAAGGGAAGATCCTTGGCATTGAGGTGTCGGAAACGTTCAATTTTGGAACGGATGCTTGAATCCATGCAAGGGCGCTTTCCAGTCGTTACATTTTAGGCTTGAACTTACATAAGCATATGCTTATATTTAGACGCAGAAACGAATTCACTTTAGGAGCTTGGACATGAACATCTTCTTGTGGGTCATCCAAGGGCTGGTCGCCTTCCAATCCATCTCAGGCGTGATCTGGAGGCACAACAACTACGACCATGCCGCGCAATCCGTGGCCTCGCTCAAGGCGCTGCCTGAAAGCGTATGGTCCACGATAGGGGTTTTCGAGCTGGTCTTCGCGCTGGGGCTCATCCTGCCGGGCCTCTTCAAGCTGAGCCCCAAACTGACCCCCAGCGCCGCCCTGGGCCTGACCCTGGTGCTGCTCATCGAGACCGGGATCCACCTCTACTATGGGGTCCCTCTGGCGGCCCTGTTCACGGGCTGGGCCATGCTTGCGTCGCTTTTCATCGCGTACGGAAGGTTTGTCCTTAGGCCCCTCAAATAGGGGGGGCTCTGCTGGTCCTGGAATTTTATTTCAATTTTATATTAGTTCGTATATATTATTGATATGTCTCTCTCCCTTCAAATCCGGTCCTTGCGCCTTGCGCAAGGCTTGACCCAAGCCGATCTTGCCGCCCGGACGGGCATCGCCCAGCCCAATCTGGCGGCGTTTGAAAGCGGGTCGCGGCGGCCAAGCCTTTATACGCTGGGCCTATTGGCGAAAGGGCTTCAGGTCGAAGCCGCCCGCTTGCTGCAGGACAGGCCGGCCATGGTGTTGGATCGTTTTCAAATGGATCGGGTGGCCAGGGCCCTGGTGTCAGCTTCCTCAAAGCCCGATGGTCTGTCGGATGCGTTGTGGAGGGATCTCCAGGCGGTTTTTTTCTCAAAATTGAAGGCCATGGCCCCGACTCGACTGCGGACAAGGGTCCGTGTCAGCCCTTATGCAGCGGAGCGCCGGGCTAGGGCATGGCTGGGCGTCGGGGCTTTTGACGAGCTTACCAGGCGTTTCGAGAAAATATATCCGGAGGCCGTTTCATGAGAATCAAGGAAGCGGACGCCTACTTCAAGGCCCTAAGCAAGGAGGTTCAGACACCCCTTGTCCTGGTGCTGACCGGAGGCATAGCCGCGGGCATCATGGCGGCTGAGCGGGCCACGGATGACATCGATTTCGCCATCCTCCGTTATGCGCGCAAGTCCCTGCCGGAAATAGAGGCTCTGCTACAAAGGCTGGCGGAAAAACGCGGAATACTGATCCAATATTCGTCTGACATAGGCCGTTGGTCGTCGGTCAGCTTTCTTGACTGGAAAAAACATTCGCGTCCCTACACCCGCCAGGGATTTCTCGAAGTCCGGGTTTTGGACCCTTACTACTGGTCCATCGGAAAGATTACGCGTGGAACCGACCGCGATTTGAAGGATCTCGAAGCGGTCATACGGAGACAGACATTGGACTGGAAAAAACTGGCGGCTCTTTGGGCGAAGGCCTTGCGCAAAAGTCCACCTTCCACCGCGCTGTTCAACGTCCGCAAACAGATGGAAGGATTCTTGGTTGATGCCCAGGGGGGTATTTTTAACGGCGACTATGACTCGGACGAAGCGGTGGCTTACTTCCGGAAATTGTTGATCCCCAAAAAGAGATCCAGGGGGTGATCATGCGGACCCTTGTCTTAGTTTGGCAAGGACGTCCGCCTGTGAGAAACTAGCTCGCCCTCCCCTTCGGAAGCGAGCATGCCCCAGGAAGCCCCCTCCTTTTACGACGCCATACCCGCCTTCTCGAAATTCGGCGACTTCACCGAGGAAAAACACTTCCACCGCGTGCCCCGCGACTGGTGGGTCCTGCTTACCGACGTCAAGGGCTCCACCGCGGCCATAGAGGCGGGCCGCTACAAGGACGTCAACCGCGTGGGCGCCTCGGCCATCGTGTGCGCCCAGAAGGGAATGGGCGGCCGCGACTTCCCCTACGTCTTCGGCGGGGACGGGGCAACCTTGCTGGCCTCTCCGGAGCGCCTGGAGGCGGTCAGCCGTGAGCTGGCCGTGCTGCGGGCCCATTCCCATAAGCACTTCGGCCTGACCCTGCGCGTGGGCCGGGTGGCCGTGGCAGAGGTCGAGGACGCCGGCACGCCCATCGAGGTGGCCCGCTTCGCCCTGGCCGGCGGCAACAGCATCGCCATGTTCCGGGGCGGCGGCTTGGCCAACGCCGAGCACCGCATCAAGGGCGACGAGGCCCGCTACAGCGTGCCCGACGCCATCGGCGAGCCGGACCTGGACGAGCTGTCCTGCCGCTGGAACGCGGTCCCGGCAAAGCGCGGACGTTCGGTGTCCCTGCTGGTGGTCGCACGCACCGCGGATCCCGCCGCCACCTACCGCGCGGTCACGGCGGGCCTGGATTCGGTGCTGGTGCAGGGGCTCGACGGCTCCAACCCCATCCAGCGGACCTCCATGAGCTACCGAAGCTGGTGGTCCATCGCCCGAGACGAGGCCCGCAATTTCAACAGCATCTGGTCCATGGCCTACCTGAAAAAGCTCCTGGGTGTCACGGTCTCGGTCCTGACCCTGCGCTGGGGCATCAAGCCGGGCTTTTACGACCCGGTGGCCTATTCCGAATCCATTCCCGCGCACTCCGACTACCGGAAATTCGACGACACTCTGCGCCTGGTGGTGGACTGCTCCCCGGAGCAGATCCTGCCCATGCGGGAATTCCTTGAGGGCCTGCGCCGCAAGGGCGAGATCCACTACGGCCTGCACGTGTCGGACAAGTCGCTCATCACCTGTTACGTCAAGAGCACGGACCCCGGCCAGCACATCCATTTTGTCGACGGCGGCGACGGCGGATACGCCATGGCGGCCAAGGAATTGAAGGCCCAGATCAAGGACACAGCCCAAGCGCCCGCCTGAGGCGGCCCCTGGATCTTTTCTTGGTGTTTATGCCTCCCCCTGCGTCATGGTTCGTTTGCTATGCGCTGCTCGCCGCTTCCGCGTCTAGCCACGCCGGCGCCCTTCCTTTGTCCTCCAATCCCGGCTCCCGGACCCCCACGGCCCAGGCGGGCCCCCGGGACCTTTCCACGGCGGGGTCCGCCCCGACGGCCCTGGCCCTGGACCTTTCTCCCACGTCCGGCGGGGACAGGGACGGCCTGAGGCCCGAGACCAGCGCGCTTTTGGACGCCTGCTTCGACGACTACAACCGCCTGCTTTTTGACCGGGCAGAGGCGGAAGCCCGCCAGGCCATGGCCCTCCAGCCGGAATTGCCCCTGCCCGTGGTCTACCTCCAGGCCGCCTTGACCGCGGAGATCCAGGAACTGGCCACGGCCCACGCCAATGACGCGGCCGTGCGGGCGCGTTTTGACGAGGCCACCCGCCAGGCATTGAAGCTGGAGGCGGCCTGGGAAGCGGCCCGCCACGACGGCCGGGGACAGAACTACCTGGGCATCAGCCTGGGGACCCAGGGCCTAGTGAACCTGTACCGGGGCCACCTTTTGGCCGCCTACCATGAGGGCCGCAAAGGCGCCGCGGCCCTGCACCTGGCCCTGAAGCGCGATCCGAGCCTGGTGGACGCCGACCTGGGGCTGGGGCAGTACCTCTACTATTGCGGCCGGCTCTCCGGCCTTCTGCGCTTTTTTTTGGTCCTCCACGGCGACGTGCCCGGCGGCATCGCCTTGATGGAATTCTGCGGCGCCAGCGACTGCCGCAGCGCCCTCCTGGCGCGCCTGATGCTGGCCGACATCCTGGTCGAGGAGACGGCGGACTACGAACGGGCCCTGCCCTATGTCGTGGAGGCCCAGGCCCTTTACCCGCAAAACTGGTCCTATGAAAAGCTGGCCTTGGAGGAGGCCAAGGGTCTGGGTCTGGACCGTGCCGAGGCCCGGGACCTCATCGAAGCGGTGTCCGCCCAATGGGACCAAGGCTGGCGTCCCCCGGCCTACGTCAAGCTCGATCCCGGCCCCCTGCGCCTCGAACTGGCCCGCTGGTACCTGGCCAAGGGCTGCGTCGCGGACGCCCTGCTGCAATTGCGGGCCCTGGACCAGGCCAAGGGCGCCGAGGCCAACGACGCGCGGCGCATGGAGGCGGGCCTGGAGAGCGCGACCGCGGCCGTCCAGCCATGAGCCCCGTGGTCCGGCCCATTTTTTTCCGATGGGATCGCACGGCCTTCTGCGGCACAATGGTCGTATGAGCTTAAAATGCGCTGTTTGGTTGGGGGCGCTTTTGTGCGCCCCGGCCCTGTGTTTCGGCGGCCAGGGGACGCGCCCGGACGGGGCGCCCACCTCCGTGCCCCGCAGCGTCACGGTGCAGAACGTCAAGGTCCAGTGGTTCGCCAAGGGGGAAGAGGAGCTGCCCGCCTGGATCAACGCGCGCTTGAGCGTGGGGCCCATGGGCGTGGTGACCGGGACGGTGACGGAAACGGATTTGGACGCGGACGGAACGGACGAAGACGGCGACCCGACGGGCTTTGACACCAATGTTTACGACACCATGGACGGTTCGCTGACGGGCCTGACCGTGGGTCTGGACGCGCTGACCTTCACCTGCGTCGGCCCGGACAAGGACTCCGGCAGCGTGGTGTACGCCCTGCGCCGCAGCGCCACGGCCCGCGGCGGCTGGACCCTCAGCGCGGCGGGCAGGAACTCCAAGGGCCTGTCCTACGGCCACAACCGCTTCCCGCTGACCGCGGACGAGAAGAAGCCGGGAGTGCTGGCCGTCTACACGGCGCCGGACGCGGACACGGACAGCCCCTTGCCGAGCCTGTGAGCGGCTAAAGCAGCTTGTTGGTGCTGCGCAGGCGCTCGCTCATGATCTTCATGACTTCCAGGGCGAAGTCGGGGTGCTGGCGGATCAGGAATTCGAAGCGGGGCCGGTCGATCTGGGCGAAGATGCAGTCCGTGATGCAGCGCACGTCCGCGCTGCGGGGCTCCCCGTCGATGATCGCCATCTCGCCGATCACGGCGCCCGGGAAGGCCGTCTCAACGGCGATGTCGTTGACGATGATCCTGGCCTCGCCGGAGATCAGCACGAACATGTAGACGCCGGGATCGCCCGTCTCAAAGAGATTGGCGCCGGCCGGAACAATTTTCTTGGCCCGCTCGTTTTGGAATAAGGTCAGGTTGAACGTAGACAAGGGAGACTCCATAGGCGGTTTCACGACGGTGTACCGTAGACACTAGGGGGCCGGGAACAAGCCTGTCAAGCGGCTTGGCGCCGGCCCGTCACCGATGAAGGCAAGCACACAGGGGGAGGTTACCATGAAAAAAACGCTTATCGCGGCCGCGGTCGCGGCGGTTTTGGGGCTGGGGGCCGGGCTCAGGGCGGACGACACCGTCACGCTCAAGGACGGCAGCAGCCTCCAGGGCCAGGTCATGGAGGAGACCGACGCCCAGGTGGTGCTGATGGACCACGGGGTGCAGCGCACCCTGGACCGCAGCCTGGTGGCCAAGGTGGATTTCAACACCTCACCGTCCTCGGACGCGGCCCCTGCCGGCGCCGCCGCCGCCGCGGGCAACAATGTTCCCCAGGCCCAGCCCGCGGCCAACCTCGCCGAGGGGGGCGACTCCGTGCCGCCCTCGGGTTCCGTGGACGCCTCCGCGTCCGTGGACGAGGGCGGAGGGGAGCCTCCGGCCCCCACCCAGGACCAGATGGACTACGCCAACGGCGTCTCCGACTATTACCAGGTCGCTCCGGACCAGGTCTGGGGTTTCGAGCAGCAGGGCATCCCCATGGAGGAGCTCCCGGTCGTCTTCTACGTGGCCCGGCGCGCGCAATGCGCCCCCGGCCTGGTGGTGGACATGCGGATGCAAGGCATGTCCTGGGCGGCCATCTGCATGCACTTCGGCCTTGGGCCCGGCATCTTCTACTGGCATGACGTCTTCGCCGTGGACCTGGGCGGACCCTATGACGGCATCTACTGGGGCTTCCGCCGCCATCCCCACCGCTTCTGGCGCTGGAACGTGATCGCCCTGTCCGACGCCGACATCATCAACTGCGTGAACCTGCGCTTCTCCACCGCCTATTGGCACTGCGCGCCCTACCAGGTGGCCCAGTGGCGCATCGGCGGCCATCCCTGGTTCTGGGGCGGCTACAGCCGCGGATACTTCCACCGGGGCGGCGTGCACGTGAGGATCGGCGCCGGCTACGGCGGGCATGGCGGCTATGGCCATGTCCACGGCGGATACGGCCACGGCCACGGCGGATATGGCGGCGGGGGATACGGCGGAGGCGGCCACGAGCACAACAACGGCGGCGGACCCAGCCACGACGACCACCAGTGGAACCATAACTGAGCGCAGGCATGAAGGTCTTCATCATCGGCGGCACGGGCCTGATCTCCACGGCCATCCGGGAACACCTGGCCGCCCGCGGCGACAGCGTGGTCCTTTTCACCCGCGGCCGGAGCCCCCTGCGCGGGGCCCCGGCCGGCCGCCGGATCCAGGGCGACCGCAACGACGAGGGGGCCCTGACTGAGGCCCTGCGCCAGGAGAAGCCCGACGCGGTGATCGACATGGTGGCCTACGAGCCGGAGCAGGCCGCCGCCCTGCTGCGCGCCTGCGCAGGGAACAGCCCCCAGGTCGTGATGTGCAGTTCGGTGTGCGTGTACGGCGGCCCCTTGACCAAGCTCCCGGCCACGGACGAAGAGCCCCACCGCCCGGTGGGGGATTACGGACGTAGGAAATCGGTCATTGAGGGTTTGGTGCTGGCCTGGGAAGGCGCCGACCGGCACGCCACCGTGATCCGCCCCAGCTACACCACGGGCGAGGGGGCCACTGCGGGCGGCTTGGTCTTCGACGACAGCACCGTGGACCGCCTTCGCTTGGGGCTCCCGGTGGTGGTCATGGACGACGGCAGGGCCGCCTGGGCCATCAGCCACGTGAGCGACGTGGCCCGCGCCTTCGCCGGCGCCCTGGGCAACCCCCGCGCCTATGGCCAGGCATACCACGTCACCAGCGACGAACACACGGACTGGAACGGGGTCTTCGCGGCCATGGCCGCCGCGGCCGGGGCCCCGGCGCCCAAGCTGGCCCACATCCCCAGCGGATGGATCTACCGGCAGGCCCCACGCCGCGGGGTGAGCATCCAGTACATCCTGCGCCACCCCTCGATCTTCGACAATTCCAAGGCGGCCCGCGACCTCGGCTTCCGTACCACGGTGCCCCTGGTGGAGACATTCCGCCGCCAGATCGCCTGGATGGAGGCCGAAGGCCTGCTCAAGCCCGCGGCCTCGGAGACCGTGCAGGACGAGATGGTCGAGGCGTACGCCGCCGGGCGCGACATGGACCCGGCCCGCTTCGTGGACAGCAACATCTGGGGCAACAGCACCACCGGCTGAGGCCCCTTGAGTAGGTGGCAGGATTTGGACCTGAAGAACGGATAGCCGCGCACCCAAGGGCGCCCCCTAGGACCAGCCCCGAAAAGCGGATGCCGCCCCCCGGAAATAAAGGCTTGCAATATATTCAACCATTTGGTTGAATATATCCATGCCTGATCTGGACCAGCTTCTCGTCGCTGTTTCGCACGGCGCGCGCAGGGCCATCCTGGCCCGGCTGAAGCAGGGGCCCCTGGGGGTCACCGAGATCGCGGCGCCCTTTGACCTGTCGCTGAACGCCGTGTCCAAGCATCTGAAGGTGCTCGAGGCGGCCGGCCTGATCCGGCGGGAAAGGCAGGGCCGCGAGCACCTGATCAGCCTGCAGGCGGGGGCCCTGCGCAACGTCGCGGACTGGGCCCGCGGCTACGAAGCCATCTGGAACCATCAACTGGACCGCCTGGAAGGGCACTTCCGGGCCAAGAGGAGGAGCAAACCATGAGCCAAACCAAGACCCTGAGCGTCGACGTCAAACGCGTGATCGCCGGCAGCCCGGCGAAAGTGTTCGAGGCCTGGCTGGACCCCAAACAGCCCTGCAACCCCTGGAACTACGGCAAAACAGCGGCGTTTGAGGCCAAGGTCGGCAGGGTCTTCTGCATCCTGATGGGCAGCGCCGGCGCCCACTTCGGCCGCTTCCTGAAGCTGGCCAAGGGCAGGCAACTGCAATACACCTGGATGTCGCGATACACCCGCGGCATGGAATCCACGGTGACGATGCAGTTCAAGAAGCACGCCGCCGGGACCCTGGTGACCCTGCGCCACAGCGGCCTGCCCAACGACGAGGGCGGCCGCGGGCACGAAGGAGGCTGGGGCCAGTTCCTGGAGATGCTGGAGGCCCATTTCTCCGGGAAAAAATAAACGGGACAGGCGGGCATACAACGAAAAAGGCGGGACCCGAGGGTCCCGCCTTTTTCGTTGTGGAGCTTTTGGGGCCTCAGGAGCCGAAGCGCTTCTTGAAGGCCTTGAACATCCCGCCCAAAACACCGGGCGCTCCCGGACCCGCACCCGAGGGCCCGCTCTCGCGCTTGGGGCCGCCCTGGCCGCGCCTGCGGCCGCCGGCTGCGCGGGATCCGCCCGCGCGGGGCCCCTCGTGCCTGGCGCCCGGGGAGCTTTCGTGCCTGCTGCCGATGCCCGTGCCCGCGGGCCGCGAAGGGCGCTCGCCTTCGTGCCGGGGACGGTCGCGCCGTCCGCCGGCGTCCTGGGAACGTTTCTCGCCGAAATCGCTGCGCAGGTTCTCGGAGGGCGGGGAGGAGAACGAACGCTCCCTGCCCTCGCCGCCTTCGCGGTGGTGGCGGCTCTGGTGCTGGTGGCCGCCCTGGGGCCGGCGGAAGCGGTCGGCCCTTGAGGACGGCGTGGAGGAACGGCCCCGCAGGGCCATGCGCTCCAGGCGGATCGCGAAGGGATGGCCGGCGTCGACCTCCAGCTCCGTGCCGATGATGCGCTCGATGTCGCGCAGCTGCTCCAGCTCCTCGGAGCAGCAGAACGCGATGGCCGTGCCTTCGCGCCCCGCGCGGGCCGTGCGGCCGATGCGGTGCACGTAGCTCTCGGGCTCGTCGGGCAGGTCGTAGTTGAAGACGTGGCTGACGCCGGGGATGTCCAGGCCGCGGGCCGCGATGTCCGTGGCCACCAGGACGCGCAGCTGGCCGCTGCGGAAGGAGCGCAGGGTGCGTTCGCGGTGGTTCTGGGCCTTGTTGCCGTGGATGGCGCCCGCGCCGATGCCGGCGGCCGCCAGGTCCTCGCAGACCCGGTCCGCCCCGCGTTTGGTGCGCGTGAAGACCAGGGCCTGGTAGATGGTCGTGTCGGCGAGCAGGTGCTTCAGCAGGTCGCGCTTGCGGCTCTTGTCCACGAAAAGGAGCTTCTGGGCGATGCGCTCCACCGTGGTCGCCTGGGGGGTGACCTCCACGCGCACCGGGTCGTTGAGCTGCTCGGCGGCCAGCTCAGCGATGGCGTCGGGCATGGTGGCGGAGAACAGCAGTGTCTGGCGCTTGGCCGGTATCGCAGCGGTGATCTTCTTGATGTCCCGGATGAAGCCCATGTCCAGCATGCGGTCGGCTTCGTCCAGAACCAGGATCTCCACCTGGTCCAGGCGCGCATGGCGCTGCTGCATCAGGTCGAGCAGGCGGCCGGGGGTGGCGATGAGCACGTCCAGGCCGCGGTCCAGGGCCTTGACCTGGCGGTCCTGGCCCACGCCGCCGAAGATCACGGCGCTGCGCATGGGGGTGTAGCGGCCGTAGGTCTTGAAGCTGGCCTCGACCTGGGCGGCCAGCTCGCGGGTGGGGGTCAGCACGAGCACGCGCACGCGGCCGGGGATGGGCTTGGCGGCCTTGCGGGCCAGCAGCTCGAGGATGGGGAGGGCGAAGGCGCCGGTCTTGCCCGTGCCGGTCTGGGCGATGCCAAGCAGGTCGCGCCCTTCCAGGATCGGGGTGATGGCCTGGGCCTGGATGGGGGTGGGGGTCTTGTAGTTCGCGTCGTTCAGGGCTTTCAGCACGTTGGCGCTTAAGCCCAGGGATGTGAATTCGGACACAGTTTCTCTTTTCAAAACGGGGATACGGCGCCCCGTATAATGCGCGGACATTCACTAAGGGTCTGTCGCCGCGCGGGCGCAGGTGAAGCCTGGAGTCTACTTGATCGCCGGGTGCAGGGGAAGGCGCTAATGCTCCCCATCAGGTTGATTTTTCCGTATGTTCACGGCGCGGCCTCGGTTAGACTCTGCGCCCTATGGCCGTCCTTCTGTCCCTGCAAAGCTTAAGCAAATCCTATGGCGCCCGGCCCCTCTTCGAGGGGCTGAGCTTCGGCCTGTTCGACGGCGAACGCACGGGCCTGATCGGCCCCAACGGCTCCGGCAAGAGCACGCTCATGCGCATCATCGCCGGCGAGGACAGGCCCGACGAGGGCAAGGTGGCGGCGCGGCGGGGCCTGCGCTTCGGCTTCCTGGCCCAGACCGACCGCTTCGCCGAGGCCACGGCCTCCGTGTTGGACACGCTGGAGGCCGCCTTTGACGGCGCCCATTACGACGCCGACGAGCGCCACCGCCGCGCCCTGTCAGCCTTGGACTCCGCCGGTTTCGACGACACGTCCAAGGCGGTCAAGGCCCTGTCGGGGGGCTGGCGCAAGCGCCTGGCCGTGCTGTGCGCGGCCTGCGCCGAGCCCGACCTGCTGCTGCTGGACGAGCCCACCAACCACATGGACCTCGAGGGCGTGCTGTGGCTGGAGCGCTTCCTGGCGCGCTGGCGGGGCAGCATGCTGATGGTGACCCACGACCGCGCCTTCCTGGAGAAGGTCTGCAACCGGGTCATCGAGATCAACAAACGCTACGCCACGGGCTTCTTCAGCGTCGACGGCACCTACAGCCGCTTCCTGGAGAAGCGCGAGGAGCTTTTCTCGGCCAGCGCCGTGCGCCAGGCCAGCCTGGCCAACGTCGTGCGAAACGAGATCGAATGGCTGCGGCGCGGCCCCAAGGCCCGCGGCACCAAGCAGCAGGCCCGCATCGACCGCGCCGGCGGCCTGATGGAGGAGCTGGGCGACCTGAAGTGGCGCAACGCCCAGTCGCGCGGCGTGGCCCTGGACTTCAGCGCCAGCGAGCGCCAGACCAAGCGCCTGGTGGAGTTCTTCGGCGTGGAGAAGTCCATGGGCGGACGCAAGCTCTTCGGCCCCCTGGACCTGCGCCTGGGCCCGGGCTCCAAGCTGGGCTTGCTGGGCGCCAACGGCGCCGGCAAAACCACCTTCCTCAGGATCCTGGCGGGCGAACTGGAGCCGGACTCCGGCAGCGTCAAGTTCGCCGGCGCCCTTCAGGTCGTCACCTTTGACCAGCACCGCGAAGTCCTGGACCCGACCTGGACCCTGCGCTACGCCCTGGGCGAGGGCAACGACACGGTCCTCTTCCAGGGCCGCAGCATCCACGTGGCCGGCTGGGCGGACCGCTTCCTCTTCGACAAGAGCCAGCTCGACCGGCCCCTGGGGACCTTCAGCGGCGGGGAGCAGGCCCGCGTGCTGATCGCCCGCCTCATGCTGCGCCCGGCCGACCTCCTGCTCCTGGACGAGCCCACCAACGACCTCGACATGGAGACCCTGCAGGTCCTGGAGTCCAGCCTGCTGGACTTCGCCGGCGCGGTCCTGCTGATCACCCATGACCGCTGGCTCCTGGAGTCCGTCAGCCAGCGCCTGCTGGCCCTGGACGGCAAGGGCGGGGCCGAGTATTACGCGGACCTGGCCCAGTGGGAGTCGGCCCAGGCGGACCTGGAAGCGCGGCCCGACGCGGGCGGCGCCGCCAAGGGCAAGGCCAGGGACGGCGCCGAGGCCCAGAAAGGCCCCTCCACGGGCGCGGAGGGCCGTTCGCGCCTGTCCACGCGCGAGCGCCAGGAGCTCGACGGCATGGAAAAGGCGATCGAAGGCGCCGAGGCCAAGATCCACGCGGCGGAACAGGCCCTGGAGGACCCGGCCGTGGCCTCGGACGCCGCGGCCCTGGCCCAGCGCCAGCAGGCCTTGGATGCGGCCCATTCCGCCCTGGCGGACCTCTATGTGCGTTGGGAATATTTGGAGAACAAGCGCCAGAACAAGTCCTGAAAAACCCTTTTTGTGTCACGATTTTTAACCAATCCGTGACAGGCAAAGCCCGGCGCTTGGGTTAAACTTTTCATCTTGCCTCCCTCATTCGGATCCGGACGCATGCGCCTTTTTGTACCTGCCGCAATCCTGTTTTCCTGCTCCCCTATCCTGTGCGTGGCGGCGTCCCAAGGTGCCCAAAGCGGCGGCGACCAGGCCGTGATATCCATCGCGAACGCGCCCAAAAACGGCTTGATGCGCCAATACAAGGCCTCGGTCAAAGTCGACCTGAGCATCGGCGACGCGTCCCCGGCGGACGGGCTGACCTGGCCCCAGGCCGTGGCCGAAGCCCAGCAGCACAATCCCAGCCTGATCGAGGCCAAGCTTTTCATCCAGCAGGGCGAGAAGCAGGTGGACATCGGCGACGCCGGCTTCCTGCCGACCGTCACCGCCAACGCCGGCATCAACCGGGGCCAGGGCCAGCAGATCGTCAACGGCGGCGTGTTCAACACCTCGGCCGGCAGCTACCAGGGCAGCCTCGACGGGACCTGGAACATCTTCGACGGATTCTCGACCTTGGCCACGCGCGACCTGAATCTCGCCGCGGTCCAGAACCGCCAGGCGGCCTATGACCAGGCCAGCAGCGCCCTCTACCTCAGCCTGGGCGAGGCTTTTGACCAGCTTCTCTACGACCAGAACAACATGGCCCTGCAGAAATTGCTGGTGCAACGCTACCGCGCCGACACCCTGTACCAGGAGCAGGAGTTCAAAGGCGGTCTGACGGCCCTGTGGACCTATGAAAAGGCGCAGTCCGACGAGGCCAGCCAGGTGTGGTCCTTCAAGCAGGCCAAGTACAGCCTGCAGTCCGACCAGGCCGCCCTGGCCATACTGTTGGGCCGGGACGCCGACGCCCCGGACCTGAGCGTGGCGGGCACCCTGACCGTGACCGCGGCGCCGGAGGACTTCCACGGCGACCTGCGGCGCATGCTCCAGGACAACCCCACCCTGCGCTATTACCGCAGCCTGGTGGCGGAGGACGACGCGGCCCTGTGGAACGCGGAATCCACCCGTTACCCGAGCCTGAGCGCCAGCGGCTCCTGGGGCACCTCCGGCGAGGAGAATTGGGGCCCCAGGAACAGGGAGTGGCAGGGCAGCCTGAACCTCAGCTATGAGCTCTTCGCCGGCGGCGGCGCGGAGGCGGCCATCACCCAGGCCGACCAGGCTCTGAAGCAGGCCCAGACCACCGCGGACGACGAGCTGCACCAGTGGGAAGCGGCGCTGCTGAAGGCCTGGACGGCCTACATCGGCGGCTACGAGCGCCTGCCCTCCGCGGCCATGGCGGTGCGGGCCGGGGCGGACCGCTTCGCCACCGTGGGGGCCCTCTACCAGAGCGGCCGCGAGGAATTCCTGGACTATGAGCAGGCCGAGAGCATCTACAGCGGCGCCCAGTCCGGGCTTCTGGGCCAGCTGCTGGCCGCGGCCGAGGCGCAGGTCGCCTACAAGAACGCTTTGGGCATGACCCTGGAAGACGCCGCCGCGAGCCCAGCGCCATGACAAGCCCCATTCAACGCAAAAAAGAGGTCCCCATGAAGTCCGTTTTGAAGACAAGCCTCGCGGCAGCCTTGGCGGCGGCCCTGCTGGCCGCGTGCGGCCACGGCAACGACGCGTCGGCCGGACGCCAGGTCAAGGTGGCGCGCGGCAAGATCTCCGAGGTGGTCCAGGCCGCCGGGGAAGTGAACCCCATGAACAAGGTCTCCATCATCCCGCCTGTGACCGGGCGCATAGACCAGATCGTCGAGGACGAGGGCGCCACCGTGAAGCGGGGCCAGGTGCTGGCCTGGATGAGCTCCTCCGACCGCGCCGCCATCCTCGACAACGCCCGTTCCGAGGGCCCGGAGGTGTACAAGAAGTGGGAGAACGAATACAAATCCACGCCCATCGTCGCGCCCACCGACGGCCTGATCATCGCCCGCAACGTGGTCACCGGCCAGACCGTGGACGCGGACACGGACATGTACGACCTCTCCGACCGCCTGGTGGTCTTCGCGTCCGTGGACGAGACCGACCTGGCCAAGATCCACATGGGCCAGCTCGCCCTGTGCACCGTGGAGGCCTATCCCGACAAGGTCTTTCCCACCCACGTGACCCTGATCGGGCACCAGGCCATACGGGTGAACAACGTCATCAGCTACCAGATCAACCTCGACCCGGTGAAGGTGCCCGGCGAGCTGAGGGCGGGCATGACCGCGAACGTGAACTTCGTGGTCCAGGAGAAGAAGGACGTCCTGTGGATCCCCAGCTACGCGGTGAAGGGGCTCTCCGACGGCCCGGCCAAGGTCCAGGTCCTGCCCCCGGGCGGGGGCCAGCCTGAAAGCAGGAGCGTCGTGCTGGGCATCACCGACGGGGTCAAGGTCGAGGTGGTGTCGGGCCTGGCCCTGGGCGACACCGTGCTGATCCCCTCCTTGAACCTGCCCAAGGCCATGTCCGGCGGCCCCATGAGCGCGGGCGGCGGTGGCCACGGCGGCGGCGGCGGCGGCGGCCATTGATCCCCATCGGAGCCTATAGCGATGCCGCTTGAACCGCTCATCCGCCTGGTGGACCTGAGCAAGGTCTACCGGCCCCAGGGCAAACAGGACGCCAGCCTGGGCGTGAGGGCGCTCGACCATATCAACCTGGACATCTATCCGGGCGAGTACGTATCCATTGTGGGCCCTTCGGGCTCCGGCAAGTCCACCATGATGCAGGTCCTGGGACTCCTGGACCGGCCCACCGACGGCAAGCTGATCCTGGCGGGCCAGGACGTGTCCAAGCTCAACGACGACCAGCTGGCCATGCTCAGGAACCAGAGCATCGGGTTCATCTTCCAGTTCTTCAACCTTCTGGCCCGCACGACCGCCATGGACAACGTGGCCCTGCCCTTGATCTATTCCCGCAAGGCGGACCCCAAGGAACGCGCCAAGAAGATGCTGGAGTTCGTGGGCATGAAGGACCGCATGTACCACGCCCCCCACCAGCTCTCCGGGGGCCAGCAGCAGCGCGTGGCCATCGCCCGCGCCCTGGCCAACGAGCCGGTCCTGCTCTTCGCCGACGAGCCCACCGGGAACATATCGAGCCAGCAGTCCAACGAGGTCATGGCCGAGCTGGATTCGCTCAACCAGGCCGGCGTGACCGTGGTGCTGGTGACGCACGAGCCGGACGTGGCCGAGCACGCGCGCCGCATGCTGACCATGAAGGACGGCCACGTCATCTCGGACAAGCAGATCAAGCCCGAGCGCTTCGCGGAGAAGGCGCAGAACCGCACGGACGCCTTCAGGGTGAAGCCCATGTCGGCCCTGCCCAGCATGGCCTCGATCTTCGAAAACCTGCGCATGGCCCTGATCGCGCTGTCCCTGAACAAGTTCAGGACCTTCCTGACCATGCTGGGCATGATCCTCGCCGTCGTGGCCGTAATCGCCGTCACGGCCATCGGCAACGGCATGCAGGTGACCACCAAGGCCCGCCTGGCCTCCCTGGGCAGCAACCTGGTCATGCTGCGGCCCGGGAACGCCAACACCCGCGGGGTGGGCAGCGCGCCCCGCTTCCAGATGCAGGACGTGGACAAGCTCAGGCAGCTCACCCTCATCGGCGGGGCCGTCCGCCAGGTTGACCCCACCGTGCAGGGCGGGGTCCTGGTCAGCTACGGGGACAACGACTGGTCCACCGAGGCCACGGGCGCCGAGCCGGCCTACGCCGAGATGCGCAACGCCATGCCCGTCGCCGGCCGCTTCTTCACCGCGGAGGAGAACCAGGAGCGGGCCAGGGTCTGCCTGCTCGGCAAGACCGTGATCCAGAACCTCTACCCGGACGGCTTCGACCCCACGGGCACCCAGGTGCAGATCAACAAGACCAACTTCACGGTCATCGGCGTGCTGCCTGTGAAGGGAAGCAACGGCTTCAGCGACCAGGACGACACGGTGCTCATGCCCCTGCAGACCGCCATGTGGCGGGTCTTCGGCGTGACCGACCTGAACTCCGTGGACGTGGAGGCCGTGGACAGCGACGACGTGCAGGCCTGCATCGATGAGGTCACCCAGCTCTGCCGCACCATCCGCCACATCCAGCCGGGACAGCCGGACGATTTCATGGTCCGCAACATGGCCGACATCCAGCAGGCCCAGCAGGACATCGCCAAGACCCTGCAGGAGACCCTGCTGGTGATCGCTCTGGTGTCCCTGATCGTGGGCGGCATCGGCATCATGAACATCATGCTGGTCTCGGTGAAGGAGCGCACCAAGGAGATCGGGCTGCGCAAGGCCCTGGGCGCGCGCAACGTGGAGGTGCTGTTCCAGTTTTTGGTCGAAGCCCTGCTGATCTGCCTCATCGGCGGGGGCATAGGGATTTTCATGGGAGTGGTCTTTTCTTTTGTCCTAAACCATATCGGCTGGCTGGCCATCATTTCGTGGATGACGGTGTTCGTGGCCGTGCTGGTGTCCGCGGGCAGCGGCGTGGTCTTCGGCCTGTGGCCGGCCATGCAGGCCGCCAAGCTGTCGCCCATTGAGGCCCTGCGTTACGAATAGCATTGGAATTTTTTAATACAAAGCCTTGTAAATCGGGGTTTTTAAGCCTAGATTAGTCCAATAGATGAAATTCGTGCGGTATCCATGCGATCGTTTGTGCATAATCGTTCATAAAATATGTCCATTTAATTAACAAAAAACTTGCCAAAAAATACAAAGTACCTATAATTTAATGCTTTCAAGGACCTTAACCAGGATCGTAATGCGCACAGCTCGTTCCACCATCAAAGACGTCGCCTTGGCCGCTGGAGTCACGGCGGGAACGGTCAGCAGGGCCCTGAGGGGCGATCCGCGCGTGATCGAAAGCACCCGCGAACGCATCCTCGGCGCCGCCCAAAGCCTCCACTACCGCCCAAATTTGCAAGCCCGCGGCCTGCAGACCGGCCGCACCGGCATGGTCGGCCTGGCCTGCGCCGGCGGCCCCTGGATGCTGGTGCATCCCTACTTCGCGCCCATGCACGCCGGCTTCACTTCCGAGGCCTCCAAGGACGGCGTGAGGGTCCTCCTGTATATGCCCCCGGCGGAGGCCCAGCGGGAGTTCGAGGCCAACGACCTCCAGGCGCGGGAACTGCTCGACGGCCGGGTGGACGGCGGACTGATCTACCAGGCCCGGAATTTTTCGCCCGAGATCCTGCGCGGGCTGCAGGAGATGGGTGTGGCCGTGGTCCTGATGGACGCGGACGAGGAGATCCCCGGCTTCTTCCAGGTACTGTCCAACACCGAGCAGCGCGTCCGCGAGGGCCTGCGATGGGCCCGCGAACTCGGGGCCCGCCGCGCGGGGGTGCTGGGCGTGCAGGACGGCCGGCCCGCGCACGCCATGGTGGAGCCGGGCGCGGAAGCGGCCCGCCTGCCGGCGCTGGCCCTGGCCCACGAGCTCGGCCACGACAGCGGCGGAGACGCGCTGGACTTGGCCATCGCCGCCCTGATGCGGGACAAGCCCGACGCGGTGATCTTCAACAGCGGCGTGCACGCGGCCCATTTCCTGGGGCTCCAGGCGCAGGGCGAGCTGCCCCAGGGCCTGCACCTGTTCTCCTACGGCGGCCTGCGCTCCGGCGCCCAGCCCTTTTCCCCGGGCCTGCATTACCTCGAGACCGACCTGTGGGGCGCGGGCCGCAAGGCCTACCTCATGGTCAAGGAAGCCCAGGACCGCAAGCCCCCGCGCACGGAGCGGCTGGCCTGGACCCGGCGGGCCTGAAGGGCCTGCGCGTTGACGCCCAAGGGCGGATGAGACAAAATCAAGGCAACTTCAAGGAGGCGCCATGACGGAAGACCCCAATTCCGATTTCCTGATCGCGGTCCGCAAGCTGCGGGACTGCCTCCAAGGCGTCGATTTCCTCTACCAGTTGAAGGTCGACGAGCTCGACAAGCTGATGGGGGCCATGAAAAAGCGCCGCTACCCGGCCGGCTTCACGGTCATCAAGCAGGGCGACATCGGTGACGCCTTCTACATGATCGCTTCGGGGAAGGTGTCGGTCGCCGTCAAGGGCAAGCAGGTCAAGATCCTGCAGGCCGACGAGTACTTCGGGGAGAGCGCCCTGGTCACGGAAGCCCCGCGCAACGCCACCGTGACCACCGAGACGGAGACGGAGCTCTACATCCTGTACAAAAAGGACTTCAAGAACATCCTGATGCAGAACCCGTCCATCGCCGCCGCCATCAAGGAGCACGTCGCGAAGATAAAGATGGAGAACCACTGAGCTAAAGGCCCGGCTGGCCCCTTAACGGTTCGTAAAGGGGGCCTTTCGGCGCGAGCTACTTGGCCCAGGTTGGGTTCAAAAGCCGGCGGAAGTTTTTCGTAAGACTGATTGATTTGGGGACTGCCAACAGCTATTCCGTTTGAACGCAAAGAATTCGGGATCAGAACGTAAAAAATAAAAAGGAACGCCGTTAAATTTAGGACGGCTTCACTTTGCCGTCGAGTTCCAGGCAAGGCTCTGTTGCCCCCCGTGGATCTCAAAGGGAATTATATACTTAACTCCATGGCTTAGGCCGCGAAGTCGAGTATGACCTGCTCGTCCCTGTTCCAAGCGGGGCGTTCCGGACGGACCTGACCATATGGACTAGGCCTTGCAGAAATAAAGGTCATTCATTTAATTAGTACATAGTATGAAATGGCCGATCAGGGAAGAAAAGAGCCGCTTTGGAACCGGCGGACAAAGGACCTAGGATTCCTTAGGCAGATGCCCCATCCGCCGCAAGGCCACGGACGCGGGCTCATAACGGCCGCGCTCCCTGGACATGAAGTAGGAATAGGCGGCCCCCATCGAATCATGGAGTTCCTCCTGTATCCTCCCGATCCAATACCATGGCTCCGGCCTGCGCAGGTCGCGCACCGCGGCTTGGCGCAGGAGATCCAGGGCGCGTTCGTGCCGGCCGGAAGACCGGGAGGCGAGGGCCTGGCCCAGCAGGGTCTCCAGACCGCCCGCTTGCGCCGCCTTGACGTCTTGGGTCCCTTGCGTCGCGTTCCGAGGAAGGGTCTTCATGTTCGCCTTCATGGCGCCCTCCTAATGATTTCCCACGGCTTTCGGTAAGGCTCAGTCCTTATCGATTCAAGAATAAAATACATTTTTGGACGTAAAAAATGCGCCCAATAGGGACCGGCGGGTGTAAAGGCGGCGTCAAATTCGTTTTTGGCATACGTACAAAGAAGGCTTTTCGCGGACGCTATTTCTCCACGCTTTCCTTCAACATGGCCCGCACGTCCTCCTTGGCCATCTTCAGCCGGGCTTCGTCGATGACGCTGCGCATCAGCTTCGAGCCCAGCTTGGCCGTCAGGGCCGCGGACTTGACCCCCAGCTCCTCATAAAATTCGGCTTCCGAGGCCGGCATCAGGCCTTCGGACAGGATGCGCTCGCACAGCAGGGCGAAGTGCAGGGCCTCCAGGTGGCGACCCTGCTTCTGCATCAGCGCGGCCAGGCCCAGCAGGGCGCCCAGGCTGTAGTCGCCGGGCTTGTTCTGGCGGCTGAGCTTCAGGGCCTTCTGGTACCAGGCCTCGCCGCCGTCGGTCTTGCCCTCGGCGGAGTCAAGATCCCCCAGGCGCACGCAGAGCCGGGCCTCGCCGTCGCGCAGGCCGGACTGGCCGAAGAGCTGGCTGGCCTGCTGGAAAAGCGTCCGCGCGGAGCCCGGCTGCCCCTGCTTGAGGTGGGTGCAGCCCTGGCTTTCCAGGGCCAGGCCCTGGCCGAGCGCGGAGCCCACCTTGGAGAAGTCGGCTTGGGCCTCCTGCATCAACAGCAGGGACTCGTCGAACTTCTGCTGGCGGGCCAGCAGCTGCCCTTTTTGGAGCCTCGCCCCGGCCTGGCCTGCCCAGTCGCCCGCGGCGTGGGCGTCGGCGATCACCTGGTCCACGGCGATGAAGGCCGTGGTGAGGTCGCCGAGGCCGGCGTGGATCTCGCAGAGGCTGCGCAGGGCCTGGGCGCGGCCCCGGAAGTGCCGGATCATGCCGAAGAGCTTCAGGCTTTCCTCGACCGAGGGGCGCGCCTCCGCCCAGAGGCGGCGCTTGATGGCGGCCTGCCCCAGGGTGTTCAGGGTCCAGGCCGCGTTCTCGAGGTCGCCCAGGCCCATGAAGAGGTCCCTGGCCTGGCGCAGGCCCAAAGCCCCGGCCTCGGTCTGGCCCGCCTCCAGGGCCAGCTGCCCCAGGGAATTCAGCGCCCAGGCCGTCTCCCTCTGGTTGCCGACCTCGCGGAACACGGCCAGGCTCTCCTCGACCATGGGCTTGCCTTCCTTCAGGTTTCCCTGGCGGCAGAGCTGGTATCCGAGGTTGCGTCGCGCCCAGGCCACGCCGTTGCTGTCGCCCAAGCCCTGGTACAGGTTGGCGGCCTCCTCCAGGGCGGGCCGTCGGCGTTCGTCCTCCGGGCCGAGGAAGATGGCGATGCGCACCAGGGCATAGGCCGCGCCGGAGCGCATCCCGGCCCGCCTGAACAGGGCCAGGGACTTGTTCATCTTCTCCAGGGCCTGCGCGCCGTTGCCGAACTTGAACAGGTAGTTGGCCTGGTTGGACAGCAGGCTGGCGAGCGCGCCCAGGGACTCCTCCCAGGGGAGCCCCTCGAAGGCGCGCACCTCCACGTCGTCGAGCAGGTGCATGGCCCTTTCCATGCGCGCTTCCCAGTCGCGGGCCAGCCCCTGCATGTCCGTGAACAGGCCCAGGCAGCGGGCCGCCTGGCCGATCTCCCTGATCCAGGCCTGCTCCACGGCCCGGTCCCAGGCCCTCTGTATGTTGGCGAACTCAAGGCGCGTTTCCGTCAGGGCGCGGGCCTGGTCGTATCCCATCAGGCCGCGCTCGCGTTCCTTGAGGAAGGCGCAGAAATAGCGGGCGTGCAGGTCCCAGGCCTGGTCCCGTTTGGCCGGGTTTTCCTCCAGCTTTTCCGCGGCGAAGCAGCGGATCGTTTCCGGGATGAAATAGCGGCCGGCCTCGCCGACCTGGAGCAGGCTCTGGTCCGCCAAGGCCGACAGGGTCTCCGGGCGCACGCGCAAAGCCCCCTGCGCGGCCGTCATGCTGAAGCCGCCGTGGAAGGCCGACAGCCTGGCCAGGGTCTCCATCTCCAAGGGGGAGAGGGGGGCCCAGGATGAATCAAAAAGGGCCTTGAGGCTGCGGTGGACTTCGGGCATGTCCTGGCGGGTGCTGGACAGGAAGCGCGGATCCTTCTCAAGGCGTTCCGCCAGCGTCTTCAAGGGCAGCAAGCCGACCCAGCCGGCCGCGAGCTCCAGGGCCAGGGGCATGCCCCGGAAGGCGATGCAGATGCGCAGGAAGAGGGGACGGTCCTCCGGCTTCAGGCTGAAGCCCGGCTGCAGGCCCTGGGCCGCCTGCACAAAGAAGCGGCCGCAGGCGCTGGCCTCCAGGCCCGGGCCGAGCGCCTGAGGATAGTCCAGGCCGCGCACCTCCACCACGGACTGGCCGCCCAGGTTCAGGCGGCGGCGGGAGCAGACCAGCACGCGCAGGGCGGGGCAGGCCTCCAGGATCTCGGAGATCAGGCCGGCGCCTCCCCCCAAGTCCTCGCAGGAATCCAGGATCAGCAGGAGGTTCTTGTCCTTCAGGTATTCCAGCAGCTGCTCTTTGGGGTCCTTCTGGCGGTACACGCCGACTTTGAGGGCCTCCAGGATGCGCAAGGGAAGCTGGTCCGGGGCGCCCTTGCCGCGGAGGTCCGCGAGGTATGCGCCGTGCTTGAAGGCCTCCAGGTTGTCCAGGCCCGCCTGCACCGCGAGCCGGCTCTTGCCCATGCCGCCGCCGCCCAGCAGGGTGATGAGGCGGCTGTGGGATCCGGCGACGAGGCCCGCGATCTCCTTCAACTCCCGTGCGCGCCCCACAAAGGCGGACAGCTGTTCAGGCAGGTTGTTGGGCCGGTTGGACAGGGACTTCAAGGGGGGGAATTCGTGCAGCTTCAGGCTGGGATGCTCCAGACCGAAGATGTGCTGGGGTTCCGGCAGGTCCTTCACCTGGTGCAGGCCGAAATCCATCCATTGGGCGCCCTCGGGCAGGTGGGCCGTCTTCCTCAAGTCCTCGGAGACAAGGATCTGGCCGCCCCAGCCCAGGGACATGAAACGCGCGGTGCGGTTGGCGGTGGGTCCGTAGAAATCGCCGTCCATCTCCTCGGCGTAGCCGCAATGGAAGGCCATGCGCACCCGCAGTTCGCCGATGATCGGCCAGGTCTCGGCCTGGAAGCGGCGCTGCATCTCCAGGGCGGCCTCCAGGGCCGCCTTGGTGCTGTCCCCGTTTTCGTCCGGAAAAAACGCGAAGATGCCGTCCCCGGTTTTTTTGACGATCCTGCCGCCGTGCTTGGCGACGCTTTCTTCCAAAATGGTGTAGTGTTTGGCGATGATGGGGCCCATCGCGTCTTTGTATTTTTCCCAAAGCCCGGTGGAGCCTTCAATGTCCGTGAATCCAAAAACCGGCATGCGGCCTTCCTTGGATGGATGAACAGCGCGCGGGTTCGGCCGCGGCGCCAGCGCACTCATGATACGGCCAAAGTATGGTTTTTTCCACCCGCCCGGTTTTAGGCTCCGGCGGGCCGGTCAAAAAAGCCTTGGGACAAAAGCGTTTTCAGAATCCCTCGTGCAAAACCCTCAGGCGCGGCGCCAGGACCACGGACGCGCCGCCGGCCAGCGGCGGGTGGTGCTGGGCCAGGACTTCCGCGGTATGGGCGATGGCCTTTTCAAAGCCGCCTGTCAGGTCGCCGTCCGCCGCGCCCGCGGTGAGCAGGCTGCAACTGTGCTTCCAATGCGCGGCCCCGGCCAGGTCGGCGATGCCGGGCCCGGCCAGCACCACGGCCTGGCGCTCCTCCAGGGACACGTACAGCAGCACCCCGGCGTCGTGGCGGGCCCGGTGCAGGGCCAGGTGGTGGAAGGCGGCTTCGGCCGCGCGGTGCACGGCCAGCAGGCGGTCCGCCTTCGGCGTCAGGGCGCGCCTAAACGAAGGGATCTGCGCTAGGAGCCAGCCCGCCGCGGCCGAGAAGAGGGCCAAGGTCAGGGCGAAGATATCCGGGTGCTGGTGCACCGCCGGGACCTCCCGTCCCAGCCCCAAGCTCTCGACCAAGGCCAAGCAGAGAGCCGCGGCCAGCCAGGACACGTGGCCATAGTGGGCGCTGCGCCGCGCGACGACCGGGATGATCTCCCCGCAGCTGCGTATGTCCGCCGCCCTCAGCGCGGCCTCGATGCGTTCACGCTGGGCATGGTCCAGAAGATGCTTCAGTTCCGACATTCACCAACCCCCTGAGGCGCCGCCGCCGGAAAAACCCCCGCCGCCGCCGCCGAAACCACCGCCGCCAAAGCCGCCACCCCCGCCCCCGAAACCGCCTCCGTAGAAACCGCCTCCGCCGTAGAACCCGCCCCGCCCTCCGCCGCCCGCGCCGCGCAGGAGCACGACCAGCAGCCAAACCAGGACGATCCAGAAGATGGGCTGGCCCAGGAACCAGAACAGCAGGCCCAGGATGCCGCCGATGGCCAAAGCCTTGCCCGGACTGTCCCCCGCGCCGGAATCCTGGGGCTGGCCCGCGTCCTGGGCGTCATTGGCGTCGGGCGCTTCCGCGGCCAGGGGATCCTGCGGCGCGAGGACCGCGGTGATGGAGGCCGCGCCCGCCAGGATGGCGCCGTCCGCGTCGCCCTGGCGCAGGCGCGGCGCCATGACGTCGGCGATGATGCGGCGGCAGATGATGTCCGGCAGCTCGCCCTCCAAGCGCGAACCGACCTCGATGCGCATCTGGTGCTCCTGGGCCGCGACCAGGAGCAGCACGCCGTTGGAGGCCTGCTTGTCGCCCAGGGCCCAGCCCCGCGCCACCTGGATGGACAGGTCCTCGATGGGCTGCCCGTCGAGGGAGGGCACGGTGAGCACGGCCAGCTGGAAATGGCCCGCCTGCCACTGGCTGCGCAGGGCCCCGTTGAGGCGGGCGGTGGCGTCGGGGGAGAGCAGGCCCGCCAGGTCCGTGACCGGGTCAGCTGGCTGGCTGGGCACCCCCTTGGGCCAGGCCGCGGCCCAGGCCCGGGGCTGCCCGACCAGCAGCAGCCCCAGGACCGCGACAGCCGCGCAGCACAGCGTCTTCATGCGCACTTAGAACTGCACCTTGGGCGCTTTTTCATCCGCCTGTTTCTCGTCCGCATCCACGTCCCACTGCGGCATCTTGGCGTAATGGTACATCCACTGGTTGGTCAGGCTGTCTGGGAAGACCGTGACCAGGTCGTTGAAGGCCTGGATGCTGGTGATCAGGTCCTGGCGGGCGATCTTGATGCGGTTTTCCGTGCCCTCCAGTTGGGCCTGCAGGTCCAGGAAGGCGTCGTTGGCCTTCAGGTCGGGGTAGTTCTCCGTGACCATCATCAGGCGCCCCAGTGCCTGGCTGAGCTGGCCCTGCGCGTTCTGGTACGCGCGCAGTTGGTCGGGCGTGGCGTTGGCCGGGTCCAGGGTGATGCTGGTGGCCGAAGCGCGGGCCTTGACCACGGCCTCCAGGGTGTCCTTCTCGTGCTTGGCGTTGCCGGACACGGCCCCGATGAGCTGGGGCACCAGGTCGGCGCGGCGCTTGTATTCGCTGGTCAGGTTCGCGGTTTTGGCTTCCACGTCGTTCTTGGCACGGGGGATGTCCTGCACACCGCAACCCGCCAGAACGGCGAGCGAGGCGAAAGCAAAGAGCAAAGCGCGGGCTTTCATGCTCCAACTCCTAATCTCAAGGGGAATTCGGATGGAAAAATGTTAAAATCTGTTCCTGCCTGAACCATTCTAGCACATCCTTGGGAACCCATCTTGAGGGAATCCATGAGCAAAGCCGCCAAAGGGGCGCGCGTCGCGAAGTCCAAGGCCGTCCCGGCCGCCGGGAAAAGAGAGCAGTTGGACAGCCTTCTGGTCGAAAAGCGGCGTTTCGAGCCGCCCGCGGACTTTGTGAAGCGGGCCAACATCAGCGACCCCAAAATCTGGGCCAAGGCGGCCAAGGATCCCGACGCCTATTGGGCCTCCTGGGCCAAAGAGCTGTCCTGGTTCAAGCCCTTCAAGAGCGTCCGCAAAGGGACGATGGGCACGGCCCGCTGGTTCCAGGGCGGCACGCTCAACGCCTGCCACAACGCCGTGGACCGCCATCTGGAAGGCGCCCGGCGCTGGAAGACGGCCCTGCTCTGGGTCGGGGAGGACCAGAAGCACCGCGCCCTCACCTATTACGAGCTGCGCGAGGAGACGGCCCGCGTCGGCAACATGCTGAAGAAGCTGGGCGTCAAGAAAGGCGACCGGGTGGCCATCTATATGGGGATGATCCCGGAACTGCCCATCGCCGTGCTGGCCTGCGCCCGCATCGGCGCGATCCACTCCGTCATCTTCGGCGGCTTCTCCGCGTCCTCGATCCGCGACCGGGTCAATGACATGGGCGCCAAGGCCATCATCTGCGCCGACGGCGCGCGCCGAAAAGGCGGCGTGGTGGACCTGAAAAAGGCCGTGGACGAGGCCCTGGCCGGGGGCGCCTGCCCCAGCCTTGAAAAGGTGCTGGTCTTTGAGCACGCCGGCAACGCGGTGCACTGGGAGCCCGGACGCGACCTGGCCTGGAAACAGCTCGCCTTGGAGTGCGGCACCGACTGCCCCTGCGAGCCCATGGACAGCGAGGACACGCTCTTCCTGCTCTATACCAGCGGATCGACGGGAAAGCCCAAGGGCATACAGCACAGCACCGCCGGCTACCTCAGCGGCGCCCTGGCCACCTCGAAGTGGGTCTTCGACCTCAAGGACACGGACCTCTACTGGTGCACCGCGGACCTCGGCTGGGTCACGGGCCACAGCTACCTGGCCTATGGGCCTTTCCTCAACGGCGCCACCTGCTTCGTGTACGAGTCCACGCCGGACTTCCCGGACAAGGAGGCCTTCTGGCGCCTGATCGACCAGTGGAACGTCACGGTCTTCTACACCGCCCCCACCACCATTAGGGCCTGCATGCAGTGGGGCGACGAGCTGGTGGACCGCCACGCGCTCAAGAGCCTGCGCCTGTTGGGCAGCGTGGGCGAACCCATCAACCCCGAGGCCTGGATGTGGTACCAGGCCCATGTCGGCAAGAAGCGCTGCCCCATCGTCGACACCTGGTGGCAGACCGAGACCGGCTCCATCATGATCACGCCCCTGCCCGGCCTGGTGCCCACCAAGCCCGGCTCGGCCACCAAGGCCTTTCCCGGCACCTTCCCCGAGGTCGTGGACGACAACGGCAAGACGCTCAAGGAAGGGGCGGGCTACCTGGTCTACCGCCGGCCCTGGCCCAGCATGCTGCGGGGCATCTGGGGAAACCCGGAGCTCTTCCAGAACACCTATTTTTCGCGCTTCAAGGGCGCCTACTTCGCCGGCGACGCGGCCCGTTTGGACAAGGACGGCTACTTCTGGCTGATGGGACGCGTGGACGACGTGGTCAACGTCTCCGGGCACCGCATCGGCACGATGGAGGTGGAGTCGGCCCTGGTGGACCACCCCGCGGTGGCCGAGGCGGCCGTGATCGGGCGCGACGACAGGATCAAGGGCCAGGCCCTGGCGGCCTTCGTGATCCTGAAAAGCGGCCAGGAGCCCACGGACCTGCTGCGCAAGGAGCTGCGCGAGCACGTGGGCAAGATCATCGGGCCCATTGCCAAGCCCGATGACCTGATCCTGACGCCCGGCCTGCCCAAGACCCGCTCCGGCAAGATCATGCGCCGGCTGCTGCGCGACGTGGCCGAGGGCCGGCCCCTGGGCGACGTGACCACGCTTAACGATCCCGGAGTGGTGGAGCACATCAAGACGGAGTACGAGAGGCTGAAAAAGGCCTGATGCTTGTGGGCTAGACCTGAATCTTTATCTGTCTTTTCTTGAATCCGGAATCGAGGAAAGCCATGATCACCACCACCTTCACGCATTTCAGGAACACGGCGGCGAGCTATTTCGACAAGGTTGAGAAGGGGGAATCCGTGCAAATTTACCGCCACGGAAAGCCTTCGGCTTTGCTGGTCAAATTTGAACCCAGGGTCGAGGCCAAAGCTTACTGGAAAAACGCGAAGCCACTCATTGATTGGGGGGACGACCGGGCCAGCCGCATGTTTCTTGAGGACCGGAGAAAAAGCCGTTGATTGGGAATGTTTATAGGCTGGCACTTCCAGCCTTTGCTTTGGTGATGGGCTGAATCCGCAGATTCAGCTGTGCCGTTTGAAAGGGATCCCATGGAAATGGCCGAGAAACACGTTCTTCTTGGGGCCGGCGGCTCCATCTCCAAATGCCTGAATCAGGAACTTTTGGCCCGCCATAAGAAGGTGAAATGGGTGTCGCGTCGCGGCGTGGGACAGGACGGGGTGGAGGCGCTCAGTGCGGATCTCCTGGACGCCGGCGCGGTCTTGGACGCGGTCGAACCTTCGTCCATCGTCTACCTGCTCGCGGGCCTGAAATACAAGGTGTCGGTCTGGCAGGAGCAGTGGCCCAAAATCATGGCCAATGTCCTGGCGGCCTGCGAAGCGAAAAACGCGCGGCTGGTGTTTTTCGACAACGTTTATATGTACGGAAAAGTGCGCGGCCCGATGACGGAGTCCAGCCCTGTGCAGCCCTGCAGCCGCAAGGGTGAAGTCCGCGCCGCCATCGCGGAGTCCTTGCTTGCCGCGACGCGGGCCGGCCGCGTGAAGGCACTCATCGCGCGCTCCGCTGATTTTTACGGCCCCTATGCCGACGCCACCAGCGCCCTCAACATGATGCTTCTCTCGAGGTTCGCGAAAGGCCAATCCGGAATCTGGGTGGGGGACCGCGGAGCCAAGCACGCCTTCACCTACACCGCGGACTGCGGCAAGGCCCTGGCGCTGCTCGCCCTGGACGAGTCCGCCTACGGCCAGGTCTGGCACCTGCCGACCGCCCCGGCGATCAGCGGCAGGGAATTCATCGACTTGGCGGCCCGTTTGGCCGGGGTGAAGGCCTCCAGCTTCGCCATGACGCGCTGGATGTTCCATGCCGCCGGACTCTTCGACTCCAACATCAGCGAATTGGTGGAGATGTTCTATCAGTTCGATTCGGACTACGAGTTTGATTCGTCGAAATTCACGGAACACTTCAAGGGCTCACCGCTTCCCAGCAGCTATGAACAGGGCATCCGGGGGACCCTGGAGCAATTGCGTAAGGCCAAAGGCTGAAAGTTAGGGTCTTAGGGCCGTTTCGGAGCCCCGGCCCCGGCGCCCATGAGCAGGAGCCAACCGGCCAGCATGGCCAGGCCGCCCAGGGGCGTCACCGCGCCCAGCCAGAGCGGGGCGCCCAGGGCCATGGCGTACAGGGTCGCGCTGAAGACGAGGGGGCCGAAGAAGAAGGCTTGGGCCGCCCAGCCCGCGGCGCGCGGCTTCAGCTGGGGGGCCAGGGCGGCCAGGGCCAGCAGGGCCGCGGCGTGGATCAGTTGGTAGCGGGCGCCGGTGGACACCCAGTCCAGGCGCTGGGCAGCCAAGTCCATGGGCAGGTCGGCGTCCAGGCTGTGGAGCCCGTGCGCGCCGAAGGCGCCGAAGGCCACGGCCAGGAAGCCCTGCAGGGAAGCAGCCCGCAGGCAGAACGCTTGAAGTTTTTGCATGCCACCCCCATTGGCGCCGGGACGGCGGGGCCGCAGGATTCCCAAGCCACCCGGCCGTCTTTCACGTACAATAAGGGTAACGCTTTTGCGCCCGCGCGTAAGCCAAAAGTCCCAAAAGAGGTAAGCCCATGCCCATGGATTTTGAACGTTACAAAAAAATGAACGACGAAAAAGAGAACTACCGCGAGATGGAAGGCGCCACCGTGGATCACGTCTACCACAACGACGCCTGCGGCGACGGCTACCACATCTTCCTGAAGGTCAGCCCCCAGGGCCTCATCGAGGACGCCTCCTACACGACCACCGGCTGCGGTTTCGGCCTGGCCGCCTTGGCCGTGGTCACCAAGCTGGTCAAAGGCAAGACCCTGGCCGAAGCCGAAGGCGTCGGTCCGGCCGATATTGAAGCCGATTTCGAGTTCCCTGAAAAACGCCGCAATTACCCGGTCACCGCCGTGGAAGCCATGCGCCAAACCCTGGCCCAGGCCCGCGAAAAGCTCGCGGTGCATTGAATTTCCTCCCATTTAGGTTACACTAGCTGGCTGAAGCGCCTGAGCGCTTGAAGAACTATGGAACCAAAGGCTTTTTCCGTCCGTCTGGTTGGCATGGCCCCCTGGATCTGCGCATTCTTTTTGGCGTTCTTGCCGGCCTGGGCGTCCGCCGGCACATTTCAATTGAGCGCCGGCGCGGACCACACCGAGCTGGAACTGGGCGACACCCTGCAGTTCACCCTGAATTTGACGGTGCACGGCAGCCTCACCTTCCAGCCCACCGTCTCCACCCCCACTTTTGACGGCTTCGACGCCCAAGGCCCGACCCAGAGCTACAGCAGCAGCTGGATCAACGGCGACTCCACCATCGTCTATACCTGGACCTGGGAACTGGAGGCCAAGAAGCCCGGCCGTTTCGTGCTCGGCCCATACACGGCCTCGGGCAAGGACGCGCTCAACGGCGACATGGCGAGCGCCACCCGGCCCCTGGTCATCACCGTGCGCCGGCCCAAGGGCATCAACTATCCCATGCCGGCCCAGGCCGCATCCAACACCGAGCCCGGGCCCGACGCGGGATCCCTGCGCGGCATCAAGCCCGATCGGGGCATACCCTGGGCCCTGATGGCCGAGGTCTTCGCCGGCCTGCTGGGCCTGCTGGTTGTGCTGGCCCTGGTGGCCCAACACAACCCGCCCCAGGTGCTCGAGGAGCCCCTGCCTTCGGACCCCGCCCAGGCCGCCATCGCCCGCCTGGACCGCGCCGTGCGGGACTACATCGGCGGCTCCGACGGCCGGGTCTACGCGGTGAAGGTCGGGGAGGCCCTGCGGCTGTACCTGCGCCAGCGCCTCGACATGCGCCAGGGCCTGACCCTGGGCGAGGCCATCCGCACCCTGCGCCAGCGCGCCCCCCAGGTCCAGCCGCAGCGGGTCAAGGCCCTGCTGCAGCGCCTGGAGCTGCTACTGTACGGCGGATCCGAGTTCCGCGCCGAGGACCGGGAGCTGCTCGACCTCGACGCCCGCGGCCTGATCCGGGGCCTGGAGGCGGCGCGCGCGCTGAACTCCGGACAGCAGTCCCTGTCCAAGACCCTGAACCGCATGGCCGAGTTGTGGAAGGAAGGCCAGGCCAAGAGCGCCTGGATGGGCATGCGCTCCGCGACGACCGAGCACCTGCGCAAATCCTTGGGCCTCGGCCCCGGCCCCCTGCCCAAGCTGGCCCTGGCCCGCGTCCTCAAGCCCCTCGACGCGCCCGACCTAGTCCGCAGCCTGGACACCCTCCTGCTCGAGCAGGTCCCCCGCGGCGCGGCGGCGGAGGCGATCCACGAGCGCCTCCTGCGCCTGGTGCAGGCTTTGGACGCGGCCGACCCCGGACTCTTGAACGGCGGAGCGGCCGGCAAAGACGATGACGATTCCAGTCCCGACGACGAAGGAGAAGCGTGATGGCGACAGAAAAAAAGAACCTCAGCGGCAAGGCCAAGGAATTGAGGGACGCCTACGCGGCCCTTTTGGACGACCTGTCCACCATCGTCGTGGGGCAGAAGGAGATGGTCGAAAGCCTGGCCCTGAGCACCCTGACGGGAGGGCACGTGCTCATCGAGGGCCTGCCCGGCCTGGCCAAGACCCTGGCCGTGCGCAGCTTCGCCCAGCGTTTGGCCGCGGTGTTCAGCCGCATCCAGTTCACCCCCGACCTGCTGCCCGCCGACCTGCTGGGCACGCGCATCTACAACGCCAAGACCTCCGAGTTCACCGTGGCCAAGGGCCCCCTCTTCGCCAACATCGTGCTGGCCGACGAGGTGAACCGCGCTCCGGCCAAGGTGCAGAGCGCGCTCCTGCAGGCCATGCAGGAGCGCAAGATCACCATCGGCGGCGAGACCTTCGAGCTGGCCGAGCCATTCCTGGTGCTGGCCACGCAGAACCCGGTTGAGACCGAGGGCACCTACAGCCTGCCCGAGGCCCAGGTGGACCGCTTCCTGCTCAAGGTGGTGGTGGGCTACCCCAACGCGGCCGAGGAAATGCAGATCCTCGAGCGGGCCGACGGCCTGGAGATCAAGGACGACCCCAAGCCCCTGCTCAAGCCCAAGCAGGTGCTGGAGGCGCGCGACGAGGCCCAGTCCCTTTTCGTGGACGACAAGGTGAAGCGATACCTGGTGGACCTGGTGCTGGCCACCCGCGACCCCAAGGCCTTCGGCCTGGCGGACCTGACCACTTTGCTGCGCTTCGGCGCCAGCCCGCGCGCCACCCTGGCCCTGGCCTCGGCCGGCCGCGCCCAGGCCTTCCTCGACGGCCGGGGCTATGTCACCCCGGACGACATCAAGTCCGTGGCCCACCGGGTCCTGCGCCACCGCCTGGCCCTCAGCTACGAGGCCGAGGCCGAGGGCGTGGGGCCGGACGAGGTGGTGACGCGGATCCTGGCCAAGGTCAAGGCCCCCTGAGGCCTGCGATGGAAGCCCAGGAACTCTTCAAGAAAATACGGCGCATGGAGATCATCGCCCGCCACCTGGTGGACAGCTCGCTCGCGGGCGAATACCTGTCCTCCTTCAAGGGCGCGGGCCTCGAGTTCTCCGAAGTGCGCGAGTATGAGCCCGGCGACGAGGTGCGCCTCATCGACTGGAATGTGACCGCGCGCATGGGCCGGCCCTTCCTCAAGGTGTACCAGGAGGAGCGGGAGCTGACCCTGGTGCTGGCGGTGGACGTCAGCGGCTCCCAGGCCACGGGCTCGGCCGGGGACAAGCGGGAGCTGGCGGCCCAGGTGGCCGCGGCCCTGGGGCTCGCGGCCACGAGCCACGGCGACCGCGTGGGCTTCCTTTTTTTCAGCGACCGCCTGGAGGGCTGGCTGCCGCCGAGGCGCGGCAAGGGGCACCTCCTGCGGGGCCTGCGCGAACTGCTCACCCTCGAGCCCAAGGGCCGCGGCTCCTCGCTGACGCCGATGCTCCAGCAGCTCGGCCGCGTGCAGAAGCGCCGGGCCACCGTCTTCCTCGTCAGCGACCTCCTGTTCAACCTCGAGGCCCCCTCATTCTCCTCCGTGGCCCTGCGCCACGACCTAGTGGCCGTGCGCACCGTGGATCCCCTGGATGAGACCCTGCCCGCCTGGCTGGGCCTGCTCGCGGCCCGCGACCCGGAGACCGGGCGCCGGGTCTGGCTGGACACGGACTCGCCCTGGGCGCGCCGGGCCTGGGCCAAGAAGAGGGAAGCGGTGCTGCTGAAGGCGCGGCAGTCCCTGCGCCGCCGCCAGGTCGACCTGGTGGAGACGAGCACCCAAGGCGACCTGGGCCTGGACCTCTTCAAGTTCTTCCGCACCCGTCAACGGCGGGGTCTGGCGTGAACCTGGACGGCATCCTGGGACCCTTGCGCGCACTCCCCGACGCTTTGGGCGCCTACCGCGGCTTTGACCTGGCCGAGCCCGGCTACGCCTGGGTGCTGTGGCTGCTGGCCGCGGGCCTGCTGTGGGGCGCCCTGCGCTGGGCCTTCGGCCAGGCCCTGCCCATCTCCGGCTCAGGCGCCTTAAGGGGCGCCGGATGGCTGCGCTGGCTGGCCCCCCTGCCGCGCATCCTGCGCTACCTCGGAATGGCCCTGCTCCTGCTGGCCCTCATGCGCCCCCAGAGCGTGCGCGACAGCAGCGAGAGCAACGTGGACAGCCTCGACATCTTCCTGTGCCTGGACATCTCCGGGTCCATGAGCACGCCCGATCTCAAGCCCAGCCGAATCGAGGCCGCCAAGGCCACCCTGGGCGCCTTCGTGGACTCGGCGCCCCAGGACCGCATCGGGATGGTGATCTTCGCGGGCAAGGCATTTGTGCAATGCCCCCTGACCCTCGACCACAGCGTGGTCAAATACTTCATCAGCCAGGTGGACCTGAGCACCATCGGCATCGACGGAACGGCCCTGGGCGACGGCCTGGCCCTTGCGGTGAGCCGCCTGGTGCAGGAGAACGACAAGAGCGACAAGGTCATCGTGCTGGCCACGGACGGCCGAAACAACGCCGGGATCGACCCCATGCAGGCCGTGGCCCTGGCCGCCGGCGCCGGGATCAAGGTCTACACCATCGGCATCGGGGTCAAGGGCGGCGCGATCGTGCAGGTCCCCAACGCCTTCGGGCAGATGGTCTCCTACCGCGAGGAGGAGCCGGACGAGGACCTCCTGAAGGCCGTGGCCGCGGACACGGGCGGCGAGTATTTCCGGGCCCAGGACGCGGACTCCCTGAAATCCATATACGCCACCATCGCCAAGCTGCAGCGCCACCAGGTGGCCGTGAAGCGCCACCGCGACGTGGACGAACATTTCTACCCCTACCTCCTGGCGGGGGCCATCCTCCTGTTGCTGGAATCCCTGCTGCGGCTGCGGATCCGGGTGACGGCATGAACCTCGGGCTCAACCCCTCGGACCTGCAGAACCCCCAGGTGCTCGCCTGGCTGCCCTGGCTGGCCGCCCTGGCCGCGCTGCACCTTTTGCTCTTCCTGCAGCAGTGGTGGTGGCAGCGCCGCCAATTCAAGTCCCTGGCCCTGCGGCGCTTCGGGCCGGGCCTGTCCCTGTGGCGGGGCCTCCTGAAGATGGGGCTGTGGTGCGCGGCGGCCTGGAACCTGGTCCTGGCCCTGGCCGTGCCCCTGGGGCCGCCGGTGAAGATCGAGGGCAAGCAGTACGGGGCCGACGTCATCCTGTGCGTGGACGTGTCCAGCTCCATGCAGGCCCAGGACGTGCAGCCCAACCGCCTTGAGGCCGTGAAGAAAGCCCTGACCGGCCTGCTGGACAGCGAGGGCATGCAGGGAGACCGGGTGGGCCTGGTGGCCTTCGCGGGCGGCGCGGTGGTGGCCTGCCCCCTCACCACCGACTACGACACGGCCGAGCTCTTCCTGGACAAGCTGGACGTCAACTGCGTCCCCCGCGACGGGACCGACCTGGCCAGCGCCATCGGCATGGCCCTGGACGGCTTCGGAACGGACAGCACCCGCGGCAAGCTCATCGTCCTGGCCACGGACGGCGAGGACACGGTCAACAGCGACGTGATCGGGGAGGCCCTCCGCGCCAAGGCCGCCGGGGTGGCGATCGAGTGCGTGGGCATCGGCACCGCCGCGGGCGCCCTCATCCCCGGCCAGACCGACGTCTTCGGCCGCGTCTACGCCAAGATGTGGCACGGCCAGCCCGTGCGCACCAAGCTGGACCGCGCGGGCCTTGAGCGCATCGCCGCGGTCAGCGGAGGGGAATACCTCAAGGGCGACTCCGAGGCCTCCCTGGGGCGCATGGTGGCCAGGGTGGAGAAGCTGAAAAAGGGGCTGGGCAAGGCCCCAGACCGCTACGTCCGCGAACCGCTCTTCGAGGTCCCGCTCCTCTGGGCGCTGGCCCTGCTCCTGGCCGACAGCCTCCTGTCCCTGCGCGGCCGCGGCTGGCTGCGGGTCTGGGAGGGCTTCATCAAGTTCCTTGGAAGGCGCTGGCATCCTGGCCGCGTCCTGCTGCCGCTCCTGTGCCTGCTGGCCCTCGCGGCCACGGCCAGGGCCGACCTGGACGACGGCCGCTCGGACTACAACGCGGGCAACGACGCCTACCGCAGCGGCGACTACAGCGCCGCGGCGGAGAAGTACCGCCAGGCCGCCGCCGCCGCCAACCTGCAGGAAGCCTCCGACTACAACCTCGGTAACGCCCTCTTCCAGCAAAGGGATTACCAGGGCGCCGTCAACGCCTATGACCAGGCCCTGAAAATCCAGCCCGAGGACCAGGACGCGCAATACAACCGCGACCTGGCCCAGCAGATGCTCGACAAGAAAAACAAGCCGGACAAGAAGAACAAGAAAAACGACAAGAAGGGCCAGAACAAGAACCAGGGCGGCCAGCAAAACGGGGGCCAGCAGCAGGGCGGCGGACAGCAACAGCAGAACGGAGGGCAGCAGCAGGGCGGCCCCCCGCAACAAAGCGGCGGCCAGCAGCCCAGCCCCGGGCAGGGGCAGCAGGACTCCTCGGGCCAGCCGGAGCCCTCGCCCAGCCAGGCGCCCCCCGGCCCGCGCCTGAACCGCGACCAGATCGAGACCATGCTCAACCAGCTCAAGAACGACCAGCACAAGTATGAGGGGGCCTTCAACCCCCTGAAGCACTACGGCAACAAGCCCCCGCCGGAGGACCCGGCCCAGCAGTTCCTGGAGCAGTTCGGCGGCCTCCCCAGGCCGAGCCCGACGCCCCCGCCCGACCCCGACTACAAGGACTGGTAGGCCGTGGCGCCGCAGGAGCATAAGCTGGTCTGGTCCAGCCATCCCAAGGAGGCGCCCCCGGCCGAGCCCGAGCCCGGCGGCCTTCCGCCCGCGGGCCAGCGCGTGTCGGTGCGCCGGGAGACGCAGGGGCGAAACGGCAAGACGGTGACGGCCTTGTGGGGCTTCCAGTCCTCGGAGCGCCAGCTCGAGGAACTGGGCCGGGCCCTGCGCAAGGCCCTGGGATGCGGCGGCAGTAAGCCTAAGGACGGGCGCGTGGAGATCCAGGGGGACAAAGTGGCGCCGGTGCTGGCCTGGCTGACGGCCAGGGGATACAAGGCCGTGAAGGCGGGTGGCTGATTGAACAAAGGGAACGTGTACTTCATCCTCGACGGCGCCCAACTGGCCTCCAACGTGGCCCAGGCCGCGAGGGCCCTGGGCAACTTCGGCTTCAAGAACCTGCGCCTGGTCAATCCCCTGAACCTTCCCAGCGCCGAACGCATGGCGCGCGGGGGCTCCGGGGTCGTGCGCGGGGCGGAGCTGTTCACCGACCTGGACAGCGCCGTGGCGGACCTGGACTGGGTGGTCGGCACCACGGGCAAGGACGGCATCGGCCAGGAGGAGCTTGAACGGCCCGAGACCGCCATGGCCGAGCTGGCGGGCCTCTCCGGCCAGGGCAAGGTGGGCCTGGTCTTCGGCTGCGAGCGCCACGGCCTGACCAACCTGCAGTTGAAGACCCTGGACCGCTTGGCCCACGTGCCCACCCAGCCGGACTGCGCCAGCATCAACCTGGCCCAGAGCGTGGCGGTCTTCGCCTGGGAGCTGGAGAAGCTCAGCATCGGCCAGGCCGAGACCCTGGACCTGGGGCTGCCCACGCACCAGAAAAAGGCCCAGCTCTTCGTGAAGGTGAACCGCATCTTCGACCTGCTGGGGGGCCTTCCCAAGGGCCGCAAGTCCGTGCTGGCGGACGGCATACGCCAGTACTTCAACCGCAAGCCCATGACCAACAAGGACCTGGGTTTCTGGCTCAGGAGCCTGAACCTGCTCACGAAAACCATCGACGGCAGCGCGCCACCGGCGGCGGACGACGGACCATGAAGTTTGCCGGATTAGGAGGACGCCATGAGGATTGAGGTTCCGGAACTCAGCGGGGGCTTCGAGATCGGTTTCGTCAACGATTGGGACGGGCGGACCAGGGTGTTCATCTCCCCGGGACGCATCGACGAGCGCATGGACGAGGAGACGAACGCCAAGGTGGAGCACAGCAGCCCGGAAAAGACGGCCGCCCTGCTGGCCCCCGCCTTCTTCAGGCTGTTCATCGGGGAGATCAACTCCGCCCTGGCGGGGGACGACAGGCTCTTCGAGATCTCCACGGACGAACAGTTCGAGCTGGCCGGGCGCTTCCTGCGCGGGGAGGAGGACCTGGAGGAGGACGAGGCCGACATCATGACCGAGGCCTACCTGGAGGCCTCCTATTCGAACATCTTCGCCTCCAAGACCACCCCCATCGACATGCGCCTGCTCATCGAGGACACGGGGCTGGAGCCGGGTTTCGTCCGTGCCTTTTTGACCGCGCACGCGGCGCGTTTCCGCCTCGAGCTGAAGGGGGGCCAGGAGTTCATCTGGGCCCGCAATCCCGCCGAGGTTTAGGCCCGCCTTTGCTCGTTTTTTGGTTTTTCCGGATTTTCCCGGTCCGCCGATTCCGGCCCTGAAGTGTGGACAAGGGACCTTCCTTGGCTATAATGTCGTCGGTCGATTTTCGGGAACACCCGAGCTGCGGGTTCGCAAGGACCGCAAATTTTCACTGGAGAAAAGCATGCGCAAAGTCGTTCTGGCCGCCATCGCGGCGCTTCTGGTCTGCGGGACCCTGTCCGCGGATGTCCTGGATTTCACCCCGCACGCCGGGTACACGAGTTTCGCCATGAACAGCTTCAACCGGGCCAACGGGAACGTCTTCGGTTGGGAAGGCGCGGGCGAAAGCATGGGCTACAACCAGGACATCCAGTCCGGAATCGTGGTCGGGGCCGACGAGACCACCAAGTGCCTGAGCCCTTGGAAGTCGCTGGATTTGGGCCTGCGCGAGGAGTATCTGGTGAGCAACCAGGCGCGCCTGGTGAGCGACCAAGGCAGCGACAACGATGGATTGGATTATTCGGACAAGGCCAGCCTCACCAACATCCTCGTCGGCGGCAAGGTCAGCGCGCCCTTCAGCGTCCCGGGCCTGAGCCTCGGACTGGGCGCGTGGGTGGGCTACGGCTACGCGACCATGGACCAGCACGTGAATTATGACGGCTTCGACGGCGACAATTTGATGCAGAGCGGGCTCTACACCGCCGGCATCCTGGTGGGCGAGCTTGAAAGCACCGTGACCTACAAGATCGGCTCCCATATCGGCTTGAATTTCACCGGCGGCTGGCGTTGGGCCGACGCCCCCGAGCTGAAGAGCCATGGCACGCCCCTGTACGACGCCGAACAATACTGGGAATGGAACATTTCGTCGCCCGTGAACGTGGATTTCAGCGGCGCCACGGCCCAGGGCAGCGTGGACCTGTACTTCTAAGCCTTCGCAAGGATCCGGCCCGGGATTTTATCGGGCAAAAAAAAAGAGGCGGCCCATTGGGCCGCCTCTTTTTTCGTCCAGGGTGCGCGGGATCCAAACCCTTATTTCGTCACTTTCTTGCTCAGCTTCTCGAATTTGTCGTAGGGGGCGCGGTCCGTGCTGACCCGGCCGTGGCGCGCCAGGACCTTCAGCTCCTCGCCGGTGGGCTTGCCGTTGTACAGGCTGGGCGTGAGGTGGTCGAGCTGGCCGCGCTTCTTCTGCATGGCCGCCAGGTTCTTTTCCATGCGCTTCAGGTCGATCGGCGAGGCGCTCGCCAGCCGGTAGGTCCAGCCCATGCCGAAGCAGGGCATGTCCACGCGGGCCGTGGCGATGTTCTTGAACACCGCGCCGAGGGTCTTGCGGATGGTGGCGAAGCTGTCCGGGAACAGGAAGTAGTTGTCGGTGTGGATGCTCAGGATGCCGCCCTGGTTCAGGCGCCGGGCGCAGAGCTGGTAGAATTCGTAGGTATAGAGCATCTTGCTGGGCCCGTGGGGCTCGGTGAGATCCACCACCAGCACGTCGAAGCTCTCCTTTTCCCGTTCCAGGTAGGCGCGGGCGTCCTCATAGACGATCTCGACGCGCGGGTCCTTGAGGCAGGTCTTGATGGCAGGGTAGTTGGCGCGGCAGAAGTCGACCACGCCCTTGTCGATCTCCACCATCAGGATGCGCTTCAGGGAGGGGAACTTCACCGCCTCCTCGATGCTGAAGCAGTCGCCGCCGCCGATGACGCACACCGAGCGGGGGTTGGCGTGCGCCAGCAGGGGCGCCGAGACCAGGTACTGGTGGTAGCGGTTCTCGTCGCCTTCGCTGATCTGGATCTTGCCGTCCAGGAATAGCAGCGTGCCGAAGGTGTCGCTTTTGAAGATCTCCATGCTCTGGAAGGGCGTCTTACCCTTGTAGAGGGATTTCCCCTCGTACACGTGCCCAAAGGTGTCCGTGACCCATTCGGTTTTGATCGCCATGCCGTTTCCTCGCTGAAAAGATGCCCGCGCTCTTGGCGCAGATTTTCTTCAATGCGGGATGCCCTGCCAAGGAAAATCCGTGTAAATCGGGGCGGTTTTGGCCCCTCGGTTTGAAGCCGGGCCTTATTGTTGTTGGTCTTGTTGCTGCTGCTCTTGTTGCTGCTGCTCTTGTTGCTGCTGCTCCTGCTGTTGCTGCTCCTGCTGCTGCTGCTGTTCCTGTTGCTCTTGTTCCTGCTGTTGCTGCTGTTGTTCTTGTTCCTGTTCCTGTTCTTGCTGTTGCTGCTGCTCTTGTTCCTGCTGGGCTTGCTCCTGCTGCTGTTGCTCTTGTTCTTGCTGTTGTTGTTCCTGCTGAGCTTGTTCTTGCTGCGCCTGCTCCTGCTGAGCCTGTTCCTGTTGGGCCTGTTCCTGCTGAGCCTGTTCCTGCTGGGCTTGATCTTGCTGTTGCTGTTCTTGTTGCTGCTGCTCTTGCTGTTGCTGTTGCTGCTCTTGGTCCTGTTGTTGCTGATCATCGGGCTGCGCCTGGGTGTCCGGCTGCTGTTGCTGGTCGTCGGGCTGGGCCTGGGTGTCCGGTTGCTGTTGCTGGTCGTCAGCGCTGGCTGGCGTGTCGGGGGCCTGGTCCGAGGTGGAGGCCCCGTTATCGACATCGGATGGCACGTCGGTGGGGACGTCCGTGGGGGATTGGTCGTCGACGCTGGAGGAGCTGTCGGGGGCCTGGTCCGTGGAGGCCCCGTTATCGACATCGGCCGGCACGTCGGTGGGGACGTCGGTGGGGGACTGGTCGTCGACGCTGGAGGAGCTGTCGGGGGCCTGGTCCGTGGAGGCCCCATTGTCGGTATCGGCCGGCACGTCGGTGGGGGACTGGTCATCGACGCTGGAGGAGCTGTCGGGGGCCTGGTCCGTGGAGGCCCCGTTGTCCGTGTCGGCCGGCACGTCCGTGGGTACGTCCGTGGGCTGGACATCGCCTGCGCTGGAAGGCACGTCCGTGGGGACATCCGTCGGCACATCGGTGGCCGCGTCTGCGGGTACGTCCGTGGGGACATCTGCGGGCTGGGCCAGGCCGGCCGCCACAGGGGCGAGCGCAGCGCCGGCGCCGGACGCCGAGGAGGAGGATGGCGGCGGGCAGCCGTCCCCATCGTGCATGATGCAGCAATTTTGTGAGCCGGTAAAAGTGCAGAGATTGATGGGGCTGTCGGGGTCGCCGCCTTTAAATCCGTCGCAGACTTCACAATACGATGAGCCGTTGGGGCCGTCGTTGCACTCCCGGGAATACTGCCCCGTGGGGTTGCCGTTGGCGTCTTTCCTGGGGCACCAGCCCCCGCATTGCTGTTCGTGTTTGCTGTCGGCAAAGGCCTCGGTGGGGAGCTGGCTCAGAACCGCGCAACCCAGGATCAGGGCTCCGGAAAAAATACTTAAGCAAATCCGACGTTTCATGGCAGCCCCCTGTCCCCCCGGTTGGCCCAGAGTCTGGATGAAGCGCACCCCCAGATCAAGGTGTAAATTGCGCGAGGGGGATGCGCTTCCGGGGGGCTGCCGTGCCTTTGTTCAGGCCTTAATTGTACCCGTTCATGTAGGCCAGCTTGGAGGCCAGGGCCCGGGTCTTTTCGGCGTTTTCCTGCAGCAGGCCGGTGCTGTCCCAGGTCCCCTCCATCAGGGCCTTGCGCCGGCTGTCGGGCAGGCCCAAGGACACCTTGAGGCCGCCCCCGGACAGGGTCAGGGCCTCCATGTCCAGGCTGAACTCCGTGGCGGGGGCCCGCTCGACCAGGGCCTGCAGCGCGGCCACATCCGCCTTGGAGGCGGTCGCCGCCGGGATGCCCAGCATGACGCAGTTGCCGGCGAAGATTTCGGCGAAGCTCTCCGCGACGATGGCCTTGATCCCGGGCTGCTTGGGATGGCCCCAGCGCGCCAGGGCCTGGGGGGCGTGCTCCCGGCTCGAACCGCAGCCGAAGTTCACGTTGCCGAAGAGCAGGCTGGCGCCCTGGAAGCGCTCCTCATTGAAGGGGTGCGGCTTCTGGCTACCGTTGGCGTTGAAGCGCTCGTCGAAAAAGGGGTAATCCCCCATCTTCGAGAAGGTGATCTCCTTCAGGTAGCGGGCCGGGATGATGCGGTCGGTGTCGATGTCGTCGCCGCGCAGGGGAACGCCGCGGCCTTTGACGCTGAGGATTCTGGGCATGGCTGCCTCCTTTGTGGGTTCAGGCCAGGGTGCGGACGTCGGTGACGTGGCCCGTGATCGCGGCGGCGGCCACCATGGCCGGGCTCATCAGCAGGGTGCGCCCCGTGGGGCTGCCCTGGCGGCCGATGAAGTTGCGGTTGGAGCTGGAGGCGGAGACCTGGTCGCCGACCAATTGGTCAGGGTTCATGGCCAGGCACATCGAGCAGCCGGCTTCCCGCCACTCGAAGCCGGCTGCCTTGAACACCTCGTGCAGGCCCTCGGCCTCGGCCTGGACCTTCACCTGCATGGATCCGGGAACCACGAAGGCCTTCACCGCGGGGTTGACCCGGCGCCCCTTGGCGATCGCCGCGGCCGCGCGCAGGTCCTCGATGCGGCCGTTGGTGCAGCTGCCGATGAAGGCCACGTCCACCCTCACCGTGTCCAGGCTCTGGCCCGGCTGCAGCTTCATGTACTTGTACGCGGTCTCCAGGGAGCCGCGCTCGCCCAGGTCCGCGGTCTGGGCCGGGTCGGGGAGGCTCTGCCCCACCGACACGCTCTGGGCCGGGGTGACGCCCCAGGTGACCATGGGCGCGATCTCCGCGGCGTCGATGCGCACCACGTCGTCGTATACCGCGTCCTTGTCCGAGGCGAAAGATCGCCATACGGTCAGGGCCTTTTCCCACGCTTCTCCCTTGGGCGAGTGCTCGCGGCCCTTGAGATAGCTGAAGGTGGTCTCGTCCGGGTTCACGTAGCCCGCCCGCGCGCCGCCTTCGATGGACATGTTGCACACCGTCATGCGGCCCTCCATGCTCATCGCGTCGAAGACCTCGCCGGCGTATTCATAGGCGTAGCCGATGCCGCCCTTGACGCCCAGGCGGTGGATGATGGCGAGGATCACGTCCTTGGGCGTGACCCCCGGCTTGAGCTTCCCGTTGACCTCGATGCGCCGCACCTTCATGGCGTCCATGGCCAGGCACTGGGTCGCCAGCACGTCGCGCACCTGGCTCGTGCCGATGCCGAAGGCCAGGGTGCCGAAGGCGCCGTGGGTGCTGGTGTGGCTGTCGCCGCAGGCGATGGTCAGGCCGGGCTGGGTGAGGCCGAGCTCCGGGCCGATGATGTGCACCACGCCCTGGCGTCCGGTGGAGAAGTCGAAGAAGTTGACCTTGAATTCCTTGGCGTTGCGCTCGATGGCCTGCATCATCTGCTCGGCCTGGGCGTCGGCGAAGGGACGCGCGCGTGTGGTGGTGGGCACGATGTGGTCCATCGTGGCGAAGGTGCGCTCGGGGTATGCCACGGACTGGCCGCGCTCGCGCAGCATGTCGAAGGCCTGCGGGCTGGTGACCTCGTGGATCAGGTGCAGGCCGATGAAGAGCTGGGTCTGCCCGGTGGAAAGGCGCGCCACCGAATGGGCGTCCCAGACTTTGTTGTAGAGCGTTCCCTGTGCCATGGCTTCCTCCTTGGGATCAGGACCAAAGATTAGCCTGGAATCTAAAATATTGGAAAGATATATTATGTATGGATAGAATAGTCATCAACTATGGATATGGGTGCCCCATGGAGCTCCACCAGCTGCGCTATTTCCTGGCCGTCGCCGAGACCGGCAGCTTCACCGCCGCGGCCCGGCGCTGCCACGTCGCCCAACCCTCCTTGAGCGTGCAGATCGCCAAGCTGGAGTCCGAGCTGGGCGGGAGCCTGCTCGAGCGCGGACGCAAGGGCGCCCGGCTGACCCAGCGCGGCGAGCTCTTCAAGCCCCGCGCGGCCGAGGTCCTGCGCCAGGTGGAGGCCGCGCGCCTGGAATCCGAGGAATTGGCCGGCCTGAAGAGGGGTTCCGTGGGCCTGGGCTGCATGCCCACCACCGGCGCCTACCTGCTTCCCAAGCTCATCAAGGCCTTTTCCGGGGCCCATCCGGGGCTGCGCCTGGACCTGCGCGAGGAGAGCTCGCCCACCCTGGCGGCCTTGCTGCGCGAAAAGGAGGTGGACCTGGCCATCATCGACGACGCCGGGCTCGGCGCCGGGCTGGCCTGGGAACTTCTGTTCAGCGAGCCCCTGCTGCTGGCCGTGCCACCGGGCCACCGCTTCGCCGGGCGCAAGCGCCTGGCTTTGGCCGCCCTGCGCGGGGAGCCCCTGATCGTGATGAAGACGGGGCACGGCTTCCGCGGCATCGTGCTCGAGGCCCTGGCCCGGGCCGGGGTGGAGCCGCGGGTGGTGCACGAGAGCGGGGAGATCGAGACCGTTCAGGCCCTGGTGGAGGCGGGCCTCGGGCTGGCGCTGGTGCCCAGCATGGTGCGCAAGGCGGGCGGACCCGTCTATCTTGACTTGGCCGAACCGCGGCCTTCGCGTAGTCTGTTCCTGGCGTGGCGGCAGGCCGCCACCCTGACCAAGGCGGCCGAGGCCCTGCGCGCCGCCGCCCGGACCGTTTTGAGGCGCCCATGATCCATTGCGTCAACCTCAACGCCACCCTCGACGAGCTCTTCGTCCTGCCGTCCTTAAGCCTGGGCGGGGTGAACCGCGCGGTGGCGACCCTGAGCTATCCCGGCGGCAAGGGCAACAACGCCGCGCGGGCCGTGGCCCTGCTGGGGGGCAAGGCCCGCCTGCACGCCTTCACGTCCCTCAAGGAACGCTCCATGGCCCTGAGCTTCTTCCGCGGACGTGGCGTGGAGGCGAAGCTCACCGCCGTCGGCGGCTCCTACCGGCCCTGTTTGGTGATCTTGGACGCCGAGCGCAACCAGGAGACCGTGGTCAACAGCGCCAGCCAGCTCAAGGTCGGCGCCGCGGCGCTGGCCCGGCTCAAGGCCGGTCTCCTGAAGGGGGTCCAGGCCGGCGACATCGTCACCTTTTCCGGCTCCATCCCCGAGGGCCTGCGCGAGGACAGCTACGCCTCCCTCATCAAGGCCGTGGTGGCGCGCGGCGGCGTGGCCCTGCTGGACGCCTATGGCCCGGCCCTGAGGCTGGGGGTGGAGGCCGCGCCCTTCATGGTGAAACCGAACGCCGAGGAGCTGGGGGAGGCCTTCGGGGTGCCCACGGCGACCCGCGACCAGGTGATCCGGGCGGGAAGGGCCCTGCTGCGCAAGGGGGTGCGCTGCGTGATCGTGACGCTGGGCGACCACGGCGCGGTCTGCGTGACCCAGCGGGAGGTGCTCTACGCCACGCCCCTGCCCACGCCGCGCGGATTGATATCGCCGGTGGGCTGCGGGGACGCTTTCCTGGGCGCCATGGCCCGGGGCTTGGAGCGCGGATGGGAGCTTTCCGACTGCCTGCGCCTGGCCACGGCCGCGGCCTGGGCGAACCTGGGCGTCCCGGGGGCGGTTTTCTTCGACCCCAAACTGGTGAAAGCCCAGATTCCCCTGGTCAAAATCAGCCGCCTGGCGTCCTGAAAAGGGGCCTTTTTTGGGCCCGCGGGGGGCGCACGACGTTTTTTGTTACAAGCCCCGAAAATAATATATACTCGGGCGGGCATTTCCCCCTGAATTGGGTCGAAAACGCTTAAAATGAGTGAAACTTGTGAGGTAAGGTGGCGATAAACGTCGATTCTTTGCTGCAGGCCATCCATGGAAAGAGCATCCATTCCATGCGGGCCATCTGTTTTGAGACCAGCCGAACCCTGGATCCGGACCAGGCCTTCGGGCTGGCCAAGGCGCTTTTGCCCAATCCCGACGTCCACGGCGCCATGGCGGCGGCCCTGCTGGCCGGCCACGTCAGCTACCTGCGCGCCGAGGCCCTGGAGTTCTTGCGGCGCGACGTGGCCAAGACCACGGACGTCCGCGTGCAGGACTGCCTGGCCCGCGGTTTCGACCACTTCTGCCTGAACCGCGGCTACGAACTGGCCCTGGTGACCATGGAGGAGTGGGCCAAGGACCCCAACGACGTGGTGCGCCGCGCCGTGGTGGAGGCCCCGCGGGTGTGGACCCGCAAGGACTACTTCAAGCTCCACCCCAAGGTCGCCGTCGCCTTCGTCTCCTCCATGAAGGCCGACAGCTCCGGCAGCGTGCGCTTCTCCGTGGGGCGGGCGCTGGCCGAGATGGGGGAGGATTTCCCCGACCTGTTGACGGCCGAGCTCAAGACCTGGAACCTGCACTTCACGCCCGTCAAGCACACCTACATGTTCGCCTCCAAGAACCTGGCCGCCGGCGGCGGCCAGGTCTTCCCGAAAGCGGGCCCTTGATGTTCGTCACGTTGACACCCATCCCGCTCGGTCCTATCCTTTGTCCATGAGAGCCGCGGAAAAGCGATCCTTGGTCCTGATGGTCTTGACCATGGGGGTCCTGGGCGCCCTGCTGATGTGGGGCTGCGGCTGGTGGCTCGCCCGCGCGAGCCTGTCCGAAGCCCGCCTGTCCCTGCAGTACCGCGCCCAATCCCTGGCTTCCGCAGGCGCCTGCCTCCTGGACTCCGCGCCCCTCGACGTGTCCCAGGCCGCCGCCGCCATGGAGGGCCTGGCCGCCGGGGAGGCCGGCCTGGACCAGCCCACCCTGTGGAGCTACAGCCGCGACGCCGCCGGAACCTGGACGCTGGCGGTGGGGCCCCAGGGCCCCTCGCAGACCGGCACGCGCCCCAGCGACCTGGCCTCCGGCGCCTTCGACTCCGGCAAGGCCGCCCTGGGCTGGGGACCGGCCGGCGCCTGGGTGGACGCGGCGGCGCCGCTGTCCGGCCCCAAGGCCCCCTGGACGGGGGTGGTCGAGGCGCGCGTCCCGGCCTCGTCCATGGACGCCATGCTCGCCCGCCTGGACGTCCTGCGCCTGTGGATGCTGGTCCTCGGAGCCTTGGGCGGCTGCCTCCTGGGCGCCTGGTCGGGCCGCAGGGTCCGCGTCGAGCTGGACCTGGTGGAGGAGAAGTTCCAGGACTATCTGGCGCAGGGCGGCGGCCTGGGCCGGCGCCTTGAGGTCGACTCGAGCCGCCTGAACGTCGGCGTGACCAGCGCCTTCAACCGGGTCATGGACCGCTTCGAACAGGTGGTGGCCTCGGTGAAGAGGGGGGCCGACCTGGTGGGCGCCTCCAGCGCGCGGGTCTCCGGGACCGCGGGCGAGGTGTCGCGCATGTCCTCCGAGGTCGCGTCCACCATCCAGCAGGTGGCCAAGGGGACCGAGGAGCAGAGCACCCGCACCGGCGAACTGCACGTCATGATCCAGCAGCTGGCCGACTCCGCCGCCAGCAACCGGCACAAGGCCGAGGAGACGGCCCAGGCCTCCGACGGGGCCCTCGACATCGCCCGCACCATCCACGCCCTGGCCCAGGACGCCACCAGCCGCATGGAGCGCCTCGGTAGGGACATGCGGGCCATGGCCGAGACCATCTACACCCTGGGCGACAAGAACGAGAAGATCGGCGAGGTGGTGGACATCATCCGCAGCATCGCCGACCAGACCAACCTGCTGGCCCTCAACGCCGCCATCGAGGCCGCCCGCGCCGGCGACGCCGGCAGGGGCTTCGCCGTGGTGGCGGACGAGGTGCGCAAGCTGGCCGAGGGCAGCGCCGACAGCGCCGACCAGATCGCCGGGATGATCTCCCAGATACAGGCCGGCTCGCAGGCCGCCGTGGCGAGCATGCAGAAGGGCTCCGAGGCCGTGGGGGAGGGAAGCGCGGTGATCAACCGCGTGGCGGCGGGGCTCAACCAGATCATCGAGGCCGCCGGGCGCACCAACGCCCTGGCCGCGGAGATCGCCGCCAACGCGCGCGAGCAGATGGAGCGGGCCGGCCAGGGCGCCAAGCGCATCGAGGAGATCAGCGCCATCGCCGAGGAGACCGCGGCCAGCACGGAGCAGGTGGCGGCGAGCACGCAGGAGGCCACCGCCAGCATGCAGGAACTGACGGCGACATCCACGCAGCTGGCGGACATGGCGAGGGAGCTGCAGGCCTTGGTGTCCCATTTCGGGGCCCAGCAGGGAGCTTAAACAGATGCCCGAGGAATTCGAATCTTCGCGGGACCTTGAGGAGCAGGGCTTCCGCCATTGGGAGCGCTTCGAGCTGGAGGACGCCCTGCGCGTCTTCGCGGAGGGCGTGCGGCGCTTTCCCGGCGACCGCAAGCTCAAGCTCGGCCTGGCCTTCACGCGCCTCGACTTGGGGGACCTTCCGCAGGCCCGCAACCTCTTCGAGGAGCTGCTGCAGCTCGACCCCAAGGACGACGAATGCTGGTGGGGCCTGGGCCGCATACACCTGTTGTTGAGCAATTACGGCGAAGCCCGTTTCGCCTTTGACCAGGCCCTGCGGCAGGGCCACCCCGACGAGCGGACCCTGCTGGAGGTGGCGCGCGAGTGGTACCTGCTGGGAATGTACGAGGAGAGCTTCGATTTCTACGCCCGCGCCCTTGAGATCAACCGCAAGAATTCCGAGATCCTGCTGGGCCTGGGCGCCAGCGCCTACTGGCTGGGCAAGCCCGAGGCCGAGGAACTGCTGCTGGAGGCCCTGAACGCGGACCAGGCCTACCACGACGCCCGCAATTTCCTGGCCAACCTCTACTACAGCGCCAAACGCTACGACGAGGCGCGCGAGCACTTCGAGCGCATCCCCCTGGAGGCCCAGAACGATCCCACCAGCGTGCGGCGCCTGCTGCGGCTGTTGCGGCTCAAGGGCGTGGCCGAAAGCCGCCTGGCGCCCCTGAAATTGGCCCTGAAACGCCTCAACCGGGAGCAGGGCTGGGACCATTTCCTGAGCCAAATCCGCCGCAAGAGGGGATAATCGGCATTTTTACGGGCTTTTTTGCGTACTAGGTCTTGACAAGCCTTATTTTTAGGGTATTTTAGAGCAGGCATCGACAATTCCCCGTTACGCCCGGGGACTTGGGCGCATCCTATTTTTGAACAAGGGGGAACCGGTGCCTTTGACCAAAAGCCAGATCCTGAACGAACTCGCGGAAAAGACGGCCCTGAAGAAGAAGGACGTGGCCAACCTTTTCATCGCCTACAACGAGCTGGTCTGCAAGCTCCTCAAGAAAGAGAAGAAGTTCAAGCTGGACGGGATCGGCATTCTCCGCATCCGCCAGAGCAAGGCCCGCATGGGGCGCAACCCCGCCACCGGCGAGCCCATCAAGATCAAGGCCAAGACCCGCGTCCGCTGCACCGTCGCGAAGGCCCTGAAGGACAAGGTTCTCTAAAAAAGACCGGCGCCGATTAAGAGCCGTCCCTTCCTAAAGGGGGGACGGCTCTTCTTTTTATGGGACGGCGCCGCCACCAAACCGCGGCCGGGGGCCATGCCCGAAGAAGCCTACCAACTCTCCACGCGCCTTGGCTCCACGCTCAAAGGCTACGAAGCCCGCCCGGCCCAGGAGGCCATGGCGGACGCGGTCGCGCGCGCTCTCAGGGACTCCGGCGTCCTGCTGGTGGAGGCCGGCACCGGCACGGGCAAGAGCCTGGCCTACCTCCTGCCCGCCCTGGAGCGCGCCGAGGAGTCCGGAGGCCGCGTGATCATCAGCACCCACACGCTCAACCTGCAGGCCCAGCTCCTGCACCAGGACATCCCCCTGGCCCTGAAGGCCCTGGGCGCCGGCAAGGGACTGGGCGCGGTGCGCGCCGTGGGGCGCGGCAACTATCTCTGCCAGCTGCGCCTGCGCACCGCCGCGGAGTTCAACGCCCCCGAGCTCTTCCACGGCCGCCATGAGGCCCTCGCCGGCATCGAGGACTGGGCCAGCGAGGGCGGAGGCCTGCGCGAGGACGCGCCCGTGGCCATGGACCAGGCCACCTGGGAGCTGGTGCAGGTGGAGGCCTTCGGCTGCCTGGGCTCCGCCTGCCCCTACGCCCGCTCCTGCGCCTTCCTGGCGGACCGCGACGCCCTACAGGGAGCCCGCGTCGTGGTCGCCAACCACGCCCTGCTCATGGCGGACCTGGCGGCCCGCCGCGAAGGCTCCAGCCTTCTGCCCGACGCCGAGACCCTGATCGTGGACGAGGCCCACCACCTGGCCGACGTGGCCGCGGACCACCTGGGCCTGCGCCTGCACCGGCTCGGCCTGGTGAAGGCCTTCGACCGCCTGCACGACGCGCGCCGACGCTTCAACCTGATCGACCGCCTGGATTCGGCCGGCGGCCTGACCGGCCTGCTGCAGGCCTGCCGCGGCGCGTGCGCGGAGTTTTTCGAGCGCGTCACCGCGCTGTCGGATTCCCAGGCCCTGCCTCCGCGCAGCCTGGAGGACACGCTCAGCCAGCCCTTGAGCGAACTGGCCACGGAGCTGCGCCGCAAGGGGGCCCTGGCCAAGGAGCTGCCTCAGGGCCTGGGCGCCTCGGTGGAGGCCCAGGCCCTGGCCCAGCGCCTGGACGCGGCCGCGGAGGGCCTGAGGAGCTGGCTGGGCCAGGACCTCGGGGAAAGCGTGTTCTGGGTGGACCGCGAGCGGGACCGCTCCCCCGTCCTGCGCAGCGCCCCCCTCGACGTGGGCCCCCTGCTGCTGGAGCACCTCTATCCCCGCCACCGCAGCGTGGTCCTGTGCTCGGCCACCCTGAGCGTGGCGGGCGGCTTCGGATTCATGCGCGCGCGCCTGGGGCTGCCCGGCAACGCCGAGGAGCTGGCCCTGCCGGCCTCCTTCGACTACGCCAAGCAGGTCGAGATGCACCTGAGCGCGAGCATGCCCGACCCGCGGGACGAGGCCGCCTACCTGGACGCGCTGGAGGCGGGCATACGCGGCGCCCTTGAACGCAGCCTGGGCCGGGCCTTCGTGCTGGTGACGAACTTCAGGCACCTGCGCGAGCTGGCCGGGCGCCTGCGGCCCTTCATCGAGGGGCGCGGCTGGCTCTGCCTGGAGCAGCAGAAGGGCGCGCGCCGCGAGGAGCTTTTGGACGAGTTCAAGGCGCATGGCCAGGCCGTGCTCTTCGGGGCCGCCAGCTTCTGGGAGGGCGTGGACGTGCCGGGCGAGGCGCTGTCCTGCGTCATCATCGTGCGCCTGCCCTTCGCCGTGCCCGACAGCCCCCTTGAGCGGGCCCGCCAGGACAAGGTGAGCGCCCAGGGCGGCGAGCCATTCATGGACCTCAGCCTTCCCGAGGCCGTGCTGAAGCTGAAGCAGGGCTTCGGGCGCCTGATCCGGCACAGCACGGACCGGGGATGGTTCGTGCTCCTGGATCCGCGGGCCCTGACGCGCCCCTATGGCCGGGTCTTCCTCGACTCCCTGCCCGCCTGCCCGCTCTTCATCGACGGCGTGGCCTCGCAAAGGGGCGCGCGGCGCGCGCCCGTCCGGCGTCGGGCGAGCCGGCCCGCGGCGGACTGAACTATCCAAACGGCGTGAATTCAGGCAAAATCGGGCATGCAAACGCTGTGTTTGGGGCTGGCGGCCGTCCTGGCCTTCCTGCTCAAGGCCTTCCAGGTTCTGGTGGTGGTGCAATGGGTGTTCTGGCTGGTGGGCGCCGATCCCAACAACCCCATCGTGCGCGCCGTCGCGGCCCTGTGCGACCCGGCCCTGGGCTGGCTCCGGCGGCGCCTGCCTTTTCTGCGTGTGGGCCAATGGGATCTCAGCCCCATGGCCGCCTATTTTATCTGCGTGTTCCTCGACACCGTGCTGGTGGGGCAGCTCCGGCTCCTGGCGGCGAGGCTTTGATTCCGTGCGGAAAGGGGCGCTGAGGGCCATGGGCGGCGTCGCCTTCCTTTTCGGGGGACCGGGGCTGGCCGAGCCCGGCATGGGCAAGGACCTCTACAACAAGAACCCCCTGGTGCGCGAGTCCCTGGACAAGGCCGACAAGGCCATGAACGAGCTGGGCGGCGTCCGCCCGACCAAGGCCTGCTTCGCGGGCACGGCCGAGCTGATCCACCGGCCCTCGGTGTCCGGGCCGGCCGTGCTCGCCCTGGCGCACGGGGTCTTCAGGGCCCTCAAGGCGCGCCGGGTGCACCCCAACGCCGCCGCGGGCCTGGGCTGGGGCGAATTGGTGGCCCTGGGCGCCATGGGCGCCATAGACTACGAGGCCGCGCTGAAGCTGCTGTATGAGCGGGGCCTGAGGGTGGAGGAGGCCTGGGCCCAGGCCCCCTGGTACGCCCTGGCGGTGCAGGGGCTGGACGCGGCGGGCCTGGAAGCCAAGCTGGACGCCCTGCCCCAGGAAGTGCGGCCGCGCCGGGCGGCGCTGATCGCGCCGGACCACTTCGTGCTCAGCGGCGACGAAGGCCTTTTGAAAAAACTGCACGCCGTGCTGGCGGCCGCGGGCCGCGGGGTGAAATTGACGCCGGTTGAGCCGGGCTGGCAATGGCCCCACAGCGCCCTGGCGGCGCTGGGCGAGAGGACGGCCGCGGACTTCGAGGCCCTGCCCCGCGAGCACCTGGCCACGCCCCTGCAGGGCGCCGCGGACGTGGAGGCCAGCCGCACTCCCCGCGATTGGCCTGCGCGCCTGCGCCTGTGCTGCAGCGAAGCCTTGGACTGGCCCGCCGCGGGCCGGCGCCTGAGGCGCATGGGCGTGGACACGGTGGTGGAGGTGGGGCACGGCGCCGCGCTGGGACTGGCCCTGCACAGCGCCGACCACGGGGTGCGCGCCCTGGCCACCGCCGACGCCGCCGATTTCGCCCAGGCGGTAAAACTTTCGAACTAGCCCATTCGCGCCCGTTTATCACGTAAAAAGAGGGACCGTGCTCATTGCAATCGTCGGGCGCCCGAACGTCGGGAAATCAGCCCTGTTCAACCGCATCCTTGGGCGGCCCGTCGCGATCGTGCAGGACAAGCCGGGCGTGACCCGCGACCGCCACTTCGGCAAGGCGCAGTGGAGCGGGCGCGAGTTCTGGGCCGTGGACACGGGCGGCTTCGAGCCCGAGATGGAGGCCCTGGACCCGGGCGACGCCAGCGCCCACGCCAAGGCCGTGATCCGGGAGGGCATACGCCGCCAGGTGCGCCTGGCCCTGGACGAGGCCGACCAGGTCATCTTCGTGGTGGACGGAAAGGCCGGCCTGCACCCCCTGGACAAGACCGTGGCGGGCCTGCTGCGCACCTACGGGCGCCCGGTCCACCTGGCCGTCAACAAGGCCGACCGCGAAGAGGACGACCCCAACCGCTGGGACTTCACCGGCCTGGGCCTGGGCGACGGCTTCAGCGTCAGCGCGCTGCACGGCAACGGGGTGGCCGAGCTCCTCGACGCCGCGGTCAAGGACGTACCCAAGGTCCCCCAGCTGCCGGAGGGCGAGGAGGCCGACGGCGAAAAGCAGCCCCTGCGCGTGGCCGTGGTGGGGCGCCCCAACGTGGGCAAGAGCTCCCTGATCAACGCCCTGCTGAAGACGGACCGCCTGGTGGTCAGCGCGGAGGCCGGGACCACGCGCGACGCCGTGGACACGCCGCTGCGCGCCCACGGGCGCGACCTGGTGCTGGTGGACACGGCGGGCATCCGCCGCAAGTCCAAGATCCTCGAGGACCTCGAGCACTACGCCGTGGTCCGCAGCCTGCGCGCCATCGAGGAATGCCACGTGGCCCTGCTGATCCTGGACGCCTACGACGGCGTCCACGACCACGACGAGCGCATCGCGGGGCTCATCCACGAGGCCGGGCGGGCCTGCGTGATCGTGGTGAACAAGTGGGACAAGGTCCGCAAGGACAACCTGACCCACGACCAGTGCATCAAGGACATACGGCTGCGCCTGAAGTTCATGGACTACGCGCCCATCCACTTCATCTCGGTCCTGGAGGGCCAGCGCCTCGGCGACGTGCTGCCGGCCGCGCTCAAGGCCGGGGACGCCCACGCCGCCCGGCTCAAGACCGCGGCGCTCAACCAGGCGCTGGAGGAGATCCTGGCCTCCGCGCCCCTGCCCAGCTTCAAGGGCCGGGTGCTGAAGGTGTACTACCTGGCGCAGACGGGCACGCGGCCGCCGGCCTTCGCGCTCTTCGTCAACGACCCCAAGCTGATGCACTTCTCCACCCAGCGCCGCATCACGCGCATGCTGCGCGAACGCTTCGAACTCGAAGGCACCCCCCTGATCTTCATGCTTAGGAAACGCAAATGAATGCGGCCTCCCTGTGCGCGCTCCTCCTCGCGTACCTGCTCGGCGCCCTCCCCTCGGCATGGCTGGCGGGCAAGTGGGCCAAGGGCATCGACATACGCCAGCACGGCTCCGGGAACATGGGGGCCACCAACGTCTTCCGGGTGCTGGGCCCTGGCCCGGGCGTCGCGGTCCTGCTGGCGGACATCGCCAAGGGCGCCCTGGCCGTCCTGCTGGTCCCGCGCCTCTTCCCCGGCTATGACGGCCAGGCGGGCGCCCCCTGGGACGTCCCGACCCTGAGCGCGCTGTGGTGGCCCTGCGTCCTGGGCCTGGCCGCGGTGCTGGGCCACAGCTACACGCTCTTCCTGGGCTTCAAGGGCGGCAAGGGCGTGGCCACCTCCCTGGGCGTCTTCCTGGCCCTGGCGCCCCTGGCCACCCTGGCCGCGGTGGCGGTCTTCGGCGGCGTGTTCTGGGTCACGCGCATGGTGTCGGCCGGATCGCTGGCGGCGGCGGCATTCCTGCCGGGCGCGGTGGCCTTGTTCAACGAATGGCGGCCCTGGACCGGGCGCCCGGAGGGCTTCTTCGAATCCCTGTCCCTGGCCGGCCAGGACGGATGGCGGGCCCGGCCGGTGCTCTGCCTGGCCCTGGTGCTGTCCCTGCTGGTCTGGCTGAAGCACCTCCCCAACATACGGCGCATCCTGGCAGGCACGGAGAGCAAGATCCTCAGCGGCAAAGGGAGGGGCGCTTGAAGCGCGCCTTTGTCCTGGGAGGCGGCGGCTGGGGCAGCGCCCTGGCGCTGGTGCTGTCGGAGCGCTTCGAGCGCGTGGACGTCTGGGAGCATGAGGCGGCCTACGCCCTGGAGGTGGAGAGCCTGCGCGAGAACCGGCGCTACCTGCCCGGCGTGCGGCTTCCCGACGCGGTCCACATGGGATCGGACCTGGCCGCTCTGTCGGGCGCCGACCTGCTGGTGCTGTCCGTGCCCTCCGCGTTTTTCCGCGCGGTCTGGAGCCGCGCCCTCATCCACGGCGACCCCTCCCAGGTGGCGGTGGTGGCCACCAAGGGCATCGAGCCCGGCAGCCTGATGACCATGCGCCAGGTGGCCCAGGACGAATGCGCCAAGGCCGGCCGGCCCGCGCCCCGTTTGGCCACCCTGTCGGGCCCCTCGCACGCCGAGGAGGTGGGCCGCCGTCTGCCCGCCACCCTGGTCGCCGCGTCCCTGGACCATGAGACCGCGCAGCTGGCCCAGAAGGCCTTTTCCAATGACTGGTTCCGCGTCTACACCAGCGCGGACCCTTTGGGCGTCGAGATCGGCGGAGCGCTCAAGAACGTCGTGGCCCTGGCCGCGGGCGTGTCCGACGGGCTGGGCCTGGGGGACAACGCCAAGGCCGCGCTCATCACCCGTGGCCTGGCCGAGATCAGCCGGCTGGGGCTCGCCATGGGCGCCCAGGCCGCGACCTTCCACGGCCTGACGGGCCTGGGGGACCTGGTGGTGACCTGCATGAGCCGCCACAGCCGCAACCGGGGCGTGGGGGAGCGTTTGGGGCGGGGCGAGCGTTGGAGCGGCATCAGCCCCACCTTCCACCAGGCGGTGGAGGGGGTGGTGACCTCGGCCTCGACCCTGGACCTGTCCCGCCGCCACGGCGTGGCCCTGCCCATCGCCGAGCAGGTCAACGCCATCCTTTTCCAGGACAAGGACCCCCGCGCGGCCCTGAAAGACCTCATGGCGCGGCCCCTGAAGGACGAGGACTGAGAGGACACAATGGCGGCCAAAACCGGTGACATGCGCTACACCATCGACGAAGTTTCGGACCTGGCCGGCCTGAAAGCCCATGTTTTACGCTATTGGGAGACCGAATTCCCCCATCTGAAACCGGAACGCACCAAGGCCAACCAGCGCCTGTACCGCCAAAAAGACCTGGATTTGATCCTGCATATCAAGAAATTGGTCTATGAAAAGGGCTTCACCCTGCAGGGGGCCCGCAAACAATTGGACGACGATTTGAAGGATGCCCGCCTCTCCGGCCAGCTTACCCTGGCCTTGGACCTCGGATCCGCCGAGTTGACGGGGGTCCTGATGAAGGCCCGGCGCCAGGCCCGGTCCTTGCTCGAGTTTTTGGACAAAGCTTCACATGGTGGGGAAGCTTGAACCCTGGCCCGTATTTTGCTACATTCTCCGTCCGTTCTCACCCTTCAGGCCGGCTGCCGGCACCGGGATGTGGCGCAGGGGTAGCGCACTCGCTTGGGGTGCGAGGGGTCGCAGGTTCGAATCCTGTCATCCCGACCAGACGCCTGCGCCGGTCATGAAGGGGAGGCGGGTTTCGGGGCATAGCTCAGGGGCTAGAGCGCTCGCTTCGGGAGTGAGAGGTCGCAGGTTCAATTCCTGTTGCCCCGAGAATACGTCTAAGACAGGGCCCTGTTCCGCATAAGCGGGACAGGGCCCTCTTGGTATTGGGGCCGCGCCCTTGCGGGGGCCAAGCTTGGCGCTGGCAGACGCGCCTTCCTGCCATTACAATCAGCCCCGATGCTTCCACGCCGCGCTTGCCTTCTTCTGGCCCTCCTTTGCCTCAGCCCCCGGGCCGCCCGGGCCGGCTTCTGGGACGACGCCTGGCTTGACCCGGCCCTGCTGCAGGCCCAGGATCTCAACGGCGGCAGCGGCTTCATCCACGTGCCCCTCCCCCAGAGCCTGCCCGACGGGCTGCTCACCGGCTCCATCCACAGCTACCAGATCCAGGCGGGCCGCGGTTTCGCCGACGGCATCGAGGCCGGCGGCGAGGTCCAGCTGGACGCCTGGGACCCGCAGACCCAGGAGGAGATCGACGGCTGGACCCGCTTCAACGCGGGCAAGGAGAACCTGTTTTATTTCCGCTGGTCGCCGCTCCAGCAGGGGCCCCATTGCCCCATCGGCCTCTCCGTGGGCACCGAGGGCGTGGGCATCCAGGACATCGACTACAAGCAGGTCCCCCTGGCCTCCCTGAAGGGGCTGGAGCGCCAATACGTGGTCGCAGGCGGCATGGTGCCGGACCTGCCCATGCTCTACGTCGCCGGCGGCTTCGGCGGCGGCGACCAGCCCGCGGCCGGCTTCGGCGCCATGGCCTTCGCGCCCTTCCCGGGCATGGCCGCCATGGCGGAATACAACGAGGGCTTCACCGACGTGGGCGTGCGCGTGCTGCTGTCGACCCGCATCAAGCTCGATTTGGACCTGAGCCGCCTGCAGAGCATGTACCTGCACCAGCCCTTTGACCTGGTGCTCACCGACAACGTGACCTTCGGGGTCAGCTACAGCGAAGTGTGGCCCTGAGGGCGGGCCCATAAAGCCCGCCATAGACGAAAGGAAAGGTGCGCCGTGCCCGAAAGCCTCAAAGCCCTGATCCGCGACATCCCGGATTTCCCCAAGAAGGGCATCGTCTTCAAGGACATCACCACGCTGCTGGCCGACGGGCCGGCCTTCGCCCACGCCATCGACCTGCTGGCCGCCCGCTACCAGTCGCGCGGCATCGACCGGATCGTGGCCATGGAGGCGCGCGGCTTCATCCTGGGCGCCCCCCTGGCGGTGCGCCTGGGGGCCGGCTTCGTGCCGGTGCGCAAGAAGGGGAAGCTGCCCCACGAGACCATCGAGGAGACCTACGCCCTGGAGTACGGCCAGGACACCCTGCAGATGCACCGCGACGGCCTGATCCAGGGCCACCGCGTGCTGGTGGTGGACGACGTCCTCGCCACCGGGGGCACGGCCGCGGCGGTCGCCCGCCTGGTGCAGACCCTGAAGGCCGACATCGTCGAATGCGCCTTCTTGATGGAGCTGGGCTTCCTCAACGGACGCGCCAAGCTCGAACCCATCCCTACCTTCGCCTTGATCCAATACTAACAAGCCCTACGGTGGTGCAGTGGAAGACCGGTTGTTAAGATGTTTTCTAGCCGCGGTTTTGGCGGGGTCCCCAGCGTTTCTTCGCGCCTACGGCACCACCATGGGGCCCTATGGCCTGGGCGCGGCCGCCTTGGGGGCCGGCGGCTCGGCGGTGGCCACGGCCCAGGGCGACGAGGCCTTTTACTGGAATCCGGCGGCCCTCTCCACGCAGGGCCTGAGCCTCGGCTACGACGGCGGCCTGGGCGGCCCGGCCCAGACCCTGCAGCAGGCCGTGGGGCTCAGCGGGCCCCTGGCCGGGGCCCTTTCCGGCGGCCTTTTCGCCGGCGACCAGTCCTATTCCCAGGCGGACCATTACAATGAGGAGCAGGCCGGCCTGGGCCTCTCCGCGGGCAACGGCTGGGCCTCCATCGGCACGGTCCAGCGCCTCCTGCTGGCCTCGCCCGGCTCCCTGAGGGGCTGGAGCATGGACGTGGGCGCCAAGGCCGCCGTCCCCCTGGTCGGGACCTGGCGCCTGGACCTGGGGCTGTCCGCCTCGGACCTCTTCTCGAACCTGGCCTGGGGCGACGGGCAGACCGAGGGCCAGCCCACGGTGCTGCGCGCCGGCATGGCGCTCGAGCCCGAGCCCGGAACCTGGCTGTCGGCCGAGGAGGACCAGCTGGAGAGCCTGGGCGGGCCCAACCTGCCGCAGTGGCGCCTGGGGCTCCAGGTGTCGCTGTTCGAGCGCCGCCTGGCTTTGAGGCTGGGGGCCACCCAGGTCAGCGCCGACGTCGGCTACGCCACGGCGGGCCTCGGCCTCCGGATTTCTTCGGCCCTGGGATTGGACTACGCCTACATGGCCTTGGAGGACGGCGACGCCTTCCAGGCCGGGGGGCAGCGCCAGATCCTGAGCCTGCAATGGAACTTCGGGGAACCCTCGCCCCCGACGCAGGCCTGGAGCGATCCGGTGGTCCTGGAGAACTGGGCCGCCCCTGCCGCGGGCCCGGGGAAGCCCGGCTTCGCGCCGAAGGTGGTCTTGAAGGGCCTCCTGGCGCCCACCGTCTCGCAGGCCGACTTCGACCTCAGCGGCCTGGCGGGCGCCTCCCAGGCCAAGTCCTGGGAGCTGCGCATCGTGGACGCCTCGGGCAGGGTCCTGCGCACCATGCGCGGCGTCGGTCCCGTGCCGAAGTCCGTGCATTGGGAAGGCACCGACGACCTGGGCGACCCGGTGTCCGCCGCCGCGGGCAGCAGCTTCGAGATCCGCATCACGGGTGCCGACGGCCAGGAGCGCCTGGTGGCCGCGGCCCCGGTCGTGCCCGCGGCGCAACTGAACGACTACGTGACCCGGGCCCAATGGGACGCCACGCTGAACCGCTCCGGGGTCCAGCGCGACCCCGACAGCGGCGGCCTGCTGTACACCTTCTATTTCGACGCGCACGGGTCGGACCTGACCCCTTCAGACATGAAGACGCTCGCCGCCGCCGTGACCATGATCCGCCTCTGGCGCATGCGCTTCGCGCTGATCGACGGCTACGCCGCCGCGGACGAAGGCGGGGACGGGGACGCGCTGTCCCAGGCGCGGGCCGGGGCGATCCTGAAGGCGCTGGTGCGGCGCCACGTGATCCTGGACGGGGTGACCCTGCGGCACTGGGGGCTCAGCCATCCGGCGGCCACGGGCGACATGCCTGGAACGCAGGACAGGAACCGCAGGGTGAAGTTGCATCTGGAGATCTACCCGCCCGAAGGGGCGGAGTGCATCGGAGGCTGAGTTGAAGCGACGCGCGTTCACGACGGTGGTGGGCCTGGCCCTTCTGATCGCCCTGGCCCCGGGCGGCTTGCGGGCGGACGACAGCCTGGGTCCCTTTGAGCGGGCCGCGGAGCTCTCGCCCCAGGACCCCGGCGCCCAGTTCAACCTCGGGGTCATGTGCCTGAAGGCCGGGGACTATGCCCAGGCCGCCCAGGCCCTGCAGAAGGCCACCAGCCTGGCCCCCCGCGACGCGGAGAGCTGGGAGGCCTACGGAACGGCGCTGCTGCAATTGCGGCGCGCCTCCGACGCGGTCCAGGCCCTCAAGCAGGCCACCGCCCTGGACGCCGGCCGGGCCGGCGCCTGGCAGGATCTCGGCCAGGCCCTGGTCATGGACGGGTCCGGCGAGGACCTCGCCGCCGCCGCGGACGCATACGGCCACGCGGCCCATCTGAAGCCGGAAGACGCCCTGCCCCTGCTGAACCAGGGCCTGGTGCTGGCCAGGCTGGGACGCGACGCCGAAGCCCTGGCGGCCTTGAGCAAGGCCGCGGGCATGGACGGCGGCCAGGGGGCCTTCAAGCCCCTGTGCATGCTCTACAACAAGGCCGGCAACTACGCCAAGGCCGAGGACGCCTGCCGCCGGGCCCTCCAGGGCGACGGCGGCGCGGAGTCCTGGTACAACCTCGGCTTCGCGCTGCAGGGCGACTCCAAGAACGCCGACGCCCGGGTGGCCTACAGGAACGCCCTGAGGGCCGACCCCGGGCACGCCGGCGCGCTCTACGCCGTGGCCTACCTCGACTTCCAGGCCGGCGACGCCGCGGCCGCGCTGCAGGGCTTCCAGGCCGCGATCAAGGCGAAGAACGGGGACTACCCCGAGGCCGAATACAACGCCGCGGTCCTGCTGGGCGACCAGGGCAGCTTCGAGGACGCCGCGGAGCTGTACCGCAGCTTCCTGAAGACCCATCCCGACGACCCCGACGCGAACGCCAACCTCAAGAGCGTGACGGAGGCGGGCCTGGCCGCCCTGCTGGAGCGCGGGCAGGACGCCTACGAGCGCGGGGACATCGCCGCGGCCCGCGGGGACTGGCAGCGCGCCCAGGCCCTGGACCCCAGCAGCCTGGAGGCCGCCCGCATGCTGAAGCTGGCCGGCGCTGCCAGCCAGGCCCCCAAGGCGGTCGTGGCGGCCCGCGTGGCGGCCCGCCCGGCCGTGGCACGGCGCCTGCGCTCGGACGACTCCGGGACCAAGCGCCGCGGCATGGCGGCCTTCAAGGCGGGGCGCGACGCCGAGGCCGTGCGCCTACTCGGTTTCTACCTGCGCAACAACCCCGACGACCTGGCCGTGAAGAAGGCGCTCACCCAGGCCCGCGCCAGGACCATGCGCCGCGGGAGCGTGCGCGCCGCGGCGAAGAAAGTGGACCAGGAAGCGGTCCGCAAGCTTTATTATGACGGGGTGGAGCAATACCTGGCCGGCGACCTGCGCGGGGCCGTGGCGACCTGGACCGAGGTGCTCAGGCAGGAGCCCGACCATCTCGACGCCCAGCGCAGCCTGGCGAGGGCCCAGGTGGAGTTGGCGGCCTTGAAGCGGATATCCCAGCAGTGAACGGATCCAAGCCGGAGGAAGCATGCCCGACAACGCAAGCGGCATCCTAGGCCAGATCGTCGACGGCCCCAAAGGCCTCTCGATCCGGACCAAGCTGGCGGCCACCCTGGCCGGCCTGGTGACGCTGTCCCTGGCCCTGATGGCGGCCTTCATCCTCTACGAGTGCCGCCAGGCCCTGCTGGAGGAGGCCATCCGGCGCGGCCTGACCGTGGGCCGCAACCTGGCCGACTACAGCGCCAGCGCCGTCCTGCAGAAGGACTCCCTGCAGGCCATCCAGTTCACCAAGGACGCGCTCAGCGACGACGCGGTGGTCCACGCGGTGCTGACCGACGACCAGGGCGTGGTGCTGGCGGTGCGGGCCTCCTCGGGCCGCCTGCCGGCGGAGTTCGGCGCGAAGTGGCAGCCCCTGCAGGGCGAGCCGGTGCGGGCCGAGGGCGTGCCCGCGGACGTGCAGGTGGTGGAGTCCAAGGACCCCGACAGCGGCGCCTCGGTGCTGGCCTTCGACTTCCCGGTGATCCAGGCCGGTGTGACGGTCGGCCAGGCCTACATCGCCCTGTCCCAGGAGAAGATCCGCGAGGTGATGGAGGAGACCACCCTGAAGGTGGTGGCGCTGGCGGCGGTCTTCGTCCTGCTGGCGCTGATCTCGGCCGTCATGCTCGCCGACGTGATCGTGCGGCCCGTGAAGCGCCTGACCCGCGGGGCCCTGGCGGTGGGCGGCGGCGACCTAGACGCCAGCGTGGAGGTCCGCAGCGACGACGAGCTGGGGGTCCTGGCGCGCACCTTCAACGCCATGACCCAGGGGCTCAAGCGCGCCCAGGCCGACCTGGTGGAGAAGGAGCTGCTGCAGCGCGACCTGAGCATCGCCCAGGAGATCCAGCAGGGGCTGCTTCCGAAAAAGATCCCCCAGATCCCGGGATACGAGCTGGCCGCCTTCTACGCCCCGGCCAAGGAGGTCGGCGGCGACCTTTATGACTTCATCCCCATCGACAAGCACCGCATGGTGGTGGCCGTGGCCGACGTGTCGGGCAAGAGCGTGCCCGGGAGCCTGGGCATGGCCATGACGCGGTCCGTGCTGCGGGCCGAGGCCCTGCGCCAGGGCGCCGTGGGCGAGACCCTGAGCCGCACCAACGCGGTCATCCAGCCCGACATACGACGCGGCATGTTCGTGACCCTCTTCTACGCCATGCTGGACTCCGCGAAGCACACCCTGACCTGCGCCAACGCCGGGCACAACCCGGCTTTCCTGGCGCGCCACGGCCGCATCCAGGAGATCGCGCCGGAGGGCATGGCGCTGGGCCTGGTGCCGGCGGCGCAGTTCTTCTCCGACGAGCTGGTGGTGGAGATCAAGGCCGGCGACCTCGTCGCCCTCTACACCGACGGCGTGACCGAGGCCATGAATTCCTCCCGCGAGGAATACGGGGAGGAGCGCTTCAAGGCCGCCCTGATCGCGGCGAGCGCCAAGCCCCTGGCCGAGGCGCTGAAGCACGTGGTCGATTCGGTGCGAGCCTTCGTCGCCGGCGCGCCGCCGAACGACGACATCACGCTGGTTTTGCTTCGCCGTAGGGCCTGACAATGAGGAGCACTGTATGGACCTGCTGAATATCGAGGTCGTCGATAGCGCCCAAAACGCGGAGATCGTGGTGTTCCGCCTGAAGGGCCACCTGGACGCCCAGACCGTGCGGGAGCTGGAGGGGAGCTTCACGCTCCAGCTGCAGGCAGCGCGGGTGCGCTGGATCGTGGACCTGGGTGGGCTGGACTACATCTCCTCCGCGGGGCTGGGATCCTTCATCGGCGTCCTGGCCGAGCTGCAGGCCAAGGGCGGGAACATCTTCTTCATCGGGATGACCCCGAAGATCGAGAAGATCTTCAAAATGCTGGGCTTCATGCGCATCTTCAAGATTTTCGCCTCAGAGGCCGAGGCGGTCCGCGCTTTCAAGGGCGCCTGATGTCGGCCGCCGAGCAGCTGGTCCTGGCGCCCGAGACCGAGTCCCCCCATTCGGGCGAGGCCTTCGAGCTGGAAGTGCTGGCCGCGGACGGGGCCGGGGACGTGGACGAGTCCTTCGGCGGCGAGGCGGCCCTGCAGCCCTCGGCGGGGATGGTCTCGCCGGCGAAGATTGGCCCCTTCAAGGCGGGGCTGTGGCGGGGGAAGGTGACCCTGACCGGCCCCGGCGCGACCCATCTGCGCATCAGCAGCCTGGGCGGCGGCAAGGCCTCCGGGGACCTGCTGTTCAAGGTCCGCGACGACAAGCCGGCGGCCAAGCCGCCCTTCAACGCCGCCTGCCCGGGCTGCGGCCTGACGCTGGAGATCCAGGCCCCGGACGTGTACCGCTGCCACCGCTGCGGCGAGATCTATTTCGTCGACCGCTGGGCCCATTCCATCTCCCTGAAGCCCAGGCCGCCCGAGGAGCTGCTGGACGCGGCCGCGACCAGCCGAGTGAGCCTCAGTTTCCCCGCGGACGTGAACCTCCTGCGCGCCGTGCGGACCTTCCTGGTGGCGGTGCTCAACGAGAACGGGTACCAGCAGGAAATGATCAACGACCTTGAGATAGCGGCCGACGAGGCCGTGACCAACGTGGTGGAGCACGCCTACGGATACGACAACGGCAAGACGGTGTTCGTGGAGCTGCGCCTGGACAAGAGCGGCGTCCAGGTCAAGGTCAAGGACCACGGCCCGGCCTTCGACCCATTGCAGGGAGAGGTAGTGAACCTGGACCAGCATATCGCCGCCCGCCGCCGGGGCGGCTTGGGCCTGCACCTGATGCAGTCCCTCATGGACCGGCTGGAATACCGGCGCGAGGACGGCTTCAACGTCCTGACGCTGACCAAACATGGGGAGCCCCGGTGACACGGAGGCGTGCGGTCCTTTTCTTCGCCTGCCTGCTGTGCGGGCTGTCCGGCGCCTGCCTGGGGGCTTTCGCCGGCGGCGGCGAGGGCGCGGGCCTGGCCTTGCTGTGCTCGGCGATCGTGGCCGCTCTGGCTGTGGTCCTGGGAGGATCCAAGTCCGGAGGCGTGCTTGAGGCCCCGGCGCTGGCCCGCAACGAGCCCGCTTCCCGGGTCCGTTCCCTGGACGGCGCCCCGGACGAGCCGGAATCCAGGCCCCTGGCCCCGGCGCTGTCGCTCAGGGACCACGAAGGCGGGAGCCTGTCGCCGGGCATGGCCTCGGAATTGGCCGATCTGCGCCGGCGCCTGGACAGCGACCAGGAGCGCCTCAAGCGACTGCACGTCCTGGCCCTCGACCTGGAGGGCAACCTGGGCGCCCTGGCCTCCTGCGTGGCGACCGCCGCGGACCGCAACGCCGAGCTGCTGGAAAGCGCCGAACGCGACGGGGCCCAGGTGGGGCTCGAGATCCAGGCCTTGGTGGGGGTCAAGGAGGCGCTCCACCAGGGGACCGAGGTCATCGACGAGCTGGCCCGCAGCTCCCGCGAGGTGGGGCCCGTCATCGAGAGCATCTTCGTGGTGGCCCGCAAGACCAACATGGTGGCGCTGAACGCGGCCATTGAGGCGGCCCGTGCCGGCGAGCAGGGCCGGGGCTTCGCGGTGGTGGCCGAGGAGGTGCGCCGCCTGGCCGAGGCCGCCACGGCCAGCACCCAGAAGGTGGAGCAGTTCGTGGAGAACCTGGGCGAACGCACGGCCTCCACCATCGAGGTCCTGCGGGGCGCGGCGCGCATCGAGGAGACCATCCAGGTGGTCTACCGCGTCTCGGACGCTTTCGTGTCCCTGGTACCGGCGGTGGAGTCCGCCAACCAGAGCCTGGGCGAGCTGTCCTCCCTGGTCGAGGAGAACGTTAAGGAGATGGCCCTCCTGCGCGACGCCGCCGAAGCCGGCCTGGCCGCGACCAACGACTGCATCGCGCGCGTCGACCGCCTGATCCAGGGCGGCCTCGCGTCGGGCGATTAGGGCTTTTTTGTTCCCCGCCGATCCCCGCCCGCGCCTGCGCTACCTCGCCACGAATGAAAACCTGCACGCCATACGCCACGGCCTGGCCGTGGGCCCCGGGGACAGGGTGCTGGCGGTGGCCGCGGGCGGGGACCAGGCCCTGGCCCTGCTGGAATTCGCGGAAAAAGTGGTGGTGGTCGACGCCAACCCGAAACAATTGATGTACGTCAAAAAATTGGCCGGGCTCATCCGCGGCCGGGACTACCTCAGCTTCCTCAAGCCGGAGATCCTGCTGAAGTCCGACGAGGCCCTGGGTTTCGATGTGGGGCAATTGGAGGCCTTCAACGAGGAGGGTCTGGCCCAGCGCCGGCGCTACTTCACGCCCGCCCGCCTGAATTCGATCCGCCTGAAGTTGGACGCCCTTGAGATCTCGGGATCCACGGTCCTGGACGCCCTGGACGGCGGCGCCTTCACCAAAGCCTACCTGACCAACATCATCGGTTACCTGGACTCCGATTTCACGAACAGCAGCCTGCTCTTCGCCGGCGCCAACAAGCTGTGCGTCTCCGGGCTGGTCTACGTCTCCAACGCCTCGGTGCGCCCGGATTTCATGGAATGGATGGCCCGTCTGGGCCTTGAACGGGAAGACCGTTTGAGCTCCGTCGCGCGTGCCCTGGAGCCCAATTGGAAGCCGGACGTGTTCAAACGGGTCCGCTGAGACCCCTGTCTGCGCCTGATAGTCCCTAACGAAGCAGCAGCAGTTTCCCCGCCACGGCCTTGGAGGCCGAGCCCTCGCGCAGGCTGACGACGCGGTAATAGTACAGGCCGTTGGCGGCGCCCCCGGTAAAGGAGGCCGGAAGGGGCACGCTGACCCAGCCGGCCGGCGCGTTTTCGAGCCCCGCCTCGCCCGCGAGGACAAGGGCTTTGGTGTAGATGTCCACCCGCACGGAATCGGCGTAGCCCGAAAGCAATACCCTTATCGAAACGGGATTGGGATCGGGGACCGGGCAGCTGCCCAGGATGCCGTTTCCGCCGGAGGCCGGGGTCGCGTCCGCGGTGGGGGCGGCGCTGGGGCCCGCTGTGGGGCTGGGCGTCGGGGTCGCCGCGGACGTGGGGTTAGGGCTCGGGGAAGCGGACGCGAATGGGCTGGCCGTGGCGCTCGCGGTCGCAGGGGGGCCGGCGGACAGGGAAGGGCTGGGGAAGGCGGACGGGCTGTCGCTCAGGGTGGCCGATGCGCTCGCGCTTGGCGTGGGCGTGAAGGTCCGGGTCGAGGATGGGCTGGGGCTGGGTGTGGCGGTTTGGCTCACGCTGTAGGTGGGGCTGACGGATTTGGCGGGGCTGGGGCTGCGGGTGGGCGTGGCGGTGCGGCTCACGGTGAGGGTGGGTGAGGCGGAAGGGCTGAGGCTGGGGGTGAGGGTTTGGCTCACGCTGTAGGTGGGGCTGACGGATTTGGTGGGGCTGGAACTGCGGGTGGGTATGGCGGTCCGGGTCAATGTCACGGAGGGCGAGGCGGAAGGGCTGAGGCTGGGGGTGAGGGTCTCGCTGACGCTGTAGGTGGGGCTGACGGATTTGGTGGGGCTGGAACTGCGTGTGGGCGTCGGGGTGAGGCTCTGCGTGGCGGTGGCGCTCACGGTATGGCTCGGGCTCGGGGACTTGGTGGCCGAGGGCGTGCGGGTCCCGGTGATGGTCGCGGAATCGGACGGCGTGCCGCTGACGGTGTAAGTGGGGCTGGCGGATTTGGTCGTGGTCGGGCTGCGGGTCGGGCTGGGGGTCGCTGAGGCGCTGGGGCTGGATTTGGGCGTGGCCGTGTCGCTGGCGGTGCGGCTGGGGCTTAGGGACTTGGTGGGCGAGGGGCTCCGGCTTTCCGTGCCCGTCGGGGAGGGGCTGTCGGTGGCGGTCGGCGTGGGCGTGGCGGGCAGGGTGAAACTGAGGGTGTGGATGTTGCAGACGCCCTGGTCCCCGCTGCCCATGCCGTCCTCGACCAGCAGGACCACGTGGTTTCCGGCCGTGAGGTTGATGCCGCCAGCGGTGACGTCCGTCCAGGTCTGCCAGCCTCCGGTGTCGGGGCAGCTCAGCTCGCCCGTGACGGCCGTGCCGTCGACGTCCACGTGGAAGGTGCCGCCGGGTCCGTCGCTGGCCACCCGCGCGTCGAGCGTGTAGCTGCCGGTCTGCGCCACGCTGACGCTGTACTGGAGCCACTGGCCCGGGCTGGTGTAGTCGTAGTCGTAGCCCCCGCCCGTGTCGCTGCAGTCCTCGGTGGAGACCGCGTCGCCGGTGCGGTACACGCCGTTGGTCTGGGTGCTGTTGAGGGCGTTGTACGCGAAACCCTCGCCCGGCTCCGTCGGGTCCGCGGTGTCGTCATAGCTGTCGTAGTTCACGGCCTGGATGGTGCCCGGCAGGCTGGGCGCCGTGCCTCCGTAGGGGCTGGTGCCGTTGTCGGTGAGCTTGTAGACGCGCACGTAGTCCACCAGCATCTGCTGCGGGAAGCTGCAGGTCACCGCGCCGCCGACGGGCCCGCCCAAGGCCAGGTTCATGATGATGAAAAAGGGGTGGTTGAAGACCCATTCGCCGCCGCCGGGCAGGTTGGCGGCCGTGAGGGTCTGGTAGGCGACGCCGTCGACGTAATAGGTGATGGAGGTCGGCGTCCACGAGACGGCGTAGAGGTGGAAGGCCGTGTTCATGGCCTGGCCCGCGGGCAGCGTGTAGGTGGTGCCGACGCCGTCCCCGCCGTTGTAGTCGCCGCCGCCGGGCTCCACCGGGCCGTGGATGTGCCCGCCGTTCTGGGTGTTGGTGTCGTACTGCCCGATGTTCTCCATGATGTCGATTTCGCCGCAAAGGGGCCAGGTGGCGGTGTTGATGTTGGAGCCCAGCATCCAGAAGGCCGGCCAGAGGCCGGAGCCCTCGGTGGTGCCGGCGGGGAGTTCGATGGAGGCTTCGATCATGCCGTAGGCCTGGTCGAAAAGGCCCTGGCTCTTCATGCGCGCGGAGGTGTAGCCGCCGTTGTCCAGGGCCTCGATCACCAGGTGCCCGTTGCCGTCCTGGTAAACGTTTGAAGTGGAATTGGTGTAGGTCTCCAACTCCCCGTTGCCCCAGCCTCCGCCGCCCAGGTCATAGGTCCAGCGGGTGGAGTCCGGCGAGGTGTTGGCGGCGCCGTTGAACTCGTCGTTCCACACGAGGGTCCATTGGGGATCGGCGGCTCGACCCAAGACCGGGCACAGCAACAGCGGAACGAACATCAGCCCGCGGAAACCAAGAATTTTGCACCAGCGGCTGGGCATTGTCGGATCCGGAATCGTGTTGGGAAACAATGTTCCAGACAGAAAAACACTCTCAAAAGGTTATCAGAGAGCTCCTTCTTTGAAATACAATTTTTCGACTTTTTTGTCCTGTAAGTGCAGAGGCACTGGAGATTTTTTGGTAATTCGCCGGATTTCAGCAATATCTAGCAGGGACTTAGCTTTTTCATTTTTATTTTCCAAAATGGGCCGTCTCGGTCCCTTGGATGCCATTTTTTGGACACCTATCCGGACCGGCCCCCGCGCCGACACGGCCATGGCGGTGTTGTACCATATTTCCGGACATGGGACGTCCGCAAGGAGCTGACCACAGTGGGGAGAAGCAAAGCCCTGATTTTTTGCCTCCTATTTTGCCTGGGCCTGGTCCATCCGGCCTGGGCTTTTAGAATGCCCTTTTGGCTCAACAATCCAAGCCGAAGCAACGCCAATGATCCCCTGGATCCCTTCGGCCACCACCGGACCGGCCCCACGGCTCTTGCCACGCCCACGGACCTCGTGACGCCCAGCCCCACTCTCAGCGCCACCCCGGGAATGACCGCCACGAGGACGGCGACACCCTCGGCTCTGCCTTCGCAGCTTCCAAGCGCCACTGAGAGCCCGACGGAGACCGCAAGTTCCAGCCCGGCGGCGAGCCCGAGCGCGACGCCTAGCTGGACACCGGAAGCCTCTCCAAGTCTTTCGCCGAGCGCGACGCATTCCGCGACGCCCAGCCCCAGCCCCAGCGTATCGCCTTCCCTCACGGCGACCCCCTGCGCAACAGCGAGCTGGACCCTGACTGTGACGTCCAGCCCAAGCTCGAGCCTCACGAGCACTGCCAGCCCCAGCGCGACGCCGAGCTGGACAGCGACTGCCACATCCAGCCCTACGCCGAGCCCCACGGGCACTGTCAGCCCCAGTGCGACGCCGAGCCGGACAACGACGACCCTGTCCAGTCCCACCTCGAGCCCGACGAATACAGGGAGCCCCAGTGCGACCACAAGCCGCACACTGACCGGCTCGCCCAGCCTGACGCGCACGGTGAGCGCCAGCGCAACGCCCAGCTGGACCTCGACCGCCATGTCCAGCCCCACGTCGAGCCCGACGCGCACGGCGAGCCCCAGCGTGACGCAGAGCTGGACCTTGACCGCCATGTCCAGCCCCACCCCGAGCCCGACGCGCACAGTGAGCGCCAGCGCGACGCTGAGCCGAACCTCGACCGTCTCACCCAGCTCCACGCCGAGTCTGACGCGCACAGCGAGCCCCAGTCCCAGCGCGAGCGCGAGCCGGACGCCGACCGCCTCAGCCAGCCCCTCACCCAGCCTGACCCGCACGCCAAGCCCCAGTGCGACGGCAAGCTGGACGCCGGCCCTTTCGCCCAGCCCCTCGGCCGGTCAGACGCGCACGGCAAGCCCCAGTGCGACGGCAAGCCGCACTCCGACTGCCTCGCCCAGCCCCACGCCGAGCCCGACGCGCACGGCCAGCCCCAGCGCCACCGGAACCCGGACCGCCACGCCCACGGCGACCACCACCGCCACGCCCGGCTCCTCCAAACATATGCTGATCGGCTATTGGCAGGACTTCGACAACGGCACCTCCTACATACCCTTGCGCCAGGTGTCCTCGGATTGGGACGTCATTGACGTGGCCTTCGCCGGCACCGCCGCCGACTATTCGACCGTGTCCTTCGTGCCCGACAGTGGCCTCTACGCCTCCAATGCCGCCTTCATTTCCGACGTGAATTACCTGCACGGCCTGGGCAAGAAGGTGGTGCTCTCCATCGGCGGGGCGAACGGCACCGTCACCATCGCCAACGCCGCGGACGAAACTGCCTTCGAGAACTCCGTGATCAGCACGGTCAACACCTTCGGGTTCGACGGCATCGACTTGGACATCGAAAACGGTTTCTCCCTGAACTCGGGGGACACCGATTTCAAGAATCCGACCACCCCGGCCATCGTGAATCTGATCGCGGCGGTGAAGGTGGTCTGCGCCCATTTCGGCCCAGGCTTCATTTTGAGCATGGCGCCCCAGGTCCCCAACGTGCAGGGCGGCATCACCGCCTACAGCAACGTCTGGGGCAGCTACCTTCCCATCATCTACGCGCTGTCGAGCCAGCTGACCTATCTGCAGATCCAGTATTACAACAACGGGAGCAATACGGCATTGGACGGGAACAACTACACCAACGGGACAGCGGACTTCACCGTGGCCATGACCGACATGATGCTGGTGGGTTTCCCCATCGCGGGGAATTCGTCGAACATGTTCCCCCCGATCAGCCAGGCCCAGATGGTCCCCGGCGTTCCGGCCGCGGCCGCGGCGGCCCCCAGCGGCGGCTACATCGCGCCGAGCCCGGACCTCATCAACGCCTTCAATTACCTCATCAAGGGCCAGTCCTACGGGGGGGCCTATGTGCTGCGGGGCGGACCATACCCCGACCTTGGGGGCGTGATGACCTGGTCGATCAACTGGGATATTTACAACAATTACGTGTTCTCCAGCGCCATGAGTCCGTACATAAGCGGCTTGCCCTGAACCGGAAAACCGGCGGTCCCGCCCGGATTTCCTCCCGGCTCCTCAGCCCGCCATCTTTTCCCGCAAACGCAGGCGGGCTTCCAGGTCCAGCGCCAGGGGAGGGAAGCTGAGCAGCAGCAGCACGCCCGCCAGGGGCAGGGCGCAGACGTAGCCGTAGCGGGCGAAGGCCAGGGCCCCGGACAGGGCGCCCGCGAAAAAACAGGCCACCAGCACCGCGTGCAAGGACAGTCGCCGGCGGTCCGCCCGGACCGGGGCCATTTTGCGGGCCTGGGCCCGGTTGGCGTAAAGGAGCTGGCTCAATTCCAGGCCCAGGTCTGTGGCGTTTCCGGTCATGTGCGTGGTCCGCACCTCGGTCCTGGACATGGAGCTGCTCACGGCGTTGTGCATCCCCATCACGAAGCTCAGAAGGACGGCCGTGGCCGGGGCGAAAAAACTCTCCCGCGAAAGGGCGTCGCCGAAGAGGCCGAAAAGGCAGATCAGCCCGGCCTCCATGGTCATGGAAAAAGCGTGGCGGGCCCGGTAGCGGTGCCGGCGCCCGTAGGACAGGAGCATGCCCGACAGGAAGGCGCCGGCCATGAAGGTGGGCACCAGGATGCCGAAACTGACGGCGCCGGCCAGATGGCCCAGGGCCAGTTCGTTGGCGGTTTTCGACGTGTTGCCGGTGACGTGGGAGGTGTAAAAACCCAGGGCCTGGAAGCCTCCGGCGTTCAAGGCCCCGGCCGTGAAGGCCAAAATGCCCCCCAAGCGCAGCAGGGAGCCGTGGTCCAGGCGCCGTTCGTCGCGCAAGGTATGGCCGTCCCAGAATCCGAGGCTTCCCACGAGCCCGCGGGCGCCGCGGAGAAGCTGCCTTGGGAAGTTCCTGCGCGCGTACGAAACCCCGGGGGTCCTCATTTTCCGAGCGCCAGGCTGCGCAGGTCCCTTTCGGCCCGGCGCATCTGCTCCAGCAGCACCGCGTTGATGCTGCGCAGCACCGGGAAAATCGCCGGATTCGCCACGCTATAGACCACGGTTTTTCCGGACTGTTCGGAGGCCAGGATTCCGGCCTGGCGCAGCAGCGAAAGGTGTTTGGAGGTGGCGGGCTGGCTCAATTGGACCTCCGAGGACAGGGCGCCCACGGTTTTGCCCCCGAGCTTGAGGGCCTCCAGCAGCCGTAGGCGCGCGGGATGGGCCAATACGCCCAGGAAGTCCGCCTTGATTTTGAAGGTGAAGTCGAGCGCGGCCATGGGATTATACTTTCTCATATAAGGATATTTGCATATATACGGCAAAAGAGGCGGGCACGCAAGGGGCGGACCTCAGGCGGTCCGGCCCCACTTCCAGCCCCTGATCTCCGGCAGGTCCCGGCCCTTGGCGTTGATGTACTGCCTGTGCTCGACCAGTTTGTCCTGCAGCCATTGCTTGAGGTAGACGCCTTTGTCCCCGGTCCTGGGCACGCGTTCCACCACGTCCATCACAAGGTGGAAGCGGTCCAGTTCGTTGAGCACGCACATGTCGAAGGGCGTGGTGATGGTACCCTCCTCCTTGTATCCCCGCACATGGATGTTGTCGTGGTTGTGGCGGCGGTAGCACAGGCGGTGGATGAGCCAGGGGTAGGCGTGGAAAGCGAAAATGACGGGCTTATCCAGCGTGAAGAGTTCGTCGAAATCCGTGTCGCTGAGTCCGTGCGGATGCTCCGATTGCGGCTGCAGTTTCATGAGGTCCACGACGTTGACCACCCGGACCCTGAGTTGGGGAAGGCGCTCCCGCAGGATCGAAACCGCGGCGAGCGTCTCCAGCGTGGGGACGTCCCCGCAGCAGGCCATGACCACGTCCGGCGGGGCGGACTGGTCGTTGCTGGCCCAAGGCCAGATGCCGATGCCCTCGGAGCAGTGTTTGACCGCCGCGTCCATCGCCAGCCACTGGGGGGCCGGGTGCTTGCCCGCGATCACCACATTGACGTAGTGGCGGCTCCGCAGGCAGTGGTCCATCACGGACAGGAGGCAGTTCGCGTCGGGCGGGAGGTAGACGCGCACCACGCCGGCCTTCTTGTTGACCACATGGTCGATGAAGCCGGGGTCCTGGTGGGTGAAGCCGTTGTGGTCCTGGCGCCAGACGTGGGAGGTGAGCAGGTAGTTCAGGGACGCGATCTTTGGCCGCCAGGGAAGTTTCGAGGTCACCTTCAGCCATTTGGCGTGCTGGTTGAACATGGAATCGACGATATGGATGAAGGCTTCATAGCAGTTGAAGAGCCCGTGGCGGCCCGTGAGCAGGTAACCCTCCAGCCAGCCCTCGCACTGGTGCTCGCTGAGCACTTCCATCACCCGGCCCTTGGGAGCCAGGAACTCGTCGTCCGGGGTGACCGCGGCGTCCCACTGGCGCGGGGTCTCCTCGAAAACGGCCCCCAGCCCGTTGGAGAGCGTCTCGTCCGGGGCGAAGATCCTGAAATTGGACTGTTCTCCGTTGAGTTTGACCAGGTCCCTGAGGAAAGGGCCCAGCACGCGCGTGTCGCCCGGCCCCGGATCGCCATGCGAGGCCACAGGGGCCGCGTAATCGCGAAAATCGGGCATGCGCAGGTCCCTCAACAGAAGGCCGCCGTTGGCGTGGGGGTTGGCGCCCATGCGCCGCGGACCTTGCGGGGCGAGTTCGGCCAGCTCCGTCTTCAGACGCCCTCCCGCGTCGAATAGCTCCTCGGGCCGGTAGGACCTCAACCAGGCCTCCAGTTGCTCCAAGTGTCCGGGAACGCCCGCCGGATCCAGGATGGGCACCTGGTGCGAACGGAAGCTGCCTTCGACCCTTTGGCCGTCGACAAGCTTCGGGCCGGTCCAGCCCTTGGGTGAGCGCAGAACGATCATCGGCCAAAGCGGCCGGCCGGCTTTGTCGTGGAGGCGGGCCTCCCGCTGTATCCCCTGGATTTTTTCCACGACCGTGTCGAGCGCCGCGGCCATGGCCGCGTGCATCGGTCCCGGCTCTTCGCCCTCCACAAAATGGGGTTCCCAACCATAGCCCAGAAACAGCGCCTCCAGCTCCTCGTGGGGGATCCGCGCCAAAACGCTGGGGTTTGAGATTTTGTAGCCGTTGAGGTGGAGGATAGGCAGGATCGCGCCGTCGGACGCGGGGTTGAGGAATTTGTTGGAATGCCAGGCGGTCGCCAGCGGGCCGGTTTCGGCCTCCCCGTCGCCGACGACGCAGGCGACGATGAGTTTGGGGTTGTCCAGGGCCGCCCCGAAGGAATGGCTGAGCGAATAGCCCAGTTCGCCGCCCTCGTGGATCGAGCCGGGGCAGTCCGGCGATGCGTGGCTGGGCACCCCGCCGGGGAAGGAAAATTGGGTGAAGAGGCGCTTCATCCCGGCCTCGTCCTGGGTGATGTCCGCGTGCACCTCGCTGTAGCTGCCTTCAAGGTAGGTGTTGCTGACGACGGCGGGCCCGCCGTGCCCCGGCCCGGACACATAGATCATGTCGAGGTCGTATTTTTTGATGGCGCGGTTCAGGTGCACATAGATGAAGTTTTGCCCGGGCGTGGTGCCCCAGTGCCCCAGCAGCATGTGTTTCACGTCGGCAGGGGCGAGAGGACGCTTCAGAAGGGGGTTGTCGCGGAGATAAATCTGGCCCACCGACAGGTAATTGGCGGCGCGCCAATAGGCGTCCATCTTTTGGAGCAGTTCTGGGTTCGGGTTTTTCGTATCCATGGCCTTGTTCTCCGTAAATTCAGGCGCCGCCCAGGACGCGGCGGACCGATTCCGCCAGGACCAAATCCTCGTCGGTGTGGACGGCGCGGATGCGCACCGCGCTGCCCTGGGCCGAGATCAGGCCCGATTTGGACGCGTTTCTTTTCCGGTCGAGTGTGATCCCGAGGAAATCCAGTCCCTCGCAGATCCGCTCCCGTACCAGGGGCGCGTTTTCACCTATGCCGCCGGCGAACACCAAGCTGTCCAATCCGCCCAGCACCGCCGCCATGGAGCCGACGCATTTTTTGACCTGGTAGCAGAACAGCGCCACGGCTTCGGCCGCGCGCTCGTCCCGCCCTTCACGGTCGAGCAGGTCCCTCATGTCGGGGCTGACCTCAGAGACGCCGAGCAGGCCCGACTGAAAATTGGCCATTTCATGGAACCGCGCGGCGTCCATGCCCTCGGCGCGGGCCAGATATCCGACCAGGCCGGGGTCGATGTCGCCGCTGCGCGTGCCCATGGGCACCCCCGAAGCGGGCGAAAAACCCATGCTGGTATCCATGGACCTGCCCCCGTGCACCGCGGTCAGGCTCGCTCCGTTTCCCAGATGGGCGAGGATGACGCGGCCTTGGGCCGCGACGGTTCCATCCAGGCGGGCCAGTTCCGCCATAAGGTATTCGCAGGACAAGCCATGGAAGCCCCAGCGACGCACGCCTGCGGCTTCATAGCGGCGCGGAATGCTCAGCATCTGGGCGACCCGCGGCAGGTCCCGGTGGAATGCGGTGTCAAAACAGGCCACCTGTGGCAATTCCGGAAAACGTCGGCCCAGAGTCTCCAACAGGAGTATGGCGCCGGGAAGATGTTCGGGATCGAAGGGGGTGAGGTGGCGCAGGTCCTCGATCAAATCCTCGCCGACCAGTTCCGGGGCGCAGTGTCCGGGGCCTCCATACACGATGCGGTGCCCTATGGCGGCCAGGTTCATGCCCTCGAGGCATTCGTCGAGGCATTCGCAAAGCGTTTCCGCGGCGGCCCGATGGTGGTTCGCCAGGACGGGCCGCGAACGCGCGCCGGGGCGGGCGGGGTCCCCCACTTTTAGTGTGGTGCCGGGCATGCCGATGCGTTCGATGGACCCTTCGAGGACGCGTTTCGAAGCGGCTGAGCCCCTGAACACGGTGAACTTCACGCTCGAGGAGCCGCTGTTTACCGTCAGGATGTCTTGCACGTTTGGGGCCATGGGGAACTCGTTTTCGCGGGATGGCGCTTCTTTGCATGAAAAATAGCCCTGGCGCGGGGCGGCGACCATGATGTGGAACATATTCGTGGCGCAGGTCCGCGCGTTTACGCGATAAATCTCTGCAAAAATCCTTGAAATCAAGGAAAATGGACGCATGGAACTCAAACCGAAAATTCTGGTGGTGGAGGACGATCCGGCTGGCGGAAGGATGTTGCGCGCCCTTTTCCAAAGTGAGAACTGCGAGGTGCTCCTGGCCCCGGACGGCGCCAGGGCGCTTGAACTGGTCGGTTCTGAACCGGGCCTGGATGTGGCGTTTCTAGATTTGGGACTGCCGGATCTGCCCGGCATGCAGGTCCTTGAGAGCATCAAAAAAACCCGCAACGAGCTGCCGGTCATCATCCTCAGCGGGGATACGGAAATACCCAGCGCCGTCCAGGCGATCCAGCTGGGGGCCACCAACTATTTCATTAAACCCATCAATACCGGCCAGGTTCTGGCCGCCCTGCGCCAGATCCTGGAGCGCAAGGCCCTCCTGGGCCAGGTCCAGGACCTGAAGCTCCGTCTCGACGGCCTGGCGCGGCTCATGGGCCCTAGCGCCACCGTCAGGGACCTTCAGGAAAAGCTCAAGCAGGTCGCCGGCAGCCCCTTGACCGTCCTGCTGCACGGCGAAACCGGTGCCGGCAAGGAAGTGCTGGCGCGGGCCGTCCATGACTTCAGCCCCCGCTCGGCCAAACCTTTTATCGCCCTCGATTGCGGGGCCATCCCGGAAAATCTCCTGGAATCGGAGCTGTTCGGCCACGAAAAGGGGGCCTTCAGCGGCGCGGAACGCAAAAAGGAGGGACAGTTCCTCCTGGCCCAGGGCGGGACCCTTTTCCTCGATGAGATCGCCAACCTGCCCCTGGGGCTCCAGGCCAAACTGCTGCGGGTGCTGCAGGAGCGGGAACTGCAGCCCCTAGGATCCACCCGCCGGGTGTCCCTGGATGTGCGTTTCGTGGCCGCCTCCAACCACGACCTCGAAAAAGAGGTCGAATCCGGCCGTTTCAGGCAGGACCTCTTTTTCCGCCTGGCCGAGTTCCGCATCGCCGTGCCGCCCCTGCGGGAGCGGCTGGACGACCTGCCCTACCTGGCCCAGCGTTTCCTGGAGGAGGCAGGGGTGGAGTTCAGGCGGCCCGTGCGTGGGATCAGCGCGGAGGCCCTGCAGGCGCTCAAGACCCACGCCTGGCCCGGCAACGTGCGCGAACTGCGCAACGTGATCCGGCAGGGGGCTCTGCTGGCCCAAGGGGGGGCGCTGGAGCTCGAGGACCTGGCGCCTTTGCTCAAAAAAACGCCCTCCCGCGCCCGTCCGGTGAAGGCGGCCCTGTCCCGGGCGGGCATGACCCTGAAGCAGGCGGGCATGGAAGGCCTTGCGGAGTCCGAACGCACGGCCATCCTGGACGCCTTGGCCGAAAGCCGCGGAAACATCCTCAAGGCTTCGCGTGCGCTCAAGACCGACAACAAGACCCTCCACGGCAAGCTGAAAAAATACGGGATCCGCGCCAAAGACTTCGAGCCGGGGGACTAGGTGGGCCTGCCGCAGGATCCCGTTTTCAGTGAAGATTCCCAGTACCGCATGCTGGTGGAGCAGGTCCCGGATTACGGGATCTTTTTCCTGGATCCTGAGGGGCGGGTAAGTTCGTGGAACGAAGGCGCCCGGCGGCTGAAGGGTTATGAAGCCGTGGAAATTTTGGGGAAGCATTTTTCCGTATTTTATAACGCCGAGGACGTAGCCGCGGGCAAACCGGCCCGGGAGCTGGCGGAAGCCTTGCGCCTGGGCCGCATCGAGGACGAAGGCTGGCGCTTGCGCAAGGACGGCACCCGTTTTTGGGCCAATGTGCTTATCAGCCCCTTGCGGGATCCCTCCGGCGCCTTGAAGGGTTACGCCAAGGTGACCCGCGATTTCAGCGCAAGAAAGAAAGCCGAAGACCTTTTTCGTGGCCTGATGGAATCGGCTCCGGATGCATTGGTCGTGGTCGGTTCCCACGGCAAGATAGTTTTGGCCAATTCCCAGGCCGAAAAGCTTTTCGGTTACACCCGCGAAGAGCTGGTCGGCCAGGCAATGGAACTGTTGGTGCCCGAGCGTTTTCGCGCTACGCACCCCTCGAATCGTGAGGCCTACCATGCCGCGCCCAGGGCCAGGGCGATGGGGTCCGGTCTGGACCTTTACGCCCTCGCCAAAGACGGCCGCGAGTTCCCCGTGGAAATCAGCCTGAGCCCTTTGGCGACCGATGACGGCATGCTGGTGTCCAGCTCCATCCGGGACGTCAGCGGGCGCAAGAAACTGGAATTGGAACTGCAAACCAAGAACGCCAGGCTGCTTGAGGAAAATTCGCGCGCCGAGGCGGCCAGCCGGGCCAAGAGCA
>DATHOE010000043.1:0-46639 GCA_035485275.1 bacterium
CGCGTCTTGGGATGTCAAAGGGGCGACACCGCAATACGTGAGTTTTAAATATAGCAGGGCAGCTGAGATTGCTCGAAAGTATGCCCAAGGTAAAGCCCCTAGCGACTTCCTGTTCGGGTGGGCTGGGTGTAAGAAACGGAAGAACAGTGGACAAGGTGGAATACGATTCCTTGCAACGGGCATTCAGCTTGGTCGTGGATAGGGCACGGATTTCAGGGGCCAACGTCCATAGCTGGCGAAAGACCTATGCGATGGACAGGGCCATTGACGGAGCGGATATTTTGGACCTTTTGGCTGAACTCCGGCATAAGGACGTTGAGACTTCAAGGGGCTACATAGACCTTCACCTTGTGACTGAAATGCGGGAAAAGCGCCTAATGACACAAAACGGGCACATCGGACAGAAACAAGGTTTGGATAAGACGGAAAATTCGGATAGAATCCAACATTCCCAAGGGTTTTTGCCGACACCGACCATAGGCGTTAGGGTGTGACGGTTTATTCCTAAACCGAAGGTCGGCAGTTCGATTCTGCCCGAGGACAAACACTTTTCAAGACAATGCCTGGGCTTGACCCAGGGCCGGGGCAAGGGTTAGTCTTTGCGTGCCGTCCGTGTTTTTTGGCGGCTGTATCTAGGGGGACGCTTGATGCGTTGGACCTGTTTAGCCTTGATCTTCCTGAGCTCGACAGCCTGGGCCGCGGATACGAACTCCGGCCAGGCGCCCACGGCCTCCCCCCAATCCCTTTCACCGTCCGCCACCGCATCTACAGCCCAGCCCGTTTCACCGTCCGCTGTCGCGGCTTCTCCGCAGGCCGTGTCGCCCTCCGCTGTCGCGGCCTCTCCGCAACCCCTTTCATCGTCCGCCACGGCGGCCTCGCCGCAGTACCTGTCGCCGTCTGCCGCCGCAGCCACCCCCCAGGCATCCCCGGCGGCCGTTTCTGAAAGCCCGGCCCCCGGCGAGGCGGGGCCCGGCCCGGATGTCGCCCATATCCTTGATTTCCAGCCCTCCTGGGGGCTCGGCCTGCGCGGGGGGGCCGCCCTGCCCATCGGCGGCCAGACCGCCGCGGACAGCCTCGGCAGCATGGAAGGCCTGGACTTTTTCTACCACGCCACGGAAAACAGCACCATTGACGTGATGGGCATGTACGCCTCCATGCACGACACCGTCGGCGCGGCCATCGCTTCGCCCGTGTCCACCTTCGGCCTGACGGTGAAGCTGGACTACGAGGTGTACCGCCAGGAAAAGACCAGCGCCCTGGTGGGCCTGGGCGTTGGATACATGGATGTCCAAGGCACCAAGCACACGGTGAACCAGCCCATCTCCAATCCGGTCACCTACAGCGAGTCCCCGGAGAACAACGCCGGCCTGACCCTGCTGGGCTGTGTGGGCCTGGGCTACGACATCACGCCGCAGTGGAGCTTGAACCTGGAGCTCGTGCTGATGAGCCTCGACACCGACAACGGCACCTCGAACAATATTCTGGCCGCCCTGCCGGACGTTTACGTGAAGTGGATGTACTAGGAGGAATGAAGCTTTGAAGACCCAGCCCCACCCTTACGACCGGAAGCACCTGAAAGAGGTGCTGCACAAGAACGAGATGACGGACTATGTGGTCGAGGGCCTGCAATGGGCCCAGGCGCACCTGGAAGTGGTCCTGATCACGGTGCTGCTGCTGGCCGCCGCCGTCTTCGGCGCGGTGTTCTTCATCAACGGCCGCAAGCAGAAAAGCCTGGACGCCTCCATGCTCCTGAACGAGGCCCAGAACGCCTTTGAGCAGGCCGCCGCCGCCCCGCCCGCCCAGGCTACGGCCGCCTTCGGGCAGGCCTACGCAAAGTACCAGGCCATCATCGAATCCTACCAGGGCACGGGGCAGGCCAAGGCCGCCCAGCTGGGCCTGGCCAACGCCGACCTTGCCATGGGCAAGGGCGCCCAGGCCGAGGACGAATACGCCGCCCTCGACAGCCGCGCCGCCGGCGACAGCATCGCGGCCCTTGCCGGGCTGGGGAAAGCCAGGGCCCTGGAAGTGGAGGGGAAGCCGGCCGACGCCTTGAAGGCCTACGCGGACGCGCTGAACAACTACCCCGACAGCGCCGTGGACGACGAATGTCTGGCCGCCGAGAAACGTCTGAAAGCCCTGCAAAAACCATAAAAAGGGTTTGACGCCGCCGAGTGCCGGGAATTACAATTCCTTCCCCGCGTTTGGCGTTAAAAGACCTCCGTGGGGCTGTAGCTCAGTTGGGAGAGCGCCTCAATGGCATTGAGGAGGTCAGCGGTTCGATTCCGCTCAGCTCCACCACTCGGAAGGCCCACCGCTGTCCCCAAGGGGAACGGGGTGGGCCTTCCTGCTTTTTCGGCCACGGCCAGCCCAAGGGCGGCGCGGTTTCGTTGCTTCCTCTGCCGGAGTTAGCCCCATGCGTCATACCATCTCAGTCCTGGTGCAGAACCACACCGGCGTCCTGGCGCGGGTCAGCGGCCTGTTCTCGGCCAGGGCCTACAACATCGAAAGCCTGTCGGTCGGGACCACGGTCGACCCGGAGTTTTCGCGCATCACCATCGTGGTGAGCGGGGACGACCAGGTCCTGGAGCAGGTGGTCAAGCAGCTGGCCAAGCTCGTCGAGGTCGTGAAGGTGTCGGACCTGAAGCCCGGCTCCTCGGTGCTGCGGGAGCTGGCCCTGGTCAAGATCAAGGCCGAAGGCAGCCACCGCCTGGAGATCTTCGAGATCGCCAGCGTCTTCCGCGCCAAGGTGCTCGACATCGCGACCCACAGCATCTCGGTCGAGGTGACGGGGGACCACGGCAAGGTGGAGGCCTTCCTGGAGCTGGCCCGCCCCCACGGCATCCTGGAACTCGTGCGCACGGGAGTCGCCGGCCTGAACCGCGGCTCGGACACGCTTTGAACGGCACCCAAGGGACCTTTCAACTCACGGAGAGAACATGAAGATCGATTTTGGCGGGACCATGGAGGAAGTCGTCACCCGCGAGGAATTCCCCCTTGAAAAGGCCCGGCTCGTCCTGAAGGACGAGGTGATCGCGGTGCTCGGCTACGGCCCCCAGGGATACGGCCAGTCGCTGAACCTGCGCGACAACGGCTTCAACGTCATCGTGGGCCAGCGCAAGGGCGGCAGCGGATGGAAGGACGCCATCCGGGACGGCTGGGTCGAGGGCAAGAACCTCTTCCCCAGCATCGAGGAGGCGATCGACAAGGCCACCATCGTGCAATACCTGCTCTCGGACGCCGGCCAGAAGGAGCAGTGGCCCATGGTCAAGGCGCGCTTGCGCAAGGGCCAGGCCCTGTACTTCAGCCACGGCTTCAGCATCGTGTTCAAGGACCAGACCGGCGTCATCCCGCCCGCCGACGTGGACGTGGTCCTGGTGGCGCCCAAGGGCTCTGGCCGCACCGTCCGCAGCAACTTCCTGGCGGGCAGCGGCATCAATTCCAGCTTCGCCGTGTTCCAGGACTTCACGGGCAAGGCGCGCGAGCGCGCCCTGGCCTGCGGGATAGGGATCGGCTCGGGCTACCTCTTCCCCACGGACTTCAAAAAAGAGGTCCTCAGCGACCTGACGGGCGAACGCGGCGTGCTGATCGGCGCCCTCGCCGGGATCATGAAGGCCCAGTATGACGTGCTGAGGTCCAACGGCCACAGCCCCAGCGAAGCCTTTAACGAGACGGTCGAGGAGGCCACCCAGAGCCTCTACCCGCTGGTGGGCAAGTTCGGCATGGACTACATGTTCGCGGCCTGCTCCACCACCGCCCAGCGCGGGGCCCTGGACTGGGCCCCCAAGTTCGAGGCCGCCACCAAGCCGGTCTTCGAGGCCCTCTACCAGAGCGTCAAGGACGGCCATGAGACCGCGCGGGTGCTGTCGACCTGCTCGGCCCCGGACTACCGCGAGAAGCTCGAAGCCGAGCTGAAGATCATGCGCGAGCAGGAGATGTGGAAGGCCGGTTCGTCGGTCCGCAGCCTGCGGCCGGAGAACTGGAAGGCCAAGGCCTGAGCGTGGCGACCGGGTCGCCCAGGGCCGCGAAAGCGGCCTCATCGCAGGATGGAAACGCCGCCGCGGTCCTCAGGGTCCGCGGCGGTATTCCTAATGGTCTGACCCTGGTCGGGCTCGCGCTGGGTTTCCTGGCGGTCCTGGCGGCGGGCAAGGGCGACCTGGACCAGGCCCTGCGCTGGGCGGCCTTGGCCGCCATGGCGGACGCCCTGGCGGGCTGGTCGGCCCAGGGCATGAAGCTGGCGACGCCCATCGGAGCGGAGCTGGACAGCCTGGCCTCCCTGGTGGTGTGGGGGCTGGCCGTGGCCCTGCTGGCGTACACCCAGGGCCTGCAGTCCCTCGGATTTTTCGGGCTGGCGGAGACGGGCCTGGTCGCGGTCGCGGCGGCCTGGAGGCTGTGCCGCGGCGACGGGCAGAACGGCCGCGACGTCTATGAAGGCCTGCCCCTGCCGGCGGCAGGGGCGATCCTGGCCGCGGCCGTGGCCCTGGACACCCCGCCGGTCTGGCTGGCGGCCCTGGTGCTGGCCCTGGCAGTCGCACAGTTGGGCCCCTGGACCTATCCGCGCCTGAAGCCGAAGCTGGCCTGGCTCACCCCCCTTTTCGTCAGCCTGGGGGCCGCGGCCTTCGGCTGGCGGCCGGGCTGGATTTTGCCGGGCCTGGTGGCGGCGGGTTACGCGGTTTCGGAGCCCCTCCTGGTCCGCTTCAAAGTGGCGCGGGGCTGAGTTCGGCGAGAATTTGAAGAGGGAAGAGGAGGACGGCATGGAAGACAAGGTCGCCATATTCGACACCACGCTGCGCGACGGTGAACAGTGCCCGGGCGCTAGCATGAACAAGGCCGAAAAGCTGAAGGTGGCCGAGCAGTTGGCGCGCCTGAACGTCGACGTGCTTGAGGCCGGCTTCCCCATCTCCAGCGTCGGCGACTTCGAGGCCGTGCGCGAGATCGCCAAGACCATCAAGGGGCCGGTCATCGCCGCCCTGGCGCGCATCGTGGAGAAGGACGTGGACCGCGCGGGCGAGGCGCTCAAGCCCGCGGCCCGCAGGCGCATCCATGTGTTCACCTCCGCCAGCGACATCCACCTCGAATCGATCCTGCGCCTGACCCGCCAGCAGAACCTGGAGAAGTCGGTCAAGGCCGTGCGCCTTGCCAAGGCCTGGACCCCGGACGTGGAGTTCTCCGGCCAGGACACGGTGCGCGCGGACCGCGAATACCTGGTGGACCTCTACAGCGCGGTGGCCGAGGCCGGGGCCACGACCCTCAACATCCCCGACACCGTGGGCTACGCGGTGCCGGAGGAGTTCGGCGAGCTAATCGCCTTCCTGGTCGCCCGGGTGAAGGCGCCCAACCTGGTCTTCTCGGTGCACTGCCACAACGACCTCGGCCTGGCCGTGGCCAACAGCCTGGCGGCCCTTCAGGCCGGCGCGCGCCAGGTGGAGTGCACCATCAACGGCATCGGCGAGCGGGCCGGCAACTGCAGCCTGGAAGAGGTCGTCATGGCTCTGAAGGTCCGCAAGGACCTGCTGGGCCTGGGCACGGGCGTCAACACCCGCGAGATCACCAAGGCCTCGCGCCTGGTCTCGACCGTGACCGGCATCGGCGTGCAGCCGAACAAGGCCATCGTCGGCGTCAACGCCTTCGCCCACGAGAGCGGCATCCACCAGGATGGAGTGTTCAAGAACCGCCAGACCTACGAGATCATGGAACCGGCCGACATCGGGCTCAACGACAACGTGATCAAGCTGGGGCGGCGCAGCGGGCGCCACGCCCTGAAGAAGCGCCTGGCCCAGCTGGGCGCCCAGCTCGACGAGGCCGAGCTGGACAAGGCCTACGAGGCCTTCTCGGCACTGGCGGACCGCAAGAAGGACATCTACGACGACGACCTGCTCACCCTCCTGACGCCGGAGTCCTCCGGCAAGCGCGACTTCCGCCTGGTGGACCTGAGCGTCACCGCGGGCACGGGCCACGGGGCCACGGCCAAGATCGTGCTGGAGAAGGACGGCAAGCAGGTCAAGGCCCTGGCCGAGGGCACCGGCCCGGTGGACGCGATCTACAAGGGGCTGCAGGAGACGACCAAGACCGAGTACGCGCTGGTGAGCTACAGCATCCAGGCCATCACCGGGGGCACCGACGCCCAGGGCGACGTGACCGTGGTCCTGGAGCACAAGGGACGCAGGGCCTCGGCCCGGGCGGCCCACGTCGACGTGCTGGTCGCCTCGGCGGAGGCCTACCTTTCGGCCATCAACCGCATGGCGGTCCTGAAGGACGTGAAGCTGGAACTGAAGGGCGTTTAGGCCCGAAGGACATCTAGGCTCAAGGGGAGTTTCGGAATGCCGAAAAAAATGAAGGTCGCCGTCGTCGGGGCTACGGGCATCGCGGGCCAGCAGTTCCTGGCCTGCCTGGCGGAGCATCCCTGGTTCGAGGTTACCGCGCTGGCGGGTTCGACGCGCAGCGCCGGCAAGGCCTACGCCGACGGCATCAAGACCGACAAGGGCGCCGCCGGATGGTGGGCCGACGGCGACGTGCCGGCCGCCTTCAAGCCCATGGTGATCCAGGACTCCGACAAGTTCGACGCCGCCGGCGTGGACCTCGTGTTCACGGCCATCGAGAGCGACGTGGCCAAGGAACTGGAGCCGCGTTACGCCCGCACCACCCCGGTGGTGAGCGCGGCCAGCCTCTTCCGCATGGAGGAGGACGCGCCCCTGCTGATCCCGGGCGTCAACTCCGACCACGCGCCCCTGGTCAGGGAGATGTCCAAGCGCCGCGGCTGGAAGGGTTTCGTCACCGCCATCCCCAACTGCACCACCACGGGCCTGGCCGTGAGCCTGGCGCCCCTGGTGAAGTCCTTCGGCGTGAAGAGCCTGTTCATGACCAGCATGCAGGCCGTCAGCGGCGCCGGGCGCAGCGGAGGCGTGCTGGTGCTGGACGCCCTCGACAACATCGTGCCCTACATCGTCGGCGAGGAGGAGAAGGTCCAGCGCGAGGTGGCCAAGATCTTCGGCCGCTTCAGCGGGGCCGCGGTGGAGCGCGCGCCCATCGCCGTGAGCTGCACCTGCACCCGCGCCAACGTCCTTGAAGGCCACACCGAAAGCGCCTTCGTGGAGCTGGAAAAGGACGCTTCGGTCGAGCAGGTCATCGCCGCCATGCGCGCCTACGCCCCCAAGGAGTTGGAGGGCCTTCCCAGCGCCCCCAAGCCCGCCATGATCCACGTGCACGACGACCCCTTCCGCCCCCAGGTGCGCCTGGACCGGGACCGCGGGGAAGGCATGGTCACCAGCGTCGGGCGCGTGCGCAAGGATACGGTCTTCCCCCGAGGGGTGAAGTACATGCTCGTCAGCCACAACACCAAGATGGGCGCGGCGAAGGGAGCGGTGCTGGTGGCCGAACTGTTGAAATCCCAGGGCCTGCTCCCCGGCGCTTGAGCCCCGTGCGGCGCATCAAGCTGGTCCTTGAATATGACGGCACGGCCTTCCACGGCTGGCAGTCCCAGAAGAACGCCAGCGCGGTGCAGGACCTTCTCCAGGCCAAGCTCACGGTGCTGTTGAAGGAGGACGTGAAGATCGCCGGAGCCGGCCGCACGGACGCGGGCGTCCACGCGCGCGGCCAGGTGGCGGCCTTCAGCACGGCCTCGGACAAGCCCTGCGCGAAGATGCTCGCCGGCCTCAACGGCCTCCTGCCCAGGGACGTGCGGGTGCGCTCCTGCGAGGAAGCCCCCGAGGCCTTTGACCCCCGCCGCGATCCCCTCAGCAAAACCTACCGCTACGTCTGGTGGGACGGACCCAGCCACCCGCCCTTCTGGCGCCGCTACAGCTGGCACGCCCGCCAGAAGCTCGACGACGCGGCCATGGCAGCCGCTGCGGCGCAGCTGGTCGGTGAGCACGACTTCAGCAGCTTCCGCGCCAGCGGCTGCACCGCCAAGACTCCGGTCCGCAGGATCCTGAAGTCCACCGTGGTCCGCAAAGGCGAACGGGTCACCTTCGAGATCCAGGGCACGGCCTTCCTGCACCAGATGGTCCGCATCATCGCCGGGACCTTGTATGACGTGGGAATCGGCGCACGGGCGGCGGCCTCCTTGGGCGCCCTGCTCCAGGCCCGCGACCGCAAGCAAGCCGGCAAAACCGCCCCTCCCGAAGGTCTCATCCTTTGGAACGTGGAATACGGCGCGATCCCAAGGCCGGGCAGGGTCCTGCGGACCCATCCGCCGGCCCCGCCCAGCCCCATCCACTAGGGCCTTCGGCCCCACCCTAGCCCTGGAACTATTTCCCCCTATCGCTGATATTTCCATTGACGGAAGTGGCCCAGAAGCCATAAAATTTTCGTCCTTTGGCAATCGGCTCTGGAAGTGACATGGCAGAAATCACGAAAGTCACCAAGCATTTTTCGCCGCTTGATATCAAGCGGAAGTGGTACGTTGTGGACGCCTCGGGCAAGAGCCTGGGCCGCCTGGCGGGCCGCATCGCCCTCGTTTTGAGCGGCAAGCACAAGCCGGTCTACACCCCGACCGCTGACCTGGGCGACCACGTGGTGGTCCTCAACGCCTCCAAGGTGCGCCTGACGGGCAAGAAGCCGGAGCAGAAGATCAAGTTCCGGCACAGCGGCTATCCGGGCGGCGCGGTCTACACCCGCATGCGCGACATGCTGGAAGTTCGGCCGGAACGGGCCGTGGAATTGGCCGTCAAGGGCATGCTGCCCAAGACCCATTTGGGCCGTAAAATGGCCCTGAAATTGAACATCTACAAGGGCGCGGAACACCCGCACAAGGCTCAGAACCCCGAGCCGATGCCCGCCCGCCTTTTGAACCTGTAAGAAGGGAATGACATGGCGAATCCAGTGATCCAGCGCTACATGGCCATCGGAAGGCGCAAGACCTCCGTGGCGCGTGTGGTCCTCACCTCCGGCACCGGGACCATCCAGGTCAACGGCCAGGATGCGGACAAGTACTTTTCGCGCCCCACCGCGAGTATCCTGATCCGCATGGCCCTGGTGGCGGTGGACGCGACCTCGAAAGTGGACGTGAAGGCGAACTGCAACGGCGGCGGCAAGAGCGGCCAGGCCGGCGCCCTGCGCATGGGCATCGCCCGCGCCCTGTGCAAGCTCGACCCGGACAACCGTCCGCCCCTGGCCAAAGCCGGATTGATGACCCGCGACCCCCGCATGGTGGAGCGCAAGAAGTACGGCCAGGCCGGTGCCCGTAAGCGCTTCCAGTTCTCCAAGCGCTAAAGAGCCCAAAAACCTTGGTTCCAAACAAAGCCCGGATCCTTGGATCCGGGCTTTGTTTTTTTTGTCGGTCAGGAATGGGCATTTGGAACCAAATCATTATTTTTTTCATAATATGAAACAATATTAAGCTTAGTCTGGATATGTGGATGGATGGGGCCTGCCTGTTTCATTTTCCGCATTATTTCATTGACCTGTCCATTGATAACTATATAATACCCATCCAGTGGGGTAAAAACCCATGATTTCCCAAAAAAACCACCAGGATATCCCATGCCTCTATTTACCGGTCGTTTTGAATATTCAGTCGACGACAAGGGACGCCTGTCTGTTCCGGCCCGCCTGCGTGAGCAGGTCGAAGTGGAGGGCCAGGAAACCAGCTTCATCATCACCTGCCTGAATTCCGCCTACCTTTCGATCTACGCCCCCACCGAATTCCAGAGCCTGATCGACGCCATCAGCCAGTCCACCGACGCCCACGCCCGCGAAGCCCTGCGCCTGACCACCTCCGGCGCGGAGACCTGCCCCTTGGACAAGCAGGGGCGCGTGATGCTTCCGCCCGCCCTGCGCCTGAGCGCGGGCATCGGCCGCGACGTGGTGATCCTGGGCGTGGCCCGGCGCATCGAAGTCTGGGACCGCGCGCGCGAGGCGGCCCACCGCAGGGAAACGGCCGACTCCGGTGCGCGCCTGCTGGCGGGCCTCAAGGTCCCTTCAGATCTCATTTAACGCTCCAGTTCCATCAATCAACCCTAAGGAGGATGCGTGGAACAACCCATCCGTATTCAGGTGCTTCGCCTGCGCGGCGAGCTGAACCTGGAGGATATGCTCAAGATCAAGACCCTGGTCGGCGAGTACCTCAAGGCCGGCCTGGTGCACGTCGTGCTCAACCTGGAGAACGTCACCCACGTCCATCTGGCGGGCCTGCCCGTGCTCGGCGAGCGCGCCCAGCGCCTGCGCGAATACGGCGGGGACTTCAAGCTGGTCGGCGTCTCACCCTACCTGCGCCACATCTTCGAACTGGCGGGCGTCAGCGGCCAGTTCGATTTTTGCAGGAGTGAGGAGGAAGCCTCCAACCGTTTCTGCGGGATACAGGCGGCGGCATGAGCGAGGCCCGGCATGTGCCGGTGCTGTTGGAGGAGGTGCTCCGGGTCCTTGAACCGGTGCGCTGCGCGGGGCGCCCCAGCCTTTGGCTCGACGGAACTTTGGGGATGGGGGGGCACGCCCAAGCCCTTTTGGATGCGGCGGGCGGACAGGCACAACTGCTCGGCTTGGATCGGGACCCGGAAGCGCTGGTCCTGGCTCAACAGACTTTGCACAGGTTTGGAACACGCGTCCACCTGATGCACAAATCCTTTGCCGGGCTTGTGGACGAAGACCTGGCCGCCCTCCAGCCCCTCTTGGGGGAGGGCGCCCAGGCCGGCTTTGACGGGATCCTGCTCGACCTGGGGGTCTCCTCCTTCCAGCTGGACACCCCGGAGCGCGGCTTCAGCTTCATGCGCGAAGGCCCTTTGGACATGCGCATGGACCCCACCCTGGAGCCGAGCGCCGCCGGCTGGCTGGCGGCGGCCGAGGAGGAGGACCTGGCGAAGATCCTCGCGGAATACGGCGAGGAGCGCCACTCCCGGCGCATGGCCAAGGCGGTGATGGCGGCCCGCGACGAAGGCAGGCTGCGGACGACCCGCGAACTGGCCCAGGTGGCGGAGAAGGTGCTGGGCCGCCCGCCGAAAGGCCAGATCCATCCGGCCACGCGGCTCTTCCAGGCCCTGCGCCTGGCCGTGAACGACGAACTCCAGGCCCTGGAAAGCGGGCTGTCCTCCTTGAGCAAGCTGCTTGTCCCCGGGGGGCGCATGGCCGTGATCAGCTTCCATTCCCTGGAAGACCGGCTGGTGAAGGACTACTTCCGGCGGGAGGCTACGGACTGCATCTGCCCGCCGGGGCTGCCCGAATGCCGCTGCGGCCACAAGGCCTGGCTGAAGGTCCTGACCCCCAAGCCCTTGACGGCCGGTTTCGACGAAATCTCTGAGAACCCACGCAGCCGCAGCGCGAAATTGCGCGCGGCCCAGCGGATCTGACGTGAGGAAGCATGGCGACGGAACGCGGATTCTTTAGGGACGCAGGGCCGGTGATCCTGCGCCTGGAGCGCCAGGCCTCCTGGACCCGCATCAACGCGGCCCAGTTCCGCGGCCTGGCCCTGGTCGTGGCGCTGCTGGCCTTCGGCCTGGCAGCGATCACCTGGGGGCGCGTCCACGTGCTGACCAACGGCTACGAGATCATGGCCCTGCGCGGCCAGCGGGACGAGCTGCTGGCCGAACATGTGCGCCTGCAGCGGCGCATCGTGGACATGCAGAGCCTGGACTACGTGGAGACGGCCGCCCGCCAGCGCCTGGGCATGGTGGACATCAACCCCAACCAGGTGATCACGCTCCATTCCGAGTCCGCGGCGCAGCGCGTCGAGGACTCGGTGGAAGCCCTCTTCGGCCGCACGTCCAGCCACCCCGAGGCGCAACCCTAGCTATGCCGGCCCCCGACCCCCAATCGACGCAGCGTCGCATCGGCCGCCTGGCGGCCTTCATGGCGGCGCTCTTCGCCCTGGTGGTGGCCCGGCTCGTTTACCTTCAGATCATCCGCCGGCCTTTCCTGCTCGAAAAATCCGACCGCCAGCAATTCGCCCGCGTGGACGTGCCCGGGCGCCGCGGCGTCATCACGGACCGCTACGGCCAGGTCCTGGCCGAGAGCGTGGACACCGAGTCCGTGTTCTGTTCGCCCTCGCTGGTGAAGCCGGGCCAGCGCGCCGGCCTGGCCCATGTCCTGGCCTCGGTGCTGGGCCTGAACGAATCCGGCGTGCGCCGCCAGCTCGACGCCATGCGGCCCTTCTGGGTGGTGCGCAACGCCAAGATCGAGGCCACGGCGCGGCTCAAGGAGCTGAAGATCAATTCGCTCAGCTACGAGGCCGAGACCCGCCGCGTCTACCCGGAGGGGCGCCTGGCGGCCCACGTGCTGGGATATACGGACGTGGACTGCCGCGGCCTAGACGGCGTGGAGCTCAGCTACAACAGCGTGCTGGAGGGCAAGCCGGGGGTGCAGGAGGTCCTGCGCGACGCCGCCGGCCGCCAGGTCGCCGGCCAGCAGCTGTGGGTCCAGCGCCCTGTGGACGGCTCCGGGCTGCGCCTGACCCTGGACTCGGACCTCCAGCACATCGCCGAGCGCGAACTGCAGAAGGCCTGGCAGAAGTTCCACGCCAAGGGCGGGGCCATCGTGGTGATGGACCCCAGGACAGGCGAGATCCTGGCCATGGCCTCGGCCCCGGACTTCGACCCCTCCCATCCCGGCGCCTTCGGCCAGGACGCCCGCTGGAACAGGGCCCTGGGCGACGCCTTCGAGCCCGGCTCCACCTTCAAGGTGGTCACGGCCGCCCTGGCCCTGGAAAAGGGCGTGGTGACGCCCAACACGCCCGTCGACTGCCACGGGGGCAGCGCCGTGTTCTTCGGGCGCACCGTGCGCGACTACGGCCAGGACCACATGGGCATCGTGCCGTTCAGCACGGTGCTGGCCGACAGCTCCAACATCGGCACGGTGGAGGTGGCGCTGAAGATCGGGCCCCAGGCCCTGTATGAGGGCATGACCCGCTTCGGCTTCGGCCAGCTCAGCGGCGTGGACCTGCCCGGCGAGACCATCGGCCAGCTGCAGCCCCAGAGCAAGTGGCAGCCCTCCGCGATGGCCGCCGTGCCCTTCGGGCAGTCCTTCAGCTGCAACCTCCTGCGCGTGCTGGTGACCTACGCCGCCGTGGCAAACGGCGGCAACCTGGTGCGGCCCCACGTCGTGCAGGCCGTGGTGGGCGATTCCGGCTCGGTCATGGCCCCTGAGCGCAACTTCAACTCGACCCGCGTGATCGGGGAAACCGTGCGCGGCCAACTGGTCAAGATCCTCGAAGGGGTGGTGGACCGCGGCACCGGCGTGGCCATCGCCCTGCCCGGCTACTCCATCGCCGGCAAGACCGGCACGGCCCAGAAGTTCGACCTGGCCACCGGCCGCTATTCCAAGACCGCCAGCGTCAGCACCTTCGTCGGCTTCGTGCCGGCCGAGAACCCGGTCTTCGTCACGGCCGTCATGCTCGACGAGCCGCGGGGCCTGGACCTGGGCGGCTGGACCTCCGGGCCGGTCTTCCGTTCCGTGATGTCCGCGGCGCTCACGGACTACAACGTGCCGCCCGACGACAAGATCAGCGCGGAGCAGGACGCCAGCGGCCGGGCCGCGGAGCACAAAGGCGACTGGACCGGCATGTACAAGCGCGGCGTCCAGGCCGAGGCCGTGGCCGAGGTGGACGTGCCGGACCTGCGCGGCCTCACCGCCGCGAACGCCCGGCTCAAGCTGGCCCGCCTGGGCCTGAGGATGCGGCTTTTGGGGAAGGCCCAAGCCAAAGCCCGGATCAGCGGCCAGTTCCCCAAGGAGGGCAGCTCCGTGCTGCAGAACTCCACCGTCACCCTGGCCCTGCAGGCCCAGGACGGGGCCGGCGCCGGCGGGTCGAAGGATTCCAATCTGTTGGCCCGCCTCTTGGGGAGGCAGTGATGGCGGCCTTGCCCAAAGCCTTGCCCCTGGCGGCGCTGCTGCGCAAAGCGGGGCTTTCCGGTTCCGGGCTCCGCGGCACGGTGACGGGGCTCGAGCACGATTCGCGGCGGGTGAAGGCCGGCGCCGTTTTTTTTGCCCTGCCTTCGGCTTCCGGCAAGGCCGCGGACACCGCGGCCCACGCCCGCGACGCGGCGGCCAAGGGCGCCCTCGCGGTGGTGGCCAGCCCCGCGGTCCTGCGCAAGGCAGGCCTGGGCGCCCTGGGCGTGGCCAGCCCGGACGTGGTGGGCGCCTATGCCTGCCTCTGCGCCGCGGCCTACGGCTTCCCGGCGCGGCGCCTGGAGCTGTCGGGCGTCACGGGCACCAACGGCAAGACCACCACGGCCTTCCTGCTGCGCGGGATCCTGGATCCGGAGCGCCGTTCCTCGGCCTTGCTGGGCACGGTGGGCTACTGGGTTGGCCGGCGTTTTCACGACGCGCCCAACACCACCCCTTCGGCCCTGGACCTGCAGGCCCTTTTCGCCGAGGCCCTGGCCGCGGGCTGCGATCGCGCGGTCATGGAGGTCAGCTCGCACGCGCTGGACCAGCGCCGCGTGGAAGGCCTGAGCTACACCGTGGCGCTCTTCACCAACCTGACCCGCGACCACATGGACTACCACCGTACCGTGGCGGCCTACGCCAAAGCCAAGGCCCGCCTCTTCGGCCTCCTGAAGCCCAGCGGCACGGCGGTGGTCAACGCGGCCGACCCCTACGCCGCGCGCATGGCCGCCGCGCGCACCCGGGGAGCGCGCGTCCTGCGCTACCACGCCGCGGGCGGGAAGGCGGAACTGCGGGCCGAGGACGTCGAACTGGGGCTGGACGCCACGCGCTTCACGCTCTGCTTCGGCGGCAAACGCCTGGCCCTGCGTTTCCCCATGCCTGGCCGCTTCAACGTGGCCAACGCCCTGGCGGCCGCGGGCGGGGCCCTGGCCCAGGGCCGCAGCCTCCATGCGGTCGCCGCGGGCCTGGAGAAGCCCCACCTGCCGCCGGGCCGTTTCGAGCAGGTGCGCGCGGGCCAGCCCTTCAACGTGGTGGTGGACTACGCCCACACTCCGGACGCCCTGGAGCGCCTGATCAAGACCGCGCGCGAATGCACCCCCGGGCGCGTCATCACGGTCTTCGGCTGCGGCGGGGACCGGGACCGCGGCAAGCGGCCGATGATGGGCGCCCTGAGCGCACGCTTAAGCGACCTCAGCTTCGCCACCTCGGACAATCCGCGCACGGAAAGGCCGGCCGCCATCCTCGACGACATCTTCGCCGGCATCGCGGACAAGGCGCTGCCCAAGGTGCGGCGCGTCGCTGACCGAGCCAAGGCCATCCGCGCCGCGGTCTCCGCGGCCAGGCCCGGCGACAGCGTCCTGCTGGCGGGCAAGGGGCATGAGGACTACCAGATCGTGGGCGCGGTGAGGCATCCCTTCGACGACCGGGTCCAGGCGCGGACGGCCTTGGCCGCGCTGGGCTGGGGCCGCGCAAGAGGGAAGCGCTGATGCTGCCCTTCAGCGGAAACAGGCTGGCGGCGTCCTTGGGCGCGCGCGTGGTGGCGCAAGGCAAGCCCGCGGCGCTGTTCACCGGCGCGGGCGTGGACAGCAGGACCCTGGCGCCCGGGGAGCTCTTCGTGGCGGTACAGGGCAAGGTGCCGGGGGAAGGCTTCTTCATGGCCGCCCTGCGCAAGGGGGCCGGGGCCTTGGCGGGCAGGCGTTTCAGCGCCACGATAGTGCGGGAGGCCCGTAGGCGGGGGGCCTGGCTGTTCCAGGTTCCCGACGGATTGCGGGCCCTGCAGGCCTTGGCCGCTGACCAGCGCCGGCTCCTGGAATGCCCGGTCGTGGCCGTGACCGGCAGCAACGGCAAGACCTCGACCAAGGACCTGCTGGCCCACCTCTTGGGCGGCGGCGACCGGGTGCTCGCCACGCGCGGCAACTTCAACAACCACCTGGGCCTGCCCCTCACCCTGCTCAGGGCCCGGCCCGGCCTGGATTTCGCGGTGCTGGAGGCGGGCATGAACCACGCCGGGGAATTGCTGGCCTTGGGCCGCATCCTGAAGCCGGACCTGGCCCTTGAGCTGAACGTGGGGGACGCCCACAGCGGTAACTTCAGTACCGGCCGGCGCGGCGTCGCCCTGGCCAAGGAGGAGCTCCTGCGGGCCATGGGTCCCCAGGGCATCGCGGTGGTCAACGGCGACGACCCAGCCACCGCGGCCATGGGCCGCCGCTTCAAGGGCCGCAGCGTGGTGTTCGGGCGCGGCCGCAACGCGCAGCTCCGGCTGGGGGGCGTCGTGGACAGGGGCGCGGCAGGCCTGCGTGCGCGGGCTTCCTGGTCCGCTCCGCTGGGGGGGCCTCGGGCGGCTTTTCGCGTTTTCTTGAGCCAGGGCGGCCCGGCCCGCCTGGCCCAGGCCGCGGCGGGGCTGGCCGCGGCCCTCAGCCTCGGGGTGGAGCCGCGCCTTCTGGAAGCGCGCCTGAAGACCTGGAAGCCGCAGGGCGCCCTGCGGCAGGAAGTCCGGCCCCTGGCCTCGGGCGCGACCGCCATCCTGGACGCCTACAACGCCAGCCCGCAAAGCATGGGCGCGGCCCTGGAATTCCTGGCCAAGTCCGCTCCGCGAGGACGGCGCAAAGCCGTGCTGGGATGTATGCTCGAGCTCGGCAAGGATTCGGCCCGCCTGCACCGCGCCCTGGGCCGGGCCGCGCGCGGCGCCGGGGTCACGGTCCTGGCCGCCCTCGGCGAGCACGCCGAGGATCTGGCCGCGGGTTTCGCCGGGGATGCGCGGGCCTTCGGCAGGGACCAGGCCGCCGAGGCCGCCGACTGGATACGACCCGCCTTGGGCGCCGGGGACTGGTGCCTGTTCAAGGGAAGCCGCGGCTTGGCCGTGGAACGCGTGTTTCAAGCCCTGCAAGGAGCCTGAGTGCTGTACCACCTGCTCTACCCGCTCGCCGCGCACCACTCGCTGTTCAACCTCATCCGTTACGAGACGGTGCGGTCGGTGTGGGCGGCGCTGACGGCCTTCCTCCTGTCCCTGGCCATGGGCCCAGGACTGATCGCCTTCCTGACCCACTTGAAGGTGGGGCAGACGATCCGCGGCGACGGGCCGGAGACGCACCTGAAGAAGGCGGGCACCCCGACCATGGGCGGCCTGCTGATCGCCGCGGTCTTCCTGATCTCGTCCCTTCTGTGGGCGCGCCTGGACAACCGCTTCGTGTGGCTGGCACTGGCCGCCTTCAGCTGGTTCGCGGCGATCGGCTTCTGGGACGACTACACCAAGCTGGTGCTGAAGAACTCCAAGGGCATCTCGGCGCGCGCCAAGATGAGCTTCCAGGTGCTGGGATCGGTGGGCTTCATGCTGACCTACTACCACCTGCAGCCGGCGGGGGCCCTGACCTCGGTGCTCAACCTGCCCTTCGTCAAGACGCCCATCGGCGTGCCGGACTTCCTGTACGGCTGCTTCGGCGCCCTGGTCCTGGTCGGCGCCAGCAACGGGGTGAACCTGACCGACGGCCTGGACGGCCTGGCCATCGGGACCTCGGCCTTCGTGGCCCTGGCCTTCATCCTCATCACCTACCTGGTGGGCCACGCCCGCCTGAGCGCCTACCTCCTGATCCCGCACGTGCCGGACCTGGGCGAGGTCGCGGTGCTGTGCAGCGCCATGCTGGGCGCCTGCCTGGGCTTCCTCTGGTTCAACGCCCACCCGGCCCAGGTCTTCATGGGCGACACCGGTTCGCTGGCCCTGGGAGGCTTTTTCGGGGCGGTGGCCATCCTGGCCAAGCAGGAGATCCTGCTGGCCCTGGTGGGCATGGTCTTCGTGCTGGAGGCCCTGTCGGTGATCGTGCAGGTGGCCAGCTTCAAGATGCGGGGCAAGCGCGTCTTCGCCATGGCGCCCCTGCACCACCATTTCGAGCTCAAGGGCATCCCCGAGAGCAAGGTGATCGTGCGGTTCTGGATCGTGGCGGCGCTCTTCATGCTCGCCGCGGTGTCGACCTTCAAGCTTCGCTGATCCGGGCCACAAGGCGGGCCGGCAGGAGGGACGAAAATGTTCATGGACCTCAAATCGAGAAGGGTGCTGGTGCTGGGGGCCGCGCGCAGCGGCGTCGCCGCCGCCGTGGCCCTGGCGCGCCACGGCGCGGCGGTGGTCCTGTGCGACAAGAAGCCGGCAGCGGAGCTGGCCCAGGCCGCCGCGCGGGCGGCCGAGTCCGGCTTCAAGCTGGCCGCCGGCGAGCCGGACGAGGGCCTGCTCAAGGGCTGCGTTCTGGTGGTGCTGTCGCCGGGCGTGCCCAACAGCCTGCCCTTCGTGAGGGCGGCCCGTGCCAGGGGCCTGCCCGTGATCGGCGAGATCGAACTGGCCTTCCGGCTCAAGGCGCGGCGCTGGGTGGCGGTGACCGGCACCAACGGCAAGACCACCACCACCAGCCTGATCCACGCCATGACCATCCAGGGGGGGATGCCCTCCTTGCTGGGGGGGAACATCGGGTTTCCCCTGGCGGACAGGGTCGAGGACGCGCCCGAGGACGCCATCGTGGTCGCGGAGGTGTCCAGCTTCCAACTGGAGGACGTGGAGGCCTTCAAGCCCACCGTGGGGGTCTGGACCAACCTGACCCCGGACCACCTGGACCGCTACCCGGACGTGGCCGCGTACACCGCGGCCAAGGCGCGCATCTTCGAGGCCATGGACGGCCGCGACCACCTGGTGACGAACGCCATGGACGCCGCGGTGGAAAAGGCCTGCGCCCCGGCCAAGGCCGCGCGCTGGCGTTTCGCGCGCGGCAGGGAGGTTCCGTCCGGGGCCTGGGAGCTGGGGGGCGCCCTGTGGCTGAGGGAGCCCGGCGCCGCGGCGCGGGCCCTGCTTCCCCTGGGCGAGCTGCGCCTGCGCGGGCCCCACAACCTCGAGAACGCCCTGGCCGCGGCCTGCGCCGGTGCCGCGCTGGGGCTGTCCGACGAGGCCCTGCGCGAGACCCTCCGCCATTTCGCCGGCGTCGAGCACCGCCTGGAGCCGGCCGGCGAGGCCCGCGGGGTGCGCTTCATCAACGACAGCAAGGCCACCAACGTCGATTCCGTGGCCAAGGCCCTGCAGAGCTTCGAGGAGCCGGTGCACCTCATCCTCGGCGGCAAGGACAAGGGGCTCGACTTCAGCGTGCTGGAAGCCCTGGTGCGGGCCCATGTCGCGCGCATCTACACCATCGGCGAGGCCGCCGACAAGATCGAGGCCCAGCTCGCGGGCGCGGCGCCCTTCGAGCCCTGCGGCGACCTGCACACGGCCATGCGCCGGGCCCTGGACCACGCCCGCTCCGGGGAATGGGTCCTGCTGAGCCCGGGCTGCGCAAGCTTCGACCAGTTCAAGGACTACGAACACCGCGGGCGCGTGTTCAAGGAACAGGTGGCCCTGCTGAAGGAGGAGGCCCTGCGATGAAAACGGCGGCGCACCCGGCTCCCCGGCCAGACTTCATGATGGCGCTCGCCGCCCTGGCCCTGGTGTCGATGGGCTTCATCCTGATCCTGTCCGCCAGCTCGATCCTGGCCTTCGACCGCTACGGCAACCCCCTGCATTTCGTCGAGCACCAGGCGCTGTTCGCCATCGCCGGGACCTTGGCCCTGCTCTGGCTGCAGGGGCTCAGCGCGGACCTGCTGCGCGCCAAGCTGCCCCTGCTGCTGGGCGTCGCGACCCTGATGCTGCTGGCCGTGCTGGTGCCGGGACTGGGGCACAAGGTGGGCGGCGCGCGCCGCTGGCTGGGCTTCTCCTTCCTGCGCTTCCAGCCCTCGGAGCTGTTCAAGATGGTGGCCGTGCTCTTCGCCGCGGAGAAGCTCGCCAAGGTCCTGGAGCAAGGGGGGACCTGGAAGGACGCCATCCCCTCGCTGGCGCCGCTGGCGCTGGGGCTCCTGCTGGTCCTGGCCGAGCCCGACTTCGGCTCCACCGTGCTGGCCACCCTGATGCTGCTGGGCCTGCTCTTCGTCGCGGGCATGCCGACCCTGTGGCTGGGCTGGGTCGGCGCCGGACTGGTGCCCGTGGCCGCCTTCCTGGTCCTGCATTCCGCCTACCGGCTGCGCCGGGTCCAGGTCTTCCTCAACCCCTGGAACGAGGCGAACGGGGCCGGCTTCCAGATCACCCACTCCATGATGGCCTTCGGCACCGGCGGCATCTTCGGCGTGGGCTTCGGCGAGGGCCGGCAGAAGCTGTTCTACCTGCCCGAGCCGCACACGGATTTCATCTTCGCCACCGCCGGAGAGGAATTGGGCCTGGTGGGCTGCCTGCTGATACTGGCATTCTTCGTGCTGCTGCTGTGGCGCTGCTGGCTGGTGGCGCTCAAGGCGCGCAGCCACTTCCTGAAGCTGGGGAGCCTGGGGCTCACCCTCTTCCTCGGCCTGCAGGTGCTGGCCAACCTCTTCGTGGTCCTGGGGCTGGCGCCCACCAAGGGCACCACGCTGCCCTTCCTGAGCTCGGGCGGCTCGGCCCTGGCCATCGACCTCATGGCCGTCGGGCTGCTGCTGAACTTCAGCAAGCAGGTGGACGCGGAAGACCCCGAGCGGGGGGCCCGCTGATGGCCGGCGATTTCCTCCTCATCACCGGCGGCGGAACGGGCGGCCACGTGAGCCCCGGACTGGGCGTGGCCACGGAATGGCTGCGGCGCCACGGCGAGGGCAGCGTGGCCTGGGTCGGGCGCGCGGACTCGATCGAAGAGACCATGGCCGCGCGCGCGGGGCTGCCCTTCCACGCGGTGGAAAGCGCGGCCTTCAAGCGCCAGTGGACCCTGAACAACCTCGCCATACCGGGCGTCCTGCTGGCGGGTCTGAGGCAGGCCGGGGCCCTGCTCGAGGCGCGCCCTCCCGCGGCGGTGCTGATGACCGGCGGCTACGTGGGCCTGCCGCTGAGCTTGGCCGCCCTGCGCGCGCGGAAACCCCTGCTGCTGCTGGAGCCCAACGCGGTGCCGGGCCTGGCCAACCGCCTGCTGAAGCCCCTGGCCGCCAAACTCTGCCTGGGCTGGCCCGCGGAAAGCCCCTCCGAGGACCCCAGCGTCGTGGTGACCGGCATACCCTGCCGCCTGGGCGCCCTGCCGGACCGGAAGGAGGCGCGCCTGGGCCTGGGCCTGCAGGCGGAGCGCCGGACCCTGCTGGTCCTGCCCGGCTCCCAGGCCGCCCGCGCCATCAACGCCGCCCTGCGCGAAGCGCTGCCGAACTTGGGCGATAGGGCCGAGCTATGGCAATGGATCTGGATGTGCGGAGCGGCCGAGGAGGAGGAGTGCCGCGCGGCGGCGGCGGCGGCGCCCTTCCCGATCCAGGTGCACGCCTTCATCCACGACACGGCCACGGCCTATGCCGCCGCGGACCTGGTGCTCTGCCGCAGCGGCGCCTCGACGCTGGCCGAGCTGGGCGTGGCCGGGAAGCCGAGCCTGCAGGTGCCCTACCCCCACGCCACCGGGGACCACCAGCGCGCCAACGCGGCGGCCTTCGCCCGCAACGGCGCGGCCGTGCTGCTGGACGCGGACGACCTGAGCGCGGAGAGCCTGCTGGGCGCGCTGCGCCGGCTCATGGACGGGGACCTGTCGCGCATGGCCGCCGCGGCGCGCACGCTGGGCCAGCCCCAGGCCGCGCAAAAGGTGGCGGACCTAATTGAAGAGGCGGCCGGCCTGAAGCCGGCCGCCTGAACCGGAGACGGGCATGTTCAACAAGCTGATGAAACTCCACTTCGTGGGCATAGGCGGTTCCGGCATGAGCGGCATCGCCGAGGTGCTGCTGACCATGGGCTACCCCGTGACGGGCTCCGACAAGTCCGACAGCGAGGCCGTGCGGCGCCTGAAGAGCCTTGGGGCCGTGGTGCACGTGGGCCACGCCGCGGCCCACGTCGGGGACGCCGAGGGCGTGGTGATCAGCAACGCGGTGCCCGAGACCAACCCCGAGGTGCTGGAGGCCCGGCGCCGCAAGATCCCGGTGATCCCGCGGGCGCAGATGCTCAACGAGCTGATGCGGCTCAAGTACGGGGTCTGCATCGCCGGCACCCACGGCAAGACCACCACCACCAGCATGTGCGCGCTGGCGCTGGACGAGGGCGGCCTGGACCCCACCATCGTGATCGGCGGCGTGCTGGACGCCCTGGGCGGCAGCAACGCCCGCCTGGGCAAGGGCGACTACTTCGTGGTGGAGGCCTGCGAGGCCTACGCCAGCTTCCTGCAGCTCAGCCCGGCCGTGGCCGTGGTCACCAACATCGACAACGACCACCTCGACCACTACATCAACATGGACAACCTGCGCGACGCCTTCGTGCGCTTCATCAACCGCCTGCCCTTCTACGGCTTCGCCCTGGTCTGCGGGGACGACCAGGGGGTGCAGGACATCATGGGCCGCCTGGTGCGGCGCTGCATCACCTACGGCTTCGGCGAGCGCAACGACCTCATCGTCCGGATCAAGGAGAGCGGCCCCCAGGGCTCGCGCTTCGCGCTGGTGAAGCGAGGCCACGTGCTGGGGGAGGCCCAGGTCAGCATCCCGGGCAAGCACAACGTCCTCAACGCCACCGCCGCCCTGGGCGTGGCCCTGGAGCTGGGCATCCCCTTCGAGACCGCGGCCCGCGGGCTCACGCGCTTCACCGGGGTGCGCCGCCGCTTCCAGTCCAAGGGCTCGGCCGCCGGCGTGCGGGTGGTGGACGACTACGCCCACCACCCCACCGAGCTCAAGGCCACGCTGCAGGCCGCGCGGGAGGCGATGCAGGGCAAGGGGCGCCTGGTGGTCGCCTTCCAGCCCCACCTCTACACGCGCACGCAGCTGCTGTACCGGGATTTCGCCGAGGCCCTGGAGGGCGCGGACCAGGTCTTCGTGGCGGGGATCTACGCCGCGCGCGAGACGCCCATCGCCGGCGTGAGCAGCCAGCTCATCGCCGACCTGCTCACCCACAAGGGCCGCCCGGTCACCTACCGCGAGGAGATCGAGGCCCTGGTGCCGGAGGTGATGGCCTGCCTGCGCGAGGGCGACCTCTTCCTCACCGCGGGCGCGGGCAGCATCGACAAATTGGGCGACGCCGTGCTGGCGGGCCTGAAGAAGAAGGAAGGCGGGAACGCGTGATGACGGCCCTGGACTGGAGCTCCCTGCAGAAGGAACTGCCCGGCAAAGTCCGGCTGGCCGAGCCCCTGTCCCGCCACACCAGCTTCCATATAGGCGGCCCGGCCGACGCCTGGGTGGACGCCTCCACCGAGGCCGACCTGCTGGCCTGCCTGGCCTTCGCCAAGGCCCAGAAGGTCGCGCTGACCCTGCTGGCCGGCGGCACCAATGTCCTGGTCCGCGACGGCGGCATCCGCGGCCTGGTGCTGAGCCTGGACGGCGACTTCGAGGCCTTCTCCGTGGACGGCAACAAGGTCCGCGCCGGCGCCGCCATGAACCTGGCCTTGCTGGCGCGCAAGACGGCCCTGGCCGGCCTGGAGGGGCTGGAGTGGGCGGTGGGCATCCCGGGCAGCCTGGGCGGCGGGCTGGTGATGAACGCCGGGGCCCACGGCGGCGAGATGAAACAGGTGGTGCGGCGCGTGGGCCTGGTCGCGGACGGCGCGCCCCAGGTCTGGTCCGCGGAGGACTGCGGCTTCGCGTACCGCCACAGCCGCTTCAAGGAGTTCGCGCCGGGCTCCCTGGTCCTGACCTGGGCCGAGATGGAGCTTAAATCCGCCCCGGTGGAGGAGCTGAAGCGCCGCATGGACGAGGCCCTGGCCAAGCGCAAGGCCAGCCAGCCTCTGGGCCTGCCCAATGCCGGCTGCGTGTTCAAGAATCCCGCCGGCGACTCCGCCGGGCGCATGATCGAAGCCTGCGGGCTCAAGGGCCGCCGCCGGGGCGGGGCCGAGATCAGCGCCGTGCACGCCAACTTCGTGGTCAACGCCGGAGGGGCGGCCGCTGCGGACGTGCTGGGCCTGATGGCCGAGGCCCGTGCCGCGGTGCAGGAGCGTTTCGGGGTGGCTTTGCTGGATGAAGTCCTGGTGCTCGGCGAGGACGCGTGAAAAAGGGGCGGGTGGCCGTCGTCGGCGGGGGCTGGTCCGGGGAGCGTCCCATCAGCCTTTTGACCATGAAGGGCGTGTGCGAGGCCTTGGCGGCCCGCGGCTGGTCCGTGGACCCCATCGACCTCCTGCCCGACAAGCCGGCGCCGCGTTCCGCGACCCTGCGCCCGGCCGGCCCCGCCTTCGCCCGGGGAGTCCGCTTCTCCGGCCTCCTGGCCCGGCTGCGGGCCCGCAAAAACACCACCGTGTTCCTGGCTTTGCACGGCACCAACGGCGAGGACGGCCGCATCCAGGGCCTGCTGGAGATGGCGGGCATCCCCTTCACCGGCTCGGGCGTGCTGGCTTCGGCCCTGGCCATGGACAAGGACCTCGCCAAGGTGGTGCTGCGGGCGGCCGGGGTCCCGGTGCCGGCGGGCTGCCTGGTGCCGCGCGGCCAGGCCGCGCCGCGCGCGCACTTGCCGGCCGTCGTGAAACCGGTGTCGCAGGGTTCGGCCCTGGGCGTGAGCGTGGTGCGCGCGAGCGGCCAGATGAAGGCCGCGCTCAAGGCGGCCTGGCGCTGGGACAGCGCGGCCCTGGTGGAGTCCTACCTGCCCGGACGGGAATTGACCGTGGGCGTCCTGGGTGGACAAGCCCTGCCGGTGGTGGAGATCGTCCCGGAGCACGCCTTCTACGACTTCCATTCCAAGTACGCCAAGGGCGGCTCGCGGCACCTCTGCCCGGCCCCGATCCCGGCCAAGGCCGCCCGGCGCGCCCAGGAACTCGCGCTGCGGGCGCACCGCGCCCTGCGCTGCCGCGCCTATTCCCGCACGGACCTGATCCTGGGCCCGAAGGGGAGCCTGCACGTGCTGGAGGTCAACACCCTGCCCGGCCTCACCGCGGTGAGCCTCCTGCCAGACGCCGCCCGGGTCGCCGGCCTGGAGTACGGCGCCCTGCTCGAAGCCATGCTTGAAGCGTCCGAAAAGGAGGCCGAGTGGCCCTCTACGAAGGACTGAACCGGGGCGCGGCCAACCAGGCGCCGCCCCGCGAGAATCGGCGGATGGAACGTCCGGCCGCGGCGCCGGCCTTCAAGTCCCTGCGCGTGGAGGTCCGCGCCCGGGTGCGCGAACAGGCCGCGCCGGGCGCTCCCTTCATGGACCGCTTCCTTGGCGCGGGCAGCGCCGGAGCCCTGCGCCGCGCCGGAGGGGCCCTGTGGGGCTCGGGGGAGGAGGACAGGCCCGCCAAGGCCAAGTCGCCCGCCCCGCGCGTCCGCGAAAACGCGAGGATCTCCGAACCCCGCATGCAGGTGGTCGGAGCCGGGGAGAGCCATCTCCCCCAGGGCCGCCGGGGCCTGGGACGGGCCTTCCTGGTGGTCCTGAGCCTGGCCGGGGCCACGGCCGCCCTGCGCCCCTGGCAGAAGGCGGGGCTCCTGAAGACCGACTTGAGCGCCATGTTCCAGGTGCCCGGCTCCCAGGACGCGAGCGCCGCCGCCAAAACGGCCGCGCTGGACAGCCAGGCGGCCGCGGACGCCGCGAAGCTCGCCGCCCTCCCCCTGCAGGCCGGCACGGGAAAGGCGCTGGCCCTCTGGCAGGACGGCGAAGGCCGCTGGTGGCGCGTGGACGATGCCGGCGCCCTGGCCCCCTGCGCGGACCCCTCCTCGGCCGAGAACCTGGGGCTGCCGGAGATCAGCGGCGTGGCGGCCCACAACGACGCGTACCGGGGCGGGCGCCGCCTGCTCCTGAACCTGCCGCCCGGGCGCCTGTCCCAGCTGCTGCCCCTGCGCACCGCGATGGCCAGCGAGGTGCGGACCCTGGACCTGAGCGACCCGGCCCAGCCGGTGCTGCTGACGCTCGACGGAGTGCGCTGCCTGATGGGCGACGCGGACTGGGTCCAGCGGCAGGAACATCTGGCCTTGGTGCTGGCGGACCTGGCCGCCCGGCGGCGCAGGGCCGGACAGATCGATTTGAGATTCGAAGGCACGGCCGTGGTGCGGCCTCTTGGCCGGTGACGGCGACCCTTTAGCGAGGTAACCATGAACCGAACGCAGGTCGACGGAAAAGAAGGCGCCCTTTTGGTGGGCCTGGACCTGGGCACCACCAAGACGGCCTGCCTGGTGGCGGAGGCCACGGAGGACGGCTCCCTGAGCGTCATCGGCGTGGGCCGGGCGGTCAACACCGGGCTGCGGCGCGGGGTGGTCGTCAACATCGAGGCCACGGTCGACAGCATCCAGCGCGCGGTGGCCGAGGCCGAGCGCATGGCCGGGGTCAAGATCACCTCAGCCTTCGTGGGCGTGGGCGGGGACCACATCAAGGGGCTCACCAGCCACGGCGTGATCGCCGTCAGCCGCAAGGACCACGAGATAGTCCAGGAGGACGTGGACCGGGTCCTGGAGGCCGCCAAGGCCGTGCCCATCCCGCAGGACCGCGAGATCATCCACGTCCTCACGCAGGAATACCTGATCGACAACCAGGACGGCATCAAGGAGCCGGTGGGCATGAGCGGCGTGCGACTGGAGGCGGTGGTGCACGTGGTCACGGGGGCGGCCACCAGCGTGCAGAACGTCCTGAAAAGCTGCCAGCGCGCGGGCGTGCAGGTGCGCGACCTGGTGCTGCAGCCCCTGGCCAGCGCCGAGGCCGCGCTGAGCCCGGACGAAAGGGAACTGGGGGTCTGCCTCTTGGACATCGGGGGGGGCACCACGGACCTGATCGTGGTCTGGGAGGGCGCGGTGCGCTACACCGGGGTGGTCCCCGTGGGGGGCCTGGCCTGCACGCGCGACATCGCCGTGGGGCTGGCCACGCCCAACGAGGAGGCCGAGCAGCTCAAGCGGGCCTACGGAGCGGCCCAGGTTTCGCGGGTGCCCGAGGGCGAGTTCATCGAGGTGGCCGGGGTCGGGGGCCGCGCGCCCAAGCAGGTGGAACGCCAGCTGCTGGCGCGGGTGCTCCAGCCGCGCATGGAGGAGATCTTCCAGCTGGCCCTGAACCAGCTCAAGGCCAGCGGCTTCCACGCCCGCCTGGCCGGCGGCCTGGTCCTGACCGGCGGCGGGGCGCTCATGCCGGGGGCCTGCGAGCTGGCCGAGGAGATCATCGGCCGCCCCGCGCGCCTGGGCAAACCCCAGGGCCTGAAGGGCCTCATCGACGTGGTGCAGGGCCCGGACTACTCCACGGCCGTCGGGCTGGTGCGGCACGGCCTGGCGAGCGGAGGCGAAGGGGGCGCGGTGGCGGCGTCCAGGAACGACACAACGGCGCACGCGCCGGCCGCGTCCCACGGGCCTGGCTTGGTGGATTCCTTCAAGAAACTGTTCAAGGACTACTTTTGAGGCCTGCGAGCCTCATATCCGAAAACCTTCAAGGGGGTGGACCATGTTGGAACTAGAGGAACAGATGCCGGAGTTCGAGCTCAGCGAGGCGGGCAGCGTCGGGGCGGTCATCAAGGTGGTGGGCGTCGGCGGCGCCGGCGGCAACGCCGTGCAGCGCATGATGGAGGCGGGGGTCCAGGGCGTGCAGTTCATCGCCATGAACACCGACCTCCAGGCCCTCAACCGCAACCCGGCGCCCCTGCGCCTGCAGCTGGGCGTCAAGCTCACCAAGGGCCTGGGCTCGGGCGCGAACCCCGAGGTGGCCCGCCAGGCCGCCATGGAGAGCGAGGCGGAGATCGTCGAGGCCCTCAAGGGCGCCGACATGGTCTTCATCGCCGCGGGCATGGGCAAGGGCACGGGCACGGGCGCGGCCCCGGTGGTGGCCGAGATCGCGCGCAAGCTCGGCATCCTGACCGTGCCGGTGGTCACCCGCCCCTTCACCAATGAGGGGCCCATGAACTCCAAGCGGGCCGAGGCCGGCCTGTCCGCCCTGCGTTCAGTCTGCGACAGCATCCTGGTGATCCCCAACGACCGCATCATCACGGTGGGGCCCCACAACCCGCTGAAGAACGGCTTCAAGGCCGTGGACGACACCCTGCGCTTCAGCATCCAGGCCATCACCGACGTGGTGACCCTGGAGGGCCTGCTCAACACCGACTTCAACGACGTGCGCACCGTCATGATGGGGCAGAAGGGCATCTACCTGGGCTGCGGGGCCGCCGACGGCGAGGACGCGGCCGTGCGCGCCGCGCGCCAGGCCCTCGGCAACCCCTACCTCGAGGCCCCCTTCCACGGCGGGGCCAAGGGGCTGCTGGTGGCGGTCTCCGTGCGCGACGAAACCCGCTTCACCGCCGCGGACCACGACGCCATCCTGTCCGAAATCAAGGCCATGGGCGCCAAGGACGCCAACATGATCCCCGGGCTGGCATACCGCGCGGACCAGGTGGAGGACGTGCGCGTCACCGTCATCGCCACCGGCTTCGAAGGCTCGCCCGCCCGGACCGCCCCCAATCCGGACGACCTCCCGATCCTGGACGCCCTCAACGGCCGCAACCCGGAAAGCCCGCGCCGGCCGAGGGTGGAGGCCTTCATCCCCGACAGCGAAGACCTGGCGATTCCGGCCTTCATCCGCCGCAACCGTCTGGCCGCGCTGGAAGCCCTTGGCGCGGCGGCCTGAGCCCGGCGGGAGAGGGCGGGTGCGGGCCGTGATCCGGCGGACCCTGGCCCTGGCGGCGCTGGCCCTGATGCTAGGGCCGGCGCCCCTGTGCCTGGGAGCCGGCGACGCCGTGCCCGTGTCGCCGTCCTCGGCGACGGCGGCGGACGATTCCGCGAGCACGGCACCGGCCTCGCTGGATCTCGGCGCGCCGGCGCCCACCGGCGCGTCCGTGAGCGCGACCGCCGGCACGGACGGGGGCCTGTCCCCGACCGCGGGGTCGTCGGCGGAAGCGGCCCCAAGCCCGGTCCCAACGCCCATCGCGCGGGCCTGGCGCCTGAGCCTGCCGGGCAGGAAAAATCTCCTGCTCCAATCCCTGGACAAGGGGGAGCCCCTCTTCCCGGTCAAGGACGCGGCCCTGTACAGCGGACTGTCGCTGCGCTGGCGTTCGTCGGAAAAGATGCTGCAAGTGTCCTTTCCCAAGGCCGGCGTCCTGGCCTACCTGGTCCTGGGGAACGGCTTTTTCGTGGTCCAAGGGCGGCGCGTGGATTTGGAAGCGCCCATGGTCCTGGCCCAGGGCGCTCCGGCCCTGGACGCGAAGGATCTGCGGACGCTGATCGAGTGCATGGGCGGCGCCCGGCCGCGTTGGAAGGCGCTTGCCGCGCAGGAGGCCGGCGCGGTTTCCGCCGCGGCCGCCGTGGCGCCGGCGCCTGAGGTGGCGGCCCAGCCCGCGGCCTTGCCCCTGGTCCCGCCCAGCGCGCACGCCTCGGCGCGCCCGCTGACGGGCGCGCGCATACGGACCATCGTTGTGGACGCGGGGCATGGCGGCAAGGATCCCGGGGCCCGCGGACCGGACGGGCTCAAGGAGAAGAACGTCTGCCTGGACATAGCCCTGAGGCTGAGGCGGGAGCTCAACGAACGCGACCCCAACCTGCGCGTGGTGCTCACGCGCGACCACAATGTCTTCGTCAGCCTGGAGGAGCGCACGGCCATCGCCAACCGCGCCAAGGGCGACCTCTTCGTCAGCATCCACAACAACGCCTCGCCGGACGAGGAGACCCACGGCACCCAGGTGTTCTTCTTCGACTCGCAGTCCTCGGACCGGGCCGCCTCGGACATTTCCATGCGCGAGAACGGCGAGGCGAACCAGCTCGACATCCTGATGACGGACCTGGCCAAGAGCATCGTCCGGGACCAGAGCATCGGCTTCGCCTCCCTGGTCCAGCGGGCCCTTGGCGCCACCATCAACCTCAAGCACCGCGACATCAGCTATGCGCCCTTCTACGTGCTGGCCCGCACCGAGATGCCGGCGATCCTGGTGGAGGTGGCCTTCATCACCAACCCCCACGAGGAGCGCCTGCTGGCCGATTCGGGCTTCCGCCAGAAGGTCGCGGTCAGCATCGCGGCGGGGGTCGAGAACTACGTGAAGCTGGTGCAGGGGAAAAGTTGAGCGGCCCCCTGCTGCTGGACCTGCCCTGGCCCGCGCCCTCGCCCGCCCTGGCCGGTTTCACCAGCACTCGGCAGGGCGGCGTCTCCAGGGGCGCCTTTGACAGCCTGAATCTGGGGCTCAACACCCAGGACTCGGGCCAGGCCGTGCTTGAGAACCGGAACCTGGCTTTCCGCGGCCGGGCTTTGGACCCCGCCAAGGCCGTGCACCTCCAGCAGGTCCACGCGGACCGCATTGCCGAGGCGGGGACCCGGGACGCCGGCCGCGGCGCCCAGGATTGGGCGCAAGGCCTGCCCGCCTGCGACGCGGTGTTCACCCGGATGAGGGGCCTTCCCCTGTGCATCGGGCACGCGGATTGCCTGGCCGTGGCCGTCGCCGATGCGGATGCGGGCCTGATCGGGCTGGCCCATGCCGGATGGCGGGGGGCCTTGGCCGGCTTGCCCGGGAAATTGGCCCTGCGCCTCATCGCCGAAGGCGCGAAGCCGGAGCGCTTGCAGGCGGTCCTTTCCCCCTGTCTGGGGCCCGGGTCCCTGGAATTGGGCGAGGATGAGCACCGCCTTTTTTCACAGGCTTTTGAACGGACCGAGGATTTCAGTTCGAGCCTGAGGCAGGGCCATTTTTATTTGAATCTTTGGGCCTGCGTCCGCAGACAGCTTATTGAGGCTGGTTTGGACGGACTCCGGATCCAGGGCCAGGAGCTGGACACGGCCCGGCATCCGGAACTTTTTTACAGTCACCGTAGGGACCAAGGGAAAACAGGCAGAATGTTGACCGTGGCGGCCTTAATTTAGTTTCATATTATAAAACTCTAGGAAATATCTTTGGTTTTGTGCCCGCTTTAATTGCTCCATTTGTATTCACAGTAAGTTATAAACAATATTAACAATTTTTGTTTATAACTTTTAAAACTATTGTAAATAAATGATTTTATTGAATATATTGCCTTCAGACCCTATAAGAATGTGTTTTTATCTTGTCAGTAACCTTTTCACCGCTATAATAATTCCACTTCACTCATAACGACGCCGATGACATCGACAATCGCTGGCAACCTTGATGGGGTAGACCAGCGGATCAAACAAGCCTGTGAACGCGCGGGCCGTTTGAGGGAAACGGTCACCCTTGTGGCCGTCACCAAATTTCAAAATCCTGATTCTGTTCGTTCCTTGGCGGCCTTAGGTCTGGTCCATTTCGCCGAGAGCAGGGTGCAGGAAGCGCAAACTAAAGTGCCGGGGCTTAAGGGCCTCGGCACTTGGCACTTTATAGGGCACCTGCAGACCAACAAAGCCCGCCAAGCCGCGGAGCTGTTCGACGTGATCCAGAGCGTGGACAGCCTCCGCCTGGCCCAGAAGCTGGACGAGGCCGCCTCCGCACTCGGCCGCCGCCTGCGGGTTTTCGCCCAGGTCAATTGTTCCCAAGAACCCCAGAAGCAGGGCTTCAGCTTGGATTCCGCCGCCGAGGGCGCGGCCGCCATGGCCCGCATGCCCCACCTCAAGCTGGAAGGCCTGATGGGGATGGCCCCGGCCGGGGACGCCGCGGCGGCCCGGCATTCGTTCCGTGGTTTGCGCGAACTGAGGGTGCGCCTCGCGCCGGAGCTCGGCCCCCTGCTCCTAAGCATGGGCATGAGCGGCGATTTTGAGGCCGCCATCGAGGAAGGCGCAGACCTGGTGCGCATTGGAAGCGCCCTGTTCCCCTGACATACCCCTTTTTCGGCCCAGTATGCCCGATCCTCAGGCCACCATCGCGTTCATAGGCGCCGGCAACATGGGCGAAGCCATGCTGAGGGGCCTGGCCAAGGCCGGGCATTCCAAGGCCGGGCTTCGGGCCTTCGACCTGCGCACGGACCGCCTGAAGGCCCTGGCCTCCGAGGCCGGCTTCACGGCCATGGACAGCGTCGCCCAGGCCGTGGACGGCGCGGACATCGTGGTCCTGGCGGTCAAGCCCCAGGCCTTCGAGGCGCTCCTGGCCGAGCTCGCCCCCCTGCTGCGGGGCGGACAGACCCTGGTCAGCGTCGCCGCGGGCATCCGCCTTGAGCGCCTGAGCACGGCCCTGGCCTCCCCCAACCTGCGCCTGGTCCGCGTCATGCCCAACACCCCCGGCTTGATCGGCCAGGGCGCCAGCGCCTATTGCCTGGGACCCTCGGCCGGCCCGACGCAGGCCGCCCAGACCGAAGCCCTGCTCCAGCCCTTGGGCAAAGTCCTGAGGGTGCGCGAGGAGGACATGGACGCCGTCACCGCCCTCAGCGGCAGCGGACCGGCCTACGTTTTTCTTTTCATGGAAGCCCTGCAGGCGGCGGGCGAGGGCCTGGGCCTCAGCCCGGAGGCTTCCTTCCTCCTGGCGAGCCAGACTTTGACCGGCGCGGCCGCCATGATCCAGGCCGGCGAAAAGAGCCCGGCCGAATTGAGGGCCGCCGTGACCAGCCCTGGCGGCACCACCGCCGCCGCCATCCGGGTGTTCGAGGAGGGCGGTCTGCGCGGCCTGGTCGACAGGGCCTTGGCCGCCGCCCGCGACCGATCCAAGGAGCTGGGCCGTTGATGGACGCCACCCACGAAAGGGAACGCTGATGGACCTGAAATCCAAGATCGCAGAAGCCGTCGCCGCCATTGCGCACAAGACCACGTTCAAGCCCAAGGTGGGCATCATCCTCGGGACGGGCCTGGGCGCCCTGGCCCGCGAGATCAAGGCCGACTGCGTGGTGGATTACGAGGACATCCCCCACATGCCCGCCAGCACGGTGGAGTCCCACCACGGCAAGATGCACTTCGGCAGGCTCGGCTCCAAGGACGTGGTGGCCTTCCAGGGCCGCTTCCACCTCTATGAAGGCTACACCGCCCAGCAGGTGAGCTTCCCGGTGCGGCTGATGAAGGCGCTGGGCTGCACCCACATGCTGGTCAGCAACGCCGCGGGCGGGATGAACCGCGCCTACGAGCCCGGGGACCTGGTGGTCATCGACGACCACATCAACCTCCAGGGGTGCAACCCCCTCATCGGGGTGAACGACGATTCGCTGGGGCCCCGCTGGCCGGACATGTCCGAGCCCTATGACCGCAAGCTGGCCTCCGAGGCCATGCGCCTGGCCATGAGGCTGGGGATCCGGGCCCACCGCGGCGTGTATGTGGCCGTCAGCGGCCCCAACCTCGAGACCGCGGCCGAATACCGCTGGCTCAGCGGCATGGCGGACGTCGTGGGCATGAGCACGGTGCCCGAGGTCATCGCCGCGGTGCACGCCGGCATCAAGGTGCTGGGCATCTCGGTGGTCACCGACGAGTGCGTCGCCGACCGGCTCAAGGCCGCCGACATCCGCGAGATCATACGCATCGCCGGCGAGGCCGAACCCAAGCTGACGCGGCTGATGGCCGCCCTCATCGAAGGCATGGAGGTCTGATGCTCCGCCCGCTCCAATGGTCCAAGGGGACGCTCAAGGTCCTGGACCAGGTCAAGCTTCCGCACAGCGTCAGCACGGTGTCGACCCGGGGCGTGAAGGAAACCGGCGAAGCCATACGCAGCATGAAGGTCCGCGGCGCGCCGGCCATCGGGGTGGCCGCGGCCTACGGGATGGCCCAGGCGGTGCTGGCGAGCCGCGCCAAGGACGTGAACGGGCTGATGCGGGACATGGACAAGGCCGGCGCCTACCTGAAAAGCACGCGCCCCACGGCCGTGAACCTGGCCTGGGCCGTCGACCGCATGCTGAAGCGGGCCAGGCACGGGCGCGACCACAAGCTGCCGAGCCTGAAGGCCCTGCTGGTGGAGGAGGCCCAGGCCATCGAGCGCGAGGACGTGCGCCTGTGCGACGCCATCGCCGCCCACGGCAGCGCCCTCATCCGCGACAACGACCAGGTGCTGACGCACTGCAACACCGGCGCCCTGGCCACGGCCGGCGTCGGCACGGCCCTGGGCTGCATCACCGCGGCCTTCAAGCAGCACAAGAAGATCCACGTCTGGGTCGACGAGACGCGCCCCTACCTGCAGGGCGCCCGCCTCACGGCCCTGGAGCTCAAGGACGCGCGCATACCCCACACCCTGGTGACGGACAACAGCGCCGCCGCCTTGATGGCCGCGGGCAAGGTGAACCTCGTCATCGTCGGCGCCGACCGCATCACGGCGCAGGGCGACGTCGCCAACAAGATCGGCACCTACGGCCTGGCCGTGCTGGCCAAGCACCACGGGCTGCCCTTCTATGTGGCCGCGCCCAGCAGCACCGTGGACCTGGACTTGAGGCAGGGCTCCGACATCCCCATTGAGGAGCGCTCCGCGGAGGAGGTCCTCTTCGTGCAGGGCAAGAGCATAGCCCCCAAGGGGACGAAGGCCCTGCACCTGGCCTTTGACGTCACCCCCCATTCCCTGATCAGCGCCATCATCACGGAAAAAGGCATCGCCAGGGCCCCCTATGACCTGAATTTGCCGATGCTCTTGCAACAGGAATTTGTCCCGCCCGCCTGAGGCCCCTGGCCCGGCTTTGGTCTTGAGTCCATGGACTTGCCAAAATGAAACAAACGAACTATCCTGCTGGCCATGCGCCAAGCCCATGAGAGCATTCTCGAGCTGCCCCTGGACCTGATCGAGCGGGGCTTTTTCCAGCCTAGGGAGTATTTCAGCCCCGAGGCCATGGAAGCCACCAAGCAGTCCATCCGGGAAAAGGGGCAATTGTATCCGGTGATCGTCCGGCCCATTCTCATGGGCAACCCCCTTTTTGACGCGTCATGGCCGGAACCGCATTATGAGCTCGCGGACGGGGAACGGCGCTTTCGTTGCTGCAAGGACCTGGGCTTCAAGACCATCAAGAGCCTGGTCCGGTCCCTGAGCGACGAACAGATGCTGGACCATACCCTCACCACCAATGATTCCTTGCCCCTGAATCCCATTGAAAAGGCTACGGTTTTTTCGAGGTTGGCCAAGGAGTTCGGACGTAGCCAGGCCGATATCGCAAAGTCCTTCAATTTGAAACAGCAGCAGGTCTCGGAATACATCCGGCTCCTGGATTTGCCCAAGGAAGTCCAGGATCTTACAGCGCGCGCTGTAATTTCTGTGCGCCATGCGCGGGAATTGCTCAAAGTCCAGGATCAGGCCAAGCTGTCTGAGATCGCTTTTGATATTAAAAATAGCGCTATTTCCACAAGGGAACTGTCAAAAATAGTCAAAAAAGATAAAAAAATAGAGATTAGTGGAGAAAACGAACCAAAAAAATCGATTTTAGTAGCCGATGAACCGACTATACCCCATGAAAAAACGAATAAAAAGGCTATAGAACATGAAAAATATGAAAAAATAGACAATTTTTACCATATTACATGGTTTGAAAGCCTTCAAAAGGCCTTGATACCACGGAAACTATACCAGAAATTTGAATATTGGCTGTCCTTCAAGCTGGGATCTCGGCTAAAACCGGAAGTTTGGCTTTTCAGGATAGAACTTTCGCTCCTTTCCGGCGTTTTATTCACCATTGCCGGACTTTGGCTAGCCCCACAGGCCTTGCTGACGCTCAGCGGAGTCATGCTTTGCCTGTTGGTTTACCTCTATATCGCGGTCTAGGACCGATATCCTTTAAAATTCCCCGCTTCGATAGTAAGATAGAAGGTATATGGAGCAAAAAGAGCAAATTTCCACCCCACCCCTAAAACCCGCCCGATCCTCGGCCCTATGGCCTGTGCTTTACGCTGTCCTGGGTGTCCTTGTCCTTGTCCTGGCTCTTGGAGCCGGGGCCTTTGTCCATTGGGGCCGCTCCCCGGTACCGCCCATGCCAGGAAACCTGCTGACCTGGTCCAATCTGCAGGACAAGCAGGCTTTGGCGGCCTACCTGACCCGGACGGTCCGCCAGGCGGACTTTGAGGTTGAAATAGTCACGGTCAAGAAGCGCCAAAGCTATTGGACCCTGGCCAAGCAGGCCAAACTGAACATCGGCACCATCATCGGGTTCAACCCCGACATGCAGCACTTGAACGCCTACGTGGGCCGCCCCCTGCTTTTGCCCAACCAAAGGGGCTCCCTGTACCAGGTCGGGGCCACGGAAACCGCCGAAAGCATTGAAAAGGACTATGGCCTGCTGAGCGGGACCGTGCGGGCGGCCAACCAGGTCGGCTGGCTGGGCCTTAGCCAGGGACAAGTGCTTTTCCTGCCCGGGGTGGCTCCCAAGCAGCTGACCGCGCCCATGCAGGAAATCTTCGCCAAAAGGGATTTTTTCAGGTCCCCTTTGGCAGGGCACTACACCTCCATGATGGGCAAACGGGTGGATCCCTTCACCGGGGTCACCCGCTTCCACAATGGGGTCGATATCGGTGCGCCCTTCAACTCCCTTGTCGGCGCGGCGGCCGACGGGACCGTGGTCCTGGCCGGCTGGAACGGCGGCTTCGGCAAGTGCGTCATCATCAAGCATGCCCAGGGATACCGCACCTTGTACGGACATCTGAACGCGATCTTGGTGCACGTGGGCCAGAAGGTGAAGCAGCACCAGCTGATCGGCCGCGTGGGGATGACCGGGCGGACCACGGGCCCCCACCTGCACTTCACGATCTGGAAGAACGACCGGGTACAGAACCCCCTGAATTACCTGTGGTAGCGGACATCGTTTTCACCCCAAAAGGAGCGGCCATGGCCATCGTCGAGGAGAGCGAATTCAAAGGGAATCCCATGATCGTGCTGCGCCGCAATCCCGAAGACCGCTACCCCTTCCAGTTCGGCTTGAGCAAGGCCAAGCTCGTCCTTGAGGCCCTTGAGGAGATCAAGGCCTGGGTCGCGAAACAGGAGGCGTCCCGCACCAAGGACGCCCCGTCCCCCGACGCTTGAACCCCGAACCCCTCCTTCGAATCCCTTGATGGACTACGTTCTTCCCGGCGCCCCTCTGATCCACGGCCTGTGCGTCCCCATGGTCACGGCCCTGGACGCCCAGGGGCGTTTCGACGCCGCGAGCCAGGAGCGCCTGGTCGCCTTCCTCGCGCGCGGGGAGAACGGGAGCGGAGGCGCGCAGGCCCTTTTCACGAACGGGACCTCGGGCGAATGGCACCATTTCGAGCCCGGCATACGCCTGGCGGTGACCGAGACCGCGCACTACGCGCTGTCCGGCGGCCGCGGCCCGCGCCTGTGGGCCGGCATCAACGACCGCGCCGCGGAGGGCGTGGTGGCGAACCTGGAGCACGCCGTCAAGCTGGGGGCCTCCGCCGCGGTGGTGGCCCCCCTGGCCGTCGAGAACATCCCAGACGCGGGGTCCCTGTTCCACCGCCACATCAGCCCTCTCTACCAGCGCCTGGGCAAGGGCCTGCCGCTGTTCCTCTACGACAACCCCGACGTCTACCGCATGGGGCGCCAGGACCGCCTGCGCACCGGCGAGGTCAAGCAGTTGGCGCGCCTGGACTATGTGTGCGGCGTCAAGGTCACGGCCGACGTCCGCACCGCGGGCAACTACCTCAAGGGCGCGCGCAACTTCAAGGCCCGCCACGAGTTCGGCGTGTATTTGGGGAGGGCCCTGCAGGCTTTCCCCTTCTTCACCCCGGTCCACGGACCCCTGGGCAAGCTGCGCGAGCGCTGGCGCCGCTTCTGGGTGGCCCCCGAGGCGCCGCACGGGATCGTGCCCCTGTCCGCGAACCTCTTTCCGGGCGCCTGGCGCAGGGCCTGGTCCGCCTGCGTGGCCGGCGACGTCCGGGCCATGGACGCCTACCGCGACAGCCTGGGGCGCCTGCATGAGGCCTTCCGCTTCGGCGACAAGCACAAGGGCATCGCCTGCGTGAAGATCGCCCTCGCCTGGGAGGGCGTGCTGGGTTCGGCGCGCACGGCGCCGGAGACGCCGGCGCTCAGCGCCGATGAGGAGGCGCGCTGGTCGCGGGACTACCGGGAGATCAAGAAGGAGCTGGCCCGTGCGGATCCCTCGCCCACGGTCACCGTCCTGGCCTCCTCCGCGCCCGCGTCGCAGGTCCAGGCGGCCGGCTCGGGCCTGGACCTGTCCGCGCGGGAGCACCTGCGCGTCGCGCTGTCCGAATTGGGTTCGCTGGCGGAGGCCTACCCGGTCGAACCCCTGGAACAGGCCGGGCGCATGATCCTCGAGGCCGAAGCCAAAGGCCGGCGGGTGCACGTGACGGGCGTGGGCAAGTGCGAGTACGTCGCGGGCTTCATCGCCAGCAGCTACAGCAGCACCGGCACGCCGGCCTTCTTCCTGCACGCCACGGAGGCCGGCCACGGCGCCAGCGGACAGGTCGCCGCCGGGGACGTGGTGGTGGCCATCAGCAACAGCGGCGAGACCGGGGAGCTGAAGGCCGCGGTGGACACGCTCCAGCGCAACGGCGCCCGCATCCTGGGCGTGGGCGGCCGGCCGGACAGCTGGCTGGCCCGCCGCAGCGAGGTTTTTTTGCGCGCCGGGGTGCGCAGGGAGGGCGACGAACTCGACCTGGCGCCGCGCAACAGCGTCCTGGCCGAGATCCTGGTGCTCAACGCCCTGGGAGTGGCCCTGCAGCACCACAAGCGTTTCACCGCCGACCAATTCCGGGCCTACCATCCCGGCGGCAGCCTGGGCCGGACCCAGGACGGGGAAGGCCCGGCCTCGTGACGGATGCGCTGATCCTCGGCGCCTCCGGGCAGGTCGGCCGGGCGCTGGCCCTGGACTGCGAGCGCCGCGGACGGGCCTGGGCCGGCTCCTACCATGAGCACGCGGTGGATCCGCGCCTCTTCAAGCTGGACCTTTCCGACCTGGAGGCTCTGGGGGCCGCCGTGCGGGAGCGCCGCCCCGCGGCCGTTTTTTTGCCCAGCGGCTGGACCTGGGTGGACGGCTGCGAGGACGATCCCGCGCGCTCCAGGCTGCTCAACGCGTTGGCGCCCGAGGCCGTGGCCAAGGCCTGCGCTTCCATCGGAGCCTCCCTGGTCTGCTATTCCACGGACTATGTCTTCGGGGAACGCGGCGGCCCCTATGACGAATCGGCTCCGACCGCGCCCCTTGGCGTGTACGGGCGGGACAAGCTCGAAGGCGAGGCGCTGGTGCGGGCCGCCTGCCCCGGGGCCCTGATCCTGCGCACGGCCGTGGTCTACGGGCCGGAGCCGCAGGGCAAGAACTTCATCTACCAGCTCAGGGCCCGGCTCGGCGCGGGCCAGGCCATGACCCTGCCCTCGGACCAGGCCACCTCAGCCACCTACAACCGCGACCTTGCCCGGGCGAGCCTCGACCTCGTGGAGCGCGGCGAACACGGCGTTTTCAACGCCGCCGGACCCGAGGTCATCGACCGTTACGCCTTCGGCCTGCTGGCCGCCGAGGTCTTCGGCCTGGATCCGGGGCTCTTGAAGGCCGCGCGCACCGCCGAACTGGCCCAGAAGGCGAAGCGGCCCCTGGACGCGGGCTTGCGCATCGACAAGCTGCTTTCGCGCCTGGGCTGGACTCCGTCCGGCCCCCGCGGGGGGCTTGAGAGGATGAAACTGGAATTGGATCGCGGTGGACAGGGCTGAGCGCGGCGGATCCGCCGGATTGCGGAAGCCCGCGGACTATGTGCTGTACTGCGACGACTCCGGCGGGGAAGAGGACGCCCTGCGCTCCGCCGCATCGATCAGCGGTCCGGCCAAGGTGCTCCTGGCCCTGGAACGCGAATTGCGCCGGGTCCTGCGCGCTGCCGGCATGAAAGAACTGAAGTGGACAGGCCTGCGCACCCGCGAGCCGCGTCTGCAGGCCGCGCGGGCTTTCCTGGAGTTCGCGGCAGTGGCGGCCTCGGCCGGGGCGCTGCGGGTGGAGGTCTTGCTGTGGCGGCCCTCGGCGCAGTCGCCGGCGTCCCGCGCCCGGAGCGAGTCCCAACGCTTGCGCCCTTTGTATGCCAAGCTGTGGAAGAGGGCGGCCGGGGCCTGGCCGCCGGGGCGCTGGAGCGTCTTTCCGGACCAGCGCACGGGGATGCGCTGGCAGGAGCAGAGCCCCGCGCTGACCGCGGCCTGGAACCGGGGCGGCGGCGGGCTGCGGGCCTTGAAGGAGGCTTCCTCCGGCCGCAGCGCCTGCGTGCAGCTGGCGGATTTGCTGGCCGGCCTTGCGCGGGTGCAGGCGGGTGCCGGATCCCGGGCTGACAGCGAAGCCTGGCGCCAGCGCGGCGCGCTGAGGGATTATTTCGTGGACGCCTGCCGGCGGCGCGGGCTTGAGCTCGGTTCCGGCGCCGGCCTGCTCAGGGCCGGGCATCCCCGCCTTTCCATTGCCTTGTTGAGGCGCCTTCCGGTGAGGGTATGAGCTTTGACTCCGGTCTTTATATTGCTTTCACCCTTACGGTGGCGGCCCTGTCCGCCGCTTTGTTCTACCAAGCTGGCCGTGAATTTGCGCCATGGGCCGCGCAACGGGTCTACCTGGGGGCCTTTGCCTTGGGAGGCGCGGCGCTGACGGCCGTCATGAACGTCGGCCTTTCCACCCCGGACCTGGCATTGGCCCTTGGCACCTCGCTGGCGGTCCTGCGCGTGCGCGACGCCGGCTTGGTCTGTCCGGTCGGACTTCTGCGCGGAAGCGAGGGGCCGGATTCGTCTCTTTGCCCGGCGCCGGTGGCCCTGGGCTTGGCAGCTTTCCTTTTCGGCGCAGGTCTGCCCCTGAATGGGTGGGTCCAGGTCGCCCTGCTTCCGGGCTACGGGATCCTGCTCTTCGAGGCGCGTTGGAAGCGCCGCGCCTGGCCTGCCTGGCCTTCGTTGGGTCGCATCGTTTTGCCTCCGCTTTTGTCCGCGCTGGCGGGGATGGCGCTGTGCTATTTCCTCCTTATGCCCCTCGGCCTCGGACGCCCGATGTTCAACGTCGCTGAGGGAGCGGGCCTGAATCATGGGAGCGACGGTGTGTTCGCGGGGCTGTGGCGTCTGGTCCTAGACCTGGGCAGGGATTGGACTTGGCCGGGGCTTGCGGCGCTGGGACTGGGCTGGGCCCTATTGTTCCGAAAAAAACCGTGGATGGCGGCGGGCCTCTTTTCCCTGGTATTGGCGCTCGCCCTTTTTTCTCCGGCCTCTCAAGCCCCTATTTACCGACTAATATTGATTCAAGTCTTCCTTGGGCTGGGCTTGGCCGGCTTCATGGCCGTGCCCCCCCTGCGCCGCTGGCTGGGGCCTGTTTTTCTGGCCGCCGCCCTGGCGGCGGCTTGGCGCCTATCCTTGAACGGATCGTCGTTCTAGGCTTCTCCGGCCAATTTTGAGATCTTGATTTGGGACATGAGGCGGCCGACATGGTCCCGTTCGTGCTTGGGCAGCTTCCAGTTCGCCAGCAGGCGGTGGGTGGCCCGCATGGCCTCGGGCAGCATTTCCTTGTCGTGGCGCGCCATCTCAAGGATCGCCATCAGCGCGCGCGTGTCGCCGAAAATGCGGTCGCGCAGCAGCATGCCCAATGCCGCGTCGCGCCCGTTTCCCGACCGCGCCATGGACAGTTCCCGGCGGAAATTCCCCTGGGCGGCCCCGGAATTGCTCCACATCAGGCCGCCGATGAAATCCACGCCAAAGGCCTGGCCCGTGACCAGCAGGAGGATGAAGGGGGCCAGCGACGCCACGGTGAACATGCCCTCGGCGAAATCCAGGTTTTGGTGGTGAACAAGGTCGTCGAAGATGAAAGAGGCTGCCGCCAGCGCCAGCACCAGCATCAGATAGGCCCAAAGATTGAGAACTTCCCGCAAAGTCATCACGCCCCCCGGCATGCGGTTTTGGTCCGGCGTTCCATGGACGCCGAAGCTGGATGAATCTAGTCCGGCCTCCCCGCAGTGTCAACGCGGGGAGCGGACCAACCAGTACAATGTACTAGTTTTTGCCAGGGTGTTTTTTTCGGCGGGGCTGAACCCCGTTTTCACGGATGGAGTCCGGCGATGTACAGCCCCTTGGGGACAGGGATCTTGAAAAACGGGGAGGAAGCCGAGCTCGGGGTCGTCCTCGCCCCGGACGCGGAGCAGGGCCCCTTGATCATGGACTTCCTTCGCCACAAGGGAGGCCTGTGGTCCTGGCACCTGGAACAGGCCTTGGGTCCGCAGGGCACGCCGGGACTGGCCTGCCGCTTTTACCTTCTGCGGCACGGCCGGGACGCCTTCAGCCACATCATGACGGTTGAGGCCGGGCACACGGCCATTTTGGGACATGTGTTCACGCCGAAAAAGCACCGCCGCAAGGGCGCGGCGGCTCTGCTGATGGCGCGCGTGGTCCAGGATTATGCGCTGCGGGAACCCCGCGGCTTCATCGGGCTTTCCACGGATTTCGACGGCCCTCCCTACCATCTGTACCTCAAGTCCGGTTTCCGCGGAGTGGAGCCGGGATCGGGCGACATGGAACGCGTGCCCGATCCGGACGCGCTGGAAACGCGGTTTTCCCCGGGGGCTTGGGAATTGGTCGATCCGGCGTGGGAACATTGGCCGCAGTTGGAGGCCCTGAATTTCCGGCCGGGCGGCCCGGCCCTGCGCTCCTACGCCTACAAGCTGCGCGGCCGCAAAGCCTGGGAATGGCCTTTTCTCGACCTGTACAAGGGCTTCCTCGCCGGGGATCATCGTTGCCGGATCGCGGTGAAGAGGGACAACCGGGCGGTGGTCGGATACGGCTTCGTGACGCCCGACCCCTCCTTGGGCCGGGGAAACACCTTGCTGGATATTTTCTGCCATCCCGGTTTCGAGTTTGCGGAGAAGGAACTCCTGGAGAGCCTGCGCGCCCCGGCCGGCTCGACCGCGCGGTCCTATGTCAGCTCCGATGCGCCCCATCGGGCCGCCTTGCTGAAGGCTGAAGGCTGGCGCATGGAAGGCACCTTGAGCAAAGCCCTGGCAATGGACGGCGCCATTCACGACGTTTGGATACTGGCTTCGGATTCCCGGTGAGACCCCAACGCATCGCCTCCTTGGCGCCCTCGCAGACGGACTGGATTCTGGCTCTCGGAGCCGGAGAGCGCTTGCGAGCGGTGACCCGCTACTGCGAGGTCCCGGCGGACCGGGAATGGACCCGCCTGCAGGGTTGGTCCAACCTGAAGGCCGCCGAGGTGCTGGCCCTGGACGCGGATTTGATCCTGACCAGCAGCCTTTGCCAGGCGGGCCTGGTGGACGCGCTGAAGCGCGCGGGGGCGGCCCTGCTGCACCAGGATCCGCGGCGCCTGGGGGAGGTGCGTTCCTGTCTCCTGGAGTTGGGCGCCGCCTTGGGCCTGGAATCCGAGGCTGCGGCCCTGGCGTTGCGCTGGGATGAGGGCTGGGCCGCGTTGGAGGCGCGCGCGCCTGCGGGCCTTGAGCGTCCGCGGGTGTTCATCGAGGAATGGCACCAGCCGCCGATGGCCGCCGGAAACTGGGTCCCGGACCTGGTCCGCGCCGCCGGAGGGGAGGCCTTTTTGACCGCGCCGGGCAGCCACAGCCTGGAGGTGAGCTGGGAAGAGGTCATGGAATTCGACCCCCAAATCGTGGTGCTGAGCCTGTGCGGGATTGGCTTGTCGCAGGCACCCGAGCAGTGGATGAAGATGGAAGGCTGGGACCGGGTGGAGGCCGCCAGGACGGGCCGCGTTTTCAGCGTGGACGACAGCCTCTTCAACCGCCCCAGCTTGGCCTTGCTCGAAGGCGGCCGGTTGCTGCAGCAATTGATCGGCGAGGCCTTGTGGGGCTGGCCGCCCTGCCGGGACGCCCGGCTGCGCCGGCTGGAGCCTAAGGCCTAGATTTTTGGAATGTTAAATAAAGCTGATAAAAAAGATACACTTTATATTGACATTTTTGTGATAAGGCTTTAAGTTCTTTTCCGTATGATTTTCAAACCTAAAAATGGGGATCCCGTGGGCGTTTCAAAACGGTTCAGTTTCGCCGGAAGCCTGGCCTGCGCCTTGCTGTTCAGCGCCTGCCTGCGGGCGGACAGCTCCTTGTTGAACGTTTCCTACGACCCCACCCGCGAACTTTACGCGCAATACAACCAGGCTTTCGCCGCCCATTGGCTCAAGCTGACCGGCGAGACCGTGACCATCAACCAGTCCCATGGCGGCTCGGGAAGCCAGGCCCGAGCGGTCATCGAAGGGCTGCCGGCCGACGTGGTCACCTTGGCCCTGGCCGCGGACATCGACGCCATCGCCGACCAGGCCAAGCTGCTGCCGCGCGACTGGGAAGGGAAGCTCCCCGGCCACAGCGCCCCCTACACCAGCACCATCGTCTTCCTGGTGCGCAAGGGCAATCCCAGGCACATCAGGGATTGGGACGACCTCGTCCGACCGGGAGTCAGCCTGATCCCCGGGAATCCCAAGACGAGCGGCGGCGCGCGCTGGACCTATCTGGCGGCCTGGGGCGCGGCCCTCAAGCGCCACCACGGTGACCAGGCGGCGGCGCGGGCCTACGTGACGGCCTTTTACCGGCACGCGCCGGTGCTCGACAGCGGCGCGCGCGGGGCCAGCACCACCTTTGTGGAGCGGGGCATCGGCGACGTGCTGGTGGGCTGGGAGAACGAGGCCCATCTGGCCGCGCGGCGCGAGCCGGGCGAGTACGAGGTGGTGGTCCCGCCGGCCAGCATCTTGGCGGAGCCGTCCGTGGCGCTGGTCGAGGCCAACGCACTCAGGCACGGCACCACCAAATTGGCTCAGGCCTACCTTGAATACCTCTACAGCCCGGAGGGGCAGGAGATCGCGGCCCGCAACGGCTACCGGCCCCGCGACCCCAAGGTGCTCAAGGAATATTCCGCGCGTTTCCCGAAGCTGAAGCTCTTCACCATCGACAAGGTTTTCGGCGGCTGGGGCAAGGCCCAGCGGGAGCATTTCGCCGACGGCGGCGTCTTCGACCAGATTTACCAGCCGGCCGCCAACTAGGCCGCGCCCCTCAAGGAAATCCATGGCAATGCGCCGCGGCCGCAACGTGCTTCCGGGCCTGGGAATCAATCTTGGCGTCACCCTGACCTACCTGGGCCTGCTGGTCCTCATCCCCTTCGCCGCGCTCTTTTTGCGGGCCGCGGGCATGGGGCCGGGCGCGTTCTGGGCGGCGGTGAGCTCGCCCCGGGTGCTGGCGGCCTACCGCCTGAGCTTCGGGGCCTCCTTCCTGGCCGCGGCCTTCGACGCCGCGGCGGGCCTGGTGGTGGCCTGGGTGCTGGTGCGCTATGAATTCCCGGGGAGGGCCCTGCTGGACTCCTTCGTGGACCTGCCCTTCGCACTGCCCACGGCCGTGGCCGGCATCACCTTGACCACCCTCTTCGCGGACAACGGCTGGATCGGCCGCCTGGCCGCGCCCCTCGGCATCAAGCTCGCCTACAGCCCCCTCGGCGTCACCCTGGCTCTGGTCTTCATCGGCCTGCCCTTTACCGTGCGCACCGTGCAGCCGGTCATCGAAGGCATGGAGGCGGACATGGAGGAGGCCTCCGCCTGCTTGGGCGCCGGCCGCTGGCAGACCCTGCGCTGGGTCGTCTTTCCCGCCTTGTTTCCGGCCTGCCTCGCCGGTTTCGCCATGGCCTTCGCGCGGGCCCTGGGCGAATACGGCTCCGTGGTCTTCATTTCCGGCAACATCCCCATGCGCACCGAGATCGTCCCCTTGCTCATCATGACCAAGCTCCAGCAGTACGATTACGCCGGCGCCACGGCCATCGCCGTGGTGATGCTCGTGGCGGCCTTCGGCGTACTGCTGACCATCAACGGCATCCAGGCCTGGGCGGCGCGCAGCCGCGGCCTGGCGTAGGGGGGGACATGGCGGGAGCCTTGCCCACAAGTTATGGCGCCTCGAGGGCGCCCCTTTCAGGCGCCGGCCGCGGCGAAGCGCCCTGGGTGCGGCGCCTGCTGATCGCATTCGTGCTGTGCTTTTTGGGGCTCTTCCTGCTGCTGCCCCTGATGTTGGTTTTCACGGAGGCTTTCCGGGACGGCGTGCGGGTTTACGCGGCCGCGGTCGCGGATCCCGACACCTTGCACGCCGTCAAGCTGACCCTGATGGCGGCCGGCGTCGCGGTGTCGCTCAACACCGTCTTCGGCCTGTCCGCGGCCTGGGCCCTGACGAAATTCGATTTCCGGGGCAAAGGGCTCCTCAATACCCTCATCGACCTTCCTTTGAGCGTGTCGCCCGTGATCGCGGGACTGATCTTCGTGCTGGTCTTCGGCATGCAGGGTTGGTTCGGCCCCTGGCTGGGCGACCACGGCATCGCCATCCTCTTCTCCTGGCCGTCCATCATGATCGCCACCTCCTTCGTGACCTTCCCCTACGTGGCCCGGGAACTGGTGCCCTTGATGGAGGCCCTCGGCCGCGACGAGGAGGAGGCCGCCATGGTGCTCGGCGCCGGGGGCTGGCAGATCTTCAGGCACGTGACCCTGCCCAATATTCAATGGGGACTGCTCTACGGCATCATCCTTTGCAACGCCAGGGCCATGGGCGAGTTCGGCGCCGTCAGCGTGGTCTCCGGCCACATCCGCGGGCTGACCAACACCCTGCCCCTGCATGTCGAGATCCTCTACAACGACTACCAATTTTCCGCCGCGTTCGCGGTGGCCTCGCTGCTCACGCTGCTGGCCCTGGTCACCCTGGTGCTCAAGCAATGGTCCCACCATAGGCAGGCGGGGCTGCTGCGAGAGGCGTCCCGCGGCCTGGAGGCCCCATGAGCATCGAGGTGCGCGGCCTGACCAAGACCTTCGGCGCCTTCAAGGCCGTCGACGGCGTGAGTTTCAAGGTGGAGACCGGCGAACTGCTGGCCCTGCTGGGCCCCAGCGGCAGCGGCAAGAGCACGCTCCTGCGCATGATCGCGGGCCTGGAGACGCCGGATTCCGGCGAGGTCATCCTCACCGGCACGGAGGCGAACACGCTCAGCGCCCGCGAGCGCAACGTGGGCTTCGTGTTCCAGCATTACGCCCTGTTCAAACATATGACCGTGCGCGAGAACATCGCCTTCGGCCTCAAGGTGCGCAAGGTGCCCGCGGCCGAAGCCAAGGCGCGCGTCGAGGAGCTCCTGGAACTGGTCCAGATGTCCGGCTACGGCAACCGTTTTCCGAGCCAGCTGTCCGGCGGCCAGCGGCAGCGCGTGGCCGTGGCCCGCGCCCTGGCGCCGCGCCCCAGGGTTCTCCTCCTGGATGAGCCCTTCGGCGCCCTGGACGCCAAGGT
>DATHOE010000044.1:0-114044 GCA_035485275.1 bacterium
GGGCCATTACCCCGCCAACTAGCTAATCAGCCGCGGACTCATCCTTCAGCGCAAGGCCTTGCGGTCCCCTGCTCTTACCTCAGCCAGTGGTACTGGCCGTGGTCATACCCGGTATTAGCTAACCTTTCGGCTAGTTATCCCAGTCTGAAGGGTAGATCATCCACGTGTTACTCACCCGTTCGCCACTGATTGGAGTTGCCCCCAACCCGTAAGACTTGCATGTATTACGCACGCCGCCAACGTTAGTCCTGAGCCAGAATCAAACTCTCCATAAGAAAGTCTGGTCAATGCTCTATTTGTTTCTTTGGATGCTTTCCCGGTGGGGAAAAGCACCCGATTTAACCAAGGACCCGTCGTCTTCCAATTTGGTTTTCAAAGACCGAACGGCTCTTCCAGACTAGCCAAGCCGCCCCTTGAGCTCTTCTCAAGGAAAATCGCACACCCTGTTGCTGTGTGCGAGGGATGGTGATTATAGCGATATTTAAATTTTCGTCAACATATTTCTTTTAAATCTTCGCTTTTTCTCTGCCGTCGAAAGTCCCTCTTTGTGCCGTTCTCCAGGAAGCTTGAATATCCTTGTTTTTCAATCATTTTTCCACTTGGCGACGAGACGGGCCGAAGCGTAGTAATCCTCCAGCCTAGTTTGCAGCCGGGCCTCCGGGCGGAATAAATGCACCATGAGGTCTCCGTAATCGAGCAGGATCCAATCCGGCTCCGAGCTGTGGCGTCCGTCGGAGTGCAAAACACGCTCTCCGTGTAGGCGCAAAGCCTCTTCCACTCCATCGCACACGGCGGACAAATGCGTCACCGAACGCGCGGAGGCGACCACCATTTCATCGCAGAGCCCGGAGATGCCGCGCACATCCAGCACCACCACATCGAAAGCTTTCTTATCCATGGCCGCTTCCGCAGCCATGATGCCGATGGTCCGCGGCGCGTCCTTCGGTGGCGCGATCTCCACGGGACCGATGCCGTCATCCACAGCCAGGCGCGGCGCGGGTTTACGCAAGGCAGGCTTGGTCAGCGGCGCTTTGCGCTGCGCGCCGCGAACCGCGGACGCGCCCGGAGCGCGCACGGAAGCGCTGCCCGACGCGCGCACCAGCATGCCGCCGCGCTTTCCGGCACGCGAAGGCTTCGCCGCGTCCGAGCGTTTGGCCCCGATGGCTGTAGCGGATTTGACTGCGCCCGCGCGCCTCGCTTTGCCCGCGCCCGGCGCCGCGCTTTTGCTTTTCGCCGCGCCCAATTTCCTTTTAGGTGTGCTCTTAGGATCCCGCATTGTTTTCCTTCGCTCCCCGGCGCATCCGCGCTCGCGCCCCCCGGCCGGACGCCGGCGGGCAATAAACAACAGCATAGCTGAAACACGGCCCCGCGCCCATGCCTGTTTGGTCCGTCAGTCCCTGAAGGCCGGCCAACGCTCGGGCATTCCGGAGCCGCCGTTTTCCGCTATTTTTTCCCGCTTCCGCGGATCAAGTCGTAAAGGCCCGCGGAAAAAAATACCAGGCCGAAAAGCACGCCGGCCAAGCTTCCCGCCCGGTAGGCGGTCCCTCCTCCGCCGGCAGACCCGGATTGCGAACCGTTGAACACCAGAGTCGCCGCATGCGCGAGGATCGCGCCACCCCATACAATCGCAACGATGTCCGCTATTTTGCGCCCCATGAACGTTCCCCTTCCTCGCGGATTTTCGAGCCGCAGTTAAGCCTGACAGGCGGAAAAGACGCCCTCTTAGCTCTTTGAAACCTCTTCAAATGCGCCATTCCGTGTCCGCGTAGCTGTGGAAGCCGTCCCTGCCGACGATGATGTGGTCCACCAGCGGTATGCCCAGGATCTCGGCCGACTCCCGCAGGCGCCGGGTAAGGGCGTGATCGTCGGGGCTGGGCGCGGGATCGCCGGACGGATGGTTGTGGCCGACCACCACGGCCGCCGCCCCCAGCTTGATGGCCGTCCGGAATATCTCGCGGGGATGGGCCAGGCTCTGCGTGAGCGTCCCCTGGCTGACCACCTCCTGGGCCAGCACGCGGCGGCGCGCGTCCAAGGCCAGGACCGCCACCTGCTCCTGCTGACTGTCCCCCAGGAGGGCCCTCAGGGCCTCACAGGCGGCCCCAGGACCGCGCAGAGCGCCTTCCCTGCGCGGTTCCATCTGCTGGCGCCGGCCCCATTCCAGGGCCGCCAGGACCGCGGCAGCCTTGGCGGAGCCCACCCCGCGCAAGGCGCGCAGATCCGACAATTGCAGTTTCCCGAAGCCGCCCCGAAGCCCGGCCAAGGCCTGCAGTTTCCTGGCCAGGGTCAGGGCGCTGGCGCCGGCGGAGCCCGTGCGCAGGACCATGGCAAGCAGTTCGGCATCAGCCAGTTGGCGGACGCCCAGGGCTTCCAGGCGTTCCCGGGGACGCTCCGCGCTGGGCCAGGACCGCAAAGGCGGCTCCTGCGCGGAAAGCTGGTTCTCTACTATCTGGGCGGCGCGATTCATGGGACCTCTTGAGGACAAGGCCGGGGCGGTGTTGCGGTGATGCCTGGGTTCACTTCTTTGGTGCGGTGTTTTCCTTGGACGCAGGGGCCGGGCCCTTGGGCACGTAGAATTCGAGCCAGTAGACGGCCCAGCCGCATTGGGGATAGGCGATCTGGATGCGCCCCAGGGGGCGGAACCTGGAATGCAGCAGGTCCCAAAACCCGTAGTGGCCGTAGTCGGTGACCTCCACCAGGTCGGTGCGCGGATTTTCCAGGGCGAGCCGGGTCCTTTCCTGCCAGGCCCTGTAACGGCCGACCATGTCGGCGCTGTGGGGAAAGAGCCGGGTCTTCCAGGTTTCAGGCCGCAAAAACAGTAGCCAGCTGAAGTCGCTCAGCCCGGTGTCGAAGACGGGCAGGCCGCGCGCCTCCACGGAAAGGTCCAGGTCGCTTGAAACCACGGGCTGCCGGGCCTTGGCCACCAGGGCGTCCGCCGCCTCCCAGTTCCGCAGGACCGGGCCTCCGGGTTCAAATCCCTTGTGCACAGCCACCCTGGAGGCGCAGACGGCGTTCAACACAAGGAGCGCGCACAGCAGGCCCCTCCGCAGGGGCCTGGCCGGCCGGAAAAACGCGAACCAGGCTGCGAAGGGCAGCATCGCCAGCTGGACCAGGTAGGTGAACAGGCCGCCTTCCGCCCCGCCGAAGACGGTGATGAAGAGCAGGAGACCCAGCGCTCCGTAGAGCCCCCATTCCCTGCCGTCGGGCTCGCCAGCGGGATCCCGCCTCAACGACAGGCCCGCCCCGATGAGCAGCGGCGCAAAGCAGGGGGAAGCCACCCAAAGCAGAACCCACAATTGCAGCAGCATGTGGGCCTGGTCGAAGTTCAGGTTGTTGGTCTGGTTGAGCACGGATACGTAAAGGTCGTAGGGATAGCACTCGGCTATCCAAAGCCCCGCCAAGGCCAGCGCCAGCCCCTGGAAGGCCACGAAAATGGCCAAGGCTCTCGGACGCCGGAGCAGGATCAAGCCCAGGGCCAGGAAGAGCGGGCCGACCAGGAAGTAGACCTTGGTGAGGCCGGCCAGCGCGAACAAAAGCGCCGCCAGCGCCAGGGACGGCCCCGAATAGGCCGCCAGGAAGGGCAGGGCCAGGCCCGCGAACCACAGCAGGGTGCCCAGGGCGTCCGGGCGGGCTATGGGCGTCAGATGGATCAGCAGCAGCTCGTAGGCCCACAAGGCCAGGGCAGCGGTCTCCAGCCATCCCGCGCGCGCGCGGCGGCAGACCAGGCCCAAGATCAGGAGGAGGAGGGCGATGAAGACGGCGCTGAGCATCCGCTGGGACCGCAGGTCGCAGGCGATCCCGAAACGGCAGAGCGCGCCGGTGACCAGGCTGTAGAAGGGCCCGTAGTGGTTTGAAAGCTCCGGGAAATTGGCCGGATCACCGGTCGAATATCCCGCGGCCACGCCCTGGGCGAGCAGTCCCTGGGCTGGTTCGGAAAGGTCCAGGGGATAGGGGAAGGCGATCATGCGGCTGTGGAAGGCCAGGGTCCGCGCCAGCACGACCAGAAGCACCAGGGCCAGGAATATCCAGTAGAGTTCCCCGAGGCGCCGGCTCATGGCGCGGCTCCCAGGATTTTCCTGAGGAAGGAGGGCCGGTGGATCGCGGAGGGCCCCAGACGCAGGAGCGCATCACGGTGCTCGGGCGCCCCCCCGTAGCCCTTGTGCCTTGAAAAACCGTAGCCGGGGTAGAGCGCGTCCATGTCACGCAGCCAGCGGTCCCTCGCCACCTTCGCGAGGATGGAAGCCGCGGAGATGCAGGGCACCAGGGCGTCCCCTCCGACGATGCAGCGCGTGGGAATTCCCAGGCCCGGATCGGAATTGCCGTCCACCATCGCGGAGCCCGCCGCGGTGCCGAGGCAGGCCAAGGCCCTCCGCATGGCCAGATGCGTGGCCCTCAATATGTTCTGGGACTCGATCTCGTCGACGCTGGCCGAGGCCACGGCCCAGGCCACGGCATGTTGTTTGATGAGGCCTTCCAGGACCTCGCGCCGGGCCGGGCTCAATTTCTTGCTGTCATCCAGCCCCAGAAGGGCCTCGGGCAGTGGGTCGGGAAGCACCACGGCGGCCGCGGACACGGGGCCGGCCAGCGGGCCCCTCCCCGCTTCGTCGATGCCGGCCACCAAGCCCGGAAGGCCCCCTGAAAGCGGAAACGCCGCCCCTCTCAGGGCGGCGTTTTCCTTTGTCGTCGATGCGCTCTTCACTTGGGCGCTGAAGCCGGAGCGGACGGCTGAGGCGCCGGCGCCGCGACCGGTTCCGCCGGCTTGACGTCCTCGTGCCGGGCCTCGGTGATGCGGGCCTCCTTGCCGGACTTGCCCTTGAGGTAGTACAGGCGGCTGCGGGTCGCCGTGCCCCTGCGGGTCACCTGGATCTTGACGATGTTGGGCGAATTGAAGAGGAAGGCGCGCTCCACCCCGACGCCGCTGGCGATGCGCCGGACGCGGAAGAACTGGCGGGTGCCGTCCTTGCCGCGGCCGATCACGGTGCCTTCGAAAATCTGCACGCGCTCCTTCTCGCCTTCCTTGACCTTCAGGTGCACTTTGACGGAGTCACCCGCCCTGAAATTGTGGGTCTCGTTCTTAAGGTATTTCGCCTCCACCTGGTGGAGGATAGCCTGCAAGCCTTTCATGGGTTCCCCTTTCGATCTTGTTTTGCGTTGTGAGCGTCCGACCCGCCCTGCCACCCTAGGGATCGCAGGAAAGCGACGTCTTCTTTGTCCAGGGCGCCGCGGCCCAAAAGGTCCGGACGGCGCTCATAGGTGGTCTTCAGGCTCTGCCGGCGGCGCCAGGCGGCGATGGCCGCGTGGTTCCCGCTGAGCAGCACCTCCGGAACGGACCCGAAGGGCGCCGCGGCCGGCCGCGTGTAGTGCGGGTATTCCAGCAGGCCGTTTTCAAAGCTTTCCTCGTCGGCGGAGGCGGCGTTTCCCAGCACCCCCGGAAGCAGCCGCACCAGCGCGTCGACCAGGACGCAGGCGGCCAGTTCCCCGCTGCTGAGCACGAAGTCCCCGACGCTGAGTTCCAGGTCCACGCCGCCCATGGCCCGTTCATCCAGGCCTTCGTAGTGGCTGCACAGCAGTATCAGAGACTCTTCCTGCGCCAGCTCGCGGGCCAGGGCCTGGTCGAGGCGCCGGCCCCGGGGGCTCAGGTGCAGGACCTTCGCCTTGGGGAGGCGCCCACGGGCCTCGCGGATGGCATCCAGCACCGGCTCGGCTTTGAGCACCATGCCGGCCCCGCCGCCGAAGGGCCGGTCGTCGGCCGTGCCGTGCTTGTCGCCGCAGAATTCGCGCAAGGCCAGCGCTTGCCACTGGAACAGCCCTTTTTTCTGGGCCAGGCCCAGAATGCTGCTGTCCAGGTGCGAACCCAGCGTTTCCGGGAACAGGGCGACGATCAGGACTTGCATAGCGCCTCAGGAACTGGCGCGGGCCACCAGATGGAAACGGACTTTGCCCGCCGCGGCCGCGGCTGAAAGCACCTGGCGGACTGCCTTGGCGGTGCGATGGTCGCGACCGTCGATCTTCTGCAGGTCCTCGACGGGCAGGCTCAGGGTGACGGTGACGTCCTCACCCGAGCGCTCCTCGACGATGCCGGCCGGGTCCACGGCCAGGCCGAGGCCGCGGCACAGGACCTCGACCAGCTGCTTCATGACGCTTTCTTTTTCGCCGGGGCCTTAGCGGCCTTGGGCGCGGCGGCCTTCTTCTTGGCCTTGGGCTTGCTGGCGGAGGGCGCCAGGTAAAGGCCTGTGCGCTTCAGCACGGTCTTGGCGGACTCGCTGACCACGGCGCCCACGCCGACCCAATACTTCACGCGCTCGACGTTCAGCTGCGCCTGGTCCGAGGCCCTCAGCACGGGCACCGAGCCCAGATTCTCGATGATGGCGCCCTTGTTGGCGCGGGCCTGGTCGATGACGACCATGCGGTAGCAGGGGCGTTTGGTCGTCCCGGTGCGAAGCAGTCGAAGTGCTGTAGCCATGAATGTCCCTCATGCGCCCGGCCTTGTGCCGCCCGAAGGGCCGCGTCAACCGGGTGGAATGAAATCTTAGCCGAGGATCGGGATTGAACCGACGACCTTTCGATTACGAATCGAATGCTCTACCAGCTGAGCTACCTCGGCGCAGCTCCGGTGTTGGAAGATGGTGCCGCGAGACGGAGTCGAACCGCCGACACTTCGCTCTTCAGGCGAATGCTCTACCAACTGAGCTATCGCGGCGCACATGCCCGGCACAGCCCCCTTATTCAAGGGGCTATGGGGCCGAAAAAAATAGCACAGCTAAGGGAAAACCGTCAAGGGGTTCTAAGAGATTCTACGGTCGACCACCATTTCACTGCGTTTGAACGTGGCGGCGTATTGTTTGAGCTCCCACGCGATGTCATTGATCTGGACAAAATGGCCCAGGCCCCGGTTTTCGTTGGTGATGACCGAAAGGGTGATGGCCATGACCGCGTGGCTCGTTTCCTCGCCTTTGCGGTTTTTCAGCATAAAACGCCCTTTTTCGCGGTCTTCCTTGTCGTAGTATTGCAGGATGAGGCGGTCAAAGGACCGGATGACTTCGCCGCACACCGAGCGGAAACGGTCGGGGGTGGTCAACAAAACGAAGTCGTCGGAACCCATGTGGCCGGCGAAATCCGTCGGATTTCCAAGCTCGCGCAGCTTGTCGAAAAGCAGCAGAGCCACGAATTTAAGCAAACGGTCGCCCCGGGCGTAGCCATAGCGCTGGTTGTAGTGGCGGAAATTTTCAAGATCAACGTAGATTACCGCGATCTTTTCGCCTTCCTCAAGCCGACGCTCTATCTCCTGCTGGATGAAAAAGTTGTCCGGCAGGCCGGTAACAGGCTGCAGACGCATGGTTTTCTTGGCGTCGGCGTAAAACTGGTCCCCGGGGTCCTTCACATTGAAGGCCGTGGGATCCTGGATCTTGCTCTTGAGCCCTTCGTCCAGCAAAAACGCGGAAGAAGTCACTAAATCGTTGATACGCAAGGCGTTTTTGTGGAGCGTTTCTTTGAGCTGAATGATCTTCTTGATGTTGGCTTTTGTGTATTTGCGGTGCCCCGACGGCATACGCGAGGGCAAAATAAGCCCCAAGGATTCCCAATAGCGCAGGGTTCTCTCCGACAGGCCGGTCAATTTAGCGGCCGCGCCGATGCCAACTATTTTTTCCAAGAGAAAAACTCCCAAAATAAATGCCAATACGCTGCTTGCCAAATATTTACACACAGCCCATTGCTTATGACAAGTGTTTTTGTAATATTCCCCGCCGGTACTTCTTGTCCCTCGACTCCAGCCAAAACAGTGCTATAATCCAACGATTTTTCAAGCTTTTCTAAAGAGCCATGCCGAATCCGCCCCCAAAACTCCCCGCGAAAACACCCAAGCCCCCCCAGGCCGCCGTTCCGGGCCCTGTGCCCCCGGCTCCGCCCCTGGAACTGGCTTCCTGGATGGAATGGCCGCGCTGGCGCAAGGTGGCAGCCGCCCTGGTGCTGGGAGCCTTCGTGGGCCTGGGGGCCCTCACCGGGCTTCTGCTGGCCTATATGCAGGACCTGCCCGTGCTTCCGGGCCCCGACAACCTCAGCCCCAGCCTGGCGACGAAGATTTATGACATCAACGGCCAGCTCATCACCCAGCTGTCCACCGAAAACCGGACCCTGATCCGCCTCGATCAGACGCCCAAAAATTTGGTCAATGCGCTCATCGCGCTGGAGGACCGGCGTTTCTGGAGCCACTGGGGCATAGATCCGGAAGGCATCCTGCGGGCGGCCCTGGTGGACCTCAAAACTGGGCACCTGACCGAGGGGGCCTCGACCCTGACGCAGCAATTGGCCAAGAACCTCTTCTTGACCCGGGAACGGAGTTTCTCGCGCAAAATCAAGGAAATGCTTTTCGCCTTCCAGATCGAACGGCATTTCACGAAGCAGGAAATCCTGGAGATGTACCTGAACCAGGTCTACTTCGGCAACGGGGCCTACGGGGTGGAGGCTGCCGCCCGCACCTACTTCGGCAAGCACGCCAGCGACCTGACCCTCGGGGAATGCGCCGTCCTGGCCGGGATCCCGCGCTCCCCCAACACCAACAACCCCATCAACGACCCCAAGCAGGCGCAATTCCGGCGCGACACGGCCCTGAAAGCGATGCTCGACGAGGGCATGATCAACCAGCAGGATTACGCTGCGGCTTTGGCGGAGCCCATCACGCTCTTCCGCGCCGATCCGGCGGTGGCGGCCTATTTCGTGGACTATGTCCGCCAGCAGCTCGAAGCCACCTATGGCGCCAACGCCGTCTACAAGGGCGGGCTGTCGGTGTACACCACCCTGGACCTGCGCCTGCAGGACTACGCCCAGGGCGCCGCGGAGCGCGGGGCCCGCGCGGCCGAGCTGAAGGCCGCGCCCTTCCTGCGCAACGAGTTCGGCCTGGCGCAAAAACCCGTGCTGCAGACATCCTTCCTCGCCATGGACCCCCGCAACGGCCACATCCTCGCCATGGTGGGCGGCCGGGACTTCCAGAGCTCCCAGTTCAACCGGGCCGTGCAGGCGCGGCGCCAGGCGGGGTCGGCGTTCAAGCCTTTCATCTACACCGCCGCCATCGAGAACGGCTTCACGGCTGCGGACACGATCGACGACCTGCCCGTGGTGTACACCGACGACGAGGGCAAGGTGTGGAAGCCCGAAAACTTCGACAATAAATTCGCGGGGCGCGTGACCCTGCGCCGCGCGCTCTACGAATCGCGCAACGTGGTCGCGGTCAAGCTCCTGGACAAGATCGGCATCTTCAACGCCGTCAACACGGCCTACAAAATGGGGATCACCAGCAAGCTCACCCGCAACCTGTCGCTGGCCCTGGGCACCAGCGAAGTGAGCCTGCTGGAGATGGTCAACGGCTTCTGCCCCCTGGCCAACCAGGGGGTGCGGGTCGAGCCGATGGCGATCCTGAGCGTGCGCGATTCCAACGGGAAGGTTCTCGAGGAGAACGCCCCCAAGGCCGAGGAGGTGCTCAAACCCGCGGTGGCCTATGTGGTGACGAACATGCTGCAGGACGTCATCGACCGCGGGACCGCCAGCAACCTGCGCACGGACAAGATCTTCACGCGCATCGCCGCGGGCAAGACCGGCACCACCAGCGATTTTTCGGACGCCTGGTTCATTGGCTACACCCCGGACCTGGTGGCGGGCTGCTGGTTCGGCTACGACGAACGCAGGCGCATCGGCAGGCTCCTGACCGGGGGCGCCATCGCCGCGCCGGTGTGGGCCGATTTCATGAACCACGCCCTGCAGAACACGCCCGACGCGCCCTTCCCCGTCCCCACCGGCGTCAAGTTCAGCACCATCTGCGCGGACAGCGGACAGCCGCCCGACGCGAACTGCAAGCGGACCATCGACGAGGCCTTCGTGGACGACGGCACGGACATCCAGCCCGTGGAAGAGGGCACCCAAGTGCCGAACATCGGCGATTTCTATGAGAACGACCTGAAGGGCCTGTCCAAGGGCGCGGCCCCGCTCACGGCCTCGGCGCGCGCCGGGACCGCCACGTCGATCAGCCCGCCGACAAGGGCGGGCAACGGCGCCGGCGGCTACAATTCAGACGGGAGCATGGGCTTCTAGCCCGCAAGGCGCCCGTAGGGGCTTAAAACCTGGACCGGATGGTGTAGGTCAGGCCGCTTTTCTCGATGAACTCCGTGTCCTCGAAGATCTCGCCGGACGGGGTGCGCACTTTCCTCACGATAATGGCCTTCAATTTGGCGGAACGCTGCCGTATCAGGGCATGGTCCGGCGACCCGGGGTCGAACAGCGCCAGGTATTCCTCAAGGGACCATTCCTTCTCTTCCATCACTTCATCGGCCATGACAACCAAAGCCCCCAAGGCGAAAAAGATCGTGTTCCTGATCAACCCCGGCGCCGGAAGCCGCGCCGCGTCCAAGGTGCGGCGCCTGGCGCCCACCCTGTTCCCCCAGCCCGAGTGGGCCGCCGAATTCAAGGATCTCGTGGACTGGCGGGAGATCCGGCCGCTGGCCCGGGCCGCGGCCAAGGCGGGAGCCTGGGCGGTCGTCGCCGTGGGCGGGGACGGGACCTTGAACCAGGTGGCCCAGGCCCTGCAGGGCAGCACCTGCCGCCTTGGGCTGGTACCGGCCGGAACCGGCAACGGATACGCCCGCGCCCTCGGCATACCCCTGGACGCCCGCGGCGCCTGCGCCGTCATCGCTCTGGGCCGCGTCGCCCGCCTCGATTTCATCGCCGCGGACTCGGGGCGTGGATACGCCAACATGCTCGGCATCGGCTATGACGCCTGGATCGCATCCAGCGCCAACCGCCTGCGCTGGCTGAACCGCTTCAGCGGATTCCTGCGCTACCTCGTCGCCGGCATCCAGTGCCTGCCGCGCCTGCGGCCCCAGGCCCTGCGCCTGACCCTGGACAAAGGCCTTGTCGTGGAAGGGCGCTTCCTCATGGTGGCCGTGGCCAATTCGCCCCAGTACGGGTTCGGCTGCACCATCGCGCCCGCGGCCCGCATGGACGACGGCTACGTGGACGTGGTCTGCGTGCCCGCGGTCGCCCCCTGGACCTTCCTGCGCAACTGCGTGCGCCTGTTCAAACGCAAGGCACTGGTGGGTGCCAGCTTCCACCGCTGCCGGGAGCTGCGCATCGAATCGCTGGAGGCCCAGCCGCTGGCGGTGCATATGGACGGCGAGCCGGGCGGAACAACGCCGGTGCGCATGACGGTCAAAGCCGGAGCGCTAAGAACCCTGGTGCCCTGAGCCATTGAGCCGGCGCGCCTAGACGGCGGACCGGCTCAATGCACGACCGCAAATTTCGTAATGCTTCTCACTATGGTCGACGCAGCGTTCATCTGCCTGAACTCCAGCAGGTAGATCCCCGGGGACAGCCTTCCCGGGCTGAACACCAAAGTCCCGGAGTCGCCCGGGTCGGAGGCCTCAGCGACCTTTTGTCCCGACAAAGTGTAAATCGCCCCCGCCCCATAGTCCCCCACCGCCGGGGTATAGGCCGCTTCCAGGGGGCCCGTCCCGTTCCAGGGATCCGGGAACACGGTCACGGCCGCCGACGCATGGCCCACCGAGCTGGACACCACCTTGACCGTCTTGTTGACCACCAGGGGCTCACCCAAGGGCTGGACGTCCGTGAACTGCACCGTGTAGTCGCCCGCCGCGACGGGCTGGCCCTCCAGATTGAGCCCGTCCCAGGCCACCGGCGGATTCGTCCCCACGGTGATGTTCAGGGGCGTGATCAATTGGCCGGTCTTGGAATCCAGGGCCATGAGCACCACGTCGCTGCTCAGGCTCAGGGTCCCGTTGCCCGATCCGGCCGTCGGCACGGGGGCGGTCCACACGATCTCCCCGGCGCTGTTGAAGATGTTGAGGCTGTTTCCCGTGGTCTGCGGGTCGATCACCTGGACCGGCTCGTTGAAGGTGGTGGTCTGGCCGAAATTGTTCTCATAGGACAGCTGGATATAGTAGCCGCCGCTGGACACAAGCTGGCCGTTGGAGTTTTCGCCTTCCCAAGCCAGGGTCCCCGCGCCGTTTGAAAGCTCGGTGTTCAGTGTCACGATGACCGACTGGACCCCCGCAAGCACCGGATTCGTGCCGACGGCCACCGAACTGGGGATGTTCATGGCCCCGCCTTCGAACAGGACATCCACCAACTCACCCGACGAGCTGTAGACCAGCACCTTCAGGCTCACGGGCACCGGGACCGGGGTGTTCGTGATCGTGGGGCTGTCGGTGAAGGTCGAGGTCTGGGTTACGGTCGGGCTGTCCGTGAAGGTGTCGGTGGACGTAAGGGTGTCCGTCAGGGTCGGGGTGGCCGAGGGCGTGTCCGTGAGGGTGAAGGTGAAGGACTGGGTGAAGGTCGGGGTCGCCGTCGACGTGGCCGTGTCGGTGGGGGTGTCGGTAAGGGTCTGGGTCATCGAGAACGTGGAGGTCTGCGTGGAGGTCGGCGTATCCGAGGCGGTGTCGCTCGAGGTCGGCGTATCGGTGTAGGTCGGCGTTCCGGTGGCCGTGTCGGACTCGGTGGCTGTGTCGCTTTGCGTGTCGGTCGGCGTTGCGGTGGGGCTGTCCGTCGCCGTGTCGGTCTGCGTGTCGGTCGGCGTGGCGGTGGGGCTGTCGGTCGCCGTGTCCGTGGCGGTGTAGGTGGGACTGTCCGTGGCGGTGGACGTCTGGGTCGGCGTGTCCGTCGCCGTGGGCGAATCGGTCGGGGTCTGCAGGGGCGTATTGGTGTTGGTCACCGTGGGCGAGGCGCAGGCGTTCGCCTTGATCTCGACCTGCCAGGTATCGAGGGTCTGGCCGCTGGGCGAGGGCCAGTCGTAGCTCATGCCCTGCGTCGAGCCCGCGCCGCCCGCGGTCATGGAGTCGGACCAGGTCGCGTAACCGCTGACGCTGGCGTTCACCCCGGTGGCGGTCTGGCCCACGCCGGTGCTGGTCATGCCCTCGCTGGCGATGTTCTGGTTGTTGACCATAAAGTCCATGAGCAGGCTCCCGCTGCCGTCCAGGGGAGGGCTCGTCTTGGTGAACACGGTGTTGCCGCTGCCGGTCTCGGTGGAGAGGCCCGACACGCCGAAAGGCGAGCTCTGGGCGTTGCTGATCAGGTAAATCTGGATGATGTCGTTGGTGTTGTCGGTGTTGTTGAAGGTGACCACCAGCGGTGTGCTTCCGGCCGCCAGGCTGGCGGTGGTCATGGCGTAGATGGCCCAGGTGCCCGACGCTGACCCGGCCATGGTCTGGGATTCCCACAGCGGCACGGGTGCGCCGCCGAAGGTCATGGAGGATACATCCTCGCCCGAGGTCGGCTCCTCGACCTCGACCAGCACGAGCGCGTCGGAGGTCGTGCTTGGGACGGTGTAGTTGTAGGTCTTCGCGCCCGCGCTGTTTCCGGGCTGTCCGTCCAGGAGGGTCGCCCCTCCCTGGAAGACGGGCGGACCGCAACCCGGGGGATAGGGCGTCCCCGTGGGAGTGGGGGACGGGGAGGCGGTGGGCGAGGGCTGTTCGACCAGGTCCACCGATTCCCTGAAATAAAGGTCCTCGTCCGTGCCGACCGTGCTGCTCGCCGGATAGTCGTATTGGTCCCCGGACGCCGAATGCGAAAGGATGGGCAAGGCCGCCCCCGTCGCCGGATTGGTCAGGGTGTGCGGATTGAACCAAAAGGTGGTCGGGTCGGCGACATCGACGGGCGTCTGGTTGAACTGGTTTCCGGTGTCCACCCATTGCGGCTGGTACCAGTTGTAAAGGCCGTCGGTCAGGGGCGGACTGCTCCCGGTGGTGTCGTCGTACATCGTGTAGCTGGAATCCGCATCCGTGATGTAGGACATTGAGCCGTCGCTGCAAGTGATGCTGATCAGCCAATCGCAACCAAGCTGGAAGGCTTCGCTGTTTTTGTCCTCCACCGCGAAATAGTTGGAAGCGCCCGGGGCGGCGAAATAACCGATGGGGATGCTGACCACCGCGGGCGGGTTGCCTTGGTCAAAAGCCGTGCCGTTGACGACCTCGTTGCCGTTCAGGTAAAAGACGAAGTAGTCGTCCGCCTGGTAGGTGATGGTGGCGCTCTGGGGCGTGCAGGTGCCCGCGCGCAGCGGCGTGCTGGGCGCCAGAACGGAACACAGCACCAGCACAGCGGCAAAGACCCCGCTGATCAGGCTCCCTTGGCTAATCAGGACTTTATTCGGCACAGTTCCCTTCCAGGTAACGCAGGCAAATTTTCCCGGGACCGGTGCCTTCACCGCGTCCTTTTTTGGCCCCCTATCATAATCGTCCATCCAGCCCTTTGTATTGTAATAAATTTGTCAGATTGTCCTATTTTTCGGAGCGCGGCCCGAGGGAGCTTTGGCCTTCTTTTTTTTGAGAATTCCGTCAGACGCAACATTTTAAGTTCCCCAGCCAGGAAAGCTCCTTATACAATGGCGCGCTTCGCGCCAAAGCCCGACACCCTTAATCCCGCCCCAGGGAGTGCGCATGCAGTCCACAGATCCTCGCGGCCAAAATTCGAACGCCTATTGGATGACGGCCATCGCCGGCCTCCTGATTCTGGCCCTGCACTCCATGGGGCTGGGCCTCATCGATCCCTCCATGGTGCTCAAGGCCCAGTCCTTGGCCTATGCCTTCCCTGAAACTTGGCCCTACCTAGCGCTCGCCCTGGGCATCCTCGCGCAACGGCGCTGGGCCAGGGATCTGGCCTCGGCAACGGCCTTCCTGGCGCTGGTGGCGGCCTTGGCGGCCTTTCCGAGAACCCTGTTCTTGGACCTGGGATACGGCCTGGCCGCCGCCCACCCGGCCCAACGGGCGCCCTGGCTCGTGTTCAAGCCCCTCCTGGAACAGCAGGCTGTCTTCGCGGTCCTTTGCGCCGGAACCCTGTACGCCCTGACCCGGCCGTCCTTGGTGGTCCGCTGCGAGTCCGGTCCGAAGCAGCCGGCCTGGACAGAAAACTTGGGATTCGCCGCGTTGCTCCTTCTGAGCAGGCAATTTTTCGCCGCCGGCGAGGCCCTCAACTTGGCGCTATATAAATTCCCGGAATGGAGCTCGGGCGCCATGGCGGCCCTGGCGCTGACGGCCCTGGTCGGGCTGTGGCAACGCCGCTGGTGGGGCTGGGCGGCCATGGCCATCCAGACCCTCCTGCTCGTCACCAGGCCCGGCCTGGCCGCGCTTTCGAAAGCCACGCTGTCCTACTACCAATTCCAGGACAAAGCGCCGTCGGCGGCCGTCCTCCTGGCTTGCGAAGCCTTCTGCCGCAGCCTGCCTGACCTGGCCGTGCAGGCCTGCCTGCTCGTGGCCCTGCTGAAATCCAGGCGGCAATTCGGGCGCTAGCCTGAAGACCTTTCCACCTTGTGAAGAATTGTCCGGACTTCTGCGCGGCCGACCGCCTTCGTTTAATATGACGGCCGACGCTTTCCGACGAAGCCCCAGGACGGTCCATGCCCGCAAGACTCAACCTTGATAAATCCGGCCAACCGGAAGCGGCCCCGCCCTGGGGCCCGGCCGAAGCCCTGGGACTGGCCCTGGTCCTCGTTTTGGCGGTGGCCTTGCGGATATGGCATCTGGACCGCAACGGTTTTGGAAACGCCTATTACGCCGCGGCCGTTCGCAGCATGCTGCGTAACCCCCACAACTTCTTCTTCGTCTCCTTTGATCCCGCGGGCTGGGTCACCGTGGACAAGCCGCCCCTGGCCCTATGGATCCAGGCCGCCAGCGCCAAGCTATTCGGATACGGCGGCATGAGCCTTTTGCTGCCGCAGGCGGCGGAGGGCGTCGCAGGGGTGGCCCTCCTGTACGCCCTGGTGCGCCGCGCGTTTGACCGCCCCGCGGCCTTGGGCGCGGCTCTGGTGCTGGCCGCCATGCCGCTGTCCGTGGCCGTGGACCGCTACAACAACGTGGACGCATGCCTGGTCTTCGTGCTGCTGCTGGCGGCCTGGGCCATAGCGCGGGCGGTCGAAAGCGGCCGCAGGAGCTGGCTCCTCGCGGCCGCGGTTTTGGGCGGGCTCGCCTTCAACACCAAGATGCTGATGGGCTTCATCTTTTTGCCCGCCTTTTATGCCACCTATCTTTTCGCGGCCCCCGGCTCCCTGCGCCACCGGATCAGGGAAATGGCCCTGGCCTCGGCCCTGCTCGCCGCGGTGTCCCTGAGCTGGATCCTCGCGGTCGATTGGACCCCCGCGGCCCGGCGGCCTTTTGTCGGCAGCAGCACCGACAATTCCATGGTGGAGCTGTCTTTCATGGGCTGGAACGGGCTGCAACGCTTCAGCCGCCACAGGCCCGGCGCCGCGCCCGCCTCCCTGTCCGGGACCGCCGGCGCCGGACCGGAGTCCGCGGCCGCGGAAAGCGACGCAAAAACGGATCCGGAGCCGGCCCAAAGGGGTCACAGAGGCGGCCCGCGCTGGGGTGGCGGAAGCCCTCCCGGGCCCTTCCGTCTCGCCTCGCCGGAATGGGCGGCCCAAGTGCTGTGGTTCATCCCCTTGGCTCTGCTGGGCCTCCTCGCAGCCCTGCGCCGCGGGCCGCGGCTGAGGTCCGCGGCGACCGGGGTTCATAAAGCCCATGCGCCCAGTCGGGGCCTTTTCAGGGCCATCGCGGCCGCCCCGGGTTTGTTGAGACAAGGCCTGCTTTCCCGGCCCGACCGCCAGGCCCTTTTCTTCTGGTCCGCTTGGCTGGCGATCCATGCCCTGATTTTCAGCACCTTCAGCGTGGTCCACACCTATTACCTGGTCCTGCTCGCTCCCGCCGTCGCCGCGCTGAGCGGAATCGGCCTGCGGGCTCTCTGGCTGGAATACCGGGAAGGCCGCAAAGACCTTTTGCTGGTCGCGATCCTGGCGACGGCGCTATGGCAGGAGCGCATCCTGGCACAGAATCCGGATTGGAACGGAGCCCTCCTTCCCATCCTGGCGGGCGGCGCCACGCTGGGCGCGCTCGGGCTGGCGCTTGCCCGCGAAAAAGATCCGGCCTCGGGCCCGTCCTGGCCCCGCGTGAACCTCGCCGTCGGGGCCGTGGCGCTGCTGGTCTGCCCCTTGGGATGGGCCCTGACGCCCGCGCTCAGCCCCAGCGGAGGCGCGTCGGTGGAGGCGGACCCGACCTTGGTCACCGGCGCCGTCTCCCCGGACCTTGGGGCTCCGCGCTCCCAGGGCATGGGCCGTCAAGGCCGCGGGTCCGCGGACAGCGACAAGCTGCTGCTGGATTTTTTGGTGCGCCACCGCGGTGCTGCCGAATACCTGGTGGCTGCCCAGAACAGCCAGACCGTGGCGCCGCTCATCATCGCCAGCGGGGAGCCCGCCATCTCGATCGGCGGATTCATGGGCCGCGATCCCATCGTCAACGCGGACCAGTTCACGGCCATGGTCTTGGCCGGAAAAGTCCGATACTTTCTCCTGGGACGCGACCGGGGCCGGGGGCAGGGGGGATGGTCCGACGCATCCGCCCGGAATCCCTGGGCCGGGGGGCCTGGCGGAGGCGGCGCCGAAGCGAGACAGATCTCCCAATGGGTGCGCAGTCACGGCCGCGCCGTGGATCCGCGGCTGTGGCAGGCGCCGGCGGCCCTTCAGGCGGCGGAGGCCTCTGGAGGCCCTTCTTCAGGCTGGAGCCGCGACTCCGACCTGCGGCTCTACGACCTGGGCGTCCTTTGGGGGAATGAAGGCCAGCAGGGCGCCCTTGGCAAGCAGCGTCATGGACGGCGCGCCTAGCGGGGAGGGGAGGGCCTCCCCGCTGGACCGGGGAAGGGGCCTATCTCCAGGTTTTGTGATATGAAACCAAAGCGGATCCTGGGCCCGCGGGATTCGATGAAAACCGCAACTAAACAATGCTTTTTCGCGTAATGCTTAACACAGGCGAGCTGCGCGCGGACGCTCCCCCTGGACGGCTGCAAGCATGCTTCGTCCACGGTCTTCATTCGTTTTTCGGCCGCGACCGGGCCTACGATCCCTTACATGTTGCAACGAGAAATTACCCTTGATGCTCTCGAAAACATCTATGATGTCGGGGTTTTTCCGATCAATCCCTTAGGTGCTCCGTGACCATTTCCGAAATCTCCATTAAGAACCCGGTATTCGCGTGGATGTTGATGGCCGCCATGATCGTGTTTGGCGCCATATCCTTGTCCCGCATGGGCATCAGCCAGCTGCCGGACGTTGACTTCCCCGTCGTCACCATCAATGTGCAGGATCTCGGCGCCCCGCCTGAAACCATGGAAACCGATGTCGTGGACCCGATCGAGGGCGCCGTGCTCCAGGTTCCCGGGGTCGAGGACGAGGTTTCCCAGAGCATCAACGGCTCGGCCACCATCACCCTTACCTTCGACCTCGACCGCAACATCGACTCGGCCCTGGTGGACACGGAAAACGCGGTGGTCAGCGTGGAAAACCAGCTGCCCACGAACATCTATCCCCCGACCTACAGCAAGACCAACCCCGACGACCAGCCCATCATGTACCTGGGCCTGTATTCCACGGACCCAACCGTCACGCTGCGCGACCTGATGATCTACGTCAACGACATCGCCCAGGGCGAATTCGCGAGCGTGGAGGGCGTGGGCCAGGTCACGGAATCCGGCTATCTGCAGCCCGAACTGAGGGTCTGGCCGGACGACAAGAAACTCGCCCACTATCAGCTGACGGTCGCGGACATCATCAACACCATCCAGGCCGAACACATCGAATTGCCCAGCGGCCTGCTCGAATCGCCGGGACGCCAGGACAAGAACGTGCAGACCCTGAGCCGCGCCCTGACGCCCCAGGAGTTCGGGAACATCTTCATCAACGCCCGAGGCGGCAACGTGAACTACCGCCCCATACCCCTGAGCCGGGTCGCCGAGGTGACGCTGGGCACGGCCGACGTCCTGCGCGTCAGCCGGGTCGAAGGCCAGGTCTGCGTGGGCCTGGGCATCATCAAGCAGGCCGGCAGCAACGCGGTGGCCGTGGGGTCGGCGGTGCAGGCGCGCCTGAACGAGATGAACAAGACCATGCCCAGGGGCATGCAGGTGAAGGTCATCTACGACAGCACCGACTTCGTGCGCCAGGCGGTCAGCGACCTGGAGAAAAACCTGGTCCTGGCAGCCCTGGCCACGGCCCTGGTCTGCTGGCTCTTCCTGGGCTCCTGGTCCGCGACGCTCAACGTCGTGCTGGCCATCCCCACCTCCATCGTGGGCACCTTCACCATCCTTTATTTCTCCGGCTTCACCCTCAACACCTTCACCCTCCTGGGCTTGAGCCTTTCGATCGGCATCGTGGTCGACGACGCCATCATGGTGCTGGAGAACATCGTCCGGCACCAGGAGATGGGCAAGGGCAACGTCCAGGCCTCCATGGACGGGGCGCGCCAGATCACCTTCGCGGCCGTGGCCACCTCCCTGGCCATCGTGGCGATCTTCCTGCCCGTGGCATTCATGAGCGGGGTCATCGGCAAATATTTCTACCAGTTCGGCATCACCATGGTCGCGGCGGTGGCCCTGTCCCTGCTGGAGGCCCTGACCCTGACGCCCATGCGCTGCTCCCAGTTCGTGCATGTGAGCAGCCGCACCTCGGCCTTCGGCAAGGCCGTCGAACGGACCTTGGACTGGTTCGCCGGCCTGTATGCCCGCGCCCTGCCCGTCGCCCTGAACCACCGCTGGCTGGTCCTGATCGGCGCCCTGGTCTTTTTCGTCGGCTCCCTGTTCATCTCGCTGGGCCTGAAGAAGGAGTTCATCCCCACGCAGGACCAGTCCGTGGTCTTCATGAGCTTCAAGACGCCGGTGGGCTCGTCCCTCGCGTACACCGACACCCGCATGCAGCTGGTGGAGCGGTACCTGGCCAAGCAGCCCGACGTGATCAAATACTACGTGTCCGAGGGCGGAAGATTCGGCGGCCAGCTCAACACCGGCTTCGGCCTGGCCACGCTGCTCCCCAAGGGCCACCGGCCCGTCGATGCGCAGCTGGGCCGGCAGCCCACCGAAGCTGACCTGATGAACCGCTTCCGTAAGGACCTTTCCAAGGTGCCGGACCTGACGCCGATCATGATCGACCTCTCCACCCGGGGCTTCACCTCGAGCCGGGGCTACGCCATCGAGGCCGGTGTGCGCGGCCCGGACTGGGACATGCTGCAAAGCAGCGGCATGAAGCTCATGCAGGCCATGAAGGACAGCGGCATGATGGTGGACGTGGACACGGATTTCGCGGCGGGCATGCCCGAGGTGGACGTGGTCCCCAACCGCATCGAGGCAGCCAAGCGGGGGGTCAGCGTCGGCACCATCGCCCAGACGGTCAACGCCATGGTCGGCGGGGAGAACGTGGGCTTCTACCCCCGCGACGGCCACGAGGACTACATCGAAGTCCGCCTGACGGACTCCGCCCGGACCCGCCAGGAACAGATCAACGATCTGCTCCTGCGCAACGACCGCGGCGAGGTCGTCCCCATGAAGGACGTGGTGACGCTCAAGGACATTTCGACGCTTTCCCAGATCACCCGCGACAAGCGCCAACGCACCATCACGCTCTACGCCAGCTGCGCACCTGGGGTGTCCCAGGACGTGGCCCTGGCGAAGATGCAGTCCCTGGCCAAGCAGATCCTCCCCCGGGGCTACTACATCGTCATGGGGCAGGGCTCGGACGTCTTCACCCAGACTTTCCACGACCTGCTCTTCGCCCTGTTCTTCGGCGTCATCGTCGCCTACATGATCCTGGCCAGCCAGTTCAACAGCTTCATCGACCCCTTGACCGTGCTGATGGCCCTTCCCTTCAGCGCCTCCGGGGCCCTGGCGGGCCTGTGGCTGTGGCCCTACCTCACCTTCAACGCGCAGAACGCTCTGAGCCTGAACATCTACAGTCTCATCGGCATGCTGCTGCTCATGGGCATCGTGAAAAAGAACTCCATCATGCTGGTGGACTTCACCAACGAGGTCCGCAGGATCAAGAAGCTGCCGGTGCGGGAGGCTCTGCTGGAGGCCTGCCCCGTGCGCTACCGGCCCATTTTGATGACCTCGGTGGCGGTCATGGCGGCGGCGGTCCCGGAGGCCCTGGGGAGCGGCCCCGGCAGCGAGACCCAAGTGCCCATGGCGGTGGTGCTCATCTTCGGCGTGGCCGTGGCCTCTGTGCTGACCCTGTTCATCGTGCCCTGCTTCTACAGCGTGGTGGCGCCCCTTGAAGGCAGGGAGGCCCACCAGAAATTGATCGAGGAGGCCGAGGACGCAATCGCCGCCGAGGCGGAAGAGGCCAAAAAGGGCCACGGCGCGAAGGCTCCTGAACGCGTCTAGCGGCCCGGAATAACAAAAAAACAAAGCCGCCTTGGGCGTCCAAGGCGGCTTTGTTTTGTCCCGATCCCGCCGCTTAGGGCCTGGCGCCCCTCACTTCGGCCGCCAGGCGGTCCAAATTCTGCGCGTTGGCGGGGACCACGATGGGTTCCATGCGCCGGGCCAGCTCCGGGTCCGCGAAGGTCTGGGCCCAGGTCACGGTGGTCCCTTCCGCCGCGGGCTCCAGGGTGATGGCCAGGCGGTACGCCGGGTTTGAACTGTGCTCGACCACGACCCTTTTTGACGGCTCAATCTCGGCGAACACGCTCTCGTTGGGATAGTGCCCCCCGTTGGGCCCGTGCATCACCAGCGACCATTTCCCGCCGGGCTTGAACTCGCAAACGTGGAAGGTGTTGCTGAAGCCCTCCGGGCCCCACCAGCGGGCCAGGCGCAGCGGATCGCTGATGGCGGCGAACACCTCATCCGGCGGGGCCGGAATGGTCAGCGAGTTTTCGAAGGTGGGCATGGACTCCTCCCTGGGGCTGCCGGCGGCGGGCCTAAAGGATTTCGGCTCCGCTCTGGTCCCGGACCGTGGCCACGGTCTTGGCCAGCGCCAATCCCCGGGCGCACGCCTCGTTGTACAGGTTGACCACTTCGCCCGCCGCCCGGAGGGTGTAGCCGCTGCTGACCACATCGTCCACCAGGACCACAAAACGGTTGCGGACCGCGGGGTCCCGCAAGGGCATCAGGGAGTTCACCTGGGCCGGCCTGTTCTCGGTCGTTTGCACGCCGGCCACGGAGGCGCCCCGGAAGAGGAGCGGCCGGTATGTGAATTCAGCTCCGGCCTGGGAGCACGCGCTTTCAAGCACCCGGGAAAGGCCCCAGGGCAGCGCCCCCGTTTCCGCGCCCGGAAGCGGCGAGACAAAAACCGGCCGCAGCGTGCCGAAATCACCCCGCGTAAGCAGTTTGGCCAGGCCGGCCGCCAGAAGACCGGAGAAATAGGCGATCAGGGCCGCGACCTCGGGGGCCTCCGGTTTTTCCGGCGCCGCGGCCAGCCCCTTCAGGCGCAGGATGGCCTCGCTGTGGGAACAGCCCAGCCCGGGCTGGGGATCCGCCGCCTGGCGGCCGCCCTTGATGGGCTGAAAGCCCCCGAGGGCGAACAGGGGGACGCGGTTCTTGCCGGTGGCCGTCTTCAGCCTCTGAAGGGCCATGTCCTGGTGGCGGCGCAGGCGGCCCTGTTCAAAGTCCAACTGCATGATGAAAGCGTCCGCGTGCTGGCCGGAACGATAGAACTCGGTGATTTCTTCCTGAACGGGTTCGGCCACGATTCCCCTTATTTTTAATGGTGTGCACGGGCGCTAAGGCCCCCGTGGTCAAGACTTCAGCGCCCCCGCTTTTCCTTGCGGCAGTCCGGGCACAGGCCGTAAACCTTGAGGGAGTGGTGTTGCGGCTGCCAGCCCAAGGCCACGGCCTCCTCCTCCTTGACGGTCTCCAGGCGCTCGGAGCTGAGCTCCGTGACCTTGCCGCAGGAGGTGCAGATGAGGTGGTCGTGGTGGGTGTGGCCGACCGTGTGTTCGTAGGTGGCCACGCCCTTGGCGATGCTCAGTTCCTCCACCATGCCGCTGGAAACCAGGTGCTCGAGGGTGCGGTACACCGTCACCCGGCCCACCAGGGGCTCACGCTTTTTCACCAAATGGTAGAGCTCTTCGGAGGTGAAATGCCGGTGGGCGCCGAAGGCGGTTTCGGCGATGCGCAGGCGCTGGGGCGTCAGCTTGAGGCCCTCTTGCTTGAGGTATTCGCAGAACTGCTCGACTTCGCGGGTCCAGGGTGCGGACAAGAAGCCTCCTTAACCCCTAGAAAAGGGGCTTGAAATGCCAAACGCCGTAAAGGGCGAAGCTGAGGCCGGAGGTGCTGAGGTCCCATTTCGTGATGGAGCTCGCCGTGGGCGAGCTGTAGTAGCCGACCGGGTGCCCCACATGGATGGCGGTCTGGTTCCCCGGCACGGAGGTGTAATCCATGGTGGTGCCCGTCTGGTACAGGTAGCCGACGCTGAGGCCCAGGCCGAATCGGCCGAACAGGTATTCCCCCCTGAGCTCCGGCCAAATCGCGAAGCCGGTGCCGGCGGCGCTGTAGGTTTGGTCCTCGCTCGGGACGCCGTCCGCCGAATCCACCGTGCCCGGGGTGAATTTTTGGTCCACTTTTATGGAACTGGGCATGACCCCCAGCCCCAGGCGGGGTTCCAGCACAAAAGCCTTGCCGAACCTGAACCTCCAGCCGGGGGTGACCAGCACGGTCACCTGGTTGATGGTATAGGTGTCCTTTTCGCTGTCGGTCCCGCCAAAAATTCCCGATCCCGAGAAGTTGACCGCGTCGTCGCGCAGGGGCCCATCCTGCACGTCCAGGCCGGCCACGAATCCGTTGGAGAAACCGTAGTCGAAGCCCAAGGCAACACCGTAGGACAAGGTGTCCCCCGGCTCGGACGCCGAATAGCCCGGGATGTTGCTGGTCGAATATTGGTCATAAAACTTGTTCACGTCCCCGTCACCCGCGTAGACGCCCATCAGCGCCCCGCGCACGTCGAAGCCGGGAATGAAGGGACCCGCGTGCCGGGAAACCGCCGGGGCGGCCCCGCCGATGGAAACCCTGAGGTTGTCCGCGAAATCCTGGGTGGCGGTGTCGTCGGGATGGTAAGCAAGGTAGCGGTCGTAAAAGTACAGGGCGCCTCTGTGGTCCCCCGCCTCGAAGTACACCCGACCCAAGGCCGCGTAGGCCCCCGTCATGCTGGGATCGGCCTTCAGGGCCGCTTCAAAGGACAGCACGGCCATCCTGAACTGTTTGGCCGCGTCGTAGTTGCGGCCGGCCTGGAAATCGGCCAGGGCCTCGGCGGTGTAGGCGCGCGCCGCCGCCGGCAAGGCCGAAATCCCCGCGATGAACGCAATGCACATCCCCGCCCTTATGCGCATTCAGAACTCCTTAGAAAATTTGAGCCAGTTCGTGGAATCCCCCGACCCTTCTCCGTAATGCAAATCCCAGGCGTAATCCAAATTCCAAGGGCCCCAAAATCCCGGGGTCCATTGCGTGCGCATGCCCGTCTCGACCTGGTTGAAACCCTGCCTCGAATTGAGCCCGCTGTGCAGGGCCAGGTTGCTCCCCAGCCCCAGGCCGCGCCACCACCAGGGCCCGAAATCCATGGGCATGCTGGCGTCGGCGCGCCAGGCGTCGTAGGGCGACAGCGGGATTTTCAGGCTGGTATCGATGGCAGACAGGGACCGCACCGGCCTGAACGCGCTCTTGACCTCGACGTTGTAGGGGACGTCGCGCAGGCCCTCGGCCAAATGGGTGAAGTCATCCGACTGCTCCAGTTGCAGGGTGAATTTGCCCGTGACGGAGCCGTCCGAGGGCGCCGCCGTGGATTTCGGGCCGGCCCCCGCCTGGCCCCCGCCCCTCGCCGAAACGGATTTGGCGGATACAAAGCTCCAGGTCACCGGATCCCACACGATCTGCATGCTCTGCAGATCCAATCCCAAGGTCTGCTTCAACCAATCCTGCCCGACCTTGCTTCCGTAGGCCCGCAGCTGCCCCGACTGCGCGCTGTTCACCGCCTGGGGGGTCGCCTCCCCGTATAGTCCGGCCGCAAGGGGCGCCGGCTGCGCGCTGGCTGAACCGCTCCCGAGCGCCGGCGTTGCGGTCAGCTGCGGATTCAATGCGGCGCCGGACGGACCAGGCGCCGGAAGGTTCGCGGTGCTCGCCATGGCCAGGACCGGTGCCGGCAGGATGCCCAGGGCCATGAGCCCCAGGAGCGCCACCGTGACCCTCACCCGCGGCCCCACGACGGCTCCGTCAGACCCTCAGGGCCCGGGCCACCCGGCCGCGGGCCCTTTGCAGGGCCTGGCGCACCCTGGCGGGCGCGGTGCCCCCCTGGCTCGCGCGGGCCGCCACCACCGCCTCCAGGCGCAGGTGCCGCGGCAAATCCGGCCCGAAAGCCGGGTTCAAGGACTTCCAGGCTTCAAGGGGCAGCTCCGCCAGGGTGCATCCCTTGAGGCGGCAGGCGCGCACCGCCCGTCCGACGGCCTCGTGGGCCTCGCGGAAGGGCACCCCCTTGCGCACGAGGTAGTCGGCCGCGTCCGTGGCCTCGAGGAAGCCCTCGTGGCAGGCCGTCCTCATCCTGGCGCCGTCCGGCTCCAGGTTGGCCGCCAAGACCGGGACCAGGCGCACGCAGTGCAGGACCAGGTCGAAGGTGCCGAAAAAGAGCTCCTTGTCCTCCTGCATGTCCCGGTTATAGGACAGCGGCTGGCCCTTCAACAAGGTCAGCAAATGCATCAGCAGGCCGTAGGCGCGGCCCGCGCGGCCGCGCAGAAGCTCAGCCACGTCCGGATTGCGTTTCTGGGGCATGAGGCTGGACCCCGTGGCGATGGCGTCGCCGAGGCGGAAAAAGCCGAATTCCTGGCTGCTGTATAGGACGATCTCCTCGCCCAGGCGGCTGAGGTGCTGCATCAGCATGGCCAGGGCGTAGGCGAAATCGACGAGGTAGTCGCGGTCGCTCACCGAATCCATGGAATTTTCCGTCACCCGGCTGAAGCCGAGCTCGCGGGCCACGAAGGCGCGGTCCAACGGCAGGGTGCTGCCCGCCAGGGCGGCGGCGCCCAAGGGGCATTCATCCAGGGCGTCGGCCACGTGGTCCAGGCGCTTGAAGTCCCTCAGCCACATCTCCACCCAGGCCAGGGCCCAGTGCCCGAAAAGTACCGGCTGGCCGCGCTGCAGATGGGTGTAGCCCGGCAGGATCAGTTCCTGGTGGTCCGCCCCGAAGTCCAGCCAGGCCCCGGCGGCCACGCCGAGGGCCTTTTTCAGGCGGGCCACGAGCTCCCGCAGAAGCAGGCGTTCGTCCAGGGCCACCTGGTCGTTGCGGCTGCGTCCGCTGTGCAGCTTCCCGGCGAGGGGCCCTACGATCTCGCGCAGGCGCGCTTCCACGTTGCCGTGCACGTCCTCAAAAGCCGGATCCAGCTTGAATGCGCCCGCGAGCCATTCCTTGCGGACGCGCTCGAGGCCGAGCACAAGCCGGGCTGCCTCAGCCTTGGAGACCACGCCCACGCGGCCCAGCATGCGGGCGTGCGCCACCGAACCGCTGATGTCGTGCGGCACCAGCCGGTCCTCGTAGCGCGTGGAGTCCGTGAAGGCCTCCACCGCCGGATGGGTCCCGCCGGCGAAGGCGCCGCCCCAGAGTTTTGTCTTGCCGACCGCTTTGGCCATGCTTCCCTGCCGAAAAAAGTCCCGCGCTTATTTCCCCTTCGCCTTGCCCCCGCGGCCGAGCCGGAAGCGCTTCTCCACGGTCATGGGCAGGCCGAAGAGGTTGATAAAGCCTTCCGCGTCCTGGTGCCGGTAGGAGCCGGTGTCGAAGCTCGCCAGGTCGTTGTTGTAGAGGGAATGCGGCGAGGAGACCCCGGCCAGGCGTATGGCGCCCCGCTGCAGCCGCAGTTTGACCCAGCCGCTCGCGGTGGCCTGGGTGCGGTCCACGAAGGAGTCCAGGGCCTGGCGCAGGGGGGTGTACCACTGCCCATTATAGACCAAATCCGCGTATTTTTGGGCCAAGGAGGCCTTCACGCGCGCCGTCTCCTTGTCCAGGGTCAGCGTCTCCAGGACGCGATGGGCCTCGATCAGGATGCTGCCGCCCGGCGTCTCGTAGATGCCCCGGCTCTTCATTCCCACCAGGCGGTTCTCGGTCAGGTCCACGCGGCCCACCCCATGGCGCCCGCCCAGCACGTTGAGCTTCAGGATCAGGTTCAAGGGGTCCATGCGCTTCCCGTCCAGCGCCACGGGAAGCCCCCGCTCGAAGTCCAGGCGCACGAGCAGTCCCGCGGCGGGCGCCTTGGCCGGGTCCACGGTCATGGTGTAAACGCTCTCGGGGCATTCCTTGGAGGGGTCCTCAAGGATGCCGCCCTCGTGGGATATGTGCCAGAGGTTGCGGTCCTCGCTGTAGGGCTTCTTGCGGCTGACGGTCAGCGGGATCTTGCGGGCCTCGGCGTAGCGGATGCAGTCCTCGCGGCTGGCCAGGTCCCATTCGCGCCAGGGCGCGATGATCCGCAGCTGCGGCGCGAGCGCCTTCACGGTCAATTCGAAGCGCACCTGGTCGTTGCCCTTGCCGGTGGCGCCGTGCGCGATCGCGTCGGCGCCTTCCTTCAACGCTATCTCCACCAGGCGCTTGGCGATGAGCGGACGGGCGATGCTGGTGCCCAGCAGGTACTGCCCCTCGTAGACGGCGCCGGAGCGCAGCATGGGCCACAGGAAATCGGTGACGAATTCCTTGCGCAGGTCCTCGATGTAGATCTTGCTGGCCCCCGTGGCGATGGCCTTGGCGCGCAGGGGCTTGAGCTCCTCACCCTGGCCCACGTCCGCCGCCATGGCAATGACCTCGCAGCCGTAGGTCTCCTTGAGCCAGGGGATGATCACCGAGGTGTCCAAACCGCCGGAATAGGCCAGCACCACTTTTTTCACGGGAACGCGCATCTCAAATCCTTTCATCTGGGGATCGTGACCGGTGTGGGGAAAGACCTTCGGGCCCGGCTCAGTGCCGGCCCATCATCAGGGTCATCAGGCCCTTCTGGACGTGCAGGCGGTTCTCGGCCTCGTCGAAGATCACCTTCTGGTGGCGCTCGAAGGTCTCGGCGCTGATCTCCTCGCCGCGGTGGGCCGGCAGGCAATGCATCACCACGGCGCCGGGTTTGGCCTTCTTCATGAGGGCCTCGCCCACCTGGAACTGGGAGAAAGCGGCGAGCCGCTCGGCGCGTTCGGTCTCCTGGCCCATGCTGGTCCAGACGTCCGTGTAGACGACGTCGGCGCCCTGGGCGGCCTCGGCGGCCGTGTGCACGCGCAGGACCGAGCCCCCTGTCTTGGCGCCGTCCTCCATGGCCTCCGCCACCACCGCGTCGTGGAGCTCGTAGCCCTTGGGGCTGGCCACCGCCAGCGTGAAGCCCAGCTTCCCGGCGGCGAAGGCCCAGGCCGTGGCCACGTTGTTGCCGTCGCCGATGAAGGCCACCTTGAGGCCGGGCTTGAGCATACCCAGCTCCTGGATCGTCATCAGGTCCGCCAGGATCTGGCAGGGATGCTCATAGTCCGTCAGGGCGTTGATCACGGGCACGCTGGCGCACTCGGCCAGGCTGCAGGCCAAGGTGTGGTCGAAGGTGCGTATGATGAAGCCGTCGAAATACCGCGAAAACAGGCGCGCCACGTCCTCGATGGACTCGCGGCTGCCGATGCCGATGTCCTCGTCCTTGAGCAGCACCGCGTGCCCCCCCAGCTGGAAGGCCCCCAGCTCGAAGCTGATGCGGGTGCGGGCGCTGGGCTTGTGGAACACCATGCCCAGGCCCTTGCCCAGCAGCGGCACGAAGAGCTGCCCGGCCTTGTGCTTGGCCTTGCACAGGGCGCCGGCCTGCAGGATGGCGTGGATCTCCGAGGCTCGCAGGTCCGCCAGGGTCAGGAGATCCTTGTGTTCGAGGCGGTATTCGGTCGGCAGGCTCACGATGCTTTCCTTGGGTTGGGGTGGGGCGCGGAGGCCAGGGACCGCGAAGCGGCCTCGCCGACCACGGTTTTCAGGACGGCCAGGCCCTGTTTGGCCTCGGCCAGGCTGAGGTTGAGCGGCGGGAGCAGGCGCAGCACGGTGTCGGCGGTGGCGTTGACCATGAGCCCCTTTTCCAGGCAGGCGAGCATCAGCGGCTTGGCCGGGACGGACAGCTCCAGCCCCAGCATCAGGCCGCGGCCCCTGGCGTCGCGCACGAAGGCAGGGAATTCCTCCTGCCACGCTTTCATCTCCGCCAGCATGAAGGCGCCGACCTTGGTGACGTTGGCAGCCAGCTTGGCCGAGCGGACCTCCTTCAGCAGGGCCAGGCCCGCGGCGCAGGCCACCGGGTTGCCTCCCAGGGTGCTGCCGTGCTCCCCCAGCCCGATGGCCGGGGCCGCCTTTTCGCCCACGAGCACGGCCGACAGCGGCAGGCCGCCGCCCAGGCTCTTGGCCAGGCTCATCAGGTCCGGGACGCAGTCATGCCCCAGGTCCTGGTAGGCGAAGAGGTCGCCGGTGCGCCCCAGCCCGGTCTGGATCTCGTCGAGCATGAGCAGCAGGCCGTGGCGGTCGGCCAGGCGGCGCAGCCCGACCAGGAACTCGTCCGTGCCCTCGATGACCCCGTTCTCGCCCTGGATGGGCTCCACCAGGATGGCGGCGCTGCGCCGGTTCACGGCGCGGCGGGCTGCGTCCAGGTCGTTGTAGGCGACGTGGCGGAAGCCCGGCAGCAGGGGGTCGAGCCCCTTGTGCAGCTTGGCCTGCCCGGAGGCCGACAGGGACCCGAAGGTGCGCCCGTGGAAGGCGCCGTGGAAGGCCAGTATCTCGAAGCGGCCTTGGGCCGCCCCAAAGCGGCGCGCGAACTTGATGAGCAGCTCGTTGGCTTCGCTGCCGGAGTTGGCGAAAGCCACGCGGGTGGCGAAGGGGGCCGCCTTGCGCAGGGCCTCGGCCAGATCCACCTGGGGCCGCTGGTAGACCAGGTTGCTGACGTGGCTCAGGCGGGCGACCTGGCCGGTGATGGCCTTGGTCAGGGCGGGGTGGGCGTGTCCCAGGTTGGTCACCGAGATGCCGCTGACGAAGTCGAGGTAGCGTTTCCCGTCCTCGTCCCACAGCATCGCGCCCTTGCCGCGGGCGAGCGCGACCGGCAGACGGGAAAAAGTCTGCAGAAGGCTCTTGTGCTCCCTGGCGGCGACCCCGCTTTTGTCCATGCCTATGCCCCCACGATCTCGGTGCCGACGCCGCTGTCGGTGAATATCTCCAGCAGAAGCGCGTGCGGCACACGTCCGTCGACGATGTGCACCTTGCGCACTCCGGCCTTCAGCGCGGCCAGGCAGGCCTCCAGCTTCGGCAGCATGCCCTTGTCAATGATGCCTTGTTTTCTCAGCTTTGCAACATCCCCGGCCTTGACGCTGGCCATGAGGCTTCGCGGGTCGGCCAAATCCCGCATCAGGCCGGGCTGGTCGGTCATCATCACCAGCTTCTCGGCCTTGAGCGCTCCGGCCACCGCGCCGGCCACCAGGTCGGCGTTGCAGTTGTAAGCCTGGCCGTCCGGGCCCATGGCCACGGGGGCGATGACGGGGATGAAGCCCTTGTCCCTTAGGGCCTCCAAAATCCCTGTGTGCACCGCCACCAGCTCCCCCACGAAGCCCAGGTCCTGCTTGCCCTTGAGCTTGCGGGCCTCCAGCAGGAAGCCGTCCTTGCCCGAGAGGCCGGCGGCCACATGGCCGTGGCGGTTCATGGTGGCCGTGATCTGGGTGTTGATCTTGCCCACCAGCACCATTTCCGTGATGGCCATGGTCTCCGCGTCCGTCACGCGCAGGCCGTCCTTGAAGACCGGCTGCTTGCCCTGGCGCTTCATGGCCTCGCTGATCTCGGGGCCGCCGCCGTGCACCACCACAGGGTTGAGGCCCACGGTCTTCAGCAGGACCAGGTCCTGGGCCACGCTGTCCTTAAGGGCCGCGTCGGTCATGGCCGAGCCGCCGTACTTCACCACCACCGTCTTGCCGGCGAAGGCGCGCAAATAGGGCAGGGCCTCGATCAGGACGCCCGCTTTTTCCTGGAGCTCTTTCATCTCTGTTCCACCTTTCTAGCTTCCGCTTCCAAGGCCGCCGCGGCCGCCTGGGCGTCGAGGCCGGACACGTCGCTTAAGGGCACCCCTAAGTCCCGCGCCCAGGCCTCGAATTCCCTCATGCCACGCTCACGGTAGGCCAGGAAACGCTGATGTTTAAGCACCTTCTTTTGGGGAGCTCCGCCGTTTTCCATCGGCTCCACCAGGCCCCACATGGCGTTGACCGGCTGGAAGTGCGCCGGATCCGAGGCCGTCAGGTAGTGCGCCAGCGAGCCCATCATGCTGTTGCGCGGCGGCACCGCCAGCGCCTTCCCTTGCTGCGTGAGGACCGCGTTGATCCCCGCCATCATGCCCGAGGCGGCGGACTCCGTGTAGCCCTCCACGCCCGTGATCTGGCCCGCCAGGAAAACCCTGGGATCGGACCTCAGTCGCAGGCCCCCTTCAAGGTGCGTGGGGGCGTTGACGTAGGTGTTGCGGTGCAGGCTGCCGAAACGCACGAACTCGGCGCGTTCCAGGGCCGGGATCATGCGCAGCAGCCGCTCCTGCTCGCCCCAGCGCAGATGGGTCTGGAAGCCCACCAGGTTGTAGAGCGAGCCGGCCGCGTTCTCGCGGCGGAGCTGGACGCAGGCCCAGGGCCGCCGTCCCGTGGCCGGGTCGATGAGGCCGGTGGGTTTCATGGGGCCGTAGCGCAGGGTGTCGGGCCCCCGGCGCGCGATCTCCTCGATGGGAAGGCAGCCCTCGAAGAACTTGCCCTGCTCGAAACCGTGGAGCTCGTGCTTCTCGGCGGAGCCAAGGGCCGCCACGAAGGCCTCGTAGCCGGCCTTGTCCATCGGGCAATTGAGGTAGTCGGCCCCTCCGCGGCCCCAGCGCGAGGCCGCGAAACAGCGCCCATAATCCAGCGACTCGGCGGTCACGATCGGCGCGATGGCGTCGTAGAAGTACAGGTGCTGGGCGCCGAGCCGCTCGCCCAGGTCGCCGGCGAGCGCGGCCGCGGTGAGGGGTCCGGTCGCCACCACCCACACGCCCTCGGACGGTATGGCGTCGAGGCGTTCGCGCCGCACGCTGATGCCGGGCTGGGCTGCCACGGCGCGCTCGACCCCGGCGCTGAACACAGCCCGGTCCACGCTCAGGTTCACCCCGGCCGGGACCCGCGCGGCATAGGCCGCCTCCAGCGTCACGGAGCCCAGCAGGGCCATCTCGCGCTTGAGCAGCCAGGGAGCGCTGAGCGGCTCCAGGGATTTGAGGCTGTTGCTGCACACCAGCTCCGCCAGGCCCGACGAGGTGTGCGCCTCGGTGCCCGTGGACGGCCGCATCTCGTACAGCGTGACCTCGGCTCCCAGCCGGGCCGCCGCGCAGGCGGCCTCGCAGCCGGCCAGGCCGCCGCCGATGACCCCCACCTTCAAGACGGGACCGCCTGCGGCTCTTCGCGGTGGCCGCAGCCTTCCGCGGCGCAGCGCAGGCTCGTCCCCGCGCGGGTGACCTTTTCAACCATGTACTTCGCTCCGCAGGCGGGGCAGGGCTTGTCCACCGGCTTGTCCCAGCTGACGAAGTCGCAGGCGGGATAGCGGTCGCAGCCGAAAAAGGAGCGGCCTTTCTTGGAGCGCCGTGCGGACACCTTGCCCGTGCCGCATTTGGGGCAGGCGATCCCCCCGGCTTGGGGCATGGCCTTGGTGCTTTTGCACTCCGGATAGCCCGGGCAGGCCAGGAAAGGCCCGAAGCGCCCCTGCTTGACGACCATGTTCCGGCCGCATTTCTCGCACAGTTCCTCGACGTTCACCGCGGGGGCCGCCCGCAGGCTTCCGTCCGCGGCCTGCTCCAGGGGCTTGGTGTTCTTGCAGGCGGGGTAGTTGGGGCAGGCCAGGAACTTGCCCATGCGCCCCCACTTCACCACCATGTCCGCGCCGCACTTGTCGCACTTCACGCCGGTGACGGTCTCGAGCTCCTTGCGCACGTCCACGATGGCCGCCTGCGCGGACTCCAGTTCAACGGCGAAGGGGCCGTAGAAGCTGGCCACGGCCTCGCGCCAGGGCAGCAGGCCCTCCTCGACCCGGTCCAGCTGCTCCTCCATCAGGGCCGTGAAGTGCACATTGAGCACGTCGTGGAAATGCTTCACCAGCACTTTGTTGACCAGCCGGCCCAGTTCGGTCGGCTTCAGGCGCCCAGCCTCGATGCGCTCCACGTAGAGGCGGTCCAGTATGGTCGAGATGATGGGAGCGTAGGTCGAGGGCCTGCCGATTCCCTGTTCCTCCAGGGTCTTCACCAGGCTGGCGTCGCTGAAGCGGGCCGGCGGCTGGGTGAAGTGCTGTTCCGGCTCCCCCCCCAGAAAGGCCAAGGCCTCGCCTTCGTTCAGGGGCGGCAGTTCGCGTTCACCGCGCGCGCCCCCGTCCTTGGGCTGGCCCTCCTCGGACTCCTCCTCCGCCTCGCCCTTCTTGGGCGCCAGGTCCTGCCAGACCGCCAGGAAACCCGCGAAGCGCTGCACCGCCCCGTTGGCGCGGAACAGGGCGTCCCCCGCGGGAAGGCCCTCCGGACCGGCGGCTTTGGCCGCGGGCCGCGGCGCCAGCACCTCGACGGCGGTGGCGTCGAACAGGGCTGGCGCCATCTGGCTGGCTACGAAACGCCTCCAGATGAGGCCATAGAGCTTGTTCTGGTCCGGGCTCAGGTGGCGGGCCACGTCGGACGGCTGGCGCAGGCTGGACGAGGGCCGCACCGCCTCGTGCGCGTCCTGCCCCTGGCGCTTGGTCTTGTAAAAGGGCGGCTTGGCGGGCAGGTGGTCGGCCCCGAAACGCGCCGTGATCAGGCTGCGGGCCTCGGCCTGGGCCTCGGGCGCGACGCGCACCGAATCCGTGCGCATGTAGGTGATCAGGCCCTGCGCCCCCTCCTCGCCCAGCTCGACGCCTTCATAGAGCTGTTGGGCCACCATCATGGTGCGCTTGGCCGTGAACCGCAGTTTTCTCGCCGCCTCCTGCTGCAGGGTGCTGGTTGTGAAGGGCGCTGCCGCGAAGCGGCGCTGCTCCTTGCTGCTCACCGAGGCGACCGAATATTTGAGGCCCTTGACCTCTTTGCCCAGGGCCGCGGCCCGCTGCGGGGACAGGCGCTCGGCTTTCTCGCCTCCCAGCGAGGCCAGTTGGGCGCTGAAGGAGCCCGCGGCCGCCTTGAGGTCGACCTTCAGGTCCCAGTATTCCTCGGCCTTGAAGGCCTCGATCTCGTCCTCGCGCTCGCAGACCAGGCGCACCGCCACGCTCTGCACCCGTCCGGCCGAGAGCCCGCGCCGCACGCTCTTCCACAGCAGGGGCGACAGGCTGTAGCCGACCAGGCGGTCCAGGATGCGCCGGGCCTGCTGGGCGTTCACCAGGTTCTCGTCGATGGCCGTCGGCGCCTCGATGGCCCCGCGCACCGCCGTCTTGGTGATCTCGTGGAAGCGGACGCGCTGCACGTCGTTCTTGGCGGTCTTCAGCTCCCCGGCCAGGTGCCAGCCGATGGCCTCCCCTTCGCGGTCCGGGTCGGTCGCGAGGAAGACGTGCTTGGCCTTCTTCGCCTCGGCCTTGAGCTCCTTGAGGACCTTGGCGCGGGTCCGGATGGTGATGTAGTGCGGCTCGAAGCCCGCCGCCACGTCCACGCCCAGCTTGCTCTTGGGCAGGTCCCGGACATGGCCCATGCTGGCCTTCACCACATAGGCCCGCCCCAGGAATTTATTGATGGTCTTCGCCTTTGCCGGCGACTCGACCACCACCAGATTGTCTGCCATGGCTCCCCTTCCCGGGTCCGGCCCTTCAGGCCTGGGCGCGCGCGGGCGTCAGCGGACCCGCTTTTCCTGCTCAAGGCTGAGGTCCAGGGCGTCTCCGTCCGAGAGGGCCTCCTCAGGCCCGACGCCGCGGCCGTTCAAGCTGATCTTCAGCCTGCCGCTCTCCAGCCAGGCAGCCAGTCCCAGGCGCAGTATGCCTTCGGCCACCGTGCGGCAGGGGCCGCCGCGCTCCACGCGCAGGTCCGCGCCGTCGATCAAAAACTCGTCCAGGCCCGTTTCGCGGCCGTTCATCCAGACCCGTTCGACCCGGTCCAGGGGGGCGTAAACGCCGTTGAGGAGCACGCTGACCGCCCCCGTGGCGCCGTCCGCCGCTGTCCGCTGGCGGGCCGCCTCTCCGGGGCCCCACAGGTCCCTGATCCGCTCCTGGAAGCCGGAGCCCGGCTCGAATTCCACCCGGTCGGAGGCCGCCACCGCGCTGTCCAGGGGCGCCTCGCGGCCGTTGAGCCTCAGGCTGTAATTGCGCTGCAGGAGCACCCGCGGCTCTCCCTCGACGGTGACGGCGATTTGGCGGTGGATCAGGCCCTCCAGGTCCACGCCCTCGGATTCCAGGAGGCGGCGCAAGCTGAGCCCCGCGCGGACCTCGAGGCGGGCCCGGTCGGGCAGCCGGGCGTCCAGGTCCTCGACCAGGAGTCCGTCCGCCGTGAACTCCAGCGGCAGGGAGCGGGCCTCCCCGTTGTAGTGGAAGCGCCCCCGCGTAAGGCCCTCGCGTTCCAGGGCCTCGCGGTAGCTCAGAAGGCCGTCCTGGCCCTGTTCGGCGTCGATGAAGGTGAGGCTGTCCCCCTCCTTGAGCGGCGAATCGAGCGTCGCCTTGGATCCGCCGATGAACAGGCCGCAGGCGCCGCCCATGCCGCCCTTGGCCACGCGTTCCTGGCCGTTGACGCTGTATAGGGTCGCCAGTCCGGTGCGGCCGTGGAAATGGCCGCGCTCCTTGCCCGCGGCCAGCAGGGCGTCGAAGGCCGTGAAGGACTGCTTGAGGTTGACCGCCGTCACTTCCTTTCCGTTGACCTGGAAGCGGACGAAGGGCAGCCCGCGCCGGGCGTGGGCGGAGGCGGCGATGCCCAGGGGCGTCACGGCCCAGGGCCACAGCAGCCCTTCGGGAAGGCCGGCGAAGGAGTTTTGCGCGGAAAGCGGCCGGTGCCCGACCCGTTCCGGGGCCAAGGACAGCGCCGCGGCCAGCGCGGAGGAGGCCCCCGTCAGCAGGCTGCCGCCGCCGGTGAGGATGACGGCGCGCGGGGCCTTCCCGTTGTTGAGGGCACGCAGCGCGTCGGCGCACTCCTTCGCCCATCGCAGGCGGGCGGGGCCCAGCTCGCGTTCGAGGTCCTCCGCGGAGACGCTGCGGCGGACGCCGAAGATGTCCGTGACCTCGGCGCCTTCGCCCGCGGGGGAGCGCTTGAGCGCCTCGGCCTGCATGAAATCCAGCAAAAACGCGTCGGCCAGGCGCTCGGTGACCTCGTCGCCGGCGACCGGGACCATGGTGTAGGCGTCCACGCGTCCGTCGCGGGTGAGGGCCACGTCCGAGGTCCCTGCGCCCACATCCACGAGCCCCAGGTTCAGGCGCCGCAATTCCTGGGGCACCATGAGCTGGACCGCGGCGATGGGCTCCAGGGTCAGGCTCTCGGCCGTCAATCCCGCCTCGGCGAGGGCCGCCTGCAGGGAGTCCAGGGCCAGCTTGGGCAGGAAGGTCGCCAGGACCTCGATGGCGACCTCCTCCCCCTTGTGGCCTGTGAGGTCGGCCAAGGGCTGGCCGTCCAGGGTCGCCGACAGGACGCTGTAGCCCACGCAATGGGCCCCGGCCTGGACGCGGGGGTCGGGCAGGGACGAACGCGCCTCGCGCACCGCCTGGTGCTCCATGGCCGCGACTTCCTCGCGGCTCATCGCTTCTTTGCCGCACTTGAAGACGAGGCGGGCGCGGCTGACGGCCAGGGACCTTCCGGCCACGGCAACATGGGCCTTTCTCAGGCGCAGGCCGCTGTCGTGCTCCAACTGGGCCTTGACCTCGGCGATGATCCGCGCGGCCTGGCTGATGACGTGGACCTGGCCGTCCATCATGGCCCTGCCGGGATGCTCGCACACGGCGTAGTGGGCGATGCGCGGCAGCCCCGCTCCGGCGCTGTCCACCAGCACGCCGCAGACTTTGCGGGTCCCCACGTCGAGTGAAAATTCCGGCTGCATTCCGTGTTTCCCTTCCCCGCGCGTCCTCAGGATCCCGTCAAAAGGATCCGGCCGCGTTCTCGATCAGCATGTCCTCGCTGCCGGCGTCGATGAAGAAGAACAGACGCCCGGAAATCCCGGTCTCCAGGACCGTGAAACTGTTGTCGACGTACAGCAGCCTGCCGTCCCGTCGTTCGACGCCCTCCGCGGACATCTCCAGCACGGCCTCCGACAGGTCGAAAAGCAGGGCCGGCACGCTGGGCATGAGCAGGAGCCCGCTGAAATCGCACAGACCCGTCAGGTATGCCGAGACCATGATGTTGCCGGTCTCCTTGATGGTGGAATGGCCCAGCTCGTTGAGCGCCTTGGTCGCGCCCGCGGGCCTGCGCAGGAGAAGGTCCACCAGCTCCACAGCCGCGTTGCGCGGCAGCCACACCAGGATGCGCCCGCCCGCGTCGCCGACCACGTGGAAGCCGACGCCGGCCACCAGGGCCTGCGGGTCGCCGGACAGGCCGGACAGGTCCCCGGCGCCGGCCTCCCCCACGCGGGGGACGCTGATCATCACCGTGCGGTCCGTGAGCTGGCCCAACGCCGTCGCGGCATGGGCCGCGCCGATGTTGCCGGCTTCGCTAAGGATGTCCAAACGCAGTTCGTCCACGATTCGTCTATAGGTCCAGCAGGGACGGCAGGTCCAGTATCAGGCAGACGGAGCCGTCGCCCAGTATGGTCACGCCTCCAAAGCCGCGCACGGACTTCAGCGCGCGCACCAGGTTCTTGATGGCGATCTCTTGTTGCCCTTGCACCTCGTCCACCAGCAGGCCGACGCGGCGCTCGCCGGAGTCGACCACCAGCACGGTGACCAGGCCGTGGGCGCCCCCGCCCAGGGCCGCGGGCCCCAGCCCCAGCAGTTCGCCGAGGCTGTACAGGGGCAGGATCTCGCCCCGCAGGGAGACGCTGCGTTCGGATCCGGAAACGAGCAGCTCGCCGGCCGAGTATTCCACGGCCTCCAGCACGTTGGCGACCGGGGCCATGTAGGTCTCGGAGCCGACCCGCACCCGCAGCGCCCGGATGATGGCCAGGGTGAGCGGTACCCGTATGCGGAAGCGCGCGCCCCGGCCCGGAAAATTCTCCACGCGCAGGCTGCCTCCCAGGGCCTCGGCCCTGGAGCGCACCACGTCCACGCCCACGCCGCGGCCGGACAGCTCGGTGACCCGGCTGGCGGTGGAAAAGCCGGGCGAAAAAATGAGGGCCACCGCCTCCTCCTCGCTCAGGCGGCGGGCGGCCTCGGCGTCCAGGATGCCCTTCCTCACGGCCACCTGGCGGATCCGTTCGGTGTCTATGCCGGCGCCGTCGTCCTCGACCGAGATGACCACGTGGTTTTTGTCGCGCCTGGCCTCCAGGCGTATCGTCCCGACGGCGGGCTTGCCCGCGGCAGAGCGTTTGGCGGTCGGCTCGATGCCGTGGTCCGCGGCGTTCCGCAGCAGGTGCACCAGGGCGTCGCCGATCTCGCTGAGGATGCCGCGGTCCAGCTCGATTTCGCCGCCCTCAAGGGCCAGCTCCATGGGCTTGCCCGAGGCCCGGCTGAGGTCGCGGATCAGGCGCGGGAAGCGGCTGAAGACCTGGTCCATGGGGACCATGCGCGCCGCGGTCACCTCCTGCTGGAGCTCGTTGACCACGTGGTCGACCTGGATCAGCGCCTCGTTCAGGTCCTTCAGCGCGTTGTCCCGCGCGATCTGGGTCAGGCGTATCTTGGCCGTGACCAGCTCCCCGACCAGGTCCAGCACCTTGTCCAGGCGCTCGACGCTCACGCGCACGGTCTGGTGCAGGGCCGCGGTCGCCGCGGCCGCGGGAAGCGGGTCCTCTCCGTTTTCCGGCTCCTGGGTCTCCGCCGCCGGCGCCTGGACCAGGGCCTCCGCCACGGGCTCCGGCAACGCCGCCCCCGGCGCGGACGCTTCCGGCCGGGCGGGGGGGGAGAAAAGCGGGGCGCGCAGCTCCGCGCTGCTCACCTGCGCGACCTCCAGCACCCGCAGGACGGCCTCCTCCTGGTCCCGCGCGGCCGCGTCCCCGGAGGTCCACAGCTCGAAGTCGGGGCCGAAGGCGCCCTCCTCCAGGCCCTTCCCGGCCGGACGCGTGGCCACGACGGAGCCCAGGCGCTCCAGGGCCTTGCGCACGAGCAGGGCCCGCACGCCTTTGAAGGCGCAATCCTTCACCAAGGACACCGTCAGGCGCACCACCACGGGCACATCGGCCAGGGCCCGGGTCACGGCCAGGCGCGAATCTTCGTCCCTCGGCAGCAACGCTTCGATCTCCGCGGGAAAGGCCGCCTTGGAAGGCGGCGGGGCCTGGGCGACCTTGGGGCCCTGCGCGGGCCCGCCGCCCTTTTCCAGGCCCCGAAAACGCTCCAGGACCGCCGCCTCAGCCGGCCCGCCGTCGCCGCCGGAGGCCACGTCGCCCAGCATGAGGGTCATGGCGTCCACCGAGGCCAGCAGGGCGTCGGCCAGTTCCGGGCCGGCTTCCCGTCCGCCCGAGCGCACGGCCTCCAGCACGTCCTCCATGGCGTGGCAAACGCGCGTGAGGCCCTCGTAGCCCATCGTGGCGGACATGCCCTTGAGGGTGTGGGCCGCGCGGAAGAGGCTGTCCACGGCTTCGCGGGCCTCGTCGGCGCGCTCCAGCTTGAGGGCGCCGTCGCTGAGGGCCTGCAGGTTCTCCTGGGCCTCGGCCACGAACAATTCGCGGTATTCCGCCATGCCGCTCACGGCAGCATCTCCACGACCGCGGACGCCACCTTGTCCAGGGGCACGATCCGGTCCACGCAGCCGCTCTGCACCGCGGCCCTGGGCATGCCGTAGACCACGCAGCTGTCCTCGTCCTGGGCGATCACCTTGGCGTGGCGGGCTTTCATTGCCCGCAAGCCCTTGACCCCGTCGCGGCCCATGCCGGTCAGCACCACCCCGACCGCGCTGGAGCCGTAGACATCGGCCACCGACTGGAAGAGCACGTCGACGCAGGGGCGCACCCCCAGAAGGGGGGGCTTCTGGTCCAGGCAGGCACGGGCACGCCCGGCCGGGCCTTCCACGGAAAGGTGCCAGTCGCCGGGCGCCAGGTACACCACTCCGGCCTCCAGGGTCTCCCCGGCCTCGGCCTCCTTGACCCTCACGCTGCTCTCGCGGTCCAGGCGCCCCGCCAGGCTGCGGGTGAAACCCGCGGACATGTGCTGGACCACCACCACCGGAGCGGCCAGGTCCTTGGGCAGCCCCGGGATGACCACGCTCAGGGCGCGCGGGCCGCCGGTGCTCGTCCCGATCGCGACGATCCCGCCGTGGTCCGCGCCGCGCACGGCCTTCGCCGCCCTGGCCGGGGGCGCCGCAAGCAGGCCGCTCAAGGGGGGCAGTCCGGGCCGGAAGGGCAGGCGCTTGAGGTCGATGGCGCTGGCCACCTTCACCTTGGCCAGCAGCTCGTCGCGGACCCGTTCCATGTCCAGGGACAGCGCGCCGCTGGGCTTCTGCACGAAATCGACGGCGCCGTAATCGAGGGCCCTCAGCGTGGTGTCCGCGCCGCGCGGCGTGTAAGCCGACAGCATGACGCAGGCCACGGGGTGTTCGCTCATCAGGTAGCCCAGGGTCTGCAGTCCGTCCAGCCTGGGCATTTCAACGTCCAGCGTCACCACGTCGGGATTGAGTTCGCGGACCTTCTCCACCGCGTCGAGGCCGTCCACCGCCGAGCCCACCACCAAAATGCCGGGGTCCTGCTCCAAAAGCCCCCAGATGACGCGCCGCATGAGGGCCGAATCGTCGACCACCAAAACCCTGACCCGCTTCAAGCCCGCGCCCACCCTCAGGCTTCCAAGGCCCGGGCCGCCGCGTCCAGGACCCTCGAGGCCTGGAAGGGCTTGATCACAAAATCGCGCGCGCCCGCCTGGATGGCCTCGGCCACCAGGGGCTGCTGCCCCATGGCCGAACACATGATGATCCGCGCGTCCGGCGATTCGGCGATGATGCGCCGCACGGCCTCGATGCCGGACAGCTCCGGCATGACGATGTCCATGGTCACCAGTGCCGGCTTGAGCGCGGCATAGCGCGAAACCGCCTCGACCCCGTTGCGCGCCTCGCCCACCACGCGGTAGCCGTTGCGCTCCAGGATGTCGCGCAGGGTGGCGCGCATGAAGGCCGCGTCGTCGACGACAAGAACCGTTTTTTCCATCGCTGCTCAGCCCTCCCCGGTTCCGGATTCCGCGATGTCTTCGAGCAGGCGGTCGAGATCCAGCGCGAAAACAAGGCGTCCGTCCAGGTCCAATACCGCCGCCACGAAGCGCGCCGCGGGCAAATCCAGCAGGTTGCGCGGCGCCTGCGGCGCCGACTCATCGCAGCGCAGGACCTCCAGCACCGCGTCGACCATCAGGCCGAAGCTTCCGCCTCCAGCCTCCACCACCACCACCCGCTTCTTCCCTTCGGCCCCCTCGGCCGGGGCCAGGCCCAAACGGGCCGAGGTGTCGATCAGCGGCAGCACCTGCCCCCGCAGGTTGAACAGGCCGCGCACGAAGGGCGCCACGCGCGGCATGCGAACGGACTGCACCGGCCGCTGGATCTCCCGCACACGGTGGATGGGCACGGCGTACTGCCAGGGGCCCAGGCTGAACACCACCCATTGCGCCTCGGCCACCCTCAGGCCTCCGCCTTGAAGCGTCCGATGAGGGCCCCCAACTGCTCCGCCGTCTGCTCCAGTTCGCGGGCCGCGGCGACCATCTCCTGCATGCTGGCGGTCTGCTCCTCGGCCGACGCCGAAGCCTCCTGGGTGCCGGCGGCGGTCTCCTCCGCCACCGCCGCGATCTCCTCGACGGCCTTGACCACCTGCTCGGTCCCCTGGCGCTGCTGTTGCGTCATCTGGTGTATTTCCTTGGACAGCTCGTCCACCCTGCGGACGACCTTGATGATCTCCTCGAGGGCGCCGCCGGCGCTGGTGACCACCGCGCGGCCGTCCTTGAGCTCCGCCGCGCTCTCGGCCATGCGGGAGACGGCCAGCTCCGCCTCGCTCTGGATCTCCCGCACCAGGCGGTTGATCTCGCCGGCCGCCTTGGACGAGCCCTCGGCCAGCTTGCGCACCTCCTCGGCCACCACGGCGAAGCCGCGGCCGGCCTCGCCGGCGCGGGCGGCCTCGATGGCCGCGTTGAGGGCCAGCAGGTTGGTCTGGTCGGAGATCCCGGTGATGATCTGGACCACCTGCCCGATCTTCTTGCTCGTGCGCCCCAGCCCCTCGACGGTGCGCGAATTCTCCGAGGCGCGGGCGCTGATCTCGCTGATCTTCCGGACGGCCTCGGTGACGGCCTCGCCGCCCTTGAGCGCGGAGGTCCACGCGGAGGCCGAGGCCTCGGCGACGGCGGCCGAGCGCTCGGCCATCTCGCGGACGGTCTGCGACATGACCCCGATGATGGCGTTCGTCTCGCCGGTACGGGAGGCCTGCACCTCCATGCCCCGTGAAATCTGCTGCACCGCCGACGAGATCTCCTGGCTGGCGGTGTTCATCTCCTGGGCCGCGGTCGAGAGGCTCAGGGCGTGCTTGCGCACGCTGCCGGACGCGGTCTTGAGGGCCTTGGCGTTGGCGGCCAAAAAGGACCCCAGCACGCGCAGGCTCTTGGTGGTGTCGTTGAACAGGCCGGCTCCGGTGAAGTCCGGCACTTCCGCGTCGAACTCCCCGCGGCCGAGGGCCTGCAGGTAGCTGGCCAGGGCCTGCAGGCGCGGGATGAGGACGGTGCGCATCAGCCAGCCGCTGATCAGGGTGGCGGTCCAGGACAGGGCCAGCGCCAGCAGCACCGAATCCATCAGGTCGACCTTGCGCCCGTCGGCCACAATGACGACCAGCCAACCGGTGGCCAGGCCCAGGAGGGAGAACAGAAGGCCCAGGGCGACGAGAAAACGCCGGACCGGGTCCCTGACGAAAGCCGGGAGTTGTACGCTCACGAGTCCATCCCTCTAAAGGCGGCGCGGGGCGGTCCAGGCGGACCACACCCGCACGGAGCCGTCGGAACAATCCAATTCCATGGAACGGCCGCGGTCCCCGCCGCAATCCTCGGCCAGCAGCGCGACGTTCCACGAACGCAGGCTCTCCCGGGCCGAAAGCAGGTTGCGTTCGCCCAGGGGAAGGGGGGGCACCTCCCGCGGCAGGGCGGCGAACATGTTGGCGCCGCCCACCAGCCAGGCCCGGCAGGAGGCGGATTTGGCCCCCTGCTCCGCCAGGCTCGCCAGGAGCGCGCCCACGGCCGTGTCGCAGTACTTGGCCGGCGTCTCCTCGAAGTCCGGCTGGGCCGAGGCCGTGGGCAGCATGCTGTGGGCCAGGCCCCCCAGGCCGGTCTCGGGATCCCACAAGGCCAGCACCACGCAGCTGCCGATGCCGTGGGCCGCCAGCTTGCCCGGCCCCTTGAGCACCTTCAATTCGGCCATGCCGACCTGCAGGGCCTCAGCCACGGTCGCCGCGGGGATCCACCCCCGTGCTCCGGGCCAGGCCGGCCAGCAGGCCCTCCAGGGCCCCGGGCTCGGGCAGGTAGACCAGGTGCAGCGGGATGGGCTGGCCCCAGTCGAGCAGGCGGCTCTCCAGCAGCAGGGCCTGGGCGCCGTGCTGGGCCGCGTCCGCGGCCACCGAAGCGAGCACCGAGGAGGCCATGTCCACGGCCAGGGCCGGCACCGACAGCATGATCGAAAAACCGACCAGGTCGGACATGGCGTTGAGGTAGCTGCCGCAGAGGATGTTGCCCATCTCCTTGAGGGCCGATTCGGAATCCGCGGACAGGGGCAGGGCGCTCGTCACCGGCGAGCCCATCAGCGTGGAAAGCAAGGGGCCGAGGGTCTGGCCGTCCAGCAGGAGCACCATGCAGCCGGGGGCCCCGCCCGAGAGGCGGAAGTACACCGCGGCCACCAGGGCCTCGTCCCCGCCGATGAACGAAGGCAGGGAGTCCAGACTCACCACGGCGACCCTGGGCACGTCGATGTTCACGGACCGGCCCAGCAGGCGCGAGAGGGCCGTGGCCGCGCGGGCCGCGCCCATGTTGCCGGTTTCGCGCAGGGCGTCCAATTCGAGGGGACTGAGGATCAGCGGTTTATTCATGTCATCCCTGCAAGGCTTTGGTGACGGCCTCAAGCACCCCGGCGGGCTGGAAGGGCTTCACGATGAAATCGCGGGCCCCCACCTGGATCGCTTCCACCACCAGCGCCTGCTGGCCCATGGCGGAGCACATCAGCACCTTCGCCGCGGGGTCGGCTTTCACGATCTCCCGCACGGCGTCGATCCCTCCCATCTCGGGCATGATCATGTCCATGATGACCAGGTCGGGCTTGAGCTGGCGGTAGCGCTCGATGGCCTGAACGCCGTTCTCGGCCTCGCCCGCGACCTCGTAGCCCGCGCCGACAAGGATGTTTTTCAGCATCATGCGCATGAACTGCGCGTCGTCCACGATCAATATCTTCGTCGCCACAGGCTCTCCTTCTCTCAGGTGATTCCAAAAATCTTTCGGACGGTCAGAGGGCGGCGTCCCCGCGCTCGCCGGTGCGCACCCGCACCGCCTCAAGCAGTTCCGTCACCAGTATCTTCCCGTCGCCCACGCGACCGGTGCGGGCCTCCCCGACCAGCGCCTCGATCAGGGGCTCCAGTTCCTCGTCCCTGCAGGCCACCTCGAGCCGCACGCGGGGGGCGAAGGCCGACACGAAGTCGTCGATGCGGTCCAGGGGCCCGCGCTGCAGGCCCAGGCCCTGGGCCTGGCTCACGCTGAAGGCGCGCCAGCCCCCGTCCCAGAGGGCCCGCTTCACCCCTTCGAGCCGCGGCGGCGGCAGAAAACAGGTCACCAATTTCACCGAAAATCCTCCAAAGCGCCGGCCGCCAGCAACTCTTCCACGTTCAAAAGGGCCACGGTCTTCCCCTCCAGGCGGGCCAGGCCGGCCAGCCAGGACAGTGGCAGGTCCATGCGCTTCCAGCCCTCCGGGGCGTCGTCCAACTGTTCGCTGGCGACCTGGATCACCGCCGATACGGAGTCGACCTTCAGGCCCCAGGCCTTGCCGCTGACGCCCTCGTAGACGATGACCCTGAGGGCGTCGCCGTCCTCGGCCGGGGGGATGCCCAGACGCTGCCGCAGATCCACCACCGGGACCACCCGGCCGCGGTAGTCGATGACGCCCTCCAGCCAGCGCGGCTCGCCGGAAAGCGGGCGGCCCCTCTGGTAGCGGATGATCTCGCGCACCTGCAGGGTCTCGATGCCGTAGTCCTCGCCCTGGAGCTGAAGGACCACCATCATCATTCCGTTGAGGACGGTCAGTATGTCCTTGTCGCGGACCCAGCCTCGGGCCACCAGGATGCGCCCCAATTTTTCGCCGCTGCGTTTCTGCTCGCTCAAGGCGGAATCGAGCTGCTCCTTGGTCAGCAGGCCGTTTTCCATGAGCAGGGCACCCAGGCTGCGGAACTGCTGGCGCATGACGCTCATCGTTCAGCCTTTCAGCACGGCCAGGTTCTTCCGCGCGATGACGTTCACAGGATCCACGCGCAGGGCCCGCTCCCAGGCCTCCTGGGCCTCGGCGCGGCGGCCCGCCTTGAAGTTCAGGCTGCCCAGCCGCAGGAAGGCCTCCACGTGCCTGGGCCGCAGTTCGGCGAGCTTCGTGTAGGCTTCCAGGGCCCCATCCAGGTCGCCGCGGCGGTACAGCAGGCCGGCGAAGGCCTCCCAGGCCGAGGACTCCCCGGCGCCGGCCTCGGTCGCGCGGCGGTAATGTTCGAGGGCCTCCTCGGCCCGGCCCTCGTGCTGGGCCAGCCAGCCGTCGGCAAGATCCTTCCAGGCGCCGCCGCCCAGGCCGGGCAGCGCGGCCCTCAGCAATTTTTCGGCCCCGCCGCCGTCGCCCTTGCGGGCGCGTATCCAGGCCAGGCGTACCTGGGCCTCCGGCCACAGGGCGTCGCCTTCCGCAATCCGGCGCAGCGCCAGCTCCACCGCTCCGTCGTCGCCGTCGGCCTCCAAGGCGCGGGCCCAACGCAGGGCCAGCGCGGCATCCGCGGGCCTCTGGGCCGCCGCGTCGGCGAGAACGGGCGCTGCCTCGGAATTGCGCCCCAACCTCTCCAGCAGGGCGGCCAGGGCCAGCAAGACCGGCAGCCGCCTGGGGTTCAGCAGGCGCGCCGCCTGGTAGCGCGGCACGGCGTCGTCCAGGCGGCCCAGGGATTCGTAGGCGTAGGCGAGCTTGAAGGCCGTCTCGGCCTGGGCCTCGTTGGCCCCCAGGGAGCGCTCCCAGGCCCGCGCGGCGGCGTCCCAGGCGCCGGCGGCCATGTCCAGGTCGCCCAGCACGTTGAGCGCCGTGACGTTGCCGGAGTCCTTGGAAAGGGCGTCCTTCAAGGCCGCCCTGGCCTCGTCGCGCCGTCCCAACTGCGCCAGCGCTCCGCCAAGGCGGGCCCGGGCTTCCACGCGCGAGGGGTCCAGCTCCAGGCTGCGCCGGAAGGCCTGTTCCCCCTGGTGGTGCCGCCCCAGGATCTGGGCCGCCTTGCCCCATTGGAAGTGGGCTTCAGCGTCGCCGGGATCGGCGCGCACGGCGGCCTCAAATTCCACGCATGCCTCCTCCCAGCGCTTGTTCAGCGCCAGGGCCAGGGCCACGTTGAGGTGTTCCCGCGGATCAGTCACCGGGTTCAAACCCGCTGAAAGACGCGTTCCGACGCCGACAGGCAGCGGAATCGGTCACGCGCCGGGCCCAGGATCGTCTCGGTCTTGCCGGTGACAAAAATCCCGCCCGGACGCAGGGCAGTGTGAAAGGAACGCATGAGGCGCTGCTGCGTGTCCTTGGAAAAATAGATCATGACGTTGCGGCAGAGCAACAGGTCCACTCCCAGGGCGGGCGGCGAGGAAAAGAGGTCCATCTGCCTGAAGGCGACGGCGTTTTTCAGTTCGTCCCCCACGGCCCAGCCGCGGCCGTCGGGGACGAAAAATTCATCGATCCAGCGCGGATCCACCAGGCGCAAGGCGGCGGCGCTGAAGCGGCCGGCCCGGGCCCGGTCCAGGACTCCGCGGTCCAGGTCGCTGGCCAGCACCCGCACACGGACCCCCCGGCCCTGCAGGCGGGCGCCGCGCAGCGCCAGCATCGCCAGGGAATAGGCCTCTTCACCGCTGGAACAGCCGGCGCTCCACAGGCGCAGCTCCTTGATCGGACGCAGCGCCGCCGCGAAGAGCAGGGGGGCGATGAAGCTGCGCTCCAGGGCCCGCCAAAGATCCGGGTCCCGCAGGAACTCGGTCACATGGACCGTGAGTCGCTCCTTCAGGCGGCCCAGCTCGTCGGGATCCGAGGCCAGCGCCTCGGCGTAGGCCTCCCAACTGCCCGCCCCCAGGGCCCGCCGCCGTCCGTCCACCCGGCGGCGCAGGTAGTTCTCCTTGAAGCGCCCGAGATCCCAGCCCGTGAGGCGCGCCAGGCGCGGCGTCAAAGCCTCGAACTCCGGGTCCTTCCCGGCCGCCTCGGCCACGGCCGGTCTAAGGGGTGATGACGTGTTCGCCCAGGCGAACGTCGTCTTCGCAGCGGATCACGCGGGCCGCGCAGGCGGAGTCCGTGGCGTTGACCACCTCGACCGTGGCGATGTCCCCGGTCGGCTCGAGCCCGCCGATGTCGTCGCTGGGGGGCTCCACGTCCGCCATGGGATGCAAGGGCATCTTGCTGTCGTCGTCATCCGGCTCCATCGCCTCCGGATTGAGGTCGTCGATGACGTCCAGGCGCATGCCCGGCCTGAGGCCCTGCTTGAGGCCCAAGTCCAGATACACGATGTCGCCCTTCACCGCGAACAGGTTCGGGGGCAGGACGCCCACGACCTGGCCCTTGAGGTCCTTGCGCGGCGGGACGCGCCTGCGCTTGAGCAGGGCGTAGTACTTCTCCCGCTGGGGTTCGCGCAGGCGTATGCCGTCGTCCTTCAGGAGGTTGGCGTACTGCTTCAGGACGCGCCCCGAAACCCGCGCGCCGTCCACAGAGGTCACCCGCAGGACCCCGACGGTCCGCAGGAGCACGCCCACGCTCCGGCCTCCGTTGGGAGCCACCAGCTCGCCGTCGTTGCGGAAGACGACGTAGTCCTCCCCCTCTTTGGCGGCCTGGCCGGGGCGCATGCGCAGTTCAACCACGCTGCCGACCTGGCCGAAAATCCTGCCGTTCTTGAAGCCCTGGATCCAACCGTCGGGCTGGTCCTCGCCGGGCTGGACCACCTCGCCCGCAAGTTCGACCTGGTCGTAGTCGGCCGTGCCGGCGCCGCCCCGGCCCATGTCCTGGGCCTCGTCCTGGGCCTCCAAGGAGAGCGAAGGCTGGCTGGCCTCCGCCTCCAGGATCACCGCGGCCCGGGCCCCGGCGGCCAGGGCGAAAAACAGGACCAGGGGCAGGATGCGCGCGATCCGTATCTGGGACAAAGCCATGCTCGCTCCTCCAAAAATGCGCGTCATTGGAAGCCGTGGTTGATGCGAAGGCCGGACAAGGCGCTGCGGGCCTCGGACAGCTCATCGCCGCTGGGGAAATCCTTGCTGTACTGCTCGTATAGGGCCCCGGCGGCGTCGAACTGGTTGCGGGCCACCAGCAGATCGGCCTGGTGCATGAGGAAAAAGGCGAATTCGGGGTCGGTTTCCAGGGGCGTGCCGGTGTAACGCGTGACCGAATCCGCTGCCACCTTCAGGTAGGTGTCGTCGTCCATGAGGCTGGCCACATGGGCGAGCCAATAGCGCTGGTCCAGGAAAGGCTGGTAGGTGGTCGCGAACCCGTCTTTCTGGCCCGCGGCTTGCACGGTATCCACGCTGCCCTCCTGAAGGACGATGTGGGCCAAGATCGGGTCCGCGATCTGGCCAAAATTGGCCAGCGCGTAAATCCCGCCGATCACTAAGATCGCTACAAAAATCAAAATTCCCTTCATGGGAACACCCCTATTTTTAAGGAATTATCCACCGCCGTCAACATCATCCACAAAACTTGTGGATGATCTGTGGATAAATCTAGCTAAGCCTTCATCTGGTTCAGGATTCCCTTTAATTTCTCGATTTTTTCCCGGGCCTCTTCCCTCTTTTTGTGGGCGAATTCGTGGGTGGCGTCCAGGGCCAAAATCTGGTCAAAAAGCGTGATGGCTTCCTTGTTCTGGTTTTTGTTGAACAATTCCGACGCCTTGGCGTAGAGGCGGTCCACCTCCGCGTGGATCTTGGGGGTGTGGTCCTCCAGGGTCTTGCGCGTCAGGGCGTCGTCCGGGGCCTCCTTGACGGCGAGCTTCCACTGTTTCAGCGCCTCCACCAGGTCCCCGGCCTCGAAGGCCAGCTTCCCCTTCGCCAGATAGCTGTCCAGGTACTCGCGCTGGCGCTGGCGGGAAAGGTCCACCATCTGGTTCAGCAGCAGATGGGTCGGGCGCTTGGCCTTGGCCTGGTTGAAGAAGCCGGTGGCTTCCTTGAACTTCAGCGACATGAAGTTCTCCACGCCGGCCTTGTAGGACTGCTGGACGCTGGACGCGTCGGGCGCGGCCGGGTCGGTGTCCGCCAGGTCCTGGGTGGCGTAGGCCTTGGCCTGGGCCAGGTACTCGGCGGCCTCCTTGTAGTCCGGCTTGAGCTTCAGGGCCCAGGACCACTCCCTCCCGGCCTCCATCACTTGGCTGGCCTGGTAGAAGGTCGCGCCGTTGACGAAGTGCTGCTGCGCCTCCATCTCGATCTCGCGCAGCTTCAGCTGGCGGCGGCCCTCAACCAGGTACTGCTCCACCTGCTCGTTGCGCGAGTCCGCGGCGAGGGCCTGCTCCCACAGGCGCAGGGCGGTGGCGATGTCGCCGGCCTGGTAGGCCTCGACGCCGTTGGCGGCCAGGGAGCGGGCCTGGGCCTGGGAGATCTTGCGCTCCTGGGCCGACTTGATGTAGGCCTTGGCCTGGGCGTTGGCGGGGTCGGCCTTGAGGACCTCCTCCCACACCTTGACGGCCTCGTCGATGTTGTCCGCCTGGAAGAGTTCCAGCCCGCGGCGGAGGATCGCGCGCGACTGGACCGCGGTGACCTCGTTGTCGGCCTTGCCCGACAGCTGGGCCAGGTAGTTCTTGGCCTCGGTGTTGTTGGGGTCGTCGCGCAGCACCCGCTTGAACTCCGACGCGGCCTCCTCGTTCATGCCCTTGCGCATCAGGTCGGCGCCCTTCTTCAGGCTGCGGTCGATGTCCGCCTTCCCCTGCGAGGTGTTCATCTGGTCGAGCATGCTCTGGGCCGAGGCCCTGCTCGAGACCACGCCCTTGAAGGCCAGTTCCACCTCGGCCGGAGAGCTGGCCTGGTTCAGGGCCGTCTCGCGGGTGATCTTGCCGGCGTTGAACAGCTTGATCAGGCACTGGTCAAAGGACATCATGCCTTCCTGTTCGCCGTCCTTGATGTACTGGTTGATCATCTTGAAGCGGTTCTCAAGGATCAGGGACTTGATGACCGGGGTCACGACCATGACCTCGGCGGCCGGGATGCGCCCGGTGCCGTCGGCCCGGAGCACCAGGCGCTGGCAGATGACGGCGCGCAGCGCAGAGGCCAGCTGCTGGCGTATCTGCCCCTGCTGGTCCGAGGGGAAGAAATCCAGGATGCGGTCCAGGGTCTGCACCGTGTCGTTGGTGTGCAGGGTGGAGAATACCATGTGCCCGGTCTCGGCCGCGGACACGGTCGCGCGCACCGTCTCGGTGTCGCGCATTTCGCCGATGAGCACGACGTCCGGATCCTGGCGCAGGAGGTAGCGCAGGGCCGAGCCGAAGGTCTCGGTGTCGAGCCCGACTTCGCGTTGGCAAACGGATCCCATCTTGTCGGGGTGCACGAACTCGATGGGGTCCTCGATGGTGACGATGTGCTCGGCGCTGAACTGGTTGACCTCGTTGAGCATGGCCGCCAGCGAGGTGGATTTCCCGGAGCCGGTGGAGCCGGTGACCAGCACCAGCCCGCGTTCGCTGGTGGCGATCTTCTTGTACACCGGGGGCACGTCCAGGTCGTCCAGGCTGGGGATGTTGGCGGGGATCACGCGCATGACCATGGCCAGCTGGCTCTTCTGCCTGAAGATGTTGGCGCGGAAGCGGGCCACGCCCTCCCAGTGGTAGGCGGTGTCGATCTCGTTTTTAAGGTCGAAGCCCAGCAACTGCCGTTCCGACAAAATCTGCCTGCACAATTCCTCGACCTGGGGCCCGGTCAAGGCGGGGATGTCGAGGGGCACCAGCGCGCCGTTGATGCGCAAGAGGGGCGGCCTGCCCACCTTGATGTGGATGTCGGAGGCCTTGCGTTCGACCATCTGCGACAGGAATTCCTGGATGTGCATGGCTTCAGCCCCTTGGCTACTTTCAAGTCCTTTGGCAAACCAGAAAACGTTCCACGCCGAAACTGTCCTTGCGCGTCCCGGCGCCCTTGAAGCCGCCGGATTCCCGGACGCGCTCCAGCAGGGCCTGCGGCTGGCCCGACCCGCATTCCAGGGCCAGCCAGGCGCCGGGGGCCAGGCGGCCCGCCGCGCCGTCCAGCAGGGGCAGCAGCACATCCAGGCCCTTTTCCCCCGCGAACAGCGCGGACTCCGGCTCCCAGCGGGACACCTCCGGCTCCAGGCCGGACCGCTCGTGGTCGGCGATGTAGGGCGGATTGCTGACGATGAGGTCGAAGGGCCCCTCGCCGCTTAAGGCCTGCCACAGCGAACCCTGGGCGAAACGGAGCCCCAGGCCGAGCCGCGCCGCGTTCTCCGCGGCGAGCTGGAGCGCCGGAGCGGAGCTGTCCGTGGCCAGGACCTTCGCCCCGCGGGAGGCCAGGTACAGGGCCAGGCAGCCGGTGCCGGTGCCTATGTCCGCGCAGCGCTTCCCCGCCGGGTCGCCCAGCAGGCCGACCGCGAGGCGGGCCAGGTCCTCGGTTTCGGGCCGGGGGATCAGGGCCCTGGCGTCGCAGGCCAGTTCCATTTCGAGGAAGCGCGCCTTGCCGGTGAGGTACTGCAGGGGTTCGCGTTCGCCCCGGCGCCGCATCAGCTCGCGGAAGCGGTCCACCTCGGCCGGCTTGGGCCTCTCCTCGAAGCGCAGGTAGAGGTGCAGACGGTCGCAGCCCAGCACGTGGGCCAGCAGCGCGTCAGCCTCCCTGCGCGGGGAGGGCACCGATTTCTTGGCCAGGTAGGCAGAGGCCAGGGTCAGCAGTTCCAGAACCCCGTGGGCGGGGCCGGCCGCCGCGGGCGCCTGGCCCGGCGCGCCGTTCATACCGGCGCCAGGGCCGCCAGGGCCCGTTGCTGGTCGTCCTTGAGCAGCGCTTCCAGGAATGGCTGCAGCCCCCCGTCGACCACGCCGGAAAGGTTGTGGACGCTCAGGCCCACGCGGTGGTCGGTGACCCGGTTCTGGGGGTAGTTGTAGGTGCGGATCTTCTCGCTGCGGTCGCCGGAGCCCACCTGGGCCCGCCGGGTGGCGGAGGCCTCGGCCTCCTGGCGCTCCCGTTCCCTGGCCTGCAGCCGGGAGGCCAGCACCTTCAGGGCCTTGTCGCGGTTCTTCAACTGCGAGCGCTCGTCCTGCATGCTGACGACCACGCCGCTGGGCATGTGGGTCAGGCGGACCGCCGAATAGGTGGTGTTCACGCTCTGGCCGCCCGCGCCCGAGGACTGGAAGGTCTCCCACTTCAGGTCGCGCTCGTCGATGCTCATGTCCCGGGGCTCGGCCTCGGGCAGGACCATCACCGTAGCCGTGCTGGTGTGAATGCGCCCGCCCGCCTCGGTCACCGGAACCCTCTGCACCCGGTGCACTCCGGCCTCATTCTTGAGAAGGCGCCAGGCTTCCGCGCCCTTGATCAAAAGAATGGCTTCCTTGAAGCCCCCCACTTCGCCCTCCACCGCGGAGATCAGCTCCACGCCCCATCCGCGGGCTTCGGAATAGCGGGTGTACATGCGCAGGAGCACGCCGGCGAAGAGCGCGGCCTCGTCGCCCCCGGTGCCGGGGCGTATCTCCACGTAGACGGGCCGGCCGTCGGCCGGGTCTTTTGGCAGCAGGGCCAGCTTCAGGGCCTCGTCGAGCCCGTCGCGCTCGCTTTCCAGGGCCGCGATTTCCTCGCGCGCCATGGCCACCATCTCGGCCTCGCCGCTGCGCGCCATCTCCTGCGCCTGGCCCAGGTGGCTCTCAAGCTCGCGGCGGCGCTTGATCAGGCCGACCACCTGCTCCAGGTCGGCGTGGCGCTTGGCCTTTTCGACGAAAACGGAGCTCTGCGCCTGGACTTCGGGGTCCATGAGCTCGCGGGTCAGCGACTCGTACTTCGCTTCGAGAGATTCCAGGCGCTCTTGCATTGTAGTCCTTAATGAAGGGTTCGTCGCCCAGTGCCGTGCGGGCCGAATCCTAAGTTCCAGGCCTGGGTCTGTTCCCCGGCGCGACGGCATCGTGCGGAACATCGGGCTCCGCCGTCGCCGGTCCGCCTGGGTCCGGCGACAGACCCAGAATGCCCGGGACCTGCTTTGGGGGATTTGTCATCCTTGACAAAATACCTGTTTATCCGGGGAATAAAAAAACCCTGTCCCCCCGGCTACCCGGGAACGGAACAGGGTTGAGCGTCGCTACTTCGCGTTGCGGGCGTAGCGCTTGCGGAACTTGTCCACGCGGCCGGCCGTGTCGATCAGGCGCTGGGTGCCGGTGTAAAAAGGGTGGCAGCTGGAGCAGATGTCCAGTTTGATCTCTTCGGACAGGGTGGAGCCTGTCGTCCAGGTGGCGCCGCAGGAGCAGCTGACCTTGACCTGCTTATAGTTGGGGTGTATCCCGGTACGCATTGAAAATCCTCCGCTTTTACGCTTTTTAATCGCCCTTGCCAGACGACATGGCCTCTAAAAACGCCTTATTGTTCTTGAACTTGGACAGCTTGTCCAGCAGGAATTCCATGGCGTCCACGACCGACATTTGGTGCAGGATTTTCCTCAAAATCCAGACCCGCTGCAGCTCCTCTTTCTCCATCAGCAGCTCCTCCTTGCGGGTGCCGCTGCGCGAAATGTCCATGGCCGGATAGACACGCCGGTCCGAAAGCTTGCGGTCCAGCACGATTTCGCAGTTTCCCGTGCCCTTGAACTCCTCGAAGATCACCTCGTCCATGCGGCTGCCGGTGTCGACCAGGGCCGTGGCGATGATGGTCAGGGAGCCGCCCTCCTCGATGGCGCGGGCCGCCCCGAAGAAGCGCTTGGGACGCTGCAGGGCGTTGGCGTCGATGCCGCCCGAGAGGATCTTGCCGCTGGTGGGCTGGATGGTGTTGTAGGCCCGGCCCAGGCGGGTGATGGAGTCCAGGAGGATCACCACGTCCCGCCCGCATTCGACCAGGCGCTTGGCCTTCTCGATGACCATCTCCGCGACGTTGATGTGGCGGTCGGCGGGCTCGTCGAAGGTCGAGCTGATGACCTCGGCCTTCACGTTGCGCTCCATGTCGGTCACTTCCTCGGGCCGCTCGTCGATGAGCAGGATGATGAGGTAGACCTCGGGATGGTTGGTGGTGATGGCGTTGGCGATCTTCTGCATGAGGACGGTCTTGCCGGTGCGCGGCGGCGCCACGATCAGGCCGCGCTGGCCCTTGCCGATGGGGCTCACCAGGTCCAGGACCCGCAGGGACAGCTCGTCGCTCTTCGTCTCCATGCGCAGGCGCTGGTTGGGGTAGAGGGGCTTCAGGTTGTCGAAGAGGATCTTCTGCTTCCCCGTGCCGGGGGCCTCGTCGTTGACCGCGTCGACCTTGAGCAGGGCGAAGTAGCGTTCGCCCTCCTTGGGGCTGCGCACCTGGCCGGCCACCGTGTCCCCGGTCTTCAGGTCGAAACGCCGCACCTGGCTGGGGGAGACGTAGATGTCGTCGGGCCCGGGCAGGTAGTTGTAGTCGGCGCAGCGCAGGAAGCCGAAGCCGTCGGGCAGGATCTCCAGGACGCCGGTGCTGAAGATGTTGCCGTCGCGTTTGGCGTTTGCCTCCAGCAGGCTGAAGATCAGCTCCTGCTTCCTCAGGCTGCTCAGGCCGGTCAGCCCCAGTTCGGAGCCGATCTTGGACAACTCGGCCACGCTCTTGGCCTTCAGTTCGTCAATGTTCACAGTGGTTTCCCATGAAAAGGGGCGCGGACGCGCCTTTGGGCCTCCGGCAGGGCGCCGGTCGGCGGTGTGATGTGGGCCGTGGGGTTTGGTTTGGGAAAATGCTCCGCGCGCGGGAGCGCGCCAAGTCGGTTTCGTTCAACAAGGCCTATACTTTAGGCCCCTGGCGCCGGGCTTGTCAAGCCGCCGCAGGCTTGGCGGCCGTCACCTGGTCGCGCCCGCCCTTCTTGCTCTGGTACAGGGCCCCGTCGGCCATGTCGATGAGCCCGATCTTGGTCATGGCGTCGTCGGGGAAGGCCGCCACGCCCAGGCTGATGGTCACGCTGAGCTCCTTGGGCGAGGATTCCACCGCGACCCTCAGGGCCTTGACCGCCCGGCGCAGGGCTTCGGCCCTGGTGAGCGCCTGCTCCTTGGTGTGGCGCGGCAGCACCAGGACGAATTCCTCGCCGCCGTAGCGCACGGCCATCTCCGAGGGCCCCAGGTCCTGCTTCATGACCCCGGCCACGGCCTTGAGGACGGCGTCCCCGGCCAGGTGGCCCCAGGTGTCGTTGAAATTCTTGAAGTGGTCGATGTCGCACATGACCAGGCTCAAGGGCTCCCGGTAGCGTTCGGCCCGCTTCAGCTCCTCGTCCAGGCGGGACTGGAAGTGGCGGTGCACCGTCAGCCCGGTCAGGCCGTCGGTGACGCTCAGGCGCTGCAGGCGGTCATACAGGGTGGCCTTCTCCAGACCGATGGCGATCTGCGAGCAGAGGATCTTCAGGTTCGAGAAGTCCCGCTCCAGCAGCCCGAAGTCGCCCGTGTCGAACACCACCACCCAGGCGATGGCCTGGTCCTGGATCACCAGGGGCACGCTCAGGAGGCTGCGCACGCCCGGCGGCAGCGGCACTCCCTTGAGTCCGGGCTCGGCCGCCACGCTGGGCACCAGCGCCCCGCCCGCCTGGCGCAGCCATTGGTAGAAGCCGTTGTTCTCGAAGCCCTGCTCCAGGGCGTGGACCTGGGCGCCGTCCAGGCCTTCGGCGACACCCAGGCTGAACACGGAGTTCTCCAGGTCCACCTGGGCCAGGACGAAGGCGGGGACCGAGCCGCCGTCCTTGGGCTTGAGCGTGTCGTGGAGGACTTCGCGGGAGAACTCAAGGGTATCGGCCAGGCTCAGCAGCTTGCTGATCTCGCGCCCGGCGTGGAACAGGGCGTCGGTCTCGCGGCCCTGGCGCTCGGCGGCCTGGGCCCGGGCGCGCAGGTCCTCCATCGACACGCGCAGCGCGTCGCGCTCCTCGGCCAGCGGCCGGCGTTTCGCCTCGAAGTCCCGTATCTCCTCGATCGCCTGCTCGGTGAAATACAGCGTGAACAGCGCGCCCGCCGTCTGCAGGGCCAAGGCCGAAACCGCGGTCTCCACGCCGATCCAGGCGCGGAGCCACTCGAACACGGCGCAGGCCGCCGCGGCCAGCACCGCGGCCCAAAATACGCCGTTGCAGCCCATGCCGAAGCCCAGGAAGAGGATGCCCGGCCCAGTGACGAAGAGGCCCACGTCGGTCCCCCCCCGCCCCGCCATGGTGAGGCTGAGCCCCAGGCCCGCCGCCACCAGCGCCAGTCCCGCGGCCGTCGGAACGCCCTTGCCCGCGCTCATGGCTTCCCCCCCGCCGCGGTCACGCGGTCACGGCCGTTCTGCTTGCTGTGGTACAGGGCGTCGTCGGCCGCCGCGATCAGCTCCACGGCCCGGGTGCCCTGGCCCATGGCCGTGGCCACGCCCATGCTCACGGTGACCTGGCGGGACTCGCCCCGCAGGTCGAAGAGGCGGGCGCGGATGGTCTCGCGGATGCGCTCGGCGACCAGCAGGGCGCCGTCCATGGGCGTCATCGGAAGCAGGACCACGAATTCCTCCCCCCCGTAGCGGCCGCACACATCCACGTCTCGGACGCTGCGCTTCACCATGGCGGCGACGTCGCGCAGCACCAGGTCCCCGGCGGGATGCCCGAAGGTGTCGTTGATGACCTTGAAGTGGTCGATGTCGAGCATGATCAGGGACAGGGGCGCGCCCTGCTCGGCGTGGCGCTTGAGCTCGGTCTCCAGCGATTCCATCAGCGAGCGGCGCAGGAGCAGCCGGGTGAGCCCGTCCGTGACCGCCAGTTCGCGGGCTTCGCGGTACAGGCGGGCGTTTTCGAAGGCCAGGCTGGCCAGCACCACCAGGCTCTCGACCAGGCGCTGGTCCTCCTGGTCCATGGATTCCCGCTTGGCCGACTCGATGCGCACGAGTCCCGTCACCTGGCCCTGGCCGCTGAGCAGGGGAAGCAGGTGGAAGCTGCGCCCGAGGAAGCGCGCCATGTCCAGGCCGCGGAAGCGGAAGTCCTTCTCGAGGTCCTTGATGACGAGGCTGGTGCCCTTTTCGAAGACCCAATCGTTGAGGGGGTCGCCCTTGGCCGCGGCTTCCGGGGGGAAGGGTGCGCCTCCCTGCATGGAATGGGTCCTGCGCAGGATCTCAGCCCCCGAGCCGTCGAGCACGAAGAGGGTCAGGTCCACCGACAGCCCGCCCAAAAGCTGGCCGATCTGCTGGACCGTCAATTCCGCCAGGCGCTCCATCTCCAGGGTGGTGGCCAGGGCCGATACGGCCTCCTGCATGCGGCGGTAGCGCCGGCGGCGGTTCTCGGTGGCCGTGTAGGTCTTTTCCTGGGCGATGATCTCCGCGCGCAGGCCTGCCATGTCCTCCTCCAGCCCCTCCATCTCCTGGCGGCGGGCGTGGCCGCGCTCCTCGCCCGAGGCCAGGTAGAGTCCGCCGGCCCAGATGCAGACGCACAGCACCACCACGTAGGCGATCAGGTTGCTCAGGCCCACGGTGTATACCGAGGCGCTCCACACGAAGGCCAGGGCGATCAGCAGCACGGCCAGGGAGGCCCCGGCGGCGCCGAGGTAGGCGCCCATGCGCCCCCAGCCCACGCCCACCAGCAGGGGCACGGACAGCATCAGCCCAAGGGACAGGGGCGTGTAGGGCGCGCGCAGCACCGCGGCCAGGCCGAATAGCACGGCGGCGGACCGCGCGAGGAAGATGGTGCGGCGGCCCAGGATCACGGGGCCTCCCCGGACTGGTCACGCCGGCGCACGATATCCTCGTAGACGGCCTCGAAGGCCGCCACGATCTCGGGGTCGAACTGGCCTCCGGAACAGCGTCGGATCTCCTCCAGCCCCTCGCGGGGGCTGCGGGCCTGGTGGTACACGCGGTCGGAGGTGATGGTCTCGAAGCTGTCGGCGACGTTCAGGATGCGGGCGCCCAGGGGTATCTTCTTCCCCGCCAGTCCCTCGGGGTAGCCCTGGCCGTCGAAGCGCTCGTGGTGGTAGAGCACCAGGGGCACCAGGTGGGAGAGGGACTCGACCCGCCGCAGGAGCCCGGCCCCCAAGGAGCAGTGCCCCTTCATCACCTCGAACTCGGCGTTGGTCAGGCGCGCAGGCTTGTTGAGGATCAGGTCGGGGATGCCGATCTTGCCGATGTCGTGCAGCAGGCCGCCGAACTGCACCGTCTCGACGAAGGATTCGTCCAGCTTCAGCTGGCGGGCGATGGCCACGCCGTAATGGGATACGCGGTTGGAGTGCTCGCGGGTGTAGTGGTCACGGGCGTCGACGGCCCCGGCCAGCGCCTGGATGAGGTCGACGTAGTCCTGGCGCACGGCCTCGTAGAGCCGCGCGTTCTCCAGCGAAATGCCGGTCTGGTTGGCCAGGATGCTCAGCAGGCTCAGGTCACGCTGGCTGAAGGTGCCCGCGCCCGCGGACACGGCCAGGTCCAGCAGGCCGACCGGCTTGCCGCGGGCCAGGATGGGCACCAGCAAAAAGCTGCGGCCGGTCTCCTCCTCGGGGATCCCCTGGGTCCAGGAGCCCTGGCCCGTGTCGGCCAGCACCAGGATGCGCCCCTGCTTCAGGGCCCACAGCAGGGTGCCGTCCTTGATCTGGGCGTCGAAGCGCAGCTTAAGCTCGGGCGTGACGTTCTTTTCGAGGTTAAGGCGCAGCTGCCCGCCGCGCTCGTCATACAAAAAGAGCACGCCGGCGTCGTACTCGACGACCTCGCGCATCACGTCCAAAAGCAGGGTGAGGACGCGCGAAAAGGTGAGCGCCGAAGCGATGGTCTCGCTGAAGCGGTAGAGCTGGGACAGCTCCTCGAAGGACTGCCTCAGCCCCTCGTTGATCTGTTCGAGCGTGTCGATGTGGCGTTCCAGCTCGCCGATTTTTTCGTCGTTAGGATCCACTCAGAATCCCCTCGAAAACCGTAAAAATTCCTCGGCTTCCTTGAGCTGCCCCTCAAGCTTCCCGACCACCTCGGGCAGGCTGTGTTCGTCCAGGCGCAGCAGGTGGGCCGCGCCCTCGTCGATGTCGCAGGGCCCGAAATCGCCGTCGGAGCCCAGGCCCTGGCCGCGGCAGATCTGGTTGGCGGCGTGCACCACGGCCGCGAGGGGGTCCGGGGCGCCGTAGGACGAGGGCATGTTCTGGCGCTCGATGGCCAGGCGCAGGTCGTGGGACAGGTTCCAGATCTCGGCCAAACGCCCCCCAACTGCGGCGTGGTCCACCCCCAGCACGTCCTGCTCCACCATCCACAGCGAGCGGCTCTCCGCGCGGCTGACCTCGATGGCGGACAAAAAGGCCGCATGGTCCATCCGCTCCAGCAGGCTCTTGCCGATGTCGTGCAGCAGCCCGGCGGTGAAGGCGTTCTCGTCGTTCTTGTAGCCGATGCGCCTGGCCAGGATCTTGGAGCAAACGCCCACGGCCACGCTGTGCTTCCAGAAGTCGCGGTAGCTGAAGAGCCCGCGATCGCGGTCCGCGAACATCATCTTGTGCACGCTGACCGACAGGGCCAGGTTGCGGATGGTGTTGAATCCCAGCGTGGTCACGGCCTGGGTGATGGTCGTGATCTCACGGGGAAAGCCGTAGAAGGCGCTGTTGGCCAGGCGCAGGATCTTGAAGGTCAGGGCCGGATCCAGGCTGATCACCTGGTTGAGGTCCTCCGCCGTAGTCAGGGGGTTGGACACGATCTGCATCACCCGCGCCACCACGTCGGGCAGCGTGGGCAGGTCCTTGTAGCGCGTGAGCGCTGTATGCAGTTCGCCTTCGGAAAGCGTCATCGGCGCCCCTTCACGGTTGCTTCGCGGCCCCTTCCCAGGGCCTTCAGGCCTCCGTCGAAATCGCGCAGCAGGGCGGGCAGGGCCTTGCGGCCGTCCAGCACCAGGTCGCAGCGGCGGCGTTCCCTCGCGCCGAAACGCAGGGCGCGCGCGCGCGCCGAGGCCAGCTTGGCGCTCAGGCCCGCCGCGCGCAGGCGCGCCACGCGCGTTCCCACGGGGGCCTGGACCAGCACCACCGGAAGATTGAGGCGCGGCGCGCCCAGGTCGAAGTACACGGCCACTTCCGCCACGCAGGGACGCGCCTTCAAACGCGCCGCCCTCAAGCCTGAGCGCAGCGCCCGAAGAAAGGGTTTGTAAACGAGTCGTTTAAGCGCGGCCCTTTTTTTCACGCTAGGGAACACTATTTCACCGAGTCTTTGGGTATCCAGGGACGCGTCGCTCTTGAGGATAGTTTCACCGAATTCTTTGGCTATGGCCCGCAACAGGGGAGATCCGGGGACATACAAACTTTTGGCCAAGGCATCCCCATCAAGACGCTGCCAACCGCGTCGTTCCAGCGATTTGGCCAAAGTGCTTTTGCCGGAGCCACTGGGTCCCGTCAACAGCACCATGCTAGCATCCACGGCCTTCAGATTCAAAGGCTTTGAATTTCGAGTTTCACCCTTTGGCATCGTCCCAATTCCTCCCATAACCCGTTTCCACCACCAGGGGGACGTCCAGCTTCATGGCCCCCTCCATGGCCTTTTGGATAAGGGGAGGCAGGCTGTCGGCCTCCTCCTTCGCCAGTTCGAACACCAATTCATCGTGCACCTGCATCAGCAGGCGGGTGCGGGCCTTTTTCTTCTTGAGGAGCCGGTCCACCTCCAGCATGGCGATCTTGATCAGGTCCGCGGCGGTGCCTTGGATGGGAAGGTTGGTGGCGATGCGCTCGCCATGCTCGCGCATGACCCGGTTGGCGCTGTTGATCTCGGGGATGGGCCGGCGGCGGCCCAGCAGGGTGCTGGCGTATCCCTTGACCCTGGTCTCCTCCTTGCAGGTCTCCAGGAAGTCCCGCACCGTCGGGAACTGGCCGAAATACTCCTCCAGGAAGGCCTTGGCCTCCTTCACCGAGGTCCCGAATTCCCTGCTGATGCGGAAGGCCCCCATGCCGTAGAGGACCCCGAAGTTGATCACCTTGGCGCGGGACCGCATCTCCGAGGTCACCTTGGACGGATCCACGTGGTGCATGCGGGCGGCGGTCTCGGTGTGGATGTCGCGTCCGGTCAGGAAGGCCTTCTTCAGCAGGGGGTCCCCGCAGTAGTGGGCCAGCACGCGCAGTTCGATCTGGCTGTAGTCGGCCGCCAGGATCAGGTCCCCGCGTTTGGAGGCCACAAAGGCTTTCCGGATCTCGCGGCCCAGCTCGCTGCGCACGGGTATGTTCTGCAGGTTCGGGTCGGTGCTGCTCAGGCGCCCGGTCGCCGTGGCGTTCTGGTTCCAGGTGCTGTGCACCCGCCCGTCGGCGGCGACCAGGCGGGGCAGGGCCTGCAGGTAGGTGCCGCTGAGTTTGGCCAGCTGGCGGTGCTCCAGGATCAGGCCCGGCAGTTCGTGCTCCTCGGCCAGGGCCTCCAGCACCTCGTTGTCCGTGGAATACCCGGTCTTCGTCTTTCGCTGGGCCTCCAGTCCCAGGTCCTTGAACAGGACATCCGCCAGTTGAGAGGGCGAATTCAGGTTGAAGTCGCGTCCTGCCGCCTTCACGGCCTTGGCTCGCAGGGACTGCATCTCCTTCTGGGCGGCCTGGTCCAGTCCCTCCAGCACGGCCACGTCCACCTTCACCCCGTCGTTCTCCATGCCGGCCAGGACCGCCACCAGGGGGCCTTCCAACTTGTCGTAAAGGTCGGCCATGCCCTCAGCCTTGAAGCGCGCGCGCAGGGCCAGCCCCACCGCCGTGGAGGCCGCGGCGGTCATGCGCAGGTCCTCGTCCGAGGCCTCGAACAAGCCGGCCTGGGCGGCCGGCAAGACCGCTTCCACCCCCAGCAGGCCCGCGGCCTCGGCCAGGTCCCTGGACTCGCGTACGCTGTTCACCAGCCAGGCCGCCAGGCTGATGTCCAACAGCCCTTCCAAGGGGGGCAGGCCTTCGGCCAGCAGGCAGCGCTGCAGGGTTTTGGAATGGAACAGGACCGGCGCGTCCAGGCAGGCCAGGGCCTCGCGCAAAGCCTCCCAGGAGGCGACCTCAAGCAGAACCGCCGCACCGGCCTGGGCCAGCAGCAGGCGGCGCGGGCAGGCCTCCCCCACCACGGGCTCGGGCGCCAGGGCCACGCCGCAGGGCTTGGCGCAGTCCAGACCCACCTGGCGCAGGGAGGCGGCGCTCGGTTTGGCGGAAAGTTTTTTCAAAGGGGCGACTTTGGGCCCCGCGTTCTTGGCCCCCGGCGTCTTCGCGCCGGCCTTAGCCGCCGCACCCTGGGCCATGCCCTCAACCGCGGCGGGCTGCTCAGCCTCCGCATCCGGCGTTTTGCCCGCGGCCTCGGCGCGCTGGGTGTAGTCCGCCAGAAGGCTTCGCAGCTCCATGCGCTTGAGGAAGGGCAGCAGGGACTTGAAATCGGGACCGGCAAAGACGAGATCCTTCATGCCCGCGCCCAGCTCCACGTCGCTGCGCAGTTCGACCAGGCGCCGGCTCAGGCGGGCCTGTTCCGCGAACTCGCGCAGGTTCTCCCCCAGCTTGCCCTTGATGCCCGGGGCGGCGGCCAGCACCTTGGGGAGCGTGCCGTATTCGATCAGGAGCTTGGCCGCGGTTTTCTCACCCACGCCGGGCACGCCCGGAATGTTGTCCGAGCTGTCCCCCATCAGCCCCAGCAGGTCGGCAATCCCTTCCGGCCCCACGCCGAAACGTTCCTTCACCTCCTCAGGCCCGTACAGGCTGGCGCCCTTGGGGTTTTCGCGGTACACGCGCACGCCTTCGCCGATCAGCTGCAGCATGTCCTTGTCCGTGGTCATCAGCACGACCTCGTAGCCCGCCTTGCGCCCCAGGCGCACCAGGGTGGCCATGACGTCGTCGGCCTCGAAGCGCTGCTTTTTCAGGAGGCGCCAGCCCATGCAGGCGGCCAGCTCCTCGATCAGGGGGAACTGGCTCACCAGGGCCTCGGGCGGGGCGTCGCGGTGGCCCTTGTATTCCTTGAGCATCTCGTCGCGGAAGCTGCCGCCCGGGGAGTCGAATGCCACCACCGCGGCGAGGGGCTTGAATTGCCGCTCGGCCCGCCGGAGCGCGTTGGCGAAGCCGAAGACCGCGTTGGTGGCCTGGCCCTTGGTGTCGGTCATCTCGGGCACGGCATAGAAGGACCGGAAGGCGTAGGACATGCCGTCGAGGACCACCAGCTTTTTGGTTCCCTTGGGCGCTTCCTTCACCGGCTTGTTTTCCTTCATGGCTGGCCCTCCACAGTTTCCGGGACCCTGAGCGCGGCCCGGGGAAGGGGCAGCGGCAGGACCGCGTCGAGCAGTTCGCGGGTGTAGGCGTGGGCGGGCCGGCTGAAGACCTCCTCCACCAGGCCCCGCTCCACCACCTTGGCGTCCTTCATCACCAGGACGCGCCGGCAAAAGCCCTTCACCAGCTTCAGGTCGTGGGTGATGAAGATCAGGCTGAGGCCCATGCCGGCCCGCAGCTTCTTGAGCAGGTCGAGGATCTGCCCCTGCAGTTCCAGGTCCAGGGCGCTGACCGGCTCGTCGGCGATCAAAAGGCGCGGCTTGGTGGCGATGGCCCGGGCGATGGCGATGCGCTGGCGCTGGCCCCCGGAGAATTCGTGCACGAAACGCTCGGCCATGTCCGGCTCCAGCCCCACGGAACGCAGCAGTCGCGCGGCCTCGGAGCCCAGGGCGCTTCCCTTCAGGTCCGCATGCACCTGGAGGTTCTCTGTGACGATGTCCCCGACCTTCTGGCGCGGATCCAGCGAGGCGTAGGGATCCTGGAAGATCATCTGCAGGTCCCTGCGCTGCCGTCTCAAGTCCGAGGCTCCGAGCGAAGCCAGGGCCTTGCCCCCGAACACCACGCTGCCTTCGTCGGGCGGGTCCAGCCACAAAAGGGCCCGGCCAAGGGTGGACTTGCCCGAGCCGCTTTCTCCCACCACGGCCAGGGATTCGCCCTCGTCCAGGCTGAGGTCCACCCCGTCGAGCGCCCGCGTCGTGGCGGAGCCGAACCAGCCCTCCAGCTTGGGCACCTTGTAGTCCTTCACGAGTCCGGTCGCCTTCAACAATTCAGCCATAGCACTCCTGGATTCCCTGTTCCCTACGATCCTTGGGGCGCGTCCGACGACAAGCCCTGTTCGCCCGTGGATAGCCCGCGGTACGCGGCGATCAGGCGCCGGGCCGCGGCGCTGGCCGGCATCGCCAGGATCCGGGCCAGATCCGCCTCCTCCACCACCCGCCCCTGTTCCATGACCACGGCCCGGCCGGCCAGGGCGTGGATCACGGCCAGGTCGTGGCTGATGATCAGCAAGGCGAAGCCGAGCTCGGCCTGCAGGCGTTTGAGCAGGGCCACGATCTGGGCCTGCACCGTCGAATCCAGGGCCGTGGTGGGTTCGTCCGCGATCAGGAGCCTGGGTTTGGCGGCCAAGGCCATGGCCAGCAGGGCCCTTTGGCGCATGCCGCCGGAATATTGGTGGGGATACTGGCGGGCCCGTTCCGGCCCGGGATTCAGGCCCACGCGCTCCAAGGCCTCGATAGCCCCTTGGGCGGCCGCGGAGGCGTCCAGACCCAGATGCAGGCGCAGGCTTTCCTCGATCTGGGAGCCCACCCGCATGAGGGGATTGAGGGCGGTGAAGGGTTCCTGGAACACCAGGCCCATCGCGCCGCCGCGCAATTCGCGCCTGCTCTCCTTGTCCGCCGCCAGCAGGTCCCGGCCTTCGAAGAGGATGCGCCCGCCGCCCACGGAGGCGGACGCCGGCAGCAAACCCATCACAGCCAGGGCCGTCAGGCTCTTGCCGGAGCCGGAGGCCCCCAGGACGCCCAGGCTTTGCCCGGCCTCCAGACGGAAGCCCACCCGGTCCACGACCCGGGGCCCGGCGCCGAAGGAGATGCTCAGGTCCTCCACGACCAGCAGGCTCACGTCAGGGCCTTGGGGTCAAAGTGCCTGCGCGCGGCCTCGCCCAGGTGGTTGACCAGCAGAAGCACGGCGAAGATGGCCAAGCCCGGAAAGACCACCAGCCACCAGGCTTCCCCCACGGAATCGCGGCCGTCGCTGAGCAGGCTGCCCCAGCTGGCCGTGGGAGGCTGCACGCCCAAACCCAGGAAGCTGAGTCCGGATTCCATCAGGATCGCGTCCGCCACGCCGAAGGTGAGGGCCACATAGACCGGCGCGAGCGCGTTGGGCAGCACGTGCCGGAACAGGACCCGGGCCGGATGGGCGCCGGAGGCGCGGGAGGCCAGCACGAATTCCCGTTCCTTCAGGCTCAGGACCTCGGCCCGCACCAGGCGGGCCATGCCGGTCCAGCCGGTGGCTACGATGACCAGGACCACGTCCTCCAGGCCCGGGCCCAGCACCACGATGAGGGTCAGGACCAGGAACAGGGTGGGGATGGACATGAGCACATCCGCCGTGCGCATGATCAGCGCGTCGATCCAGCCGCCGGCGTAGGCCGCCCAGGCGCCCAGCAGGGTGCCCAGGGCCGTCAGCCCAAGGGCGGCGATGAGGCCCACCGGAAGGGACACCCTGGCGCCCCCGATGATCCTGGAAAGTAAATCCCGGCCCAGGGCGTCGCGGCCCAGCCACTGTCCCGCGCCGGGCGCGGCAAAACGAAGGCCCACATCGATGCGGTTGGGATCGTCCGGGGAGATCCAGGGGGCCAGGAGCGCCAGGAGGCCCAATGCCGCCAGGGCCAGGCCGCAGGCCAGGTTGCATCCCCTCCAAAAACCGCGCTCCCGCGGCCTCAAGAAACCTTCACGCGCGGATCCAGGGCCGCCACGCCCAGGTCCGCGGCGAGGTTGCCCAGCACGGTCAGCAGGGCGCCGATGAAGCTGACCCCCATCAAGACCGGGTAATCATAGCCCGTGGCGGCTTCCCATGCCAGGCGGCCCATGCCGGGCCAGGCGAAGATGGTCTCGATGATGACGCTGCCGCTGATCAGGCCCGGCAGGCTCAGGCCAAGGATCGTGATGACCGGCAGTAGCGCGTTGGGAAGGGCATGGCGCCAGAACACCGCCTTCTCCGGCAGGCCCTTGGCCCTCGCGGTCCGCACGTAGTCCTGGGCCAGGGCCTCGAACATGCTGTTGCGGACATAACGCGACAGGACGGCCCAGGCGCCCAGGGTGCTGGCGATCAGGGGAGCGGACACATGCCAGAGCAGATCCAAAGCCTGGCGCCACCAGGGCGCCCCTTCCAGCATCGGGGAGAGGTAGCCGGACACGGGCAGGATGCCCAGCCAGACCGCCAGGCTCAATTGCAGGAGCAGGGCCAGCCAGAACACGGGAAATGAGTACGACACGAAGGTGAAAGCGGTGAAGAAACGGGTGAAGCGGGTGTCCGGATGGGTGGCCGCGTGCACGCCGAAGGGGATGCCTATGGCCAGCACCAGGAAGAGGGACAGCGCGTTCAGGAGCAGGGTGGCGGGCAGGGCCTCGGCGATCTTGGACAGGACGCTCTGCTGGTCCCGGAAACTGTTGCCGAAATCCAGGCGCGCCAGGCGGCTGAGCCAGTGCCAGTACTGGAGCGGCAGGGGCTGGTCCAGGCCGTACAGCCGGCGCAGGGCCTGGACCGACTCCTGCGAAAAGCGCGGGTTCAAGGCCGCCTGCGCCTGCACCGGCTCCCCGGGGCTGAGGTGCAGGAGCGCGAAGGTCAGCACCGAGATCCCCAGAAGGAGGGGCACGGCCATGAGCAGGCGTCGAAAGGCGTAGCGTAGGAGCAGGGCGGTCCCTGGGGAGCGAGCGGAAGGCCGGAAGGAAGGGCCAAGCGGTGAAAAGAGGCTCAAATAAACGGAATTTATTGTAGGGGCTTGAAAGACGGGAGGCAAGGCGGGAACTGGTGAAACGAACTGTGAACAATCCGCTTTAAAAACCCCACACAAAGAGCTTCATTCTGATTTTAGTTCTCCGCTATTTCTTCGTCAGTTCTGTCTACCGCAATGTCTAATAAATAGCTAAAACCCGTACAGACGAAATATTGTAAAATCGAACCTGCAGCCACCATGACAGAAATCCCCAAAATAACGTACGCGATTTCATGTTGTATTGCCTGCTGGGCATCCTGTGCAACTCGTTGAGCATGGTATAACGTGGAATTTGTACCCACGAGGTCGTTGAGGTCTGTTGATACCGGAGCGTTTGAACTCTCAAGGACGTTAAGAACATAAATCAAACCAGCGATGCTCCCCCCGAGACCACATATTGCCACGTTTGTAGCCCAAACCCGAATATTTTCCGCATTCTTAGAGACAACCGATTTAAGGCCTTCCATTTTTCCCCCAGATCAATTTCGCACCGGCGGCGATACTAGTTAGTGCGCAATAAAGGTTTTTTACCGGGATGCCTGACTTTTTTGGACCGCCAGCAGTTCCACTTCATAGATGACGACCGCGTCCGGACCGATCTCCGGGGGACGGCCATCCCCGCCGTAGGCTATCTTCGGGGGCAGGACAAAACGGTATTTGCTTCCCACGCTCATCAGCCGCAGGCCTTCGCTCCAACCCGGGATGACCTGCTTGAGCGGAAAGGTGGCCGGCTGGTGGCGCTCGTAACTGCTGTCGAATTCGTCTCCGTCGACCAGGCTGCCTGTGTAGTCCACCGTCACGCTGTCGTTCGGCCCGGGTTTACGGCCGTGGCCGGGCCGCAGGATTTGGTACTGCAGGCCGCTGGCCCTCGTCCGGACTCCGGGTAAGGCCCTGTTCCTGGCGAGGTAGGCGTCCCCGTCCGCCTCGTCCCGCAGCAGGCGGCGCTGGTCCATGTCCTTGAGGGCCTTGATCATCTCCGCGTCGAACATCTTGTCCTCGCCGCCGAATTCGTCCTTGAGGCCCCTTTGGATCATGTCCTTGTCGGCGAAGGGCAGGACCGACTTCATGTTGCGGGCCAGTCCCATGCCCACGGCGTAGCCGGTCTTCAAAGGGTCGCCGGCCTGGCCCTGGCGCATCTGGCCCAGGACGGATGTCATCTCATCGGCGTCCATGGTCGCCGTGCCGGCGGCCTGATCGTCCATGCCCCTGTCGACCTGCTGCAGATCTATCTTGTCTTTGAATTTCTCGAGGTTTCTGCCGACGCTCTGCCCGATGGAGTAACCGGCCTTTTTCTCCGGCGTGTCCAGGCGGACGCAGGCCGCGGCGCAGAAAACCATGACCGCCAAAAGTGCCAAACAAAAGGAAGTTTTTTGTCGCGTCGGTCCCGTCAATGCGGCCCCCCCGGCTTTTCCAAGCGCCAGCGTTCAGCGCCCTCAGCGTGGCTTGCGCGAACCGGCTACTGCGCCTCTTGCACGCTCTTGGGCACGTACCACCGCGTCGGCCAGTACCAATCGTAGCCCGTGTCGGTCTGCAGCAGACCCTGGAATTTGAGGCTCAAGGCGTCGAGCATGTCCGGCGAATACAGGAAGGCCACGGGCTGGAGTTCGGCCAGGCGGCGGTGGAAGGCGCGGTAGAGCGCGATGCGCTTGTTCCAGTCGAAAGTCTGCCTTCCCTGCTCCAGGAGCCGGTCCGTTTCGGGGTCCTTGAAGCCGAGGAAGTTCAGCCCCCCCGGGCCGGTCTGGCTGCTGTGCCAGATGGGGTACTCGTCGGGGTCCGGGGTGATCTGCCAGGCCAGCAGGACGGCGTCGAAATTGTGCTTGTCCACGTAGTTGGAGATGAAGCTGGACCATTCGATCGTCTGCACCTGGACGTCGACGCCCAATTTCGCGAACTGCTGCTGCAGGATCAGGGCGCCCTTTTCGCGGGGTTCGTTGCCCTGGTTGGTCATGATCGTGAAGGCCAGGGGCTTGCCCGCCTTGGCGCGCTTGCCGTCGGCCCCCAGCCTGAAACCGGCCTCGTCCAGCAGGCGCGCGGCCTGGGTCAGGTCGTAGGGCATGGGCTGCACCGAGGGGTCGTAGGCCTGCATCTGGGGGGAATAGGGGCCGGAACAGGGCCTCGCCAGGCCCAGCATGGTGCCGTCGATCAATTCCTTGCGGTCTATGGCCATGGACAGGGCCCTGCGCACCCGGACGTCCCTGAAGGGCGCGCGCCCGAGGTTGAAGCCGAGGTAGGCGTATTCCTCCAGGCCCGGGAAACGCAATTTGCGGGCCAGGCGCGCGAAGGCCTCGTCGCCGGTCTGGTGCAGGTATTGGTCCGGCTGCAGCGTCATGCCGTCGATACCGCCCGTCTTCAGCTCCAGAAGCTGGGTGGCCGGCTCCGGCTCGAAGCGGACCAGGAAGCGGCTGATGTGGACGGGGCCCTCGTAATAGTCCGGATTGGCCTTGAGTTCTATGTATTGCTTGTCCTTCCACTCCTTGAAGGCGAAAGGCCCCGTGCCCACCGGGTTCCGGTTGAAGGGGTCGGTGTTCAGGTCCTTGCCTTCCAGAAGGTGCTTCGGAAGCAGGCCGCTGCCCCAGGCCTCAAGCGCCGGGGCGAAGGGTTTCTTGTAGCGCACCACCAGGGTGAGGGCGTCCGGCGTTTCCATGCTTTGGACCAGGTCAAAGCCGCTCTTGAGCGGGCTGGCGACCTTGGGATCGAGGATGCGTTCCACCGTGAACTTCGCGTCCGCGCTGGTCACCGGGGCGCCGTCCTGCCAACGCAGCCCGGGCCGCAGGTGGAAGACGATGGTCTTGCCCCCGTCCTTCACCTCCCAGGACCTGGCCAGGTCGCCTTCCAGGACCAATTTCGGGCCGTAGCGCACCAATCCGTTGAAGATCAGGCTGCACAGGTCGAGGCTGGCGCTGTCCGAAACAAGGATGGGGTTCAAGGTGCTGGCTTCGCCGGCGCTGGCCTCCACCCGCATACCGCCGTCCGCGACCTGGCCGGCGTCGGCGATGGAGCGGTAGTCCGGGCCATGGTGTCCGCAACCCGAGGCCGCAAACAGCAGGGCCGCCAGGCAGCCCGCCAAAACGCGCCCCCTGTACAAAAGACGCCCCGTCCCGCTCACGCCCGCACGTCCATGCCCGGCTTTTCGCCGATGAACAAGGTCGCGGCGCCCAGCGTCAGCGGGACGGCGCGCGCGCGGACCAGGCCGGACGCGCCCATGAGCTCCACGACCTTTTCGGGCGGCCAGAAGCCCTTGATGGTGTCGCTCAGATAGCGGTAGCCGTCGTTGTGGCCGCTGAGAAGGCGGCCCAGGACCGGCACGTAGATGTTCAGCACCGGCGCGTAGAGGGCCCTTTGCCAGGCCTTCTGGGGCCGCGTCAGCTCCAGGACCAGCACCTTGGCCCCGGGTTTTGCGACCCGCTGCATCTCCCTGAAAAACAATCCCGGGTCCGTGATGCTGCGCAGGACCCAGGCAGAGGCCACGGCGTCGAAGCTGGAATCGTCGAAGGGCAGGCTCAAGGCCGAGCCTTCGGTCCAGCCCAGGCCCCAGCGGTCCTTGGCCTTGGCGCGCGCAAGCATGCCGGCGGAGAAATCCAGGCCCTGGCCCTGCAGGCCGGTGACGCGGCGGGCGAAATCCATGAGCAGGTCGCCGGTGCCGCAGCCCACGTCCAGGACCCTGGCCCCCTGCGCGGCGCCGCTCTCCCGCACCAGGCGACGGCGCCAGCCCTTGTCCAGGCCGAAAGACATCATGCGGTTGGCGAGGTCGTAGGTGGGGGCCACTGCGTCGAAAAGCTTCTCGACATAGTCCTCTTTTTCCCCGGCCTGCGGATGGATGCTGCTGTCGTAACGGGAGAATTCGGGCTTCAGGTCTGGCATGGTCGCCGTACAAAAAAACAGGGATGAAAACGTGGGCCGGGCCCGCGCCCAAGCGTCCAGCTTGGGAGGGGCCCGGCCATGGGGCTTAGCTTAGGGGTTCGAGGGCGCCGGAGCGGGCGCGGACTGCGCCGCGGGGCCGGGAGCGTCGGGCGCGGATGCCGGAGCAGCCTTCAGGGGCTGGGCCGAGATGGGGGCGACAGGGGCACTGCCGTTGCCCATGGGGACGCCCGCGGGAGCCGCGGGGGCGCCCGGGGCGGAGGCGGCGCCGGCCATGGCCCCGTGGTAGGCGCCGGCGTCGGACACCGCCATCTTGGCCAGGACGATGCAGATCACCATGAAGACGACCGCCAGGCCGCTGGTCAGTTTGATGAAGAAGTCGCGGCCGCCGGAGCCGCCGAACATGGCCTGGCTCGCGCCGCCCATGCTGAAGCCCACGCCGGCTCCCTTCCCCTGCTGGATCAGGACCAGCAGGATCAGGGCCGCGCATACCACCGTGAATATGACGTAAAGCAAGGTTTCCATTTAGAACACCTCAAATCATGATCCGGTCAAAACTTGACCAGGGCCTCAAAGCTTTCGGGTTTCAGGCTCGCGCCGCCCACCAGGGCCCCGTCGATGTCCAACTGGGCCATCAATTCGCGCACATTGTCCGGCTTCACCGAGCCGCCGTACTGGATCCGCACCGAGTCCGCCACCGCGGCTCCCATGATTTCCTTGAGCCGGGCGCGGATGAAGGCATGCACTTCCTGGGCTTGGGCCGGCGTGGCGGTCTTGCCCGTTCCGATGGCCCAGACCGGCTCGTAGGCGATCACGACCCGCTCCATGTCCGCGGCGCTCAAGCCTTGCAGTCCGCCGTCGAGGTGGTCCTTCACGACCTCGAAGGCGCGGCCCGCCTCGCGTTCCTCAAGCTTCTCCCCCACGCACAGGATCACGCCCAGGCCCCCGGCCAGGGCCGCCTTGACCTTGAGGTTGGCCGTGGCGTTGGTCTCGCCGAAATACTGGCGGCGCTCGCTGTGGGCGATGATGACGTGCTTGGCCCCGGCCTCCTTGAGCATGGCCACGCTGATCTCGCCGGTGAAGGCCCCTTCCTTCTCCCAATGGCAGTTCTGGGCGGCCAGCTCGATGTTGCTGTCCTTGAGCTCATGCGCCAGGGCGTGGAGGGCGGTGAAGGGCACGCCGATGGCGATCTGCACCTTGTCCACGCCCGCGACGCGCGCCTTGGCGTCGTGGCCGAAGGCCAGGGCCTCGGCCACGGTCTTGAACATCTTCCAGTTTCCGGCGATGAATTTTTTCCTGCTCATGGAATGGGGCCTCGGTCTTTCAGGGGTGGCTTAAGGGCGATGCTTACTTGTCGGTCAAAGCCAGGACGCCGGGCAGGGGCTTGCCCTCCAAAAACTCCAAGGAGGCCCCTCCGCCCGTGGACACGTGGCTGACCTGCTTGGCCAGCCCGGCTTTCTTGATGGCGGACGCGGAATCGCCGCCCCCGACCACGGTCACGGCGCCGCTCTTGGTGGCGTCGGCCAGGGCCTGGGCCACCGCGAAGGTGCCTTTGGACGAGGCTTCGATCTCGAACACGCCCATGGGCCCGTTCCAGAGGACCGTCTTGGCCTTGCGCACGATGTCGCTGAAGGCGGCGGCGGACGCGGGGCCGATGTCCACGGCCTCCCAATCCGAGGGGATGGCCGTCATGGCGCAGGTCTTGGTCGCGCCCAGGGTGCGGGCGCCGAAATCGAACTTGTCGGTGATGAGGCAGTCCGTCGGCAGGACCAGCTTGTCGGCGTGCTTGGCCAGCAGTTCCTTGGCCAGGGCCACGCGGTCCGGCTCCACCAGGCTGTGGCCGGTCTCGTAGCCCAGGGCCTTGGCGAAGGTGTAGGCCATGCCGCCGCCGATGATGAGCTTGTCGACCTTGGGCAGGAGGCTGTTGATCACGTCGATCTTGCCGCTGACCTTGGCCCCGCCGATGATGGCCACGAAGGGATGTTCGGGGTGCTCCATGGACTGGCCCAGGAAATCGAGCTCCTTCTTCATCAGGTAGCCGCTGGCGCGCTGGGGCAGGGTCACGCCCGCCACCGAGCTGTGGTCGCGGTGGGCGGTGCCGAAGGCGTCGTTGACGTAGACGTCGCCCAGGCGCGAGAGGCTGGCCCTGAATTCCGCCACCTTGGCCTTGTCCGCGGCCAGCTTGGTGCCGTCCTCCAGCTTGACCTTGCCCTCCTCCTCGATGTGGAAGCGCAGGTTCTCCAGGAGGACCACCTCGCCGGGCTTCAGCGCGGCGCAGGCGGCCTCCACCTGGGGCCCCACGCAGTCGTCGAGGAAGCGCACGGGGGCGCCCAGCAGCTCCTGCAGCTTGGCGGCCACTGGCTTGAGGCTGAACTCCATCTTGCGCTGGCCGTCCGGCCGGCCCAGGTGGCTCATCACCACGAGGGAGGCGCCCTGGGCCAGGAGGTATTTCAGCGTGGGCAGGGCCGCGGCGATGCGCTTGTCGTCCTCAACCTTGCCGTCCTTGACGGGCACGTTGAAGTCCACGCGCACGAGCACCCTTTTGCCGGCGACCTTCAGGTCTTCCACGAACAGTTTAGGCATGTCCCTTGTCCTTGAAATGGGGGGCTCCGTGAAAGAGCCGTCCGGCCCCTTGCGGGGACCGGACGGCTCCGGGAGCCTGAATCAGAGGCCCTTGGCCACGACCAGCTTGGTCAGGTCGACCACGCGGTTGGAATAGCCCCACTCGTTGTCGTACCAGGCGATCAGCTTGAAGAAGTTCTTGTTCAGCTCCACGCAGGAGCCGGCGTCGAAGATCGAGGAGCGCGCGTCGTGGATGAAGTCGCTGGAGACGACCTCGTCCTCGGTGTAGCCCATGATGCCCTTGAGGTAGGTCTCGCTGGCCTTCTTCATGGCGGCCTTGATCTCGGCCAGGCTGGTCTCCTTGACGGTGCGGAAGGTCAAGTCGATCACGCTGACCGTCGGGGTCGGGACGCGGAAGGAAACGCCGGTCAGCTTGCCCTTCACCTCGGGCAGCACCAGGGCCACGGCCTTGGCCGCGCCGGTGGTGCTGGGGATGATGTTGATGGCCGCGCTGCGCCCGCCCTTCCAGTCCTTCTTGCTGGGGCCGTCGACGGTCTTCTGGGTGGCCGTGTAGCTGTGCACCGTGGTCATGATGCCCTCGGCCAGGCCGAAACCTTCCTTGATCACGACGTGCACGACCGGCGCCAGGCAATTGGTGGTGCAGCTGGCGTTGGAGATGATCTTGTGCTCCTTGGTCAGCTTGTCGTCGTTGACGCCGATGACCACGGTGAGGTCCTCGCCCTTGGCCGGGGCCGAGATGATGACCTTCTTGGCGCCGGCGCTGATGTGGCCTTTGGCCTTCTCGGCGTCCGTGAACAGGCCGGTGCACTCAAGCACCAGCTCCACGCCCATGGCGGCCCAGGGCAGTTCGGCCGGGGTCTTGGCCGAGACGACCTTGATCTCACGGCCGTCCACGACCAGGACGTCGTCCTCGGCCTTGTCGGCGGCCGACTTCTTCGAGCCCACATGGCCCTTGAAAGCGCCCTGGGTGGAGTCGTACTTGAGCAGGTAGGCCAAATTGTCGGCCGGGACGATGTCGCCGACGGCGACCACGTCCAGATCCTTCGGGAAGAGCCCCTGCTCGTGCAGGGCCCTGAACACCAGGCGGCCGATGCGGCCAAAACCGTTGATCGCGACTTTCACTGCCATGAAACCTCCGGTCCTACGCGGTGGAATGAACGTTTTGGGAAAGAGATTATCGTTTCCAAGGCGGCTTGAAGTCAAGGCCCAGCGGCGCTATGCTGGCTTCCATTTCTCCACCCCAATCAATCCTGAGAGGTATCCATGTTCAAGATCGTCCTGGTCCGCCACGGGGAAAGCCAATGGAACGCCGAGAACCGCTTCACCGGATGGCACGACGTGCCCCTGGCCGAAAAGGGCGTGCAGGAGGCCCGCGCCGCCGGACGCCTGCTGAACAAGGAGGGTTTCGCCTTCGATTTCGCCTTCACCAGCGTGCTCAAACGGGCCAACCAGACCCTGCACCTGGTCCTGGACGAGATGGGCTCCCTGTGGATCCCCACGCTGAAGGACTGGCGCCTGAACGAGCGCCACTACGGCGCCCTGCAGGGCCTGGACAAGGCCGAAACCGCGGCCAAGCACGGCGAGGACCAGGTCAAAATCTGGCGCCGCAGCTACGACACGCCCCCGCCCGCCCTGGAGCTCAGCGACGAGCGCCATCCCAGCAACGACCGGCGCTACGCCGGCCTGCCGGCCAAGGCCCTCCCCAGTTGCGAAAGCCTGAAGGACACCGTGGCCCGCGTGGTTCCCTACTGGATCGGCGAGATCGCCCCGCGCGTCAAGAGCGGCCAGCGGGTCATCATCGCCGCCCACGGCAACAGCCTGCGCGCCCTGGTCAAATACCTGGACAACATCAACGACAAGGACATCGTGGAGCTGAACATCCCCACGGGAACGCCCCTGGTCTACACCCTGGATTCCCAGCTCAACCCGGTGGAGCACCACTACCTGGGGGATCCCGAGGCCATCAAGGCGGCGGCCGAAGCCGTGGCCAAGCAGGGCGGCGCCAAGCGCTAAGGCAAGGCCTCAGTGCAACGAAAAAGCCGGCCCCAGCGAACTGCCGGGGCCGGCTTTTTTATGCCTTGCTGGTTTTTTCCGCGCCCCTATTCCTCGGAAATCTGCGGGCGCCTTGAAACGAGCCCTTCCTCGCCCTGCTGGCAGGGCACGCACAGCTTGGCGAAGGGCAGGACCTGCAGCCGGGCCAGGGGGATGGGCTTGGAGCAGGTGTCGCACAGGCCGTAGACGCCGTCGGCGACGCGTTTGAGCGCGTGCTCCACCGAGGCCAGGCGGCCGCGCTCGGCCTCGCTCAGGCTGTTGGCAAGGTCCTTGTCGTAGCTGTCCGAGGCCTGGTCGGCCAGGTCCAGCACGTCGCCGTCCGTGCTTTCGTTGCTGGCGTCCTGGTTGACCTGGACGTCGCGGATCAGCTTCGACTTCAACTCCAGGAGCAGGCGCCGGTAGGGCTCCATCTCCTTTTTGTTGAGCGGGCTCTTGAGGGGCTTGAGCTTGGCCGCGGGCAGCGCCTTGGCGACGAGCTTGGCGGACGAGGCCTTCGCCGGGGCCGGCTTGGCCTTGACGGCCGGCTTGCGGGCCGGGCTAGTCTTCGTCGTCTTCTTCGCTGTCGTCGTCTTCTTCTTCCCAATCTTCTTCGTCGTCAAGGTCGTCCTCCTCCACTTCGTCGTCTTCGTCGTCCTCTTCCGCGTCCTCTTTTTCCTGGGCGGCGATATGCTCCTCGTAATCGTCGAGAAGCTTGGTTCCCGGACGGCGGCGACGGGCCGTTTTGGGGCCCTTTACATACTCCACGTCCTCTTCGGAATCAAGGGCTTTTTCGTCGTCTTTTTCCGACTCCAAAGCGTCCTCTTCGTCGTCGTCGGCGAGATGGAAACCGGCCTCGTCCAGCTCCTCCTCCTCGCCTTCGGCCTCGTCGTCGATCTCTTCCTCGTCTTCCAGCTCGTCCTTAGGTTTTTTCGCCATGATCGTCTCCTTCGAGGGCCAGCACTCGGGCGGCCGCTCGGCCGCGGGTTTTGACGACTTGAATGAACTCCAGGGTGGCGTCCGCGGGGCCCTGGATGCGGCATCCGGCCGCCTGCAGGGCCCGCACGGCCCGGATCGCCTCGCGGTCCAGGCGTTCCCCCGGGACCACCAGCGGAATGCCCGGAGGATAGGGCGAAATGGTCTCCGCGCTCACCCTCCCCACAGCCTTTTCCAGCGGCAAGGTCTCCTTGGGCGCGAAAAAGGCGTAACGCGGATTGACGGCCGGCCGGGCGCTGAAACCCGGCAGGACCCAGCGCACCAGTTTCGGTCTGCGGCGCTTGGAGTGGGTTTTGGCCCACACAGCGATACTACGCAAACCTTTGACCAGGCGATTGATCTCGACCTCCGTGTTCCCGAAACTGACGATCAGGAATACGCTGAAAAGATCGGCATATTCCACCTGGATCCCGTGGCGTTTATTCAGCTCGTGGGCCACCTGGTAGCCGGTCACCCCCAGGCCTCCGCAGGCGATGGTCAGCTTGGTCTCGTCCAGGTCGTAGATGCCGCCCTGGCCGATGGCTTCGCGGCCGAAGCAACGGTAGCCGCCAATCTTGTTGATCTCCTCGCGGGCCTTACGCGCAAGCTTGAGGGCCCGTCCGATGAGGCGCCGCCCGTCCATGGCCATCTGGCGGCGGGCCATATCGATGGAGGACATGAGGATGTAACTGGGGCTGGTGGTCGTCAGCAGCTTCAGGACCTTGCGCACCCGTCCCAGGTCTATGCGGCCCTCGCGGGCGTGCAGAAGGCTGCTCTGGGTCATGCCCGCCAGGATCTTGTGGGTGCTCTGGACGCACATGTCCGCGCCGGCTTCCATGGCGCTCAAGGGCAGCTCGTCGTGGAACTTCAGGTGGGGGCCGTGGGCCTCATCCACCAGCAGGGGGATGCCCCGCTCATGCGCCATCTCGGCGATTCTCTGCACGTCGGCCGCGATGCCGTGGTAAGTCGGGCTGGTCACCAGAACGGCCTTCACCTGGGGCCAGCGCTTCAAGGCCACCTCGACGGTGCCAACCGTGACGTTGCTGTAGAGCCCCAGGTCGGCGTTGATCTCAGGGCGCATGAACACCGGCTCACAGCCCGCCAGCAGGACCCCGGCCAGGACGCTCTGGTGGGCGTTGCGCGGGATCAGCACCAGGTCGCCGGGCTGGCACACGCTCAGGATCATGGTCTGGTTCCCGACCGTCGAGCCGTTCACCAGGAAGAAGCTGGCGTCGGCGCCGTAGGCCTCCGCGGCCAGGGCCTGGGCGTCCCGGATGACGCTCTGCGGCTCGTGGAGGCTGTCCACCTCCGCCAGCAAGGTCAGGTCCATGTCGAAGACCGTCTCGCCCACGAAATGCCTGAAGGCGGCCGGGATGGCGTGGCCGTGCTTGTGGCCGGGCGTGTGGAAGCTGACCTTGTGCTTGCGCACATAGCTCACCACCGCCTCGTACAGAGGCGCGCGTTCCTGCTTCAGGGGCTTCTTGGGTTTCTTTTCCGGGCTCACGGCCATTGCATCCACGAGATGAGACGTCTAAAGGTGGCCCTAGCGGCCGGCCAGATCCCGGCGGTGCAGGGAGCGCCGCTTGCGCCCCACCTTCTTGGCGACATGCCCCTTCAAATCCGGAGCCGCGGTCGCGGGGCTTTCCTGCATGCCTTGGACCGCCACGGCCTTGTGGCTGAGCCCTTCCATCCTCAAAATGCCGCGTTTGAATTCGTGGTATTCGCTGCGCGCAGAGCGCAGCGCCTTGACCAGGTAGCGCTGGCAGACCCGCGGGTCCACCACCGGGCCGCAGGTGAAGACGTCGACGCTGGCGAAGCCGTATTCCGGCCAGGTGTGGATGGCCAGGTGGCTTTCCGAGATCACGATCACGCCGCTGACGCCGTAGGGGTTGAACTTGTGGAAGAGGCTCTTGACCACCGTGGCCTTGCTGGCCTTGGCCGCCCCCTCCAGGATGGTCTCGATTTCGGAGGGATCGTTCAGGATCAGCTTGTCGCAATCAAAAAAATCCACGGTGACCTGGCGGCCGAGGTAGTCCACCGGACCGTCAAAAGGGTGGAGTTCCTTCACGCGCTTCGGGCCCTTGACGGGCTCGGACCTTCGCAGGGTTTCCACTGTCCGCCTGGCCTCCCAAAGCACGCCCGCCGCGCGCGGACCCAAAATGGCTTCCTAGACCGCGAAATATAACGCCCAGGCCAAGAAGGGTCAACAAAAGATCGTGCTAAGGGGGCGCTCCGCCCCACAGCAGCCACTCGCGGTTGCCCTTGGCCCCCGCCAGGGGGCTCTCGCAATGGCCCCTGGGCTCGAGGCCCGCTTCCTGGGCGGCCTGAAGGGCCTCGGCCAGCACCCTTTGGCGCAGGGTTTCGTCGCGCACGATCCCGCGCGGACCAAGTTCCGAAGGATGGACCTCGAACTGGGGCTTCACCAGGACGGCCCAGGCCGCGCCTGGAGCCAACCAGGAGGCCAGGTAGGCGAACACCGGCTTGACGCTGGTGAAGGCCAGGTCAGCGCAGGCGAAACCCAGGGGACGGGGGATGTCGGCGGCCTTCAAGTGCCGGTAGTCCAGGCCTTCCCTGCTGACGACCCGCGGGTCGGACCGCAAGGCCCATGCCAATTGCCCGCTGCCCACGTCCACGCTCAGCACCCCTGCGGCTCCCCGCCGCAGAAGGCAATCCGTGAAACCTCCCGTGCTCGCGCCCAGATCCAGGCAGCGCAGGCCCTCGACCCTGATGCCGCCCCGGTCCAGGGCCGCCTCCAGCTTCAAGCCGGCCCGGCTGGCGAAGGCCTTCCGCCCGCGGACCCTCAAAGGGGCCTCAGGGTCCAAGGGATCCGAGGCCCGGCTCAGCAGCGTGTCCCCGCTGAGGACTTTGCCCGCCAGCACCAGGGCGCGGGCCTCCTTCAGGTCCGCGGCCAGACCCCGCTCGCAGAGCAGGGTTTCGAGCTTGGGCCGGCCTTTAGTTCCTGCCATAGACCAGCACCGCGAACGTGCCGGGCCGGAGTTTGGGCCGGGGGTGGGGATCCGCGGCGCTCGGCGCGGGCGCGGGGCCGAAGTCCGCCGAGGGCAGGTACAGGTCGTGGGTCTTGAAGTCGACAGCCATGGTGCGCGAGCCCTTTTTGGTGCGGATCGGCGCCATCCCGTAGAACTTTCCGTCCCCGCCCTTGTAGAAGGCCCAGATCGTCCCGTCTCCGCAGCTGAAGAACACGGTGCGCATGCCCCTGTCGTAGACCGAGGCGTCCACGTGGTCGCCGATCGGGTAGAGCCCCTTCACCTCGCCGGAGGACGGATCCAGGACCACGGCCTGTTTGTTGCGGCAGCCGGAAAAAAGGTTGCCGTCGTCGCGGTCGATGCTCATGGCCGAGGGGTGGTCACCCGGGGCGACGTCGCTGGTGCGTATGATCGTGTGCTGCTGGGCGTTGATGGTGAGGACCTCGTCCAGGTCCACCAGGTTGACGAAGACCAGGCCCTTCCCGTCCGCGGCGCTGAACTCCGGCTTCCCTCCCAATGCCAGGGTCGCGGTCACGCTGTTGGTCAGGGCGTCGATGACGGTGGCGGACTTGTCGTCGCCGTTGAACGCGAAGACCTGGCGGCTGGCGGGGTCGTAGATGATCCCGTCCGCGTCCGGACGGCCCGGGATGCTTTGGATGATCTTGCGGGTCTTCAGGTCGAAACAAATCACCGCGCCGGCCTTGCCGTCGCTCACATAGCCGCGGCCTAGGGCGCGGGCCAGGGCCACCCCGTGGATGCCCTGGAAGGGCCCGATCGTGCCCACCAGGACGTCGCGGTCCAAATCCAGGACGTCCACCCGGTCGCCGTGGGTGACATAGAGGCGCCGTCCCGGGCTGTCGGCGATGCAATAGTCCCAGCCCCCGTTCCCGGGCAGGTGGATGGTCCGCAGGAGGTGGTATCCGGAACGCGGCAGCGCGCCCGCGATCGCCGGCGGCGGCGCCGCAAGCAGGACGCAGGCCGCGAGCCCGAAAAACGAGGGGATTTTCATGCCCGTCCTCAGTTGGGGTAGGTCAGTCGCCTGGCCCGCTCCAGGCGCGATTCCTTGGCCACGGCGAGGACCAGAACGGCCGCGAAGACGGCGGAGGCGCCGACGGTGCCCAGGTTCAGCCCCCCGTGGCTCAGGGGCTTGGTCAGCAGGTCCCCGAAGGTCGCGCCGAAGGGCCGGGTGAGCACAAAGGCCAGCCAGAACAGCAGCAGACCCGGCAGGCGGGTGAAAAAATGCAGGAGGCAGATGAGCAGCAGCACCCCGCTGATCAGGGCCGCGCTCTGGGCGAATCCCAGGCCGAGGCTGTCCGACAGGTAGTCGCCGGCGGCCGTCCCGAGCGTGTTGGCGACCAGGAAAGCCGCCCAGTAATAGGCTTCGGCGGAGGCGCTGCCGATGTTCTCGACCCGGATGGATTTTTCCTTGGCGTACCAGAGCCCCAAAACCACGCACAAGATGAGGACCAGGATGGCCGATCCCAGGGGGTAGCCCAGCTTGAGGCTTCGGTCGATGAAGTCGGAGATGCCGGTGCCGGCGATGGCGGAGGCGGTGAAGACGGACCAATACAGGACGGGGTGGTAGCCTTTCACCCGCAGTTTCGCCGCGAGCAGGACAGCGAAGAGCGTCAAAAAAATGGCGATGGTTTTCGCGTAGCCCAAGTTGAAGGTCATGGAGACCATGTCCGCACCGGTCTCGCCGAGCGTGGTCGCCGCGATCTTGATCACCCAGTACAAGGCGATGATCTCCGGGACCCTGTTCCCGGCTCCGGAGCCGCGCGCCTCGGATCCCACGCTCAGGCCACCTTGAACCTGGCCTTGGCCACCAAGCCCCTGACCTTCGCGGCGATGCCCGCCGCGTCGTAGCCGCACAGTGCCCGCAGTTGGTCGGGCGTGCCGTGCTCCACGAACTGGTCCGGGACGCCCAGGCGGGCGAAGTGGCGCGGAACAAGGCCTTTCTCCGAGAGCAGCTCCAGGACGCCGGACGCGAAGCCCCCGGCCACCATGCCGTCCTCGACGGTGACCATCACGTCGTAAGCGCGGGCGCATTCCTCGATGAGGGAGGCGTCCAGGGGCTTGGCGAAGCGGGCGTCCACGACGCGGACGTTCACCCCGTCCGCGGCCAGGTCCCCGGCCGCCTTCAGGGCGTCGGCCACGGGCATGCCGTAGGCCAGGATGCAGGCGTCCGGCCCTTCGCGCAGGACGCGGCCCTTGCCGACCTCCAGCGGGTCCCCGCTGGCCTCGTTGTTCCCCTCGCGCACCGAGCCGCGCGGAATCCTGATGAAGCTCGGGCGCGTCAGGCTCAGGCCCGTGGCCAGCATGCGCTCCATCTCGGTGCGGTCGCTGGGGGCCATCAGCACCACGTTGGGGACCGGGCGCAAAAGGGCGATGTCGAGGACGCCGTGGTGCGTGGGCCCGTCGTCGCCCACCAGGCCGGCGCGGTCCAGGGCGAAGACCACGGGCAGCTTCTGCAGGGCCACGTCGTGCACGGCCTGGTCCAAACCGCGCTGGAAGAAGGTGCTGTAGATGGCCACCACCGGCCTCAGGCCGCGCGTCGCCATGCCCGCCGCCAGCGTGACGGAATGCTCCTCGGCGATGCCCACGTCGAAGAGCCGCGCCGGTATCTCCCGCTCGAAATCCTGCAGGCTGGAGCCCTCGATCATGGCCGGGGTGATCACGGCCACGCGGGGATCCTGGCGCGCGGTGCTCAAGAGGGCCTGGGAGAAGGCCGCGGACCAGGTCTGCGGCGCGCCCGGCGCGGGCTTGGGCATCTCGCCCGTGACGATGTCGAAGCCCTTGGGGCCGTGGAAACGGACCGGGTCCTTCTCGGCCGGGGCGAAGCCCTTGCCCTTGCGCGTGACCGTGTGCAGGAGCACCGGGCCCTTCATCGTGCGGATGCGGCGCAGAATGCCGATCAGGGCCTCGCAATCGTGGCCGTCCACCGGACCCACATAGGTGAAGCCCAGCTCCTCGAAGAACATGCCCGGGCTGATCACGCTCTTGGCGAACTCCTCCGCCAGGTGCGCCAGCTTCGCCACCTGCTTGCCCACGGCCGGGAGGCCCTTGATGAAATGCTCAGCCTGCTCACGGAAGCGGGTGTAGGTCTTGCCGGTGATGATGCGCGAGAGGTAATGCGACAGGGCCCCCACCGGCCGGCTGATGGACATCTCGTTGTCGTTGAGGATGACCAGGAGGTCGGTCTTGCGGTGGCCCAGGTCGTTGAGCGCCTCGAAGGCCATGCCGTTGGGTATGGAGCTGTCGCCGATGATGCAGACCACGTGCTCGTTGGTCTTCAGCAGGTCGCGGGCACGCGCCATGCCCCCGGCCGCGGAGATGCTGGTGGCCGCGTGCCCGGCGCCGAAGCTGTCGTGGGGGCTCTCGTCCCGCTTCAGGAAGCCCGACAGGCCGCCCATCTGGCGCAGGGTATGGAAGCGGTCCGTGCGCCCCGTCACCAGCTTGTGGGTGTAGCCCTGGTGGCCGGTGTCCAGGACGATGCGGTCGTTGGGCGAGTCGAAGACCGTGTGGACCGCCAGGGTCAGCTCCACCGCGCCCAGGTTGGTGGCCAGATGGCCGCCGTTCTTTGACACCGTGCGCACGATCAGCTGCCGGATCTCGGCGGCCAGTTCGCGGCGCTTGGCGGGATCGAGGTCTTTCAGGTCTGCCGGAGAGGCTATGCCTTCAAGGATGGACATTGGCGCTCAGGAAAAGGGCTGGATGGGGGGGAGACTGGGATGGGCTCAATGCCGGACTGCGGGGTACAGGAGGCTGGCGACCGTGAAGCCGACCAGCGCGCCGGCCAGCACCTCGGTCAGGGTATGGCCCAGCATCTCCTTGACCCGGGGCGGCTTGTCTTTGCGCCCCTTGTAGAGGTCCTTCACGATCTGGTTGAGCACCTCGGCTTGCATGCCGGCGGAACGGCGCAGGCCCGCGGCGTCCACGCTGGTGAGGATGACGAGCCCGAGGGCCAGCCCGAAGATGGGGCTCTGCAGCCCCTCGGAATGCGCGATGCAGGTCGCCAGTCCGGTGATGAAAGCCGTGTGCGAACTGGGCATGCCGCCGGTGCCGAAAAAGCGGCGCCAGTCCATCACGCCGTCTCGGAATTTGATGATGATGACCTTCAGCAGGTCTGCGGTCAGCCAGGCAGCGGCAGTGACCCAGGTGACGGGATGGGATATCCAACCCGCCAGGATCCCAGCTAAATCCGTGAAGAATGACATGTCAATGCCCCGGTTCGCCCAAAGACGCCCTGGTCCGCATCGCGCTGACCCAGGCGTCGTGATCGATAAGCATGGCCTTTTGGCTGTCCCGCAGGCTCATGCCGCTCCAGCGCGCGACGCGCGCTTCGGCCCTGTCCAGCCGCCCAAGAACCCCGCCCAGATCGGCGCCCAGCCCGGCGGCCCTCCTGAGCGCGCCCACCTCACTTAGGGTATAGACGGCGGCGACGAGATCGGCGCGGCCCAGATCGCGTTCCACCGCGTCCGCGGCGAGGGGCAGGCAGGGCGCGGCGCTTTCGGGCCCGGATACGAGACCGTAGGCGGCGCTATAGTCGCTGACCGCGGCGTCCCTTTGCCCGGAACCGGCTTCCCCGCGCGCTCGGACCATGAGGAGCCGGTAGCTGGCCGGGATCTCGGCGCCGCCGGCAGGTCCGACTTTCCAGCTATCCGCGAGGGACCGCACTTTGGCGTCCGGCTTAATGCGGAGGGATTCTTGCAGGGCCCAGACGGCCTTGGGCCGCATGCCAGCCTGGTGATAGGCCATGCCCAAGGCCTCGAAATTCTCCGCGCCGGGTGCCAAGCGCACCGAATCTTGGAAGTCCTGCACCGCCTTGAGGGACTGGCCCTGGCGGAGGAATTCCAGGCCGGAGGCCAGGTATTTGCGCGACAGCCCGGCCTGTTCCGCCGTGGGCGTGGCGCTGTAGGACGGATGGGCCGGGGTCGTCGCGGCCGGGGGCGCATCCGCTCCGGCGGCCATGCACGGCACCGCCGCGATGAGGCAGCCAATGAGGCCAAGCTTGATGCGGATCATGGTCCTGTCCGGCTCTAAGGCCGAAAAAGGCGTCCGGCGCCCTCAAACATCGCGTTCCACGACGAAACGCGCCAGGCCGCGCAGGGCTTCGCCAGCCGGCCCGAAGGGTTCCAGGGCCGCCAGGGCGGATTGGAACTCATTATGCGCGGTTTTTTTCGCGTTTTGAAGCCCAAGCAGGGCCGGATAGGTGGCTTTGTGGGCGGCGGCGTCGCTTCCGACGCGCTTCCCCAACTTGGCCTGGTCGCCCACCACGTTGAGGATGTCGTCCGCCACCTGGAAGGCGAGGCCCAGGTGCCTGCCGAAGAGGGCCAGGGCCTTGCGCCGCGGCGCTTTCGCTCCCGCCAGGACCGCGCCGCATTCCAGGGCCGCCGTGATCAGGGCCCCGGTCTTGCCCGCGTGGATGGCCTTGAGCCCGGACAGGCCGATCGCGCGGCCTTCAGCCTCGATGTCGGCCATCTGCCCGCCGACCATGCCTTGCCCCCCAGCGGCGCGCGCCAGGACGCGCGAGGCTTCCAGGGCGTGCGCGGCGTCGACGCCCCGGACCTCGGCGTTTTTCGCCACCAGCTCGAAAGCCAGGGTCAGGAGCGCGTCACCAGCGAGGATAGCCGTGGCCTCGTCGAAAGCCTTGTGGCAGGTCGGCCGTCCGCGGCGGAGGTCGTCGTCGTCCATCGCCGGCAGGTCGTCGTGGATCAGCGAATAGGTGTGCAGGGCTTCGAAGGCGCAGGCCGTGGGCAGGACCTTGGCGGCCGCGGCGCCGCAGGCTTCAGCGGCCGCGATGACCAGGACCGGGCGCAGGCGCTTCCCCGGGGCCAGCAGGCTGTATTCCATGGCCTGCTTGAGGCGCGCAGGCTTCAGCGCGGGCACGGCCTTGCGCAAAGCCGTGTCGACCAGGCCGCGCCGGGCGGCGTAGTAGGCTCCGAAATCAAAGTCCATGGACGCCACCGTCAAAACAAAGTGGGATCAACGCCGGGCTTGCCGGTTTTCCCGGCCTTGCCCTTGCGCTGCTTGTGCTCGGCTCCGCCGTCCTCGCCGCCTTCCGCGTCCCCGCCGTCCATGGGGCTCAAGCCGTCCGCGCCGAGCTTCTCGATGCGCCGGCCGGTGTCCTCCAGGGACTTCTGCATCTGTCCGGCGATCTTGACGCCTTTTTCAAAGCGCTTCAGGGCCTCGTCCAGTCCCAGGTCCCCGGCCTCAAGCTCGGCCACCAGTTTCTCCAGCGCGGCCAGGCCTTCTTCGAATTTCGGCGCCTCATCCATCGCGTCGCTCCCTGTGAACCTTCTCAACGACGGCGTCCACCGCGCCGTGTCCCAGCCAAACCGTCATCTTTTTCCCGGGCGCCGTGGCGCCGGCGGAGCGCAGGAGCGCGCCCTGGGCGTCGAAAGCGACCGCGTAACCCCGGCCCAGGATGGCCAGAGGCGACAGGGCGTGCAGTTGCGCCGCCAAGGCCTTGAGGGCCTCGCCGCGGAAACGGCGGAGGCGCTGGGCGGCGGAGACCAAACGCTGCCTCAGTTCGTCCAGGCGCTGGGCCCCCTGTTCCAAGCGGAAACGCGGGCTGGAACGCTGGAGGCGGTGGCGCAGGCTTTCAAGCCGGCCCTGGGCGAGATCCAGGGACGAAAGCAGGGCCTGGCGCAGGGCCTCCAAGAGGCCTTGACCGCGGGCCCTCAGTTCGTCCGAGGAGGGGCACAGTATCTCCGCCGCGGCGCTGGGCGTGGGAGCGCGCCGGTCGGCCACAAAATCCGCGATGGTGGTGTCCACCTCGTGCCCCACGGCCGACAGCACCGGAACCGGGCAGGCGGCTATGGCGCGGGCGACCATCTCCTCGTTGAAGGCCCACAAGTCCTCCAGCGAGCCCCCTCCGCGCGCCAGCACCACCAAATCTACCGCGCCGGCGCGGCCCTCGCCCACGGCCGCGAGCGCAGCGGCGATCTCCTCCTTGGCGCCTTCGCCCTGGACCCGAACGGGCAGCAGGACCAGGGGGAGCCAGGGGCAGCGCCGCGCCGTGACATGGAGGATGTCCTGGATGACGGCGCCGCTGGGGGATGTGATCACCGCCACTCGCCGGGGGAAGGCGGGCAGGGGGCGCTTGCGGGCGGGGTCGAAAAGGCCCTCCGCCTCGAGCTTGCGCTTGAGCTGTTCAAAGGCGGCCTGCAGGGCCCCCACGCCCTTGAGCTCGACGCGGTCGCAGACCAGCTGGTAATTCCCGCGCGGTTCGTAGACCGACAGCCTGCCGTGGGCCAGGACCTGCTGGCCCTCCTCCAGTTCGAAGGCCAGGCCCCGGGCGGCCGTGAACTTAAACAGCACCGCGTCCAGGCGGGCGCCCTCGTCCTTGAGGGAGAAGTAACGGTGCCCCGACGCGTTGACCCCGCGGAAGTTGGTGAGCTGCCCCTCCACCCAGACGTCCGGGTAATCGCCCTCGAGGCGGGCCTTCACCCCGCGGGTGAGTTCGGTGACGGACAGCGCCCCGCGTTCCACCGTCTTCAGGCGTCCTTGCGGTCCACGGCCGTGCGCTTGGCCTTGATCGTGACGCCGTCGGCGATCTGCAGGCGCAGGACATCGTCGCCTTCCACCTTCGCCACCGTGGCGAAGACGCCGCTGACCAGGATGACCTTGTCGCCTTCCTTCAATTCCTTCAACTGGGCCTCACGCTCCTTGGCCTGCTTCTGCTGGGGGCGGATGAACAGCCAATAGAACAGGCCGAAGATGATGATCATCACCGGCAGGGGCGAATGCAGGATGCCGTCCAGCGGCGACATGGGCGCGGCGGCATCCGCTGCGGCCGGGGCGGCTCCGGCGAGGGCGGGCGTATCGGCGTACAAGAAAGACATACATGCTCCTTAGGGGTTCCTCAGGCGTCCTGCCCGCGGGTTTGGGCCTCGTGGAAAGCTCGCTTTTCTTCCGAAAAACGGCCATTTTCAATGCTTTTTCTGATATCCGAAGCCAACGTTAGCATATGGGACACATTGTGTAAAGAATTCAGCCGCAGCCCCAAAAGCTCCCCGGTGAGCAGGAGGTGGCGCAGGTAGGCGCGGCTGAAGTTGCGGCAGGTGTAACAGGGGCATGCCTCGTCCACGGGCCGGGCGTCGTCGCGGTAGCGGGCGTTGCGCAGGGCCAGGCGTCCCGTGGGCGTGAACAGGGTCCCGTTGCGGGCGATGCGTGTGGGAAAGACGCAGTCGAACATGTCCACCCCGCGGGCCACCCCCTCCCACAATTCCTCGGGGGTGCCCACACCCATGAGGTAGCGGGGCTTGTTCTCGGGCAATTCCGGCTGCAGCACCTCAAGCATGTCCCATTGCTGGCGGTGGCTCTCCCCCACGGACAGGCCGCCGATGGCGTAGCCCGGAAGGTCCAAGGCCACCAGCTCCGCCGCCGAGCGCCGCCTCAGCTCGGGGAACATGCCGCCCTGCACGATGCCGAAGAGGGCCTGTTGTTCCGGATCCACGTTCTGGGACCACCAGGCCTTGCAGCGCGCGGCCCAGGCCGTGGTGCGCTCCAGGGCGCTGAGGGCGTAGGCTTCCCCGCAGTCGTGGGGGGCGCACTCGTCAAAGGCCATCACCAGGTCCGCGCCCAGGGCCGCCTGGGTGGCCATGGCGCTTTCCGGGGTGAAGCGGTGGCGGCTGCCGTCAAAGGGGCTGCGGAAGTCCACGCCGCCGTCGTCCACGGTCCGCATGCTGCTCAGGGAGAAGACCTGGAAGCCGCCGCTGTCGGTGAGGATGTTGCCGTCCCAGGCCATGAACTTATGCAGGCCGCCCAGGCGGCGGATCAATTCCGCGCCGGGCCTCAGATACAGGTGGAAGGTGTTCGCCAGGACGACCGAGGCGCCCGCGGTTTTCAGGTCCAAAGGGGACAGCGTCTTGACGCTGGCCAAGGTTCCCACCGGCATGAATATCGGGGTGGCCACGGGCCCGTGGGCCAGATCCAGGATCCCCGCCCTTGCGGCGCTGCCGGAATCCCTGGCGGTGACGGTGAACTTCATGGCATAGGCCTAGTCGGCCTGCGGAACGCGAAGCTTGATGCCGTACTTCTTCAACTTGTAGCCCAATTGCCGCACGGTCAGGCCCAGCGCCTGGGCCGCGCGGGTCTGTATACCCTGGCAGTCGGAGAGGGTGCGCAATATGCGGTCCTTTTCGATGCCGCGCACGGTTTCGGGCAGGCTGCGCCCGGGAGCCGGGTCCGGGGCCGCGGCTTCCCTTGGGCCCGGGGTGAAGGGGCGGGGGGCGTGCTCCTGCAGGCTGCCGGTGTGGCTGGACACGGGCAGGTCCGAACGGATGGCCAAGGGGAGGTCGTCCTCCTCGATGCTGTTGCCCTGGGCGAGGACCACCAGGCGCTCCAGCGCGTTCTCCAGCTCGCGCACGTTGCCCGGCCAGGGATAGCGCAGCATGCGCTTCAGGGATTCGCGCGAAAAGACGGTGTGCTTTCCGTGCTCCATGTTGAAACGCTGCAGGAAGTGCTCCACCAACTGCAGCACGTCGCCCTCGCGCTCGCGCAGGGGCGGCAGGAAAACCGGGATGACGTTGAGGCGGTAGTAGAGGTCTTCCCGGAAGGTGCCGTCGGCCACGGCCTTTTCAAGGTCGCGGTTGGTGGCTGCCACCAGGCGCACGTCCACGGACAAAGTGCGCGAGCCGCCCAGGCGCTCGAACTTCTTTTCCTGCAGGACCCTCAGCAGCTTCACCTGGGTGGCCAGGTCTATCTCGCCGATTTCGTCCAGGAAGAGGGTGCCGGAGTCGGCCAGCTCGAAGCGCCCCCGCCGCAGGTCCGTGGCACCGGTGAAGGCGCCGCGCTCGTGGCCGAAGAGCTCGCTCTCCAGCAGGGTGGCCGGCAGGGCCGCGCAGCTGACGCGTATGAAGGGCTTGTCCGTGCGGGTGCTGTTGTAATGGAGGGCCCGCGCGATCAGTTCCTTGCCCGTGCCGCTTTCGCCCCGGATGAGGACCGTGGAGCGGGTGGGAGCGACGCGCTCCACCGTGGCATAGACTTCCTGCATCTTCCTGGAGCCGCCCACCACGTTGGCCAGGTTGTAGCGGCCCTTGACCTCGCTCTGCAGGAGCTCCTTTTCCCGCACCAGGGCCTGGCGGCCTTGTTCCACTGAACGGGACAATTTGACGGCCTGGCCGATGAGGGACGCGAGCACGGTCAGGAAACGGATGTCCCCTTGGTGGCCTGTTCCTTCGTCCGCGAAGATGCGGTCCACGGACAAGGCGCCCAAGATCTCGCCCTGCACCTTGACCGGCACGCTCAGAAAAGCCACCTGATCCTTGCCTATTTCGGAACGCGCCTTGGTGCGGTTGAGGAAAAGCGGTTCCTTACCGATGTCGGGCACCACCACCGGCAGGCCCGTGGACAGCACCTTGCCGGTGACGCCCTCACCCACCTGGTAGCGGCCGCGCTCGATTTCGGTGTCGGTGAGGCCGTAGGCGGCCCAAATGGAATAGCCCGCGCCGTCGGAATCCCTCAGTACGAGGGTGCCGCGGTTGAGGCCCAAAAGTTTGTGCAGGATCAGGAAAGCCTTTTGCGACGTCGCTTTGACGTCCAAACTCGACCCCAGGGTCTTGGACACTTCGTACAGGGCCGACAGCTCTGATACCTTGCGGGTTTCTTTGTCGGGAGGCATAGTCGCAGATTGTCAGGGTTTTGCCCTGTCATGGCAAGGGCTTACAAAAATGAAAGGGGGGGATCCGATCCAGATTGGACAAGCCTTTCTTCTTGCCCAAAACGGCCATTGGTATTACCATTATGTCTACCTAGTAATACCTTGTACGGAGGGCCCAAATGCGGACTATATCCCTGAAGATCCCCGAATCTTTGGACCGGGAACTGGATAAGCTGGCGGCCCAAAGGCATACCACCCGCTCAGCGGTCTTGCGCGAAGCATTGAGTAGCCTTACCAAACAAAAGAAGCGTTCCGCCGCTGATCTTGCCGGAGAACTGGTGGGTTCCCTTCAGGCAGCCCCTGACCTGTCCACCAATCCGTCCCACATGCAGGGATACGGCGAATGAGTGGCAGATTCATTACCGATACAGGTCCCCTGGTCGCGTTGTTAAACGTCCGGGATCCACGCCACCCATGGGTCCTAGAAATGTTCGCCTCCATCGACCCGCCCCTACAAACCTGTGAAGCGGTGATTTCAGAAGCCTGCTTCCTAGTTAAAGGGATCCCAGGAGGCGCCCAGGCGATCTTCGGGCTGCTTGATAGAGGGGTCCTGGAACTATCCTTCCGGCTAGGGCCCAATCAGTCCGCAATACAGGCGATGATGGCCCGTTACGCCAACGTCCCCATGTCCGTCGCAGATGCCTGCCTGGTCAGGATGGCTGAACTGGATCCCAAAAGTGCGATTCTCACCTTGGACAGCGATTTCAAAGTGTATCGAAAACACGGACGGCAGGTGGTGCCCGTTGCAATGCCGGACGCGGTCTAAAAAGTAGTTAATTAAAAAAATGATTATTTTGAAGTCAGTGATGCTTATTTGCAGGCTTGAACAGAGTAATTGCAAGTCATGACAGTGAAAGCCCCTTCCTACCGATAAGATCCAGAAGTTGGTTGGCGGCAATTGGTATCAACATTGATCACCGTTGGATCTGTTACCCAACCTATTCTCTTCATCCCCGGAATACCCTCAATACAAGCCCCTTGGGCTCCATATGCCGCCTGACATTGCCGATATGCCGCCAAACTATCAGGGGTATCAGGAATACGATAGACCGCTAGAACAGCCTGTTAGCAGCAGGAATGCCGGAGCTGCAATACCGAGTCTCATGATTAGACTCCCTACTAGTTCTATCTCCTACTCCACCGTCACGCTCTTGGCCAGATTCCTGGGCTGGTCCACGTCGCAGCCCCGCTTCACCGCCAAATGATAGGCCAGCAGCTGCAGGGGCAGCACCACCAGGAGTGGGCTAAGGAGCTCCTCGATGGCGGGGACGGACAGCACCGCGGCGGCTTTGTTGTCCAGGCTGCGCTCGCCTTCGGTCACCACGGCCAGGACCTGGGCGCCGCGCGCGCGGGCCTCCTCGATGTTGGACAGGGTCTTCTCGAAGACCTTGCCGGCCACGGCGATGGCGACCACGGGCAGGTTCTCGTCGATCAGGGCGATGGGGCCGTGCTTCATCTCACCGGCCGGATAGCCTTCGGCGTGGATGTAGGAGATTTCCTTCAGCTTCAGGGCGCCTTCCAGGGCGATGGGGTAGTTCACCCCGCGTCCGAGGTAGAGCACGTCCCGGGCGGATGAGAAACGCGCGGCCAGGGTCTTGATCTCGGCATCTGCCTTCAGGCAGCGTTCCATGCGGCCGGGCACCTCCCTCAGATGCGCCAGCAGTTCCTTGGCCCGCTCCTCCCTCAGGGAGCCCCGGCGCCGGCCCAGGAAGACGGCCAGCAGGACCAGGGCCGCCACCTGGGCGGTGAAAGCCTTGGTGCTGGCCACCCCGATCTCCGGGCCGGCATGGGTGTACAGGGTCCCCTTGGCCTCGCGGGTCATGGTGGCGCCGACCACATTGCAGATGGCCAGGCCAGTGGCTCCCTTGGACGTGGCCAAGCGCATGGCCGCCAGGGTGTCGGCGGTCTCGCCGCTCTGGGATATGCCCACGACCAGCGTGCCGGGGCCCACCAGGGGGTCGCGGTAGCGGAACTCGCTGGCGATGTCGACCTCCACGCCGATGCGCGCCAGGTCCTCGATCAGGAACTTGCCCACCAGGGCGGCGTGCCAGCTCGTGCCGCAGGCCACCAGCACGACCTTGTCCAGGGATCGCACCTTGGCCGCGTCCAGCCCCGCCTCTTCCAGGTCCAGGTGGACGTCGCCCTCGGTTTTGGATATGCGGCCGCGCAGGGTGTCCTCGATGACGCGGGGCTGCTCGTAGATCTCCTTGAGCATGAAGTGCTTGTAGCCGGCCTTTTCCGCCTGCATGGGGTCCCAGGTGACGCGCTGGACCTTCTTGGTGCGGGGGCTGCCGTCGAGCCCGGTGACGGTCCAGCCGTCCGCGCCGACCTCGGCCACTTCCCCGTCGTCGAGGTAGACCACGTCGCGGGTGTGCTCCAGCAGGGCCGGAACGTCGGAGGCGATGTAGTTGCTGCCGGCGCCCAATCCCAGCACCAGGGGGCTGCCCAAACGGGCCACGACCAGGTGCTCGGGCTCGTCGGCGCTGACCACCACCAGGGCGTAGCTGCCCTCGATGCGCTTCAGGGCCGCGCGCACCGCGTCCACCAGCTTGAGGCCGCCGGCCTGGGCCTTCTCGATCAGATGGGCCAGCACCTCGGAGTCGGTCTCGCTGCGGAAGACCACGCCTTGGCCCTGCAATTCCTTGCGCAGCTCCAGATAGTTTTCGACGATGCCGTTGTGGACGATGGCCAGGCGGCCGCCGGCTCCGGCGTGAGGGTGGGCGTTGGCCTCGTTGGGCCGGCCATGCGTGGCCCAGCGCGTGTGCCCCACGCCGACCGAAGTCTCCATGGGCTGTTTGTGCATCAGGGTCTCGAGGCCCGCCAGCTTGCCCACGGCCCGGCGCAGCTCCAGGACGCCGCCCTTGTTGACGCAGGCCAGGCCGGCGGAGTCATAGCCCCGGTATTCCAGCTTGCGCAGGCCGCCCAAAAGGACCGGGACCGCGTCGCCCTTGCCAACGAATCCGACGATTCCGCACATAAGATTCCTTTGAAAAGGGGCCGGTCAGGCCGGAGACAGCGCGTCCGCCAAACGGGCCCATTCTGGCAGGCTCAAGGTTTCCCCGCGGCGCTGGCCGTCCACTCCGGCGCTGTTCAAGGCCGCTTCCAGGACCGGCGCTTCCAGGCCGGGGTCGGCCATGAGCAGGGCCCGGCGCAGGGTTTTGCGGCGCATACCGAAGCCTGAACGCACGAGGCGGAAGTAAAGTTTCTCGTCCTTCACGGCCACGGCCGGCTGGGGCAGGCGCTCGAACAGGACCAGGCCGGAGTCCACCCTGGGGACCGGGGTGAAGGCGCCGCGCAGCACCTTGCGCAGCAGGGTCACGCGGCAGAAGTAGCTGGCCAGTGCGCTCAGCGCGGACCAGTCTTCGGTGTCCGGGGAGGCGGCCAGGCGCAGGGCCACTTCCCACTGGGTCAGGACCACCATGCGCCCGAAGGGCAGGCGGCTCTCCAGGAGCCGGGCCAGCACGGGGGTGGTGATGTAGTACGGAAGGTTGGCCGCGACGTGGAAGGGGCGCCCCTCCAAAACCCGGCCGGCTTCGGCGGCCAGGTCCGTTTTCAGGACGTCCGCCTCGACCAGGTGGAAGCGGCTTTCGCCCTCGAATTTCAGGCGCAGGGCCCGGCAGGCGGAGGGGTCTATCTCCACGGCCAGCAGGGGCACGCCGCAGGACAGCAGGGGCTCGGTCAGGGCCCCCAGGCCGGGCCCGATTTCCAGGAGGGCTTCGGACGGCGCCACGGCCAGGGCGGCCAGGCTGGCGGCGACGACTTCAGGGTCCCGCAAAAGGTGCTGCCCCAGGCGCTTCTTGGTCCTGAAGCCGGCGGCGACGGCCGCGGCGCGGTCCACCGGGATCCGCTTGGGGCTCACAGGCCGTGCCGGTCGGCCAGGCGCAGGGATTCTAGCATGGAGGCCGCGCTGGCCTTGCCCGTGCCCGCCAGGTCCCAGGCCGTGCCGTGGTCCGGCGAGGTGCGCAGGAAGGGCAGGCCGAGGGTGATGTTGACGCCGCTGTCGAAGGCCAGAAGCTTGAGCGGGATCAGGCCCTGGTCGTGGTAGAGGCAGAAGACGACGTCATAGGCGCCGCGCAGGGCCTGCACAAACACCGTGTCCGCTGGCAGCGGTCCGGCCAGGCTGAAGGCGCGGCTCTTGGAATGGCGGCGGACCCAGGGCTTTAGGACCTCGATCTCCTCGCGGCCGAAGGCGCCGGCTTCCCCTGCGTGGGGGTTGAGGGCCGCCAGGGCGAGGCGCGGGCGCCTGAGCTTCAGGGACTTCTCCAAGCCCGCCACGCAGACCTTGAGCGCGAGGTCCAGCAGGGGCGGTTTGATCAGGGTCTGGGCCCTTTTCAGGGAACAATGGCGCGTGATCAGGAAGACCCTCAGCCCGCCGCCCACCAGCAGCATGCCCACTTCCTCGGGCTTCAGGCCGGCCATGTGGGCCAGGAGTTCCGTGTGGCCCGGCCAATGGTGGCCGGCCAGATGCAGGGCTTCCTTGGACAGCGGGGCCGTGACCAGGGCGCGCGCCTCGCCCGAAAGCACGGCCTTGGTCGCGCGGGTGACGCTTTGGAAAGCGGTCTCGCCGGAGCCCGCGGAGGGGCGGCCGATCTTCCAGGACCGGGCCGGGACAGGCCTCCAGTCGAAAGCCCCCATTTGGGAGCGCCAGCGTTTTGGGATGCTGTCGGGCTCGCCGAAAAGGACGGCCCCGCCGCGCGGCTTGAATTCCGCCAGGGCCCGCGCCGTCACCTCCGGCCCGATGCCCGCGGGGTCCCCCAGGCTGATCGCCAGCGGCTTCATGGACCCACTTCCTTGGACACTGCGATGCTGTCCCGTTTGAGGTCGTCGATGCTGGAGCCCAGCAGGCCGTCGTAGTAGCCGCGGATGACGCCGTGGCGGTCGACCAGGACCAGGCGCGTGGAATGGATGATGTCCGGATCCAGGCGCGCGTCTGAAGCCTTCTCCTGGGTCGCGACCGCGATCTTGAAGCCTTCCATGATCAGGCTCTTGAGCGCCGGAAGCTCGCCGGTGAGGAAGTGCCAGCGCGGGTCGTCCGCCCCGGTCGCGCGCGCGTACTTCTCCAGCACCTCGGGCGTGTCCTTTTTAGGGTCCACGGTGAAGGAGAGCAGGGCGAAGTCCGGCCCCGCGGGCAGGGACTTGGACAGGCGGTGCATCTGGGCGGTGAGCATGGGGCAGGAGGATTTGCAGGTCGTGTATACGAAAGAGGCGATCCACACCTTGCCGGACAAGGATTGGCTGAAAAAAGGCTTCCCTCCCGCCTCGACCAACTGGAAGGGGGGGACCTGGCCCATGCGGGGCAGGCCCGACTGGGTGTCGGGAGGGGCGGTTGCCAGGCGCAGGGCCAGACCGCCCGCCACGAGGACGCCGGCCACGGCCAAGACCTGCAGGGTCCTGATCAGGAAAGCTTCCCCGCCGGGGCGAAGGCCCGTGCTTTCAACGCTCGACATGGCGTTCCTCCCGGGCCGGTTCCGGTCTGGTGCCGGGCCCGCCAAAAGAAAAAACCCTGACCTGTGGCGGCGCAGGGTCCTGCTTTTCCAAGAAAAGCCCCCAGGGCGGCTTCAGCTCCCGGAACCCTGCTTGCCCGCGGCGTCGGAGCGGCGGGCATCCTTCACGATGAAACCCACCAGGAGGGCCACCAGGCCCGCCACCACCCCCAGCATCACGATGATGCTGAAGTAGACGCCCTTGGAGAAGCCCAGGGCCGTGGGGTCGTCGGCGAGCGCGTTACTGCAGCTTTCGCAGGCCCCGGCCAAGGCGGGCCAGAAAGGCGCCAGGGCCGCGGCGAACAGGATCCGGGGCGCCTTCACGGCCTCAGAGCCCCAGGGCCGCGCGGGCGAAGCCGTGGGTGTAGGTGCCCAGCCACTCGAAATCGAGCGAGGTGCCGATGAAGAAGACCCCCATCAGGCAGACCGCGAAGAACAGCACGAAGCGGTTGGTCCCGTTCTCGTGGTTCATGTGCATGAACACCCACAGCACCAGCGAACATTTGCAGGCCGCCACCAGCAGGCCCGCGACGATGTTGGCCGTGCGGCCGAACTGGGGCAGGCCGATGGCCGCGCCCACGTTCACGTAGCTGAGGGTCACGGTGAGGACGGTCAGGGCGACGAGCAGGCCGAAGATCTCGGCGTAGAGCACGGCGTCGCTGTGCTCGGAGGAATGGTCCTGTTGGGTCATGCGCGGCTCCGTCAGAGCAGGTAGAGGGCTGGGAACAGGAAGATCCACACCAGATCCACGAAGTGCCAGTACAGGCCGGCGATCTCGATGGGGTCGTTGTAATCCTTGTTGAAGTCGCCGCGGCGGTTGCGCCACCAGAGTATGCCCAGGGTGATCATGCCGCCCAGGACGTGCAGGCCGTGGAAGCCGGTCAGCAGGAAGTAGAAGCCGAAGAAGATGTCGTGGCTGGGGAAGTTCCCGTCCTGGAAATGGTGCGTGTACTCGATGGCCTTTACCACCAGGAAGCAGCAGGCCAGCAGGAAGGTCAGGGCCAGGTAGCGCCCGGTGCGGTCGCGGTCGCCCTTCTTGCTGTAGAGCACGGCCAGGGCCATGGTCAGGGAGCTGGTGATGAGCACCACGGTGTTCAGGGCGCCCCACAGCTTCTCCAGGGGCATGACCACGCTCACGGGCGCGGCGGAGCGCGCCACGATGTAGGCGCCGAAAAATGCGGTGAAGAACATCACCTCGGAGCCCAAAAAGAGCCAGATGCCGAGGAGACGCATGGCGCGGCGGTCCTTGTGGAAGGCGGGGCTGAGGGTGACGTGGTGTTCGGCTGCGTCGGACATGGGCGGATCGTCTCCTATCCTTCAGGTGGAATGGGTCGCCGGCGCCGGAAGCGGCCGCCGCGTAATGGGTCCCTAGTGCGCGGCCCCTTTGGGCGGCGCGTTCTGGGCGATCCAGTCGGCCGGAGCGGCCTCGGGGCTGCTGTATTCGTGGGGACCCCGGTAGACCGTCGGGATCACCTTGAAGTTGTAGTGGGGCACGGTCGCGGGCACGGTCCATTCCAGCGTCGCGGACTCCCAGGGGTTCGCCGGGGCCGGGTCGCCGAAGAAGACGCTGTAGATGAAGTTGTAGGTGAACACGATCTGGGAAAGCCCCAAGGCGAAGGCCGACAGGGTGATGAACTCGTTCCAGGGGGCCATGGGGTTGAGGAATTCGTAGCCCGTGCTGGTCATCAGGCGGCGCATGTGGCCGGCCTCGCCCAGGAAGTGCATGGGGAAGAAGGCCATGTTGAAGAAGAGGAAGGTCAGGCCCCAGTGCAGGTAGCAAAGCTTGCGGTTCATCATGCGGCCGAACATCTTGGGGAACCAGTAGGTGGTGGCCGCGAAGACGGCGAAGAGGGTCGCTCCGAAGACCACATAGTGGAAGTGGGCGATGATGAAGTAGGTGTCGTGGATGTAGATGTCCACCGGCGAGGCGGCCATGAAGATGCCGGACAGGCCGCCGATGATGAACATGCTCACGAAGGAGATGGCGTAGAGCATGGGCGGCTCAAGGCGTATGGCCCCGCCCCAGAGGGTCCCCATCCAGTTGAACACCTTCACGCCCGAAGGCAGGGCGATGAAGACCGTGCTGACCATGAAGGCCATGCCCATGATGGGGTTCAGGCCCGACACGAACATGTGGTGGCCCCACACGACGAAGCCCAGGCCCATGATGGCCACCAGGCTGATGACCATGGCGCGGTAGCCGAAGACGGGCTTGCGGGAGAAGGCCGCCAGGATGTCGCTGGCGAAGCCCATGCTAGGCAGGATCAGGATGTAGACCGCGGGATGCGCGTAGAACCAGAAGATGTGCTGCCACAGCAGGGGATAGCCGCCGCCCGTGTTGACGGGCTCGGACTGGCCGATCACCAGCCCGTGGGGCAGGAAGAAGCTGGTGTGGAAGACGCGGTCGAAGAACAGCATGGCGCCGGCCGCGGCCAGCATGGGCGTGGCCAGCACCTGGAAGATCGCGGTGATGAACTGGGCCCAGGTCGTCAGGGGCAGGCGGCTCCAGGTCATGCCCGGGGCCCGCATGCGGATGACGGTGGTCAGGAAGTTGATGCCGCCCAGGATGGAGCTGAAGCCCGCCAAAAAGAGGGCGATCAGCACCAGGTTCATGCCCCAGACCGGGGCCACGGCCCCGGCCACGTCGGACAGCGGCGGATAGCCGGTCCAGCCGGCCTCGCCGGCGCCCTTGACCATGAAGAAGCTGGCGATCATCAGCAGGCCGGCGGGCAGGTAGAGCCAGTAGCTCAGGGCGTTGAGCACCGGGAAGGCCACGTCGCGGGCGCCGATGTGCAGCGGGATGAGGAAATTGCCGAAGGCGCTGACGATCAGGGGGATGATGACGAAAAAGACCATGATCAGGCCGTGCATGGTCGTCAGCTGCAGATAGCCGTCCGGGCTGATCGCGCCGCTGGCGTCGAACACGAAATGCCCCTTGAGCAGCATCCCCCAGAAGGGCACCGGCTGGTTGGGGTAGGCGATCTGCCAGCGCAGGAGCATGGCCAGGCTGCCGCCCAGGGTCATGAACAGGAGCGAGGTCCACAGGTACTGTTTGGCCACGACCTTGTGGTCGTAGGACCAGACGTACTTGCGGAAAAAGCTCGTGGGCTCGGGATGGATGAGATCGACCACGGCGTTGACGGTTTCTGCTGACATGTTCTTCCCTTCGTGCGGGCCGTCGCGGGCCCAGTTCAGGTCTTTAGAGGGCCCTGTCGTATTCGGGATGGAATTTGTCCCATATGCCGGTCCACTTGGACTGCAGATAGTCGTCCGGCTGCTGGGCCTTGAGCCAGGCTTCGTACTGGTCCGGAGGCAGGACCCGCACCGTCCCGCGCATGGCGAAGTGCAGGTTGCCGCAGAGCTGGGAGCAGGCGATCTCGAAATAGTGAAGCACGTATTGGGGCGGCACCTTGACCGGCTTGCCGTTCTGCAGGACCAGCAGCTTGGCCTCCGGGTCGCGGTCGTAGTGGTAGCGCAGGTAGTTGATGCGGGCGCTGTCGCTGAACTGGTACCACTTCTTCACCGGGTTGGGCTCGCTGTTGAGCTTGTAGCCCGACACCGCCACCGGGGCGGCCTCGTACTCCGCCAGGGTCAGCAGCACGCGCTTCTGCGAGGCCAGGTCCCAGACAGGGATAACGTTCCACTTGGTCCAAACCCTGCCCAGCAGGCCCGGCACCACGTCCTGTTTGACGCGCGACTCGGGCAAAAAGAAGCTGTGGATCACGTCCTTGGACGAGATGTAGAAGACCACGTTGCGGTCCACCGGAACGGCCACCTCTCCGGCGGAGATGACGTCGTCGGGCGTCCCGAACACGGCGTCGGGCCCGGCCTGGCGGAAGTTCCAGGAGAACTGCTCGGCCATGACCTGGATGCGCACCGGATGGTCGTCGGGCTGCTTCAGGCGGACCAGCTTCCAGAGGTTGACCGAGGCGACGGTGATGTACAGAAGGATGATGGCCGGCACGACCGCCAGGATCACCTCCACCCCCGTCGATCCGTGCGTGAAAGTCGCCTTGCGGCCCGGCTTGGCCCTGAACGCGATGATGCTGTAGAGCAGAAGTCCTTGGGTGATGACGAAGATCGCGATGACGATGTACATGATGTGCATGTACAGGTTGTCGATGTCGCGTCCGCGGTCGCTGACCGCCGCGGGAATCCAGACCGAGGGACCCTGCAGGTCCACCGCCAGCGCCAGCGCGGGTGCGAACATGCAAGCCAGGAACAGGGACCATGCCGGAAAACGTTTCATGCTTGTTCTTTCCTCTAAAGGATGGAACCCGAAGATACCGTCACGCGCGGCCCAGCACCAGGGCGACCAGCAGGAGGGGCAGGTAGCTGACCGAGGAGAGCAGGAGCACGCGGGCGCTGGAGCGCGACGGCCGCATCGCCGCCCAGACCGCCACCCCGGCGAAGGCCAGCCCCAGGGCCAGCGCGATGGCGACGTAGAAGCGGCCGCCGAAGCCGAGGGCGTGCAGCCAGAGGCTGATGGGCAGGAGGGCCAGGGCGTAAATCACGGCCTGGCGTCCGGCCGCGGCCTGGCCGTGGACCAGGCCCAGGACCTTGATGCCCGCGGCGCGGTACTGCTCCCCGTAAAGCGCCGCGATGGCCAGGAAGTGCGGCACCTGCCAGACGAAAAGCAGGCAAAACAAACCCAAGGCCGCCTGGCCCAGGGAGCCCCCTCCCGCGGTCCAGCCCATCACCGGCGGCAGGGCCCCGGTCACGGCCCCGGCCAGCAGGGACAGGGGGGTGCGCCGCTTCAGGGGCGTATAGACCAGCAGATAGCTGGCCCAAGTCAGGAGGCCCAAACCCGCGGTCAGCCAGTCCCCGCAGGCCACGAAGATGCCCAAGGCCAGCACCGCCAAGGCCTGGCCCATCCAAAACACGGGCCGCTCCCGCAAGCGGCCGGCGGCCAAGGGGCGCTCCCGGGTGCGCTCCATGAGGGCGTCGCTGTCGCGTTCCAGCCACATGTTCAGGGTGGCCGAAGACGAGGCCAGCAGCCAGAACGCCACCGCGAAGGCGCCGAAGGGCGTGCGCACGGCCTCCCCGCGGGGGGCAAGCGCGAACCCGCAGATGGCGGACAGGAGGACCATGCCATTGAGGCGGGGCTTGGTCATCTGCCACCAGTCGCGCCAGGAGCTTCGCGTAAGCACGGCTTCCACTTCAGCCTTTCCTCGGGGCGAGGGCCCGCAGGCGTATGGCCAGCACCAAAGAGCTGGCCAAAAGGACCGATCCACCCAGCACATGCACGCTGGTCAGCACCGGCAATTCCAGGTGGGTCAGCACAACGCTCGCCCCCAGCAGGAACTGGACCAGGACGGCGCCGGCGAAAAAGGCCGCCGGACGGCGCGCCCAGGTGTCCACCCGGGCATCGCGCGCGACGCGCAGGGTGAAGAGCCCGCCCAAGCCCACCAGGAGCCAGGCGCCCACCCGGTGGGCGAAGTTCACGGCCACCAGCCAGTTGAAAAAGACCGGGATGACCTGGCCGTTGTTGAGCGGAAAATCCGAGATGATCAGGCCGGCGTTCTGGTGGCGCATCACCGCGCCCACCACGATCTGGGTGAACACCAGGGCCACCAGGCCCAGGGCCGCCCAGGCCAGCCACTTCGGCGCGCGCCTGAGTTTTTTTCCGGCCTCCCAGCCGGGCGCGCTGACCGTGGCGTAGGCCACCAAGGTTGCCAGGAGCGCCTGGGCCAGGACCGCGTGCAGGGTGGAGACGATGGGGTCGGTGTGCCCCCAACCGAAATAGGTGCCGCGCAGCACGGTGAGGCCTCCCAAAAGGGCCTGGCCCAGCACCGCCACCAGGGCCCCCCAAGTCAGGACGCGGGCCCATCCGCGTTTCTCGTAGCGCGCCGCGCCCAGCGCCAGCAGCAGGACCAGCACCGCCAGGGTCCCGGCCAGCATGCGGTGGCCGTGCTCAAAAAGCACGCCGCCCTTCATCACCGGCATCCAGGTGCCGAAGCTCTGGGGCCAGTCCGGCACGGCCATGCCCGAACCCGTGCTCGTCACCATGGCCCCGGCGAACACCACAATGGCCGCCCAGGCGGCGGTGCCCATCGTGTAACGGTGCAGAAGGATCTCCGGCTTCAAGCCTCGCCTCACAGCTTTTGGAGCTGGTAGCTCAGGGCTTCGAGCTCGCCGGCCAAGTCCACCTGCCGCAACAGCACCCCGGAACCGGGATGCAGGGGCACGGGCGCGAAATTCAAGATGGCCGGAATCCTGGCCCGGGCCACCAGCTCGGCGACCTCGTGGGCCACGGACGCGGGCACGGCCAGAATCGCTATCTCCAGTTTTTTCTCCTGGGCCACGGAACCGAGCTCCGCGATGTCGTAGACCGGCACCCCTTCCAGCTCCCAATGGATCTTGTCGGGGTCGCTGTCAAAGGCCGCCACGACGTTGAAGCCCTGGTGCCGCAGGCCCTTGTACATGAGCAGGGCCTGGCCCAGATGCCCCATGCCGATGATGGCGCAGTTCCAGTCGCGATCCAGGCCGAGTATTCCCCGGATCTGGCGCTTCAGGCTGCCGACCGCGTAACCCACGCCGCGGCGCCCGAACTGGCCGAAATAAGCCAAGTCCTTGCGCACCTGGGCCGGGTTGATGCCGCTCAAGCCCGCCAGCTCCCGGCTGGCCACGGTCGCCTGTCCGCTCGCCTCAATCTGCGAAAATACCCGCAAATACAGGGAGAGGCGGTTGACCGTCGAAACCGGGATTCTCGACTTCTTCAACATGCGCAATCCGAAAAGGGATCATAGAAAAGGTCCCCACGCAGGTCAAGCCCATTACCCGGCACCGGGGCATAATTCTCCGTCCCTGGAACGTTTTTTCCTTCGGTCCGCGGGGGCGTTTTTTCCAAACGCGGCGCCATCATCGCCTCAGGCGAGTTTTTGCAGGGCCCGCTCGCAGGCGCGCAGGCTGGCCCGCAGGACCCGGGGGCTGTGGGCCGAGCTCAGGAACAGGGCTTCATAAGGGGAGGGCGCGAGGTACACGCCTTCGGAAAGCATGGCGTGGAACCAGCGTGTGAAGAAGGCGGTGTCCGAAGCCTTGGCGCCGGCGAGATCGAAGACGGGCTTGGCGGAGAAAAAGAGCCCGAAGAGGCCGCCTTCGCCGTCCAGGACCGCCGGGCGCCCGGCCTGGGCGAAGAGGCGCCTCCAGCCCTCCAGCAGGACGCTCCGGCGCTCGTCCATGGCCTGATAGAAGCCGGCTTTCGAGGCCACTTCCAGCGTGGCCAAACCCGCGGCCAGGGCCAAGGGATTCCCCGACAGCGTGCCGGCCTGGTAGACGCCCCCGAGGGGCGCCAGCTCGTCCATCAGCTCGCGCCGCCCGCCGAAGGCCGCCGCGGGCAGGCCGCCGCCGATGACCTTGCCCAGGCAGGTCAGGTCCGGACGGACGTTGCACAGGCCCTGCGCTCCGCCCCAGGCCACGCGGAAACCCGTCATCACTTCGTCGAAGATCAGCACGCCGCCGTGGCGGTCGCAAAGGCGGCGCAGGCCCTGGAGGAAGCCGGGTTTGGCGCGCACGAAGCCCATGTTGCCGGCGATGGGCTCCACGATGACGGCCGCGATGTCCTTGCCGAAGTCCTTGAACAGGGCCTCCACAGCGGCCAGGTCGTTGTAGGCCGCGGTCAGGGTGAGCCGTGCTATCTCCGGGGGCACTCCCTTGCTGTCCGGCCTGCCCAGGGTCTGGGCTCCGGAGCCGGCCTTCACCAGGAGGCTGTCGCCATGGCCGTGGTAGCAGCCGTCGAACTTCAGGATCAGGGGACGGCCGGTGGCGCCACGGGCGAGGCGCAGGGCGCTGAGCGTGGCCTCGGTGCCGGAGCTCACGAAACGCAGCTTTTCGCAGCTGGGCATGGCCTCCCGCACGCGCTCCGCGACCTCGGCTTCCAGGGGGTGGCAGGCGCCGAAGCTGGTGCCGCGCGCGGCGGTCCGGCGCAGGGCCTTGAGCACGGCCGGATGGGCGTGGCCCAGAAGCAGCGGCCCCCAGCTGCAGACGTAATCGATGTAGCGCCGGCCGTCCAGGTCCCAAAACCAGGGGCCTTTGGCCCGGTCCACCGCGATCGGCGGGCCGCCCACGGCGCTGAAGGAACGCACCGGGGAATTGACCCCCCCGACCAGGACGCCCTGGGCCCGCCGGAAATAGGCGCCCGAGAGGGGGCCGCCGGCGTCAGTAGCCATGGTCCAGGCCCCTGCGGCGGCGGAAATCCTCGGCAAAGGAGCGGGCCCAATAGGTGACGATGATGCCCGCGCCGGCGCGCTTGATGGCCCCCAGGCTCTCGTCGCGCAGGCCCTGGAGGTCGCCCCAGCCGCGCTGGGCCGCGGCATGGACCATCGAGTATTCCCCGCTGACATTGTAGGCCGCGATGGGCGCGGAAAAACGCTCGCGGGCGTCGCGGATGAGGTCGAGGCAGGGCAAGGCGGGCTTGACCATCACCATGTCCGCGCCCTCGGCCAAGTCCTGTTCGATCTCGCGCATGGCCTCCCGTCCGTTGCCGGGGTCCATCTGGTGGCTGCGGCGGTCTCCGAAGGCCGGAGCCGAGGCCGCCGCCTCCCTAAAGGGCCCGTAGAATGCCGACGCCGACTTGGCCGCGTAACTCAAAATGCCGACCGATGGGTGTCCCGCCGTGTCCAGGGCCCGGCGGATGGCCGCGACCCGGCCGTCCATCATGTCGCTGGGCGCGACCCAGTCCGCGCCGGCGCCGGCGTGGGACACGGCGATGCGGGCCAGCACTTCCAGGGTGGGGTCGTTCGCGATCACCCTTCCGGCGCGCGCCGTCCCCAGGGCCAGGGGGGCCTCCAGGATGCCGCAGTGCCCGTGGGTGGTGTATTCGCACAGGCACAGGTCGGTGAACACCGACAGCCCCGGCACGCGGCGCTTGAGCTCGGCGACCGCCTTCTGCACGATGCCGTCCTTTGCGTAGGCCTTTCGGGCGTCCGGGGTCTTGGCCGCGGCGCCGGGTATGCCGAAGAGCATCACCGCCGGCACGCCCAATTCAAAAAGGGCAGCGGCCTCCGCCGCCAGCTTGTCCACGCTGAACTGGAACTGCCCGGGCATGCTCTTGATCTCCCGCCTGAGGCCGCGGCCCTCGATGACGAAGAGGGGCGCCACCAGGTCGTGGGGGTGCACGCGGGTTTCCGCCGCCAGGGAGCGCATGGCGGGCGTGGCGCGCAGGCGCCGCAGTCTCAGGCCGGGAAACGAAGCCATGGCGAACCTCTTAAGCGGGGGGACTAGCCTCAACCATCCCTTTTTTCAGGCGCTTCCAGCGGGCCTTGGCCTTGAGGTGGGCGGCGTAATCCTTGCTGAACACGTGCGAACCGTCGCCCGCGACCACGAAGAACAGCGCGTCGGTCTTGGCCGGGCGCAGGGCGGCCTCGATGGAGGGCAGTCCGGGCGAACAGATCGGCCCGGGGGGCAGGCCGAAATTGCGGTAGGTGTTGTAGGGCGAGGCCGCCAGCAGGTCCTTGTCGTACAGCGGCCCGGCCCATTTGTTGAGGGCGTAACGCACCGTGGCGCAGGATTCCAGGCGTTTCTTGAGGCGCATGCGGTTGCGGAACACCGCCGAAATCATCGGCCGTTCCGTTTCCAGCTTGGCCTCTTTCTCGATGATGGAGGCCATGGTCATCACCTGCCGCGGGCTCAGGCGGATGGCCCTTCCCTGCTCCAGCAGCGCGTCGGGCACCTTCTGGTGGAAGCGTTCCACCATCAGACGCACCGCGGTGGCCTCGCCCACGCCGCGGGGCAGGAAATAGGTGTCCGGAAACAGGTAGCCCTCCAGGGTCGGCCCCGGAACGCCGTAGCGTTTCGCCGCCGCCGGGTCCTTGACCAGCGCCATGAAGGCTTTGGCCGTTCCCAGGCCCTGCTTCTCCATCTCGGCGCCGATCTGGGCCGCGCTCATCCCCTCGGGCACCAGCAGGGGGTGCATCAGGGAGCGGCCGGACACCAGCAGGCCAAGGGTCTGGAAGGCGTTCATGCCCTTGGGGATCTCGTAGTCCCCCGCCTTGATGTCGCCGCTGTGCCCCTCCAGGCGGGCCAGGCATTTGAACACGAAGGCGCTGTGCACCGCGCCCGCGTTCCGCAGTCGGGCCGCCACCGTTCCCAGGCCGGCGCCCAGGGGCACGGACACCACGCTCTTGCTCGGATAGGCGGGCGCCCACAGCGCGCCGGCAAGGGCGAGTCCCAGGACGGCGCAGGCGGAGACGACGATGCGGGACGCCTTGGATCGGCGCGGGGCCGGAGGCGGTTCGGGACGCTCAGGCCCCCCCCGGGGCGTGCTCCGCCGAGGGCTCACAGGCCCCCCGGGACGACCTTATGCGCGTCCACAAAACTCTGCAATATCAGCGAAGCCGCCACCGCGTCCACCCGACCGCGCTTGGCCTTCCCGGAATGCTTCAGTTCCGCGTCCACCAGCATGCTTTGGGCCGAGGCCGAGGAATAGGATTCGTCCCAGCTGAACATCTCGATGCGCTCGGGCAGGGCCGCCCGCAGGACCTCCGCGAAGGCCCGCACCTTCACGGTCTGGCGGTTCTCCATGCCGTTGATGTAGGGCATGCCCACCACCACCGCGCCCACCCCTTCCTCTTCCGCCAGCTCCGCCAGGTCCTTGACCGCCTGTTCCTGGCTGCGGACCTCCAGGAAACCCGCGGGAACGACCATGGACGAGCCCACGCCCAGGGTGCTGCAAAAGGCCAGCCCGATGCGGCGGTCGCCGACGTCGAGCCCCAAGATGCGTTCCCAGTTCCTGGGCGCCACGGCGCTAACTCCCCGCCTTGGCCGCGAATTCCTTCAGGTGGACCATTCCGTCGACGGCCAGGGCCTTGAAGCGCCCGAAATCGCCGCCTCCGCCCTGCGCGAATTCCGGCTTGCCGCCTCCGCGGCCGCCGAACTTGGCCGTGAAATCCTTGATGAAGCCCCCGGCGGGCAGGGCCTTAGCCGCGCCTTTGGCGCTGGTCGCGACCACGGACGCGCGCCATTCGCCCTCAACCTGCGTGCCCGCGGCCAGGACCACGAAGGAGCCTTCGCCCAGCTCATCCCTTTTTTTGTCGGCCAGGCTCTTCAAATGTTCGAGCTCGGCCTCCTCCAGGAATCCGAAGAAGAGCTTGAAGCCGCCCATCTCCGAGGCCTCGCCCGCCAGGCCTCCGCCCCCTTGCAGGGCCTTTTCCAGCTTCTTCTGCAGCTCTTTTTCCCGTTCCAACAGCTTGTTCACGCGCAAGGGCAGGTCCGCCACCGTGCTCTTGAGGGAGACGGCCAGCCCTTCGACAAAGTCCCGCTCCGAGCGCCAGGCCTGGAGCGCTTTGAGTCCGGCAACGGCTTCGACGCGGCGCACTCCGGAGCTGACCGAGGATTCGCCCGTGATCTTGATCAGGCCCAGCTCACCGCTGGCGCCGACGTGGGTGCCCCCGCACAGCTCTTTGCTCCAGTCGCCGAAGCTCACCACCCGCACGCTCTCCCCGTACTTTTCGCTGAACAGGGCCATGGCCCCCTCGGCCGTGGCCTCCGCGATCTTCAATTCCCGCACCAGACAGGGGCTGTCGGCCAGCACATGCGCGTTGGCCCAATCCTCCACGGCCAGGCGCTCGTCCGGCGTCAGGGCCCGGGGATGGGAGAAGTCGAAGCGCAGGCCCTCCGGCCCGACCTCGGAGCCGGCCTGCTGGACATGGGGGCCCAGCACTGCGCGCAAGGCCGCGTGCAAAACATGGGTGGCGCTGTGGTGCCGCGCGGTGGCCGTCCGCAGGGCGGAGTCCACCTCGGCCAGGAGCGCCTGCCCGAGGGCCAGGCTTCCCCTGCGCACCGTGACGCGGTGCAGGAACAGTTCGCCGCCGGCGCGCTTGAGCGTGTCCAGGACCTCCGCGTCCAGCCCGGCCGCGGAAAAACGCCCGTGGTCGCCCAGTTGGCCGCCGCTGTTGGCGTAGAAGGGGGTGCTGTCCAGGAGCACATCGCCCGTCTCCCCGGCGTTCAGCCCGGGGCTTTCCTTGCCGTCCTTGAGGATCGCCAGCACGGTCGCCCCGTCGACCCGGGTGAGCTCGTAGCCCTGGAAGCGCGTGGGGCCGTGCTTGGTGGCCAGGCTGCCGTAGACCGGGTCGTCTCCGTGGCCCCCGCTGGAATGGGCGGCCCGGGCCCGTTCGCGCTGGCCCTTCAATTCGGCCTGGAAGCGGGCCTCATCCACGCTGAAGCCCTGCTCCGCGGCCATTTCCTGGGTCAGTTCCAGGGGGAAGCCGAAGGTGTCGTAGAGTTTGAAGACCTGGGCCCCGTCGAGGACCTTGGAGCCCGACTTTTTCATCAGGCCGTCGAGGAGCTCGATGCCGGCGTCCAGGGCCCGGCCGAAGCGCTCCTCCTCGTCCTTCAAGGCAGCCACGATGGCATGGCCGCGGGAGCCCAGTTCCGGATAGGTGGGCCCGAAGATCCCCTGCACCGAGGGGAAGAGCTCGTGCAAAAAGGCCCGCTTGATCCCGAGCAGGCGGCCGTGGCGCACGGCCCTGCGAAGGATGCGGCGCAGGACGTAGCCGCGCCCCTCGTTGCCGGGCATGACCCCGTCGCCGATCAGGAAGGCGCCGGCGCGCAGGTGGTCCGAGATGACCTTCAGGGAAAGGTCGGACTTGGCGTCGGTCCCATAGGTCCTGCCGGACACGGAGGCCGCGGCGTGGATGACGGGGGCGAAGAGGTCGGTGTCGAAATTGCTCAGCTTGCCCTGCTTCACGGCCGCGAGGCGCTCCAGACCCATGCCGGTGTCGATGTTCTTCTTGGGCAGGGGGAGCAGGCTGTTGTCCGGCTGGCGGTCGAACTGGGTGAAGACGTTGTTCCAGATCTCGATGAAGCGGTCCCCGCCGTTGGCCGGATCGCCGTCCTTCACCGAAGGGTCGGCCTGGGGTCCGAAGTCGTAGTAGATCTCGGAGCAGGGGCCGCAGGGGCCGGTGGCGCCCATGTTCCAGAAGTTATCCTTCTCGCCCATGCTGAAGATGCGCTCGCTTTTGACGAACTTCTTCCAGATCTCGCCGGCCTCGGGGTCCTTCTCGTAGATGCTGACCCAGAGCTTGTCCTTGTCCAAGGCCATCCATTTCGGGGAGGTCAGGAACTCCCAGGCCCAGGCGATGGCCTCCTCCTTGAAGTAGTCGCCGAAGCTGAAGTTGCCCAGCATCTCGAAAAAAGTGTGGTGGCGCCGCGTGCGGCCGACGTTGTCGATGTCGTTGGTCCGGATGCACTTCTGGGAGCTCGCCGCCCGGGTGAATTCCAGCTTCACCTGGCCCAAAAACTGGGGCTTGAAGGGCACCATGCCGGCCACCGTGAACAGCAGGCCGGGATCGTCCGGGATCAGGGAGGAGGAGGGCTTCACCACGTGGCCGTGGCCCTCGAAGAACTTAAGGAATCCGGAACGCAGGTCTTTGGAATTCACGGCAAACCTTTCAGGCCGGCGCGGCGTTTCATGGCCGCCAGCATCTCCTCGACCGCCCGTCCCATGCCGACCAGGCAGGCGCGGGCGACGATATTGTGTCCGATGTTCAGGTCCTCGACTCCGGCCAGGCGGCAGACCGGCCCCACGTTCTCGAAGGTCAGCCCATGGCCGAGGTTCACGACAAGGCCCAGGGATTTCGCCCGGGCCGTGGCCAGCTCCAAGCGACCCCATTCCAGGCGCGCGGCTGCGGCGCTTTTCTTGAAGGCGTGGGCGTAGGCCCCGGTGTGGAACTCCACGCAGTCGGCGCCGACCTTGGCCGAGGCGGCGATCTCGTCCGCGTCGGGCGTGATGAAGAGCGACACGATGGTCCCGCCGCGCCTCAGCGCGGCCACGGCCGAACCCACGCGGGCCTGGGCGCCGGCGACCTTCAAGCCGCCCTCGGTGGTGAGCTCGCGGCGCTTCTCGGGCACCAGGGTGGCCTCGTCCGGCCGGATCCTTTTGGCGATCGCCAGCATCTCCGCGGTGGCCGCCATCTCCAGGTTGAACTTTCCGCGCACAGATTTGCGCAGGCGCGCGATGTCCAGGTCCTGCATGTGCCGCCGGTCCTCGCGCAGGTGGGCGGTGATGCCGATGGCCCCGGCTTTTTCGCAAAGCTCCGCGGCCGCGACCGGGTCCGGCACGTCCTCCAGGCGGGCCTGGCGCACCGTGGCGATGTGGTCGATGTTGACGCAGAGAAAGGGCGCTCTCGTGCTCATCCCAGTGCCTTCTGGATTTCCCGCGCGATCCCGTGGGCCAGCCGTTCCACCTGGGGCCGTTCGGGGCCCTCGACCATCACGCGCGCCTTGGGCTCCGTGCCGCTCCAGCGCACCAGGACCCTGCCCTGGCCCTCGAGCTCCAGCTCCGCCGCGCCGATGGCGCCGGCCACGGACTCGATGCCGGCCAGGTCGGCGCGCTTGGCCACCTTGACGTTGACCAGGATCTGGGGGACCTCGGTGAAAAAGCCGGCCAGGGCACCCAAGGTCTTGCGTTCCCGTTTCATCACCGACAGCACCTGCAGGGCCGTCACAAGCCCGTCGCCGGTCGGGAGCAGGCGGCTGAAGATGACGTGCCCGCTCTGCTCCCCCCCCAGGGCCGCGCCGCGCTCCTTCATCATCGCCAGCACATAGCGGTCGCCCACGGCGGCGCGCAGGACCGTGATCCCGCGCGCGCCCAGGGCCTTCTCAAAGCCGAGGTTGCTCATCACCGTGGCCACGACGAGCCGTTTGGGCAGGGATCCGTGGGAGGCCAGGTGCAGGGCGCACAGGCCCATCATTCGGTCCCCGTCCACCAGCCGGCCCTGTTCGTCGGCCATCAGCACCCGGTCCGCGTCGCCGTCGTGGGCCAGGCCGGCGTGGGCGCGCAGGCGCCGCACTGCCTTGAGCATGGCCAGCGGATGCGTTGACCCGCTGGCCCGGTTGATGTTGCGCCCGTCCGGTTCGTTGTGCAGGACATGCACCGTCGCGCCCAGCGTGCGCAGGACCTCGGGCGTGCTGACGCCGGAGGCGCCGTGGCCGCAGTCCACCACCAGCTTCATGCCCTTCAAGGTCAGTCCCTTGGGCAGGGTGCCCCGGACGAAATGGCGGTAGGCTTCGACGGCCTCGGGCAAATCGCGGACCAGGCCCAACGGCGGGCGTGCACGTTCCGGCCCGGAATGGGCGAGCAGCGCCTCCAGGTCCGCCTCCTGGGCGTCGGTCAGTTTTTCACCGGCCGGGCTGAAGAACTTGAGGCCGTTGTCCTCGAAAGGGTTGTGCGAGGCCGACAGCACCGCCCCGGCCTGGGCCTTGTAGCGCCGGGTCAGGACCGCGATGGCCGGGGTCGGCAGGACGCCGGCCTTGAGGGCCTCCCCGCCGCCCGCGGCGAAGCCGGCGGCCAGGGCGTTGTCCAGGGCCCGGCCGCTCTCGCGGGTATCGCGCCCGATCAGGAGGCGCGGACGCGGCTTGCCCTTGCCGAAGTAGAGCGCGGCGGCCTTGCCGAGGCTGAAAAAGACCTCCGGAGTCACGGGGTCCAAGCCCGCCGTGCCGCGGATGCCGTCGGTGCCGAATAGATGGCGTTTCAAAAAGCGGACTCCTTGGTGGTTCCCGGGGACATCATGACGCGCGTATCGCCCCGACCATGCGCACAGCCTGGACGGCTTCCTTCACGTCGTGGACGCGCAAGACCGATGCGCCCTGCCACAGGGCCACGGAACAGGCGGCCAGGGTGCCAGCCAGGCGCCCCTCCACCGGGATTCCCCCGGCCACAGCGCCCACGAAACTCTTGCGCGAGGGGCCGACCAAAAGGGGCCGGCCCAGGCCGGCCAGCAGGGGCAGGTCCTTGATCAGGCGCAGATTATCCGACACCGTCTTGCCGAAGCCCAGCCCCGGATCGAGCCACAGCGCTTCCCTGGCAATCCCCCGCGCCGCGCAGTCCTCCAGGCGCTCCTTGAGGAAAGCGAGGACGGCCGCGCTCACGCCATCGCCGGGATAGCGGCTTCCCTGCCCTTCATGCGGGGACCACTGGGCGCCGGAGGGCGCCTCCAGGCGGTGCATCAGGCAGGCCCCCGCTCCGGATGCGGCCACCACCCCGGGCATGGCCGCATCCGCGCGGAGCGCAGACACGTCGTTGACCAGGCAGGCCCCCTCCGCGACGGCCCGCCGCGCCACCTCGGCCTTCTGGGTGTCCACGCTCCAGGGCAGGCTTCCGCCGGCCGCGCGCAGGGCCCGCAGCACGGGCAGCAGCCTGTCCCACTCCTCCTCCAGGCCCACCGCCGGGGCCCCGGGCCGGGTGCTTTCCCCCCCGATGTCGAGCAGGTCCGCGCCCTGCTCGGCCATCGCCTGGGCGTGGGCCACGGCGGCGCCGGGATCCAGCCACAGCCCGCCGTCGCTGAAGCTGTCGGGCGTGACGTTCAGGATCCCCATGACCAGTGGACCCTGCTTCAAGCGCCTGCTGAGTTCGACAAAGTCGGGGTGCATGGCCGGGAAAAAACGAGGAAAGGCGCGCCCGGGATCCCCCGGCCCCGACAGCAAAAAGCCGTCGGCGATCCGCCGGCGGCTCGCGGTCAAAGGACGGTGCGCGGGGCGCGGGGCAAATCCGCGCTCAGCCCAGGGTGCCGATCAGCGCCAGGGCTTCCTTGCGGCTGATGTCGTTGGTGGCGAGGCTTCCGCGCACCGCCGAGGTCACCATGCGGCTGCCGGCCTTGCGCACCCCGCGCATGGTCATGCAGTAGTGCTCGGCTTCCAGCACGATCAGGACCCCCTGGGCCTTGAGCCGGTCGATCAGGGTGTCCGCGATCTGGGCGGTCAGGCGTTCCTGCACCTGGGGCCGGCGGGACAGCACGTCCACGACGCGCGCCAGCTTGCTGATGCCGCTGAGGTGATGGGGGCTGGGGATGTAGCAGACGTGGGCGTAGCCGGCGAAGGGCAGCAGGTGGTGCTCGCACATGCTGTAGAAGGGGATGCCCTTGAGCAGCACCATCTCCTCGTGCCCTTCGTCCTTGAAAATCTTGAGCACGTCCTTGGGGTCCTGCTTGAGCCCCGCGAAGACCTCGTCGTACATGCGCGCGACCCGACGGGGCGTCTCGCGCAGGCCCTCCCGGTCCGGGTCCTCCCCCACCGCCTCGAGGATCATGCGCACCGCCCGTTCGATCTTTTTCAGGTCGGTGCGCCCCGCGAGCTTCGACGCGCCTGAACGGGGTTTCGCCTTGGTCGCCATCTTAGGCCGGGTTGGGCGAAGGCAGGACGCCGCCGATGACGGACGAGGGCGCCGGGCTGGGCGTGGAGCCTCCCTGGGCCTCGGCCTTCGGCGGCGAGGCCTTGGGCGGCTTGGGCGGCTTGATTCCGATCAGGGCGTCCAGCTCGTGGCCTTCCACCACTTCCTGCTCCAGCAGGGCCTTGGTCAGCTTCTCCAGCAGTTTGCGGTTCTTGGTCAGAAGGGCGATGGCCTTGTGCTCGGCCTCCTCGACCAGGCGGCGCACCTCGTGGTCGATGACCTCGGCGGTCTTCTCGGAATAGTCCCGCTCCTTGCCCCAGTCCCGGCCGATGAAAACCTCCTGGCGGCCGGAGAAGCTGACGCTTCCGACCTTGGAACTCATGCCGAAGCGGGTGACCATGTTGCGCGCCGTCTTGGTGGCGTTCTCCAGGTCGCTGGCCGCGCCGGTGGAGAGCTCGCCGAAGACGATGAATTCCGCGGCGCGCCCGCCCATGGCCATGGCCAGGTCCGACAGCAGTTCCTTACGGTTGCGGGTGAAGCGGTCCTCCTTGGGCGTGCTCATGGTGTAGCCCAGCATGGCGTGCCCGCGGGGGATGATGGATATCTTCTGGATCGGGTCCGAGTTCGGCTGCAGGCGGCCCACCAGGGCGTGGCCCGCCTCGTGGTACGCCGTGCTCAACTTCTCCTGCTCGGTCATGATGCGGCTGCGGCGCTGGGGGCCGGCGAACACGCGGTCGATGGCCTCAGTGAGCTCCGCCATGGTCACGGACTTCTTGCCGCGCCGGGCGGCCAGCAGGGCCCCTTCGTTGATGAGGTTGGCGAGGTCCGCGCCGCTGAAGCCCACCGTGCGCTGGGCCAGGGTGCGCAGGTCCACTCCCGCGTCCATCATGACGTTCTTGGAATGGACCTTGAGGATGGCTTCGCGTCCGCCCAGGTCGGGGCGGTCCACCGTCACCTGGCGGTCGAAGCGCCCCGGCCGGGTGAGCGCGGGGTCGAGCACGTCGGGGCGGTTCGTGGCGGCCATCAGGATGACGCCCGTGTTGACCTCGAAGCCGTCCATCTCCACCAGCATCGCGTTGAGGGTCTGCTCGCGCTCGTCGTGGCCGCCGCCCAGGCCCGCGCCGCGGTGCCGGCCGACCGCGTCGATCTCGTCGATGAAGATGATGCAGGGCGCGCTCTTCTTGCCCTGGTCAAAGAGGTCGCGCACCCGGCTGGCGCCAACGCCGACGAACATCTCGACGAAGTCCGAGCCTGAAATGCTGAAGAAAGGCCGTCCCGCCTCGCCGGCCACCGCGCGCGCCAGCAGGGTCTTGCCCGTGCCCGGAGGGCCCAGGAGCAGGACGCCCTTGGGGATCTTGCCGCCCAGCTTCTGGTACTTGCCCGGGTCCTTCAGGAAATCGATGATTTCGGCCAGCTCTTCCTTGGCCTCTTCCACGCCCGCCACATCGGCGAAGGTGACCTTGCCTTGGGCGCCTTGCAGCATCTTGGCGCGGCTCTTGCCAAAGGCCATGGCCCCGCCGGCGCCGCCGCCTTGCATGCGGTTGAGCAGGAAGAACCACACGATGACCAGCAGCAGGATGGGGCCCAGCTGGGCCAGGCCCGCCAGAAG
>DATHOE010000045.1:0-44409 GCA_035485275.1 bacterium
AGACCTCGACGCCCTCGGACACCTCCACCTTCAGCGCCACAGCCACGGACAGCCCGCAGAACACGTCCACGGACAGCCCCACCGACACGCCCAGCGACACCGACAGCCCCACCCGGACCGCGTCGCCCACGGACACGCCCAGCCTGACCGCGACCCTGAGCTCGAGCCCGAGCCGGACCGACACGCCCTCGGCGACCTACACCGCCACGCGCACCGACAGCCCCACCGAGACGGAGAGCTCCACGCCGACCGACTCCCCGACGCGGACGGATTCCCCCACGCATACGCTGACCTTGACCGAGACGCAGACCTTCACGGAGACGGCGACGCCGGTGCCGGAGCCCTACCAGGTCGTGGTCAACATCTACAACAGCGCCGGCGAGCTGGTGCGCAGCCTCTACAACGGGACCTCCGAGGACTCCGCGGGCCAGGCCCAGGTGCTTGAGACCGCCAATCCTGGCGGCGGCATGCAGGTGGACATCACCGGCCTCAACGGCAACGCCGGCGCCAACCTGGTCTGGAACGCCAACAACAACGGCGGCCAGCCGGTCGCCAGCGGCATCTACACGGTGCAGATCACCTCCACGAACTCCTTCGGCCAGACGCAGGCGCAGTCCAAGGCGGTCTCGGTGGTGGCGGTGGCGGGCCTGGCCACGCTGGAGATCTACAACAGCGCCGGGGAGCTGGTCGCCAACCTGAGCGCGGCCCTCAACGGGCTCACCTCGGTGCCCACCGGCGTCAGCCTGGTCCTGCCCAACGGGCAGAACGGGGTGCTCAGTTCCAGCAATCCCGCCCAGAGCGGCATGGGCATCAAGCTGACCTTCGCCGACGGCAGCACCGAGACGGTGCCTTGGAACGGGCTGAGCACCCAGGGCCAGCCCCTGCAGCCCGGGAACTACGTCCTGACCCTGGCCCAATCCGGTCCCGGCTCGGGCACGGTCCTGAAGTCCCAGCCCTTCGTGATCCTCGAGGGCTCGGACAATTCCGCGGCCGAAATGGCGCAGAGCGCGCTGGTGGTGCCCAATCCCGTGGACGGAAGCTGGTTCACGGTCCAATACAAGCCCAGCGGCACTGACACGGCCGTGGCCAACCTGTACGACCTGGCCGGGCAGCTGGTGGCGCAGGGCGCGCCCGAGGGCGCCGGGACCCTGCGTGTCTCAGGCAATTGGAGCGCCGGCGTCTACCTGCTTGATTTTGAGGTCCACGACGGAAGCACCGGGGTCCTGGCGCGGCGGGTTTTGAAGGTGGCCATTGTGCGTTGAGGGAGCCGGCCTCGCCGTCGAGGCCGATTTTTGACGTTTCGACAAGGTTTTTCGGGGACGGGGCAAGCTGGAAAGCGGGAGAAGACGGACAAATTTGCAGTGGTGGCCGGGCCCCTTCGTTGTTTAAACTGTTGGTCCTTCGGCTTTTCCACAGGGGTGCTTTGATGCTGGGAATACTTCGGTCGCTTTTGTTCAGCGCCTCCATGTTGCACGCGGCGGCATCCCAGTTCGTGCTCAAACCGGAATGGACAGGCCCTTGCCAGGCTTCCAGCGTGGTGGATGTGAACCTGGGCAACACGCCTTCCACCTTCATCCAGGCCTGTTTCTGCCAGATCGAGGGCAAGATGCCGGCCCAGACCCTGGTGACGGCCTGGACGGACAGGCTGGCCCAAAACCCGGATTGGCGCCGCGTGGATGTGGTCAGGACCCTGGCAAAGGAGCTGGGCCGCAGCGTCAAGCTGGCCTATTCCAACCCCTGGACCAACAACCCGGAACTGCCCCCCGCGGGCCCCAAGACCTCCAAGCGCGACATCGGCGCGGTGTTCATGTTCTTTTTCCACTGTCCCGGCGGCGTGAACTGCGGCATGGACTGGGCCAACAACCACGTCGAAGGCATGGACGCCCCCTCCCAGGCCGTGGCCTTCAACGGCCAGCCCGGCTTCTACCAGCCCTCCAACCCCGGCTTCTGGCTGCGCGAATTGCGCGACGCCCGCGCGGCAGGCCTGGACTTCTTCCTCCTCAATTGCTACGGGCCGGACCTGGCCGAGGGCGGCCTGCAGGCGCTGGCCCAGGCCTACGCCGCCGAGCCCAGCCCGGTGAAGATCGCCCTCATGGACGACACCTGGGCCTGGGGCGAGCATTGGTTCGGCCCGGCCTGGATGGTGGCGCCCAATTTCAGCGATCCGGCGCGCGCCGCGGCCAAGCTGTATGAGGCCAAGTGGAAGCCCTTCTTCAGCCTGGTTCCACGCGCGGACTGGTACCTGGTCAATGGCCGGCCCCTCATCTACTTCTACAATTCCGGCAAGCTGGTGCCGGTCAACGTCAGCGCGGAGACCGTGCGGCGCATGAAGGCCCGTTTCGAGAGGGACTTCGGCGTGGAGCCCTTCGTGGCCGTGGACCGGGCCTACTTCGCCGACCCGGACATGGACCAGGTGGCGGACGCGAAGTTCATCTGGGATCCTTTGACCTGGGGCGACACGCCCGACAAGATCAGCTGGTCGCGCATGCGCGGCCTGACCCTGTGCCACGCCATCACGCGCTGGGATTCCGTCGGCCGCGACAAGCCCGGCATGATCTCGGGGCCCGGCGACCGCATCATGAAGGGGCCGGCCATGCTCGAATCGGTGCTGGCCGCGACCGGCGGGGCGCAGGTCCTTACCCTGGGGACCTGGAACGACCTGGGTGAGGGCACCGGCCTGAACCGCGCCTACGACTATTGGTACAACGGCCAGTGGCTGGCCCCGGACACCTTCATCAACATCATCCGCGACAGCCGCAACGCCCAGTGAAGAGGGGCCAGGACTAGGCTTGCTCTATCTGGATCGATGGGGCAAAATCAGCGGCATTTAGCTTGGAAAACAGGAGGCCGTCCAAGGGTCCCCTGTTTAAGGTATGCTCTTGGCCTCAGCCAGCGCCGGCCATCCGTCCTTTCAGCCAGCCAACAAAGGGTTCATGCGCTTTCGTCGTTTTTTTCCCGTTTTTTTCGCCCTTTTAGCGTTTTGCCCGAAGCCCGGAAGGGCTGACCAGGGCCTTGCCCAGGCCCTGTCCCGGGCCGCCCAGGCCAATGACGATTCCGGACGCCCCTACCTCGCCCTCTACGACCTCGACAAAGCCCTGGGCGTGTCGCCCGAGGATCCCGAGCTGTGGCGCGCCTCCGCCAGGCTCATGTTCAGCACCGGGCATCCGGCCCTGGCGCGGGAACGCTGGCTGCGCGTCATCGAGCTCCTGCCCGGCGACAGGGAAGCCGCGGCGGCGCTCCAGGACCTGAGCGGACCTCCGGCCATGCCGGTGTCCGTGCCCAAGGTGACGCCCGCCCCCGGCCTGGGCCTGGGCCTGTGGATGAGCGGCGGCAGCCGCGCCCAAGTCGATACCGTCAACGTCTACAACAGCAAGGCGCCCGAAGGCCAGCATGTGCGCTACCTCTTCGTCCTGTCCGGCAAGTGGATCCTGGACGGCCCCAACTCGCGCTGGGACCTCGACCTGGACCAGGCCCTGATGGCGGCCGACGAGCTGGGCGGCGACTCCAGCGTCTATGTGTGGATCAACGGCGACACCCAGGGGGCCGAGAACGTCGATCCCGTGACCTGGGAACGCCTGGCCGGGGAGCTCGTGGACCAGGTGCAGGTGAAGCACCATCTGGGAGGGGTCTTCCTGAACCCCCGCTGCTGCGGCGCGGCCCTCTATCCCCTGGAGGACGCCCTGCGCCGTCGCCTGACCGTGCCCCTGGCCGTCGAAACCGGGGCCGCCGACGCGGCCGACTTCGATTACGCCGATTTCCTGGTCCTGCGGCCGCTGCCGCCCAAAGGCGACGCCGCCTCCTACGCCGGCCGTGTGCGCGACCTGACGGCCGGCTTCCTGGGCACGGCCCAAGCCGTGGGCGGCAAGGCCATGATCGGCCTCAGCGGGCTGGGCGGCCCGCCGGTGACGGACGCGGAGAACCCTTCGCAGTGGTATACCCAGGGCCGCCAGGCCGTGGCCGCCGCCCTGCCCAAGAATTACGATTCCTTCCTGGGCGTGGCCGTGTGGGGCCTGGTGGCGGACGACGAAGGCGGCGTGTTCGAGCTGGCGCCGGACGTGTGGACCCAGATGCAGCTGCCCGTGGAGCGCCGATGACCCGCGCCTGGCTCCTGATCCTCTGCCTGTTCGGCGCGGGCGCGGCGCGCGCCGACGCGCCGCCCGCGGACGAAAACGCGGCCTGGCGCACGGTCACGCTTTTCGACTGGCTCTACAGCGGCGAACCCGCCTACCAGACCCTGAAGCAGGCCGCCACGGCCGCCGGCGACCAGGGCTGGGTGGCCCAGCGCCTGGACCAGAACCAGAAGGTTCCCCAGGCCTCGGCCCGCGAGCTGGCCCAGAAGCTGGAGGACAACCAGACCCTGGATCCCGCCCTGGTCTCCCAGCTCAAGACGCTCTTCGCCGACGAGACCCAGCAGATGGGGCAGAGCGCGCAGGACGCCGTGGCCAAGCAGGCGGACCAGCTCGACGCCAACCTGGCCAAGGACTCGGCCAAGCTCGACGCGCTGGAGGCCTCCGAGGCCGTGAACACCTACGGCAAGGGAAGCTCGACCGGGGTGACCCTCAACCTCTACACCGGCTACCGCGTGGACGATCCCTCCGCCAGCTATCTCCACGGCCAGGAGTACACCTACGGCATGGGCGGCATGCAGACGGCCATGATCGGCAGCATCGGCAAGGTGAACTACAACTTCACCTTGGGCATGGAATATTATTACAACAACCTGAACCAGGGCAGCCCCGGCGGCGCTCCCGGCCTATCCGAGACCCTGGCCGTCGATCCCCGTACCTACAACGGAAACGTGGACGCGGGTTTGACCCTGCAGTTCCCCTTGGGCAACGAGGGCGGCCTGGATGTGTCCATCGGCGCCGTCCAGAACGTGGAGCTCTCCCCCCTGCTTTTCGCCAGCATCGAGCCCGTCAACCGCGACGCATTTTTTGTGGATGTGACCGCGCCCTACCGGGCCCCCAAAGTCATCAAAACCATGGAAATGAATTATCCGGCCGAGACCTACAACTTCAGGGGCCTGTACGTGGTGAAGGGCGGTTCCGTCTGGTATTGGCCCTTCGACAATACCCAGTTCATCTATACCCCCAATGACCAGACCTATTACGCGACCTGGGACGCCAAGCTGGAGACCTGGTCCCTGCGCGTGGACGAAGATTTGCGCGCCCGGGACGACTGGTTCGACGGAGGCAACTACTACGGCATGGTGGAAGGCTCGGGCAACGACGAGGAGCAGCTGCTTGCGGACGGGACGACCGGGGGGCTGTCCACGGCGCAATCCACGCAGTCCTTCGGCCTGGGAAGCCAGTTGCGCTTCAGCAGCGGAGCCATCGTCCATCTCGACGCGGCGGCCAGTTCCTACCATTGGGATTGGCCCAACACCGCCTGCAACTGTTCCCAGGACTACAGCGGCACCGCGGCCATCGCCACCGTGGTGCAGCCGGTCGGTCCCTTCAATTTCGCGCTCCAGGCCGGGCAGGCCAGCCCCGATTTCTTGAGCTCGCCCAGGGTCGAAAACCGCATCCAGATCGGAGCGACCCAGGATTCCATCGCCCAGCCTTACAGCGTCAACGGGGTGGACCTGGCCTCGATCGGCGAAAACAACCCCGCCAAGCCGCAGCAGCTCAGCTGGCTGAGCATGATGAACGAGCCGGACGTTCTGACCAACAACACCAACCAGCTGGTCCTGAGGGGCGAGTGGCACGGCTCCTGGATTTCCGCGGGCGCCTACGACGGCGCCCAGATGCAGATCAACCCCACCGACGCCTATGTCTGGACCACCCCCTACATCGAGGGCAACGAGAACGACGGCTACGGATGGTTCAGGATCTTCGGCAACACCTTCGCCAACGGGCCCTCGGTCCTGCCCTTCGCCTCGCCCGGCGGCCAGGCCACGGGCACCGCGGACCTCATCAACTTCAACCGTCCCACGGACGGGCACGCCAACACCCCCACGCTGGCGAACATGCCCGTGCATTGGCAGCAGATGGCCCAGTACGGGAACTATGAGACCGAGTTCATCACCCTGCTGAGCCAGAAGGGCGTGGGGGACAGCAATGTCCTGGCCGACAGCGCCAAGAGCCTGAACTACGCCGGCGCAAACCTGCTCTTCGATTTCGGGGCCCTGCTGAACCTGGACCTGCCCCTGCAGCTCACGGTCATCGGCGAGGACCGCGACATGAACACGTCCCTGGGCCTTCCCGGCGGCGGCGGGGACGACCTTTTCAACCAGCAATTCGAGGTCGCGGACCTGAATTGGGGCGTCAGCCAGACGGTCACCCTGCTGGGCACGGCCGGCTGCGAGAACTGGAAGTCCGTGCAGAGCTATTATCCCGTGAACATGCAGATCACGGAATTCGGCGCGGGCGCCGACCTCAACGAGGATCCCCTCGTCACCGGCCTGGTCTTCAACTTCCGCGCCTCGGTGATGACCTTCGAGGACCTGAACATCGGTTCGCGCGACCTTTCGTTGATCACTTTGAGCCTGGGCAGCACCTTAAGCTATTGAGGGAACCATGCGCGTAGTCTTTGCGCTCCTACTTTTGATCTCGCCGGGCTTGCTTCCGGCGGACGGCCCGGATCCCAGCCTGCCCGCGGGGGACCAGCGCGCGATCAGGGAATTGCAGGCCAAAGAGTACGGCGCCCCGACCCTTGCCGACGACGCTCCCGCGGGCGAGGGCCTGCTGGCCTTGGCCGCGCTCGGTTCCTCCGCAAGCCAGCCCGGTGACCAATCCCTGCAGGCGGACGACTACGCCGCACTGCTGGCCCTGTTGCAGCGCTACCGCGACGACCTCCTGAAGATGGGCATGGACAGCTCCGAATTGCAGGCCCAATTGAGCATCCTCCAGGCCCGCACCAATGAACTGGAGGCCAGGCTCGACGCCCTGCAGCCCCGCGACGGCTTGAAACTCTACGGCCGCTTCTATTCCCTGTACGACGATTTGGAGGTTCTGGGGCCGGGCTACATCCCCCAAACCTCCGCGGTGACGAGCATCACTCCCGGTTCCTACGGGAAATCGGTCCCGAACCAGGGCGTGCGGACCATGATCGGGCAGGCCCATGCCCAGCTCCAGATGGAGGGCACCCGCGGCCCGGTCACGGGTTACGCCCAGATGGACCTGCTCATGCCCTGGGGGGACAACGTCGGCCAGGTGGGCCTCAGGAAAGTCGACGTTGAAATGCGCCTGCCCATCGCGGTGGAGGCAGGGGACCTGGACGCCTCCTTGACGCCCCTGACACTGTGGCGCAGCGACAGCTACCAGCCCTTTGAACCTTCGCTGTTCAGCGAACGCTACCAGCGCATGGAAGACGACCTCCTGCTCAAGCCCAATGACTGGCCGATCACCGGCGTGCGCCTGTCCACGCAGGCCCTGCTGTTCAATTCAGTGACCCTGCGCATCCAATACCTGGCGGGCACGGTGGGCAACGCCGCGGCGGCGAGCCTGATCAATTACTCCCAGGAGTACGTCTACCTGGAGTCGCCCAGCGCCGGAGGCTACGGACTGCTGGAACGCTACAACACCTATCTGCAGGGCTGGCAGATTTCGGCGCCCATGCTGGAAAACCGCCTGTCCCTGGGTTACGAAGGCCTGGTGTTTTTCGACGTCTCCTCCACCGGCCCGACGACCGCGGGCCAGGGCTTTGAGGCGATGAACGAGTCGGTCCAGAGCTTGAGCGCATCCTACAAGTCGGACCACATCCTCTTCGACGCGGAAGCCGCGGTCAGCTCCTACCAGGAGCCCTGGCAGTCGACCAGCCCTGAGTCCGCGGAGGGCCCGCTCACCGGCACCGCACTGACCGCGGACGGCACCTGGAAGGGGGACAAGGGCTACGTCAAGGTCTTCGGCCGCTTTGTGAGCTCCGGTTTCCACGCCTCGGGCGCCCAGGGCCGCACCGTGGATTACGCCTACCAGTTCCTGGGGCCCTTTTTGACGGAGAACAGCCAGATCGGCGCGAGCGGGACCGAAGGCCTTGAAGGAACCGCGGGCGGGGGCTTCGGTTCGGCGGATATAGCCCTGTCGAACGCGTCACGTTTGAACGACCAGCTGATCCCGCCCGGCGTCTTCACCTCGGCCAACCCCACCCAGCCCGGGGGCGTCTGGCAGAACCTGCTGGCCTACGGCCCCGGCGAGGAGATCGACCCCTACGGACCGGCCACGCCCAACCGGGCCGGCGGCGGCCTCGAGGCCACCTACAGCTTCTTCAACGGTGGCCTGGCGCCCCTGGCCAGCGCCGAGTCTTTCGAGGAGCTCGATCCCGTGACCGCGTCGATGGGCAACATCATCGATCCCAGCCTGGGCAGCTTCGACGTCTTCTCCATGACCCGTTACCGCGGCGGCCTGATGCTGGACCTGGCGCCGATGATGAATTTCCCGCTGCGCGTGGGCGGCGGCGTGACCATGACCGATTCCCAGAACGGCCAGCAGACCAACGGCATCACCGACAGCATGACGACACAGACCACGGACTTCAGCGTGCAATGGAACGCCGGCCACCCCATGGGCGTCCAGGCCGGGTACCGGCAGATGACGGCCCAGGGGCAGGACGAGACCTTCGTGTTCGGGTCCAGCGGGGAGACCTGGGAGACCATGGGCGTCGGCGTCTGGTGGCGCCCCACGCCGATGCTTTCCGTGGACGTGACCACCACCATGGGGACCACCACCATCCCCGGCCATCCCGCCGCGGTGAAATCCAGCGTGTCGGCCGACAACCCCGAATCAGGCAACCTGCAATGGGCTGAGAACCTGGTTCGCGCCACTTTGGAGTTCTGACCATGACCTTCAAAGCCGTCCGGCCCCTCCTGCCGCTCCTCCTGCTGCTGGCCAGCCCCCTGCGCGCCTATGTGACCTCGGCCGTGTTCGAATACACCGTGGACGATAAGGCCAGCGTGGCCATCAACGGCAGCCCCATCTGTTTCGAGAACAGCAAGAACGAGATCGTGCCGAACAAGTACGTGAGCGACTGGGAGCCCTTCAGCTTCGAGGCCCTGTCCACCTCCGACGGCAGCCTCGACATGAGCCTCTTCGACCCCTACCACGACAACCTGCTGGCCGTGGAGGACCACGACACCGAGGGCGACCACATCAGCATCGCCTACCGCCTCACGGTGAACATCAGCGACGGCGACCCCATCGTGGTCTGGAGCGACCCCAGCCAGGCGAAATTGCTGCACCTGTCCAAAGCCGAGCCCGATCCCGACGGCTGGATGCGCCGGGACTTCGACGACTCCTCCTGGATCCCCGCGGTCCGCGGCACGGAGCTCATCTTCCCCTTCGTGGTGTTCCCGCAGCTGCCCGACCCACGCCAGCCCGGCGGCGTCGTGCCCCGCTTGTCGCACAATTTCAATCTCAAGACCAACACCCAGGACCACGACCTCTACCGCAGCCACTTCCACTTCCCCAACCATCCGGCCAAGGTGCAGGCCCTGGTCAACGTGATGGGGAAAAGGGTCGCCGTGCGCCTGGTCCCGGGCCCGGACTCCTCGGACTTGAGCCAGTTCAACATCCTGGCCTGGCTCCCCAGGGGCATGCAGTTGACGAGCGCGGCGCCGGGATACAAATGGGCCCCCAACCTGCAGCGCCTGTCCTGGAGCTACAACCGCGACGACCTGAGGGTCGGCTACGCCAAGATGCCCGCGGAAGCGGTGATGGACGCCTCCGGCTGGAGCCAGGCGGACAAGGCTTTGGGCCCCCCCAAGGAGGGGAAGACCCGCCGCCAATTGAACGTGTCGAACTACCTGTTCAACCAGGACGGGGCCCGTTTCACGGCCCACCATCCCGGATGGTTCAAGATGGCGCCGCACGGCGTGGACCTGCGCTGGCGCCCCCAGATCCTGGGGGTCATCTTCCGGGCCCAGATGAAGCTGGGCGGCAAGGACTTCGAGAACCAGACCGACACCGACGCCATCTATTTCAACTACTCCATCGACGGCACGGAGCACCAGGCCCTGGCCCGCGACGTGCAGATCAGCCACGACGAGACGGACAACGGCTACTGGTTCGACGCCTACTACGACGCCAGCGAGGACCGCAAGTGGACATGGGAGGACCTGGACAAGCTGGCCGTGAAGATCGACGCCCGGGCCCCCGGAACGGTCTCCACCGACATGCTGGCCAGCGTACAGGCCACGGTGAAGTACTACGTCCCCGCGGGAGCCTCGCCCTGGTTCTACGCCCAGGTCACCGACCCGGGCTGCGACACCCTGCAGCTGTACACGGCCTCCTTCAGCATCGGCGGGCAATTGCTGACCGACGCCACGGACATCCCCGTCAACCAGCAGCTGTGCGCGCCGACGCCGGAGCCGACCGCGACGGAAACGCCGATACCGGCGCCGCTCATGGTCATCCCCACGCCCGCGCCCACCGGCGTGTCGCTGCAGGCGGACCTGCGCTTCAGCCTGGGCAACATGGCGGCCAACCCCAATCCCTTCAACTACGCCGGCACCTTCATCAGCTTCAGCGTGAAGAAGGACGTGGACGTGGCCATGAACGTCTACAGCGTGGACACGGGCAAGGTCGTGCGCCAGATGAAGGCGACCTCTTTCCACGCCGGGGACAACGACCAGATCTTCTTCGACGCCCAGGACGACCAGGGGAACCTGCTGCGCTCGGGCAGCTACCTCTTCGAGCTGGTCGCCACCAAGAACGGGCACAAGGAAACCGCCAATGCGACCTTCCAGTTCAACAGGGGGCAATGATGATCAAGCGGTGCGTGGCGCTGGCCCTTTTGCTGGCCGCGGCCTTCGTCTTCAGCGGCTGCGCCGGGGTGGTCGAATTCAAGACCCCCCCACAGTTCGACCATAAAAAGACGGTCGAGGACCCGCCCGAGGGCATGTTGCGCCCCGGCGAAACCGGGACGCGCCTATGCTGAGGTCGGCGGCCGCCCTCTTCATCGCGGCCCTGCTGGCGCCCGCCATGGCGCCGGCCAAGATCTATTACGTGAACCAGGGCGTGAAGTACCACCTGGGGGACGGCCACGCGGTGGCCTCCCATGACGCCCTGTTCCTGGACGCCTATCCCGTGGTCGGCCCGCGCTGGGTGCAGGCCTTCACCGTGGACCGCGAGGACACGGTGCGGGTGCGCGTCGACCACATCTGGGGCGTGGACGACTGCGCCTACTGCAAGGACATGATCTTCATCGACGACCGCCCCATGGCGCGCCTGTATGAGGAGAACAACCACGCGGGCTTCGCCACCCCGCCGCAATTGTCCATGCACGTGGTGCCCGGGCACGTGTACACCCTGCGCATCGAGAGCGAAGGCTCGCCCGGCCCCATCGACGACTTCGCGGTGGAGGGCGTGGCCGTGGAGTCCGACACCGCCGAGGTCCAGATGCTCCAGCCCGGGCCGGTGATCCTTCAGGCCCAGCAGCCCATGCCGGAGTTCCACGCCCCCGCTCCGGTGGTGGGGCCCTGCGAAGGCACGAAGGACGCCGGGGACTGGATGCCGCCCGCGGCCCGCAGCCGCGGCACGCTGGCCTGGGACCCGACCCTGGATCCGGTGCTGTGGCGCCTGAGCGCGCCCTTGGACGCCGGCTCCTTCGCCCGCGTTTTCCTGAAGGTGGATTCCGCCTCCCAGGGCGGCATGGTGGACCAGTTCTTCGAAGTGCTGCTGGGCGACGCCGGCACGGGCTGGGTGCTCGACTTCGCCCCGGGCCAGACCAAGCCCTTCATGGGCAACGTCAAGGTGGGGGGCCGTTACCGCTCCGACCACTTCCAGGTGACGGACTGGAACCAGGGCGGCTGGAACGAATTGCAGGTGGCCCGCTGCCCGGACGGGCAGGGCCGTTTTTGGGTCAACGGCAAGGACGTCGGGGTCCCCCTGGCGGTCTCCGACGGCTCCGCTTTCCGCGTGCGCAGCGGCGGACTGAAGGCCGAGGTCGCGGAAAAGCCCTACTAGAAACGGCGCCGCAAACGGAAGCGTCCGCAGGACGAAGGCCGCAAATCTTTTGCGGCCTTTTTCTTTTTTGAAACGCCAGTCCGCCCACAAACATTGACAAGGAAGTTAAAAATGAGATTTAACTATTAGAAAGACTGGGCTATCCTGGTAGGTGCGAAGCTGCCTCCCTAGGACGTCCACGATGAATTTGCAGGCCCCTGAAGTCAAATACGAGGCGAACGGCCTCAGCAGCATGAAAGAGACCCGGCCGGGGACCTTTCAGCAGAGCCCGCATTCCCATAATGAAATAGAGATCCTGTTGATAGAACGGGGCCAGGGCGTCTGGCTCATGTCGGGCACCAACACCACCCTCAAAGCCGGTTCCCTCATCGTTTTTTGGGCCGTGCGCCCCCACCAGCTCATCAAGGCCAGCGATAACCTGGTCCTGCACTGGCTGACCATGCCGCTGACCGTGTTCGTGGAATGGCGCCTGCCCGAAATTTTCACCAAATCGATCCTGGCCGGCAGGGTCTTTTTGGAGCCCGACAAGACCATGTTCCCCTTCGACCGGCGCTCCCTGGAGAATTGGCACCGCGACCTGCGCGACCCTGACCAGGAACGCCAGCGCCTGGCCCTCCTGGAGATCGAAGCCCGTCTGCGGCGCCTGGCCATCACCTTCCACGACGAGAAGGCCCCCCGGGGCCAGGAGCTGTCCACTTCCGGCACCTTCAACCACCACTACTTCGACAAGATCTCCCAGATCGCGGACTTCGTGTCCAAGAATTTTTCCCAACCCATGCCGGTCGTGGACATCGCCAAGCACATCAACATGCACCCGGCCTCGGCCACCAAATTGTTCAAAAAAATCTGCGGCATGAGCCTGATGCAGTACATCACCCAGCACCGTATCTTCCACGCCCAGCGCCTGCTCATGTCCACGGACATGAAGATCGTCGACGTGGCCCTGGATTCGGGCTACCAGTCCGCCAGCCGTTTTTACGCCGCCTTCAAGGACTTCTGCGGCCTGTCCCCCCAGGAATACCGCCATTCCGTGCGCAAGCCCGCCATCCCCATCCCGAAGTAAGCCTAAAAATCCAATCCGCCGCCCCATAAGCGGGGGCCGCCCGGAAAAATGAAAGCGGGGAAACGCTCGCGGGGAGGCCCTCCAGGCCGGTCCCCGTTCCCGTTTCCCCGCTTGGCAGGTATTCGGAAGGAGTGAGATTCGAACTCACGGTGGAGTCGCCCCCACGGCAGATTTCAAGTCTGCTGCCTTAAACCGCTCGGCCATCCTTCCAGACGCCTGATTATAGGAGGCCGGGGCCTGGCTGGCACCGGCAAAGAAGAGGCTCCGGTGACAGGCCGGCCGGGGCGTGGGACCATGGAACTACGGATGGGGCTGTGGGAGGCCCGCCGGCGGAGGTCGCTGCCATGCGCATTTTGGTCACGGGAGCCTCGGGATTTTTCGGCCGCCAGGTGGTGGCGGCCCTGGGCCGCAACCGCCACGAGGTGCTCCGGCTGACCCGCGGCTCCCTGGATCCGGCCGACCCGCGCCTCCTGCATTGGGACCCCTCCAAGGCCCAGATCGACGAACGGGCGGTGCAGGGCCTCGACGCCGTCATCCACCTCGCCGGCGAGGGCATAGCCGACGCGCGCTGGTCCGACGCCTACAAGCAAAGGCTGCGCGACAGCCGCATCCTCGGCACCCGGCTCCTGGTGGACGCCCTGGCCGCCCAGGCCGCCAAGCCCAGGGTCCTTTTGGCGGCCTCAGCCGTGGGCTATTACGGCGACCGCGGCTCCGAGGAGCTGTCCGAAAGCAGCCGGCCCGGCGCGGGCTTTTTGGCCTCCTTGTGCGTGGACTGGGAAGCGGAGACCGCCAGGGCCGCGGCCTTGGGCCTGCGCGTGGTGCAGATGCGCCTGGGCGTGGTCCTGGGCCTCGGCGGCGGCGTGCTGAAAAAGACGGCCACCCCCTTCAAGATGGGCCTGGGGGGCAAGCTGGGGAACGGCCGCCAATGGATGAGCTGGATCGCGGCCCCGGACGCGGTGCGGGCCCTGCTGCTGTTCCTGGAGCGGGAGCGCTGCTCCGGCGCCTACAACCTGTGCTCGCCCAATCCGGTGACGAACGCCCAATACACCCAGAGCCTGCGCCGGGCCTTCAACCGCCCGGCCCTCATGCCCGTCCCGGCCTTCGTCCTGCGCCTTGCCTTCGGCGAGATGGCCGACTCCCTGCTGCTGGCCAGCCAGAAGGTCCTGCCCCTGCGCCTGAAAGGCGAGGGCTTCACCTGGGGCATGCCCTACGTGGGCGAGGCCCTGAACCGCCTGCTGCAGGACTGAGGCGCCCATGCCGTAGCGCCTTGAAAAAACGCGGCGCCTTGGCGATAGTGCTCTTGCCCCTTCCCGACCCCTTTGACCTCCGGACGCACGCGTGCCCTTTGATCCCGCCGCCCTTGAAGCCCGCCTTTCGGCCCCCCTTCCCGACCTCTCGGCCCTGGGTGCCCAGGAACAGTTCGACCTGATCGCGTCCAAGGCGGCCGCGGGCGAAAGCATCGTCACGCGCGCCGGCCTGCTGGAGCGCCTGAGGGAGAGCAAGGCCAAGGGGCGGCCCCTGCGCTTCAAGCTGGGCATCGACGCCACCACCGCCTCGATCCACATCGGCCACGCCATCCCCCTGATCAACCTGCGCCGCATTTTGAAGATGGGCCACCACCTGGACCTGATTTTCGGCGACTTCACGGCCATGGTGGGCGACGCCGCCGGCCGCATGGAGGAGCGCCCCGCCCTGAGCGCCGAACAGGTGCGGGCCAACGTGGCCACCTACGCGGCCCAGGCCGGCCGGGTGCTGGACCTGAACGCGCCCGGCGTCAGCGTCCACTACAACAGCGCCTGGCTGGGCAAGCTCACGCTCTCGGACTGGCTGAAGGTCACCAAGGGCGTGGGGGTCAGCGCCCTGCTGCAGCGCGAGGACTTCCGCAAGCGCATGGAGGCCGGGCTGCCCCTGAGCCTGGCCGAGGCGGAGTACGCCCTGCTCATGGGCTACGATTCCGTGACCCTGAAAAGCGACGTGGAAGTGGGCGGCATGGACCAGTTCCTGAACTTCCATTTCTGCCGCAACCTCATGGAGGCCGCGGGCCAGGCGCCGGAGAGCTTCGTGTGCTTCGACATGCTGCCAGGCACCACCGGCGAGCGCGACGAGCAGGGCCGGCTCAAGAAAATGTCCAAGACCGGCGGCAACCACATCGCCCTGGCCTCCCCGGCCGAGGACCACTACGGAAAGGTCCTGTCCGTGCCCGACGAGGTCATGTGGATCTGGTACCGGGAGCTCACCGAGATCACCGCGGAGGAGTTGGGGGGGCTGAAGCAGGCGGTGGCTTCGGGCGCGCTGCATCCCAAGGAGGCCAAGCGCCTGCTGGCGCGCCTGGTGGTGGCCCTCTTCAACGGCCATGACCAGGCGGTCGTGCGCCAGGCCGAGGCGGCCTTTGACCAGAAATTCGGCGCGGCCAAGGTGCTGGTGCCGGAGGACACCAAGGCCGTGGCCCTGGCGGGCCCCAAGGTCCTGGACGCCCTGCGCTCCGCCACGGGCGAGAGCGCCAACCAGCTGCGGCGCCTGGCGCAGCAAAAGGGCCTGCAGATCCTGGAGGGCGGGGAGTACCTGCCCCTGGCCGAGGAGCGCCTGGCTGAGGAGTCAGGGTTTTTGGCGGGGCGGGTGCTGAAGATCGGAAAGCGCCAATACTTCAAGTTCAACTGATTTTTTTCGGCATAGAGCGGAGTCTGCGGACCCGATTGCCTTGTTGTTTGCGCTTTTTTTTGGATTGCGGCGTTTTTTCCCCGGGGCCGGGCCCCGCCAGGACCGGGGGCAGGCCCAGGACACCCGCGGCGAAATGCGTGGCCGCCGCCGCCGCCCAGTAATCGCCAGCCCGCGCCCGGCGCCGGGCCATCACAGCACCTCGTCCCAGGGCTCGCTCACGCTGAAGGCGGCGTTGATCACGCCCACGTGGCTGTACGCCTGCGGAAAATTTCCCAATTGCGCGCCGGTCGCCGGGTCGAAATGCTCGGCCAGAAGCCCGAGCGCGTTGGACGAGCGCAGCGCTTCGTCCATGGCCCTGCGCGCCCCCTCGAGGTCCCCCAGCTTTGCCAAGGCCTGCACCAGCCAGAAGGAGCAGACCACGAAGGCCGACTGCGGACGCCCGAAATCGTCCGCGTGGCGGTAGCGGTACAGGAATCCCTCGGGCCCCTCGCCCGCCTTCAGGTCGTTGCGGATCTTCATGACGGTCGCCCGGCAGAGGTCCATGTCCGGATAGCCCAGCACCGGGGCCAGCAGGAGGGAAGCGTCGGCGTCCGCCTCGCCCACGGCCGCGCCCAGGGCGCCGTCCACGGTCGCCGCCTTGAGCTCGGCCCGCGCCCGGGCCATGCCTTGTTGCAGGTCCAGGGCCGGCCCCACCATGAGGCCGCGCTGTCCCAGCCGCGCGGCGCGGTCCAGCCCGGCCCAGAGCAGCAGGTGGCTGAAGGCGTGGCGCCGCCAGCCCCCGCGCAGCTCCCAGGGCCCGGCGTCCGTCTGGCCGATCGCCTCCAGGCAACGGGCGACCAGGCCCTTGATCAGGTCCTGGTGGTCGGCCTTGCGCAGCGAGGCGAAGCGCTGGTCCAGCATGAGCGGCCCCAGGGTGAGGATCATCTCGCCGTAGACGTCGTTTTGCACGTGTTCGGCGGCCTGGTTGCCGCTGCGCACCGGCTTTGAATCCCACCAGCCGGCCCAGGCCTCGTGGCTCAGCTCGGGCAGGGGCAGGCTGCGGTCAAGGCGGTAGACCGGGGCCAGGCGCTCCTCGGTCCGGTGGGCCAGGTCCAGCAGGTACTGCAGGAAGCCCTCCATCTCCTCGAAATGCCCCAGGCGCTGGAACGCGCTGAGCGTGAAGCAGGCGTCCCGCAGCCAGCAGAAACGGTAGTCCCAGTTGCGCGGTCCGCCGATGGATTCGGGCAGGCTGGTGCTCAGGCCCGCCAGGATGGCGCCGGTGTCCTCATAGCAGTGCAGCTTCAGCGTCAGGGCGCTGCGGATGACGGCGTCCTGGTAGCGGACGGGCACGTTGCAGTGCTTGACCCAGTTCTCCCAGTAGCGCCGGGTCTTGAGCTCGAAGTCCCGGCTGACCGTGCCCAGGTCGTCCTCCAGGCCCGAGTTGAAGGTGAGGGCGAAATACAGGGGTTCGTGGAGGCCGAAGGCCGTGCCTTCGTCGAGGTAGGTGAGGGGGGCGTTGGTGGCCAGGCGCAGATGGTCCGGCCCGCGTTCGAAGCGCAGGTGGCTGTTGCCGCGGCTGGACCGCAGGGGGCGCTTGGACCAGCCGTCGACCGGCGTGGCCTGGGCGCGGAGCCGGGGCTGGCCCGCCAGGGGCTCCACGATCCTAAAGAGCGCCATGGGCCGGTAGACGCGGCCATACTGGGCGAAGCGCGGGAAAAAATCCGTGATCTGGAAGGCCGAGCCGTCCGGGCAGTCGAAACGGGTCGTGAGCAGGTTCGTGTTGGGCACGTAGGCCTGGCGGCTTTGGAAGGGGCCGGCCGGCCGGATGAAGAAGGCGCCGCCCTCCGGGTCCAGCAGGCGCCCGAAGACCGGCTCGCTGTCGGGCCGGGGCAGGCAGAGCCAGTCCACCGAACCCTGGTCGCTGACCAGGGCGGATGCCTGGGCGTTTCCGATCAGGCCATAGGGGTACACGGCTACTCCTCCGATGCCGGGCCTTGGGCGTCCTCGTGCATCATTTCCAGCACGAATTCCTTGGCCAGGTCCTTGCATCCCAGGCCGAAGGCCAGGGCCGCGCCGGCCGCCGCGATCAGCAGGAGCTGGGTCAGGAACTGGCCGGCCAGCCCCAACTGCTCCAGGGCGAAGAGCGTGGAGACGCCCAGCGTGGTCCAGGCCACCAGCTTCCCGACCAGGTGCGGATGCTTCAGGCCCGCGCCCGCCAGGGCCAGCTGGGAGACCAGGGCCAGAAAATTCGCCAGCAGGGAGCCGATGAACAGCACCAGCATGAAGGTCAGGACCCGGGGAAGCAGGGTCAGCAGGGCCTTCAGCACCTCGTCGCCGACGTTCACGCCCAGGGTCCGGACCGCCAGCAGCAGGGTGAGGGCCAGGACGCAATAGAAGACGAAGCGGGCCAGGGTCGTGGAGGGCCGGGTGCCCACGCCCCGGATCCAGAAGCGCTGGATCCAGATGCCGTCCAGGCGCTGGTCCAGCCGCAGGATGCGGAAGAGCGCGGACGCCAGGGCGCCCGCGGTCCAGGCCACGGCCAGCCCCGCCAGGGTCACGACCAGCGCGGCGGACAGCCCCGGGGCCAGGCCCATCAGGTCCCCCCACAGGCCGTGGAAGGGGGAGAGCCAGGTCTGCGGAGGCGCGGGCGCCATGGGGATGGCGGGTGTCGTGGGTGTCATGGCTTTCCTCCCCTAAAGCTTGGATCGCAGGATGAGGATCCGGTCCAAGAGGCGCCAGAAGCTGCGCGGGTTCTTGACCCGGAAACCGGCGGCGCTGGCGCCGGAGCCGATCTTCAGGCCCAGGGTCCGGGCGCCCATGCCCGGCAGCGCCCGGAAGGCGTCCTCGTCCGTGGCGTCGTCGCCGGTGAAGAGGCAGGCCCCCTTGCGGCGCCAGCCCGGCGCGCAGGCGTCGGCGAGCTTGCTCAGCGCCAGGCCCTTGTGCCAGGGGCCCAGCGGACGAACTTCCAGGACCCGGAAGCCGCGGTGCAGGCGCACCGGCAGCCCCTCCAGGGCCACGGACACCCGCCGCTCCAGGCCCCAGTGTCCGGGCTTGCCCAGGTGCAGGGTCAGGCCCAGTCCCTTGTCCTCGATCCGGACCCCCATGGCGCGCAGCCCCAGCGGCCGCAAGCCCGCGCGCGCGCGCCGCATCACCGCGTTCCAACGCCTTGATTCGGGGGAGGACATCCCGATCCCCGGCACGCTGGAGCTGGCGCCGTGGGCGCCCACCAGCAGGGCGCCGCGCACCGCGCAGCGCCGCTTCAGGTCCGCCAGGGAGCGCCCGCTGATCAGCGCCAGCACCACGCCGTCCAGCCGCGCCAAGGCCGCCAGCACACGCTGCACCCGGGCGGGCATGCGCGCCCGCGAGGGCCGGCGCACCAGGGGGGCCAGGGTGCCGTCGAAATCCATGGCCAGGACCAGGGGGCTGCGCACCGCCAGGGCGTCGAAACGGTGCAGTCCCGCCGAACCCGGCCTCATGAAGCCGGCACCGCGCTGTCCTCGGCCAGCTGCACCACGTCCTTCAGGATGGACGTGGCCCAGTTGAAGATGTTGTTCTGGGCCACCCGTTCGCGCAGGCGCCCCAGGCGGACCTTCTGCTCCTCGGGGGGCATGACCAGGGCCTGGTGCATGGCCTCGGCCAGGGCGTCCACGTCGAAGGGGTTCACCAGCAGGGCCTGCTCCAGCTCGCGGGCCGCGCCGGTGAAGCGCGACAGCACCAGCACGCCGCGGTCGTTGCTCGAGGCGGCCACGAATTCCTTGGCCACCAGGTTCATGCCGTCATGCAGGGAGCTGACCACGCACAGGTCGGCCAGCTGGTAGAAGGGGATCAGGGTGTCGAAATCCTGGTGCCCCTTCAGCAGGATCACCGGCCGCCAGCCGCCGCGGGCGAAGCGCGCGTTCAGGGCGGCGCAGCGCTCCTCGATCTCGGCCACCACCTGCTGGTAGTCCTCCAGGCCCATGCGGCTGGGCACGCCGATCTGCACGAAGGTGAAGCGCCCCAGGTACTCCGGATGGCGCTCCAGCAGGCGCTCCACGGCCTGCAGGCGTTCTGGGATGCCCTTGGTGTAGTCCAGGCGGTCCACGCCCAGCCCCACCTTGAGCCCCTCCAGCGCGTAGGTCCCGCGCAAGGCCGCCGCGGCACGGCGCGTCTCGTCGCGCTCGGCCTGCTCGAACACGGCCCGGAAATCCACGGAGATGGGGTAGTCCCGCACGCTGCAGGCCTCGTCGCCGCGCAGCACCCGCTGGTGCTCGCGGTCTATCTGGCACTCCAGCTCCTGGTCCACGGTCTGCAGGAAGTTCTGGGCGTGGTAGGGAAGGTGGAATCCGACCACGTCGTTGGCGAGCATCCCGTCGAGCAGCTCCTTCTTCCAGGGCAGGATGCGGAAGATCTCGGGGTTGGGCCAGGGGATGTGCCAGAACAGGACCGTGGTGAGGTCCGGGCGGGCCCGCTTCAGGTAGCGGGCCACCAGGGCCAGGTGGTAGTCCTGCAGGAACACGATGGACCCCGGCTCCGCCTCCTCCAGCACCGCGTCGGCGAAGCGGCGGTTGACCGCCTGGTAGAGCTCCCAGTCGGAGCTGTCGAACTTCGGACGCACGTAGCAGACATGGCACAGGGGCCACAGGGTCGCGTTGCAGAAGCCCTCGTAAAAGCCCTTCTCCTCCGCGGCGTCGATCCGCAGCCGCCTCAGCCAGTAGGTGGGCCGGTTCGGGGGGACCTTCACGCGGCCGCGTTCGTCCGTCACCTCGAAGTCGGCGTCGCCGCCCCCCTGGCAGATCCAGGTGGCCTGGCAGGCGCTGGCCATCGAGTCCAGGGCGATGGTGAGGCCCCCGGCGGGGCGGATGCATTCGACCGCGTCCCCGCGCCGGACGTGCATGTAGGGCTCCCGGTTGGACACCAGCAGCAGCCGGCGGTTTTTGAGCTTTTTGGCGACGAGCTCGACGAGCTGCTCGCGGCCGGCCAGGCCGTCGAAAGCGTCCGCGCGCAGGACCTTGGCCGCGGCGCGGGCGCCGGCGGACGCGATTTTCTTCAGGGTCTTGTCCAAGGGGTCGGTCAGGGTGTCGGTCATGGGGCACTCCCTGGTGGGGGTGTCTGCAAGGGGGGACCAGGGGCGGGTGGGAAACAGGGTGGGACGGAAGGGGGGCGGCGCTCAAAGCCCTGGGGCGCCCGGGGGGCGACCATTAGGCGGAACGCTTAGATTACAGACGGACGTGTAAGATCATTGCGGAGAAGGCTCTTGGGATCGCCCGCCCCCTTGATCTGATTTTAGTCCCCTTGCTGTTTTAGGCAAGCCAATTTGTGCGGAGCCGCCCACCGCGGGGAGCCCCCAGGGATCCTGCGGCTGAAAAATCCAGGTTTTACGGGCATTTTGGTCGGCCGGACCAGGGGATAAATGTCTATTTTTTGTTTACTAATCATACTTTTTTAGTAAACTTATATTGACGATTGGCGTATATCAATTGAGGCCCGCTTGGCGGGCCCGCTGCCGGGCCGGACCCTGGCCCCTTGCGGAACCAAAGGAGGACATCATGGCTTTGCGTATCGGCGATATCGCCCCTGACTTTGAGCAGGATTCGACCCAGGGGCCCATCCATTTCCACCAGTACCTGGGCGAGGGCTGGGGGCTCCTGTTCTCCCATCCGGCGGACTTCACCCCGGTCTGCACCACCGAGCTGGGGTACACCGCCAAGCTCAAAAGCGAATTCGAGAAGCGCCACGTGAAGGTCCTGGCCCTGAGCGTGGACAGCAAGGTCAGCCACGAAGGCTGGCTGCCCGACATCCTCGAGACCCAGGGCACGGCCGTGAACTTCCCCATCCTGGCCGACGCCGACAAGAAGGTGGCCGCGCTCTACGACATGATCCACCCCAACGCCGACGACAAGACCACGGTGCGCAGCGTCTTTTTCATCGGCCCCGACAAGAAGATCAAGGCCAGCATCACCTATCCGGCCAGCACCGGGCGCAATTTCGAGGAGATCCTGCGGGTCATCGACAGCCTGCAGCTGACCGCCCAGCACAAGGTGGCCACCCCGGTGAACTGGAAAAAGGGCGAGGACGTCATCATCGTGCCCGCCTTGAAGGACGAGGCCGAGATCAAGCAGCGTTTCCCGGCCGGCTACAAGGCCGTGAAGCCCTACCTGCGCCTGGTCAAGGACCCCTCCGCCAAGGTCTAAGGCTTGGATTGGATTTTTTTCTCGATAGGGAAGGCATGGCCCCTCCCAAGCGGCGGGGCCATGCCTTTGGTGGCATGAACTTTTTCGACGACAATTCCTTGTCCATCGGCAACACGCCCCTGGTGCACCTGCGCCGGGTGGCCCCCGCGGGCTCGCGCGTCCTGGCCAAGGTGGAGGGCCGCAACCCCGCCTACAGCCTCAAGGACCGCGTGGCCGCCAGCATGGTCTGGGAGGCGGAGAAGGACGGCCGCCTCAAGCCGGGCATGCGCCTGCTGGAGGCCAGCAGCGGCAACACCGGCATCGGCCTGGCCGCGGTCGCGGCGGCCAGGGGCTACAAGCTCACCCTGGTGATGCAGGAGGGCATGAGCGAGGAGCGCCTGAAGCTGCTGAAGATGCTGGGCGCCGAGGTGGTGCTCACCGACCCGGGCTTCGGAATGCAGGGCGCGGTGGACGAGGCCCAGAGGCTGGAGAAAAGCTCATCCGGCACGTACTATTACACCCGCCAGTTCGAGAACCCCGCCAATCCCCTGATCCACCAGCGCAGCACCGGGCCCGAGATCTGGGCGGCCGTGGAGGGCCACATCGACGCCCTGGTCGCGGGCGTGGGGACCGGCGGCACCATCACCGGGCTGGGCCGCTTCTTCAAGCTGGACCGGGCCGCCCAGGTCACGACCGTGGCCGTGGAGCCCGCCAGCCTGCCCGCCCTGAGCGCCCGGCTCGCGGGCAGGCCCCTGGAGCCGGCCGGCACCCTGATCCAGGGCATCGGCGCGGGCTTCGTGCCCGCGAACGTGGATTTCAGCGTGATCGACCGCGTGGAATGCGTGCGCGACCGCGAGGCCATCGTCATGACGCGGCGCCTGGCGCGCGAAGAGGGCCTTTTGTGCGGCATCAGCAGCGGCGCCGCCGTTTGCGCCGCCGCGCGGCTGGCCGCGGAGCCGGCCTTCGCGGGCAAGACCATCGTGGTGGTGCTCCCCGACGCCGGGGACCGCTACGTCAGCACCGTGCTGTACAGCGACCTGTTCGAGGAAAAAATCGTCCCCGTCTCCAAGTGAGGCGGGCCGCCTGACCGAAGGAAACCCCATGAGCACCCAGATCACGCCTAAGCGCTACGAGCACCTTGACCGCCTGGAATCCCAGTCCGTCTACATCATGCGCGAGGCTTTCGCCAAGTTCGAGAACCTGGCCATGCTGTGGAGCATCGGCAAGGACAGCAACGTCATGATGTGGCTGGCCCGCAAGGCCTTCTTCGGCAAGGTGCCCTTCCCCGTGGTGCACGTCGACACGCACTACAAGATCCCGGAGATGATCGAGTTCCGGGACCGCCAGGCCAAGGAGCTGGGCCTGGACCTGGTGGTGGGCGAAAACACGGAGGTGCTCAAGAGCGGCATGACCTTCCCCAACGGCAAGGCCACCCGCGTCGAGTGCTGCGGCGCGCTGAAGAAGGACGCCCTGCAGGCCACCCTGAACAAGCACGGCTACAAGGCCGTCTTCGCCGGCATCCGCCGCGACGAGGAGGGCACCCGCGCCAAGGAGCGCTACTTCAGCCCGCGCGGCAAGGATTTCGCCTGGGACTTCAAGGACCAGCCGCCCGAGCTGTGGGACCAGTTCAAGACCGACTTCGAGCCGGACACCCACATCCGCATCCATCCCCTGCTGCATTGGACCGAGATCAACATCTGGGAGTACATACACCAGGAGTCCATCCCCGTGGTCGGGCTCTACTTCTCCAAGAACGGCAAGCGCTACCGCAGCCTGGGCTGCGCGCCCTGCACCAGCGCCGTGGACAGCCAGGCCGGCACCGTGCCGGAGATCATCGAGGAGCTGCGCCGCACCCGGGTCTCCGAGCGCAGCACCCGCGCCCAGGACGCCGAGAGCGAGGACGCCTTCGAGAAGCTGCGCGCCCAGGGGTACATGTGAGCGCCGGGGCCGTGAAGGACGGAGCCCCCGCCTCCACCCAGGAGGCGCCGCAGCTGCGCATCGTCATCGTGGGCCACGTGGACCACGGCAAGTCCACCTTCGTGGGCCGCCTGCTCCACGACACCAACAGCCTGCCCGACGGCAAGCTGGAGGCCATCCAGGCGTCCTGCCGCAAGCGCGGGGTGGACTTCGAGTTCGCCTTCCTGATGGACGCCCTGCAGAGCGAGCGCGACCAGAACATCACCATCGACACGGCCCAGATCTGGTTCCGCACCCCCCTGCGCCAGTACGTGGTCATCGACGCCCCCGGCCACAAGGAATTCATCAAGAACATGGTCACGGGCGCGGCCCAGGCCGACGCGGCCTTCCTGCTCATCGCCGCCAACGAGGGCGTGCAGGAGCAGAGCCGCCGGCACGGCACGCTGCTGTCCCTGCTGGGGATCAAGCAGGTGGTGGTGCTGGTCAACAAGATGGACCTGGCGGGCTACGACCAGGCGGTCTTCGACAGGATCGAGTCCGAGTACCGCGCCTTTTTGAAGGGCCTGGGCGTGGAGCCCATGGCCTTCCTGCCCATGAGCGCGCGCGAGGGCGCCAACGTGGCGCACACGGACCCGGCCCTGGCCTGGTACCAGGGCCCGACCGTGCTGGGCCAGCTGGACCGTTTCCAGGCCCCGGTCGCGCCCACCGAAGCCCCCCTGCGTTTCCCGGTGCAGGACGTCTACCGCTTCGACGAGCGCCGCATCCTGGCTGGCCGCATCGAAAGCGGCTCCGTGAAGGTGGGCGACGAGCTGGTGTTCTGGCCCGGCGGCAAGCGCAGCACCGTGGCCTCGGTGGAGCGCTGGTCCGCGCCGTCCTCAGCCTCCGCGGGCGCCGGCGAGAGCGTGGGCCTGACCCTGACGGAGCAGATCTTCGTGGAGCGCGGCCACATCGCCAGCCGTCCGGAAAGCCCCCTGATCCAGGGCCACGAAATCCACGCCCGCGTGTTCTGGCTGGGCAAGCAGCCCCTGGTCAAGGGGCGGCGCTACAAGCTCAAGCTGGCCACCCAGGAGGTGGACTGCGAGGTCAAGGAGATCCGCGCGGTGCTCGATTCCAGCTCCCTGGACTCGCGCGGGGAGGCCGAGGCGGTGCAGCGCAATGAGGTGGCCGAACTGGTGCTCAGCACGCGCAAGCCGGTGGCCTTCGACAACCACGACCTCTTCGTGGGCACCGGGCGCTTCGTGCTCGTGGACGGCTACGACATGGCCGGCGGCGGCATCATCTTCGACCACGCCTACTCCGACACGGTCAGCACCAACATCCACTTCAACCACGCCGCCGTGACCACCGCCGAGAGGGAGGCCCTCAAGGGCCACCGCGGCGCGGTGGTCTGGTTCACCGGCCTGAGCGGCAGCGGCAAGAGCACCATCGCCAACGCCCTGGAGCGCGAGCTCACCCGGCAGGGCGTCCACTGCTACGAGCTCGACGGCGACAATCTGCGCTTCGGCCTGAACCGCGACCTGGGCTTCAGCGACGCCGACCGCCGCGAAAACATCCGCCGCGCGGCCGAGGTGGCCCTGCTGTTCTCCGACAGCGCCACGGTGGTCATCACCAGCCTCATCTCGCCGTTCAGGGAGGACCGGGCGCGGGCGCGCGAGCTGGCCCGGGAAAGAAAAACGCCGTTTTTTGAGGTGTTTGTGGACGCGCCCCTGGCCGTCTGCGAATCCCGCGACCCCAAGGGCCTCTACGCCAAGGCCCGCCGCGGTGAGCTGGCCCAGTTCACCGGCATCAGCAGCCCCTATGAGGCGCCGCTGGAGCCCTCCCTGACCCTGCACACGGACCAGTACCCAGTAGAAGCTTGCGTGACCCAGGTCATGGACCTCCTGATGGGGACCATCCGCCCGCGGAAGTGAGCGCCCGTCAAAAAATGCTTTACCAAAGCCCCGGCCCGGCGAGACAATAATATCCGGTTTTCCACCGGGCACGCGGCGGGCTCGGGACCGGCACGGGGCGCACGGCGACGGCGAAAGCGCTACGCGAGGCAACAGGCAAGGAGGGTGGCACCATGGGCGCGGTCAAAGGCAAGGTGAAGTGGTTCAACGAAAAGAAGGGCTTCGGATTCCTGGAGCAGGCCGGCGGGGCGGACGTTTTCGTCCACTTTTCCGCCATCAAGGGCCAGGGCTTCCGGACCCTGGGCGAAGGCCAGGAAGTGACCTTCGACATCGAACAGGGCCAGAAGGGCCCCCAGGCGGTGAACGTGGAAGCCGCTAAGTAAGACCTATCCGCGGCGCTGCGGATGCTCGAAAAGCGGAGGAGCCGGGGGGCTCCTCCGCTTTTCCTTTTTGGGAGCGCTTTGTCCGCTGTCCGCGCCTGTGCTAACATGCTTACCATGGAAAAGCACCGCGCGTATTTCGAGTTCCTGGAGCGCGTCGCCGAGGGCGGCTGTTTCGTGTGCAAGGCCGTGCACACGGGGATGGACAGTTATTTGAAGAGCTACCTCGAGGAGGGCGTCACCAACGAGCAGAGTTGGGGCGCCCTGAAGGCCTCGCAAGGCTGGTGCGCCCGCCACGCCCGCCAGCTGGAGGCCAAGGCCGACGGCCTGGCCGTGGCGCTGTTCTACGGCCACCTGATCCAGGAGGCCCTGACGCGGATGGATCCGCTGGGCAAGATGGACCGCCTGCGGGCCGCCTTCTCCGCGGACAAGCCCACGCCCTGCCCGGGCTGCCTGCGCGAGCATGAGTCCGAAACCTCATGGGCCCACCTGGTGGCCCAGGCCGCCGGGGAGCCGGAAGCCCAGGGTCCGATCCGCGCCGATTTATGCCTCTGCGTGGGCCACCTGCGCCTGGCGCTTCGCTTCGCCCAAGGCGAGGCCCTGGCCTTCCTGCGCGCGGACCAGGAGGCCAAGCTGCGCGTGCTGGCGGCCGAAAACGCGGAATTCGTGCGCAAGACCGGGACCAACGGCCGCGGATCGGAGCCTTTGAGCCCCGCCGAAACCGACAGTTGGAAACGCGCTTTACGGGCCTGGTACGGGCTCCATTGGGGCGGCTGAAATCCGCCATTCCCCGCTGCAGATGGTTCAAGAGAAAGGGCCCCCATGCCGGATCCCAACGCTCAAGACCTGGACTTCATCAACCTGGTGACCCTGGTGGCCTCGACCGCCGCGTCGGAGCTGGGCGAGAAGAAGGCCGGCAATCCCGGAGGCAAGCTCAACCTCCCCCGGGCGCGCCAGTTCATCAACATGCTGTCGGCCCTGAAGAAAAAGACCGAAGGCCGCCTCGACGAGCCGGAGGCCAAAGTTCTGGACACCCTTTTGGGCGACCTGCAGGCGCGTTATGTGAAGGCCGCCGGGCTGGACAAGGAGGACCCCAACCTCCCCATGCTGGGCCGCCTCGCCGCGCAGGCCTACGGCCAGTCCAAGAAACCCTGATGGGGAAGGCCTGGCGCCTGGCCCTCCGCCCGGGCACGATTTTTCTCGGTTTCCTGTCCTTGCTGTTGGGGATCAACGCGGGGGTCCGCGCCTCGGAACTGGGCTTCGGATTTGAACCGGGCCTGCCCGCCGCTTCGCCCGCGGCCCGCGCCGCGCTGGCGGCCGGACGGAGCTGCCTGCGCCGCGGCGACGAAGACGGCGCCGAGGCCCGCTTCAAGGCCCGCCTGCGGCGCCGCGCGGACCCCGGGCTGCTGGACGCGCTGGGGAGCCTCTATTTCCGCCAGACCCGCCTGGCCGGCGCGGACAGCTGCTATGAACGCCTGAGCCGTGTCAGCCCGGCCTCCGCCCTGGCCTGGTACCGTCTCGGCCTGGTGCGCGCGGCGCGGGGCCGCTACCGCGGCGCTTCGGACGCCCAGAGGCTGGCGGTGGGCCTGGCGCCGGATTTCGGCCCAGCCTATTGCGCCCTGGCCCTCGATCTCCGCGAAAGCGGGCAGCGGGGCATGGGCGCCTGGGCCGTGCGGCGCGCCCTGAGCCTGATGCCCCGCTACGCCGGAGCCTGGAACCTCCAAGGCGCCTTTGAGCAGGACGCGCGCCACTACGAGGCCGCCCGCCGCAGCTACCTGAAGGCGATCGCGCTGGCGCCCGGCTACGCCGGGGCCTGGTTCAACCTGGCCCAGCTGTGGGAGATCCGCGGCAGGCGCGACCTCGCTCTGCAGGCCTACGGCAAGGCCATCCAGGCCAAGCCCGCCTTCGCCGAGGCCCGGCTGGCGCGGGCCGCGCTCTACCTCGACGCCGGCTCCCCGCGCGCGGCGCGCGCGGACTTCGAGGCCTGCCTGGCCCTCGAGGACTGGGCGCCCGACGGATGGCGGGGCCTGCGCCGCGTCGACCTGGGCCAAGGGCACAGGGACGCGGCCGCGCTGGACCTGCGCCGCGCCAAGGCCAGCGAGCGCCGCAGGGCGCGCGCCGCGGACCGGCGCGCCGATCGCGGCATGGAAGAGCCATCCCCTTATGAGCCGGAGTTGCCTCCGTCCCCCGACGCAGGCAAGCCCTTGGAGGCAAACCCTTGACCGAGCGCCGGCGCTTTTGGCTTTGGGCATTCGCGGCGGCGGCCGCCGCCTTCGTGTTGCGCCTGCCGTCCCTGAACCTCTTGCTGGACCGGGACGAGGGGGAGTACGCCAGCCTGGCCTGGCTGTGGCGCACGGGCGCGGGCCTGCCCTACCGGGACTGGCTGGAGCAGAAGCCGCCCATGGCCATCGCCATGAACGCGCTGGCCCAGGCCTGCTTCAAGGACGGCGTGCTGGGCCTGCGCGTGCTGTCCATGGCCTGGATCCTCGCCACGGTCCTGGGGCTGTACCTCCTGCTTGAGCGCATGGCCCGCCGCGGCCGCTTCGGTTCCGGGCTCGAAGCCCGCCCCCTTTTCCGGCCCCTGGCCGCGGGTTTGGGCGCCCTGGTGGCCGCCTTCCTGCTTTCGACCAGCCGCACCCAGAGCCTGGCCGCCAACACCGAAACCTGGCAGACCCTGCCGCTGCTGGCCGCCCTGGCCGTTTTGTTCGTTCCGCGTCCCCAGGACCTGCGCTGGGGCCACTACCTGATCGCGGGCTGTTTCGTGGGGCTGGCCTCCCTGTTCAAGCAGCCGGTCTTCGCGGCCGTGCTGGTCCTGCCCTTGGCCGCGCAGCATCGCGACGGAAAGCTCATCCCCAGCGTGTTGTGGACCCTCGCGGGCGCCCTGATCCCCTGGATCGCGGTGTGGGAGATCTTCGCGCTGCAGGGGGCGGGCCTCGATTTTCTGCAGTGCACCCTGGCCTACAACCAGACCTACGTCCTGCAGGGCCTGCCCGGGGCCTGGCGCCGCGCCTTGGGGCTCGCCGGCTGGCTCGCCCCGGAGACCTGGGCCCTGCTGTGGCTGGCCGTGCTGGGCTGGCGCTTCCTCGGCCGCGAGGGGGCCTCGCGCCGCTGGCTGGCCGCCTGGCTCCTGGTCGGGCTCATCGCGCTGGCTGCCTCGGGCCATTTCTATCCGCACTACGCGGTCCTGGTCTTGCCGCCCCTGGCGGCGCTCGCGGGCCTGGGCCTGCTGGGGATGTTCCCGGGGGCGCCCGGCTCGTCCGGCCACCGCGCCCCGCGGGCCCTGCGCCTGGCCCTGGCGATCGTGGCGCTGTGCGGCTATGTCTGGGCCGACGGCAGCCTCTGGTTCAGGCCTTCGGCGCGGGAGCGCACCCTGCACGTATACGGGCTCACGACCTTCGCCAACGCTCCCGAGGCGGCCCTCAAGCTGCAGGCCATGTGCCCGCCCTCCCAAAACCTCTTCATCTGGGGCGACGAGGCCGAGCTGTACTATCTCTCCCAGCGGCGGCCCGCCAGCCGCTTCCTGTTCACCTATCCCTTCACCGGCGAGGCGCCGGTCTGGCCCGACGGCGACCATGAGATGCTGATGGGGCTCTTCGACGAGAACACCGGCGCCGCGGTGCTGAGCAAGGGACTGGACGAGAACAATCCGTTCCAGAAGAGCGTCGGCGACGGGCTGCGCGAGCAGTACAGCCCCGACCAGAGCGTCCAGGGCTTCATCCTGGGCGCGCGCAAGCGGTGAAAACGCGCACCCGCAACCTGGCCCTGCTGGTCCTGGTGGCCCTGTGCGTGCGCCTGCCGGTCCTGGCCTTCAGCCCGGGCGCGCCCTATGACATGGAAAGCTACGCCCGCGTGGCGGCCTGCAATGGACCGGGGCTCTACGCCTCGCCGATGCTGGACGGCCGCTACCCCTACCTGCCCCTGTGGTGGCTGCTGCTCAAGGGGCTCGCGTTGGCGCATTGGCTCTTCGGCGGCGACCCGGGGCTGTGGTTCCGCCTCCCCGGCCTGGCCGGCGACCTGGCCCTGTGCATCCTGGCCTGCCTGCTGGCCGGGCGGCGCTGGAGGGGGACCCATGCCGTGGATTCAGCCGCCCATGAGCAGGCCGGCCTGATCGCCGGGCTGAGCTGGGCCCTGAACCCTTTGGCCGTGCTGGCCAGCGCCGCGCACGGCCAATTCGACAGCCTGGCGCTGGCCCTGCTGCTGGGCGCGGCCTGGCTCCTGGAATATTCGCGCAATCCGCGCGGCGACGGCCTCGCGGCGCTGTGCCTGGGGGCGGCGGTGGCCCTGAAGACCTGGCCCGTCGCGTTCCTGCCCCTCTACCTCGCGATGTTCCCCAGCGTCCGCGCGCGCCTGCGTTTCGCGGCCTGGGTGCTGGTGCCGCCCCTCTTGCTGCTGCTGCCCTGGCTGTTCATGGACGGCCCGCAGGCCGTCGCGGCGCACCTTTGCTACAGCGGCGCCAACGGCCTGGGCCTGTCCAACGCGCTGAAGGCCTGCTTCTTCGCGGCCGGCGCGCCGCCGGAATTGTGGCGCCAGGCGGATTTCTGGTTCCGGGCGGCGGCGCTGGCCCTGCTGGGCCTGGCCTTCGCCTGGGCGCTCCTGCGCCGCGGCGGCCTGCGCCTGCTCGACGGCCTGCCCTGGGCGGCCCTGACCCTGATCCTACTGGCGCCCGGGCTCTCCCCGCAGTACCTGATCTGGGCGCCGGCCCTGGCCCTGGCGCTGTCCCCGGCCCTGGTCTGGCGGCTGAGCCTGGCGGCCCTGCCCTTGGCCCTGGCCTTCTATGCCCTGTTCATGCCCAGCGTGCTGGCGGCTTCCATGGCCTGGTCGCCGCCTTCCCCAAGCCCGGCGCTGATCCTCGCTTGGGGCGCGGCCAACCTGGCCTGGTGGGCCTGGACGCTGCGGGAATGGGGCGGCCTCAAGGACCGCAACCTGGCCAGGCCGCGCGCCGGATATTTTTCATGAGCCCAAGCATGGAGCCGAAGTTTTGAGGCGTCTCAAGTTTTTCGTCCTGTTCGGGTGGACCCTCGCCCTGCTGGTCCTTACCTGGAACCGCTACCCCGTTCCGGTCCACGGCCTGGCGGACTGCGCGCGTGCGGCGGGCTCGGCCGGGGCCCTGCTCCTGGTTGCCCTGCTGCTGGGGCGGGCCCTGCTGCGGCGTTTCCGGCTCTACCACGGCTCCCTGGTCGAGGAGGCCGGCTTCAGCCTGGCGCTGGGCCTGGCCGTGTTCAGCCTGGTGGCCGCGGCCTTGGGCGCCCTGGGCGTCCTGTATGGCTGGCTGGCCTGGGGCCTGGTGGTCCTCACGGGCGTGGGATCCTGGGGCCACGCCGAGGCGCTGTTCGATTCCCTGCGGCACAGCCTGAGGTCCAAGCATCCCTGGGAGGGCTCCAGCACCGAGGTCGCCACGGTGCTGTGCCTGGCGGTGGCCGGCGTCGCGATGGCGGGCCTGGCTTTCGCGCCGCCCAAATTTTTCGACGCCCTGGTCTACCACCTCGCCGACGCCCAGCGGGCCGCGCTGAGCGGCAGCATCGCGCCGCGGCCCGGCGTGCTGTTCACCTGGCTGCCCTCCTTGGCCGGGCCCCTGTGGAGCCTGGCCTTGGTCCTGGACGGCTCCCCCCTGGTCAGTGCCCTGGCCCCGGCCCTGCTCAACCTGGCCCTGTGCGCGGGGCTCGGGCTGATGCTGATGGACGCCTCCGCCCGGCTCTTCAACGACCGCCGCATCTGGCTGGCCCCGGCGGTGGCGCTGACCCAGCCCCTGCTGGTCCTCAGCTTCGGGGTCTTCTCCCCGGACGCCTGGGCGGCCTTTTATGCCTTCCTTTCGCTCGACGCCTTTCTGCTGGCCTTGGGCGATCCCGTGCGGCGCTCCCAGTCCTCCTGGCTGCTGCTCAGCGCCGCCCTGGCCGGCGCCGCGGTCGCGTCGAAGCCCGTGGCGCTCATCCACGGCGCGGCCTTGTTGCTGATGATCGTGGCCCTGGCCTGGAAAGAGCCGTCCTGGCGGCGTCCCGGCCTTTTGCTTGCGGGCGCGGGCCTCTTCCTGGTCCCCCTGCTTCCTTGGCTCCTGCAAGGCGCCCTGCTCAAGGGCCAGCCCTTTTATCCCTTCCCGGTGCACTTCCTGGGCGCCAGCCTGGGCGCGGGCGGCCCCAGCTCCTACTTCGAGCATCTGCGTGGCTTTGGCGGCTCCGGCTGGTGGTCCTGGGTCCGCCTGCCTTGGGCCGCCTTTTTTGACGTGGGCAGCCTGGGCGGCGACGGCAATCCCGGCTTCCTGCTCCTGGCCCTGGCGCCCGCGGTCCTGGTCTGGCGCCTGGACCGCCCCATGCGCTGGACTTTGTATTACCTGCTCGCGGGCTTCCTGGTCTGGGCTCTGGGTCCGCATGTCCTGCGTTACGGCGTTTGCCTGCTGCCCGCGGCCAGCCTCCTGGCGGCCTACGGCATCCTGGAGGCTGAAACCTGGGCCCGGTCCAAGACCTGGGCGAAGATCTGGCAGGCCCTGGTGCTGGTCGGCCTGCTCGCGGGCGCGCTCCAGACCCTGGCCATCGTGGTGAAGGATTTCGACCCCTTTTCCGCGGCCTTGGGCCTGGAGGCTCCGGAGGACTACCTCGCGCGCATGGGCGTGCCGCAGGCCAAGATCGCGCAGTGGATCCGGGCGGAGGGCGGCGCCGACGCCGGGGTCCTCGTGCTGGGGGACGAGCGCAGCGCCTATCTGCCGCCCAAGAGCCTGGCCTGCAGCGTCTTTGAAACCCATCCCCTGGCGCAATGGGTGGCCCAGGCGGGCAGCCCCCAAGAGGTGGGTGCCATCGTCCGGGCGAAGGGGTATGATTTCGTGTATTTCAACGGCGGGGAGTGGGCGCGCTTGAGCCAGAGCGGTCCCAGCCCCATCTATTGGCCCGACGGGGACGCGGCGGCCAAAGCGCGTTTCTTCGGCTGGCTGGACCTCCTGCGGGCCCTGCCCGCCCAGGACCGCCTCGTCGCCGGCAACATCCTTGTGGCGCATCTGCGCTGACAGGCCTAAAAAAGGCCCCCGTCCAGGGGGCCTGTGTCCCGCCATCGGGCAGGCATGCTGAACTCACTCCTCGTATTTCTTGCCGCCGGGCTCCTGGCTTTGGCCTTCACGCCGCTGGCCATACGCCTGGCATGGGTCACCGGGTTCCTCGACCGGCCCACCAGCCCCCTCAAAACCCAGCGCGAACCCGTGGCCTACCTCGGAGGGCTGGCCATCGCCCTGGCCTTCGGCCTGGCCGTGCTGCTGCTGAAATTCACCCTGGACCCCAGCGCCGGCTTCGCCCCCTGGCCCTTGGGGCTCGAGCGCGGCCGCGGCGTGTACGCCATCGGCCTGGGGGGCGCCCTGGCCCTGGGTCTCGGCCTGCTGGACGACCGCAAAGCCCTCGGCCCCGGCCCGAAGTTTTTGGGCCAGGTGGCGGGCGCCCTGGTGCTGGTGTGGTGCGGGCTGCGGGTGCGCTTCGTGAGCCAGGCCTGGCTGAGCGCCTCGCTCACGGTGCTGTGGGTGGTCACCGTGACGAACGCCCTGAACTTCGTGGACATCCTCGACGGCCTGGCCGGCAGCGTCTGCGCCGCAGGGGCCCTGGTCTTCTGGGTCTTCGCCGTGCACGGCGGCCGCGGGGACGACGCCCTCGCGGCGGCGGCCCTGGCCGGGGCCTGCCTGGGCTTCCTGCCCTTCAACTGGAAGCCGGCCCGCGTCTACATGGGCGACGCCGGCTCGCATTTTCTGGGCTTCACCTTGGCGGCCATCAGCCTCAACCTGCGCTATTCCCACCAGAACGGCCTGGCCGTCCTGGCGCCGCTGGTGATCCTGTTCCTGCCGCTCTTCGACCTGGCGCTGATGATCGTCATCAGGACCCGCAAGGGCATCGCGCCCTGGAAGGGAAGCCCGGACCACGTGCCCCTGCGCCTGAAGGCCCTGGGGCTGAGCGTGCCCCAGGTGGCGGCCTTCCTCTCCTGCCTGACCTTCGCCCTGGGCATGCTGGTCTACGCGGCATCCTTCCTGGCCTTGGGGGCCGCGCTGTGGTTCTGGGGCGGCCTGGCGGCCCTGGCCCTGCTGGCGGCCTTCGCCCTGATGGCCGTGCGCATGCCCCATGACGTCCCCGTCCCCGCCGGGGGCAAGCCCCCCACATCCGGTCCAAAGAGGCGCGCATGAAAGAGATCCGTTTCCCCTCGATGCTTTCCATGGACTACCCCGGCCTGGTCAGCGAAGCGCTGGCCAAGGTGCGGGACGTGCCCGCCGGCGAGACCTTCACGGTCGACCTGACGGAGACCCAGAAGATCTCCGCCTTCGGCGTGGCGGCCCTGGGCGCCTGCCTGGCGCGGCTGGTGGCCTCCAAGCGCCTGCCCTCCGGCAGCATCATCCGGCGGCCGGAGAACGGCCGCGTCAGCAACGACCTTATGCGCATGGGCCTCTACCGCCTCCTGCAGGAGGCCAGCATCAACGTGTACACCGGCGAGAAGATCGGCGAGCGCCCGCAGGAGCTCTGGCTGGTGGAACGGCCCCAGGAGCTCGAGAACGCCATCCCCCGTTTGGTGAACATCCTGCGGGGCGTGCTGCCCGCCTCGAAGGCCGATTTTGAGCGGGTCATGCAGATCTTTTCGGGGCTCAGCGACAACGTCTTCCGCCACGGCGCGGGGCACAGCGGCGCGGTGCTGTGCGGCCAGGCCTTCCCCAAGAACGGCGTGATCGAGGTCGCCGTGGCCGACACCGGGCAGGGGATTTGGGGCAGCCTGAAGCGCCTGCCGGGCCTCAGCGAGGGCCTCAAGGGCGACAGCAACGCGATCCTGACCGCCCTGGCCCTGAAGGTGAAGTCCCCGGACGGCAGCGTGCGCCTGGGCCTCCTCAACACGCTCCTGGCGACGGTGCGCAAGACCGGCGGGGAAATGGTGTGCATGTCCGGCGAGGCGGCCCTGAGCATGCGCAACGGCGAGATGCGCAGCACCGCGATCCCGAACTATCCCGGCACGGTGGTGGGCATGCGTTTGCGCCTGCTGTCCCCGACCGCGGCCGAGCCCCAAGCCGGCCCGACCGCGGAGACCCCGGCCCCCGCGCCGGCCAAGGCCTAGGCATGGCCGATCCGCTGGTGGTCCTCGGCGCCGGCCTGGCCGGGCTATCCACGGCCTACCACGCCAAGAAGGCCGGGCGGCCCTACCTTTTGTTCGAAAAGAACGAGCGCGCGGGCGGCCTGGTGCGTTCCCAGAGGGTGAACGGCTTTTCCTTCGACTACACCGGCCACCTCCTGCACATGCGCGAAGCGCGCACGCGCGCCCTGGTCCTGGACGAGCTGGCCTTGAAGGAGGACTTCGCGCCCGTGAGCCGCGACGCCTGGGTCTATTCGCACGGGCGCTACACCCGCGCGCCCTTCCAGGCGAACTTGTTCGGCCTGCCGCCGGCGGTGTTGAGGGAGTGCCTGGAGGGCGCGCTGCGGGCCCAGGGGGCCCTGCCCCAGTCCAAGCGGCCGGCGGGGGCTTCCAAGGGGAAGACCAAAGGCAAGGGCGGCTTCCAAAGTTTCGAGGACTTCAACCTCGGGTATTTCGGCGAGGGCATCTACCGCCACTTCATGGAACCCTACAACACCAAGCTGTGGGGCGTGCACCCCTCCGAGATGTCCACGGAGTTCATGGGCCGCTTCGTGCCCAAGCCCAGCCTGGAGCGCATGTTCGAGGGCGCCCTTTTCGACCAGGCCAAGCCCATGGGCTACAACGCCGACTTCATCTACCCCAAGCGCGTGGGCATAGAGATCCTGTCGCGGGCCTTCGCCGAGCGCGTCGAGGTCCGCGCGTCCCTGGCCGCCCTGGCCGTGGACCCGCGGCGCCGGAGCGTGACCCTCAGCGACGGCAGCGTCCACCGATACGCGCGCCTGGTCACGACGCTGCCCCTGCCGCGCCTGGTGGCCATCCTCAAGGACGCGCCGGCCGAAGTGAAGCGGGCCGCCGCGCGCCTGCGCGCCTCCAGCGTGCTGAACGTCAACCTGGGGATAGCCGGCCGCGACGTCAGCTCCAAGCAGTGGATCTACGTGCCCGAGCCGCACTTGCCCTTTTACCGGGTCGGCTTCTACCACAACTTCAGCAAGGCCATGGTCCCCAGGGGCGGCTCCAGCGTCTACGCCGAGATGAGCTATTCCCCGCAGCGCCCCATCGACAAGGCGGCCGCGCCCGCGCGCGTGAAGGCGGGCCTGCGCAGCATGGGCATTCTGCGCGCGGGGGACCGCATCGCCGCGGAGTGGGTGGCGGACATCGAGGACGCCTACGTGGTCTACGACGCCCAGCGCACCGAAAGCGTGGAAAGCATCCAGTCCTGGCTGAGGGCGCGCGACATCGTCAGCACGGGCCGCTGGGGCCGCTGGGAATACGCGGCCATGGAGGACGCCATCTGGCAGGGCGCGGAGGCGGCGCGTTAGGCGGGTTCTGTCGGCGGGGATCCGGGTTTTCTTGCGGCGTTCTTGAAGGTCGCGGCCATTTCCGTTTCGCCGGCCTTATTTCTTCTTTTTCGCGGGTTTGCGCCGCAGCGAGCGGACCACGGACAGCACGGAGCGGGTGTCGTAGGCGCTGAGGCCTTCCAGGGACAGCAGGTTTTCCCCGGAGCGTCCCGCGGACGCGGTCCTGGCCCCGCTGTCGGATCCGAAGAGGGCCTCCGGTTCCAGGCCCAGGGTGTTTCCTAAGACTAAGTACGAATCCAGGCTGCCTTTGCGGGTTCCGTTTTCAAGGTAGGACAAAAAAGCCGTGGTCAGGCCGGCGCGTTCAGCCAGCTCCTGCTGGGTGAGGCCCTTCGCATGGCGTTGTTCCCTGATGCGCTGGCCTAAGCGTTTGTAAAACGGATGCATGGTGTTCCTCCTGAGGCCTACCTTAAGGAGGACAGCCCGACAGTTGAACAGTTGATTAAGCTATTGACTAAAAAAGCCCATGAAACTAACATTCAAACGATTTAAGCAGCGTTCGTCCGCGCGCCATTTCGCTCTAACGCCGATGGAGGGGTGATGCTGAAGAGAATCTTGATCGGGTGCGTCTTGTTTTCCGCCCTGCTTTCGTCCGCCTGCATCCCCATCCACCTCACCTAAAAACCGGCTTTTCCAGGCCTTTCTTGTCCGGCTTTGGAACGCGTCCGAGTGCCCACCCGGTCCACTTGTGCGCACCCATGTCCGCGGCGATAATGTCCGCGCCCGCTTTTTCCGCCCTAAAACCGCTTTCAGCCCCCATTCCTCCCCTCGGAACTCATCCATGCCTTTAGCCCTCATCGTGCTGGCAGTGCTCGTGGTCTTCGGCCTGGTGGTCGTGTCCCAGAGCGTCGTGACCGTGGAACAGGGCTACGAGGTAATGATGGAGCGCTTCGGCAAGTACGTCGCCACGCTCAAGCCGGGGCTCCAGTTCGTCGTGCCCTTCGTCTACCGCGTCGGGCGCCGCATGAACATGATGGAGCACGCCGTCGAGATCCCCAGCCAGGAGGTCATCACCAAGGACAACGCCACCGTCACGGTGGACGCCATCGTCTTCCTGGTGATCGTCGACGCGTACAAGGCCGCCTACAACGTCGCCGACTACGTCGGCACCTGCCAGCAGCTGACCCTGGCCAACGTCCGCTCCGTCATCGGCCTCAGGGAGTTCGACCTGGTGCTGGCCGAGAGGATCAAGATGAACGACGAGATCCTGCAGGAGCTCGACGTGGCCTGCAGCACCTGGGGCATCAAGGTGACCCGCGTCGAGATCCGGGACATACGGCCGCCCGCGGACCTGCTCGCGGCCATGGGCGAACAGAAGAAGGCCGACCAGGAGAAGCGCGCCAAGATCCTTGCCGCCGAGGGCGACCAGCAGGCCCAGATCAAGGTGGCCGAAGGCAAGCGCCAGGCCGCCATCCTGGAGTCCCAGGGCAAGCTCGAGGCCGCCAAGAACGAGGCCGAAGCCATCAAGATCACGGCCCAGGCCCAGGCCGACGCCACCAAGTCCGTGGCGGAATCCATCCAGGGTCACGGCGAAGCCGCGGTGAACTACTTCCTGGGGCAGAAATACATCGAGGCCATGGCCCAGATCAACCCCAACGCCAAGATCGTCATGATCCCGGCCGACTTCGGCAGCGGAGTGGCCAGCATCGGCGGCATCGCCGCCCTGCTGGGCGGCGACTCGGGCAAGACCTGGAACCAGGCGGGTAAGTAGGCATGCAGCTGCTCATGGATCCGGTGAGTTTTTGGTGGCCCTTGGGCCTGGGCCTGCTCCTGATGACCGGCGAGCTCTTTGCCCCCTCCACGGTCTTCCTGTGGACCGGCGCCGCGGGGGTGCTGGTGGCGCTTCCCATGGTCCTGTGGCCCTCCCTGCCGCTGGTCGCGGACCTGGGGCTGTGGCTGCTGTTCTCCCTGGCCGCGGTGCTGGCGGCCAGACGCTACCACCGCGGGCACCCCCTGTCCGGGGAGCGGGTCGGGCTTTCGCCCTCGGCCTCGCCCAACCGTTACGGCACGGAGTTCATAGGGATGAGCACGGTATTGAAGGCGGACAGCCAGGGCGGCGAGACGCGCGTGAGCCTGCAGGGGGCCAGTTGGGGGGTCAAACTCAAGGGCGGGGACCTGAAGGCGGGCTCCAGGATACGGGTCGTTGGTTTGGACGGGATTTTTCTGGTGGCCGAGCCCGCGGATGTGGACCGGGCCGGGCCGGAAAGCGGCACGGCCTGAGCCGCATGCCTCCCATCAAGGTCGCCATCATCGTCACCCGGCTCGACTTGGGCGGCGCCCAGGAAGTGGCCCTGCGGACGGCCCTGGGGCTGGATCCCGGGCGCTTCGACGTGCGCCTGCTCTGCGGCGAAGGCGGCCAGCTCGACGAGGAGGCCCGCAGGCTTCTCGGCCCCCGCTTCGTGGTGGTGCCCTTCCTGCGCCATCCCATCTCGCCCCTCAACGACCTCGCGGCCGCGGCGTGGCTATGGAACTACCTCGTGCGCGAAGGGGTGCGGGTCGTGCATACCCATTCCAGCAAGGCCGGCCTGCTGGGCCGGCTGGCGGCTTTTTTCGCCCGCACGCCCCGGGTGGCGCACACGGTCCACGGCTGGTCCTTCAACGATTTCCAGTCCGGCCCGGCCTTCATGGCTTTCGTGCTGATGGAACGGCGCCTGGCCCGCGTCACCGACCACATCATCGTGGTGGCCTCCAGCCTGCGCGACAAGGGCCTGCTCCTGGGCGTCGGCCGTCCGGACCGCTACGCCCTGGTGCGGGCGGCCGTGGACCTGCCGGCCTGGAGCCGCACCCCGCGTTCGCGGGCCGCGCTGAAAAAAATCCTGCCGGACCTGAAAGCCCGGGTCGTGGGCGTGGTCGCCAACCTCAAAGCCCAGAAGGCGCCCCTGGATTTCGTGCGCATCGCCGCCCTGGTGTGCCGCGGCCGCAAGGACGTGGATTTCGTGTACATCGGCGACGGGCCCCTGCGGCCCGAGGCGGAGGCCCTGGCGCGGAGCCTGGGGCTTTCCGGGCGCATTCATTTCCTCGGCTGGCAGCGCTCCCCGCGCCAGCTGGCGGCCGGCTTTGACGTCTTTCTGCTGCCCTCCCTGTATGAGGGCCTGCCCTGCGTCTTCCCGGAAGTCCTGAGCCTGGGGGTCCCGGTCGTGGCCAGCCAGGTGGACGGGGCCGCCGAGATCGTGAAGGAGGGAAGCAACGGCTTCCTTTGCCAGCCCCGCGATTGCGAAGCCATGGCCGACCGCGTGGCGGCCCTCCTGGACAGGCCCGCCCTGCTGCGGCGCCTGTCCGCGGGCGCGAAGCGCAGCGTCGGCGCGGAGTTTTCCTACGGCGCCATGCTGGAGAGGACGGCCGCCATCTATGCCTCCTGACGCCGAAGGGCAGCAGTGAAAATACTGGCGCTTTCCCCGGTCTTCCCCGACGCCCCCGCCGACGGCGACCGCCTGCGCCTGTTCCATTGGATCGCCGAGATGGGCAGGCGCCACGAGATCCACCTGGCCTGTTTCACGGATCCGGCCCGCGCCGAAGACCTTGGCCAGGGATCCCTGGGACCGAGGCTCGCCGCGGTCCACCGGGTGGCCTGGCCGCTGGGCCGCCGCCGCCTGGCCGCGGGCTTGCGGGTCCTGGCTGCGGCCCCCTCAGGGGTGGCGGCCTTGGCGAGCCGGGACATGCGCGTCCTGGTGGACGCCCTGATCGGCGGAGCGGCCGGGGCCGGGGCGCCCTTTGACGCGGTGCTGGCCTACCGCCTGAAAATGGCGCCCTATGCCCTGCGTTTCAAGGGGCCCCGCTTCCTGGACTACACGGATTCCATGACCCGTTACACCGAGCGCCGGGCCGTGGAGCTGGCGCTGCGGCGCCGGCCCCTGGCCGCGGCCTTCGCCCGGGCGCAAGCCGCCCGTTTGGCGGCCTACGAGGCCTGGTGCGCCGGGGAGTTCGACGCCGGATTTTTCAACGCGTCCCAGGACTGCGAAGCCGTGGGGGCCATGCGCCCCAAGGCCGCCGCGGCCTTGCGGGTCGCGGCCAACGGGGTGGATGCGGCCCTCTTCCGGGTCGACCGAAAAGCCGCTGCCGCGGCCAAGGACCCCTTTGAGATGCTTTTTGTCGGGCACCTGGCCTATCCGCCCAACGCCGACGCGGTCGCCTGGTTCGCGCGCTCGGTGCTGCCGCTGGTGCGGGCGCGGGTGCCCAAGGCCTTCCTGACCGTGCTGGGCGGGGACGCGCCCGCGGGCCTGTCCGCGCTGGCCGGCCTCCCGGGCCTGCGCTTCGCCGGTTTTGTGAAGGACACCCTGCCGTACCTTGACCGGGCCGCGTTGAGCGTGTGCCCGGTGCGCACCGGCGCCGGGCGCCAAAACAAGCTGCTGGAGGCCTTCGCCGCGGGACTGCCCGCGGTGGCCACGAGCCTGTCGGCCCAGGGCGCGGAAGCCCGCGACCTGGAGCATCTGCTGGTCGCCGACGAGCCGGCCGCCTTCGCCTCGGCCGTGGTGCGCCTACTGGAACAGCCACGGCTTGGCCAGGCGTTGGCGCGGAAAGCCAGGATCCTGGCGCGGAGCCGCTATCTTTGGCCGCGCAACGCGGCGATCCTGGAGGCCGCGATGCTTAGAGCCACGCGGCGGCCTTTGTGGTAATCTAGGTCCTTGTACGACGCCTGCCCAAGCCGGCCACGATTCGATTCCAGCCCTTCGCCGCGCGGACCGCGTGCCGCCCCGCCCTGCTTCGGCCGCCCAAAGCCATGAGCTTCCTGAAAAACGATCTGAGCACCATCGATGTGGTGGAAGGCGTGATGCCCTGGCTGCCACCCAGCCCCGATGAGGTCCTGCGCTGCGACGAAGCGGCGCTGGCGGCCGGGGGCCTGGCCCCCGAGCGCGTGCTGCACGAATTCTTCCTGCTGAAATCCGCCCTGGGCCTCGAATACGGCCTGGGCCTGCTGGAAAAGCTGGGTTTGCGCAGGGAAGGGATGGAGCAATACCACGCCTTTTACATCCACCGCCTCGCCGAGGGCCTGGCGCTGAGGTTTCCTGGGCAGGAGGAGACGGCCGTGGGCCTTCTGGCCGCCCGTTTGAAGGCCTACACCGCGGCCTTGCACAATGGGCTCCACCCCGAGGATCCCCACCTGGCCGTGGCCGACGCCTTCACCCGTTTTTGCGGCGCGGCGGACGAGCGGGCCCTGGTGACCCTCTGCCTGGACGCCTGCAAGGCTATGAACGCCCGGTTTTTAGGCGCCTTGACCGAATTCGGCCTGGGCTGAAGCGCATGGGAGCAGACCTGAGGACCCGATCGATCCGTCCCATCCTGGCCCTGCTGGGCCTGTCCCTCGCCCTCCTGGCCGGCTGCTCGGGCCTGCAGCGCCCGGTCGAAGCGCAGGCAGCGCCCAGGACGGTCCCGGCCGCCGCGCATGAGGTCAGTTTTGAGGCGCAGGCCGCGAGCGTGAGCGCGACCAGCGGGCCGCGCAGCGAGACGCAATGGGCCGATTTCTACTACCTGAAGGGCGATTTCAAGCGTTCCATCGCCCTGCTCTCGGACGCGGTGGCCAAGGACGAGGGCAACGCCACCCTTTGGCGCAACCTGGGCTCCTCCTACGCCCAGGACGACGATTTTGACAACGCGGTGCTGTGCTTCCAGCGCGCCCTGAAGCGCAACCCCTCCGACACCAAGAGCTGCTACGACCTCAGCGTGGTGCAAGGCTGGAAAGGCAACCTGGCCCAGGCGGAAAGCGCGGCCAAGGCGGGCCTGGCCCTGGAACCGCGCCATGGCGGCCTGCACTCCAGCCTGGGCAACGTCTACGACGACGAAGGGCACGAGGACCAGGCCCTGCAGGAGTACGCGACGGCCCTGGCGGTCAACCCCAAGGACACGGTGACGCGTTTCAACCGCGGAGGCCTCTACCTGAAGCTCAACCAGCTCGCCCCGGCCGAAGCGGACTTCGACAAGGTGCTGAAGATCGCCCCGCACGACCTGGAGGCCGCCCAGAACCTCGCCGCCGTCTACATCCTCCAAAACCGCCTTCCCGCGGCGGAGCGCCTGAACGCCTGGGTGGTGCAGCAGCACCCCAAGGACGACGACACGCTCGAAAACGCCTACTTCAACCTGGGCATCATTTATGACCGGGAGAACAAGGTCGAGCACGCGCTGAACATGTACCAGCTGGCCCTGCAGGAGGCCCCCTGGGACGCCGCGGCCTACGTCAACGCGGCCGTGATTTTGGAGCGCCTGAACCGCCGCAACGAGGCTTTGGCCTATTGGCAGAAATACCAGCGCCTCTTTCCCGCCAGCCGCCGGGCCGCCGACATCGATAAGCGCATCCAAATCCTGACCAAAATGGTGGCCCTGGACAAGGCCAACGCGGCGGGCTCCAAGTCCGTCGCGCAATAACGCCAGATTCCGCTTGCCCCTTGGGCCGGCTTCAACGAAGATAAAGTGTATGAAAAGGACGACAAGCCGATATGAGTGAACAAACCAGCGACGGATTCAAAATCGTGGGTGTCGGCGTGGTTGAGAAGGACGGCAAAGTCCTTATCACCCAGCGTAGGTACGACGACCATTTGGGCGGCGTATGGGAGTTTCCTGGCGGCAAAAAGCGGCCGGAAGAGGACGACCGGGCCTGCATCGAACGCGAGTTGCATGAGGAGCTCGGCATTCGGGTGAAGGCCGGCGGTCACCTTGAGACCATTCGATACAGTTATCCGGATAGGCGTTTGGAGCTGCGTTTTTATTCATGCGCATTTGAAGGCGGAGAACCCAAAGCCCTTGAAGTGCAGGATTTCCGCTGGGTCAAGCCCGGCGAGCTGATCTACTACCAGTTTCCTAAGGCCGACCGCGACCTGGTCGGACGCCTGGCGAAGAGATCTGAAACGAACTGAAAATCCCATGCGTGACCCCGGCTGCATCAAATTTTTCACGCTCGACGAAGCCAATGCCTTGCTCCCTTTGGTCCGTGAGCGCATCGTTTTGCTGCGGGAAACGCGGCGACGGATCGTCGGCCTGCAAGCCAAGGTCGACATCGAGGAGCTGACCTCCCCGGATCCGTCCGCCGTGTCCCCGGAGCTCAAGGGTCTGCTTGTCACCCTGGAGGCCGAAGTCGGGGTTTTTCACGGCGCCTTGGAATCCCTGCAGGACCTGGGTTGCGAACTCAAGGACCTGGAACGGGGCTTGGTCGATTTCTACACCATGCGCGGCAACGACGTAGTGTACTTGTGCTGGATGGACGGCGAAGAAGGCATAACGTGGTGGCATCCCTTGGACACCGGTATGAAGGGCAGAGCGCCCCTTTGAACGGTTCGAGAAGAGAACGCATTGTAGGCGGGGTTTTGATCGTGATGGTTTTCACCGCGGGCTCGTCCCGTCCTGAAGCTGGCAGATTCGATCCCCATAGCCCCGCCGGAAACAAAAGGCGCCTTAAGGCCGGAAACTGGGCCTTATAGGCGGAGAAACACCTGTCCTGAGCGATCAGGAAGCAAGCTTCACCTCGCCGGCGGGAGGCCGGTTTCAGTCTGCAATGGGTTTCGCGTTGGGCGGCCCAAAGGGTCCGGATCATTCGACCATGGACTTTAAAACATTCGTTGTAAGGAGCAGCCATGCCTGCTTTTGAAAATCTGCGCATCCATATGGTGCACGGAGAGAACAGCAAGACCGCGGCTTTCGTGAGCTGCAAGATCATCACCGAGGCGGGGGCCCTGTTTTTGAACAGTATGGCCCTGGTCCGCGGGGCCAACGGCCTGTACCTCAGCTTTCCCAGCCGCAAACGCGAGGGACAGCCGGTGAAGGGATTTGAAGACTATTACTACATGGAACGCGGCCTGAAGGAACTGGTGCAGGTCAGCGCCATCGACGAGTTCAAGAAGCGTTGCGAAGAGCTCGGCATCGACGCTGAGAAGGCCAGCGCCCCCCTGCCCCCGGGGCAGCACGGCGGCGAGGACGAGGATGAGCGCGACATGCGCGCGCGCGAAGTCCGCGAGCAGCGCGAACCCAGGGAGTACCGCGAGCCCCAGCCCCGGCAGCCCTTCAGCAACGCGTCGCGTCCGGCTGTGGGCGGCCCCGGCGCCTACCGCGGCGGCGGCGGCGG
>DATHOE010000046.1:0-136357 GCA_035485275.1 bacterium
TTTCCAAAGGTTTATTAGATTGAGCACGTAAACTCCCAACAGCTTTTCTATCAATATATAGAATGCCCTTAAAATCGCTGAATACGTAAACTGACGACTGCCTGACGCCATATGTATCCAATGAAGAAATTTTTTTCGCCTGTAAAAATGGAGCCGCAACTAAACATAACGACAGTATCCCTATTTTCAAAAGCTTATCAATTGTCAGTCGTCCTTCCACCTATTACCTCCATACGCTGCTGTTATCATCCCGTTTCAAGTGCCCCACTAAAAGTCAGGTCTCATCGACGTGACCCCCAAAGTAATCTACGAGGATATCAGTGTCAGTGCCAGTGTAACGGCTTTTGCTTCAGTCTACGGAACCCCAATGAAAACAAGTAATCCTTACACCCCTCTTTCACCCCTTCAAAGTATGACTTCTAAAGCAAAAAGCCCCCTCCAAGCATACTGGAGAGGGCTTTTGAGTTATGACCCCAACGGGATTTGAACCCGTGTTACCGCCGTGAAAGGGCGGTGTCCTAGGCCACTGGACGATGGGGTCGCGGGCCGGAGGGCTCCGGCAGGGTCCAAGAATCTAATGCTCCGGGGGCCTCTTTGCAAGCCCCTCGCAGGGCCTAGGCATCAGGCTTCCTGGGCATGCAGGTCCACGATCTCACGGTACAGCTTCTCATACTGGCGGGCGCTGGCGAGCCAGGAATGGTCCTCGGCCATGCCGGCCTGCTGCAGGCGGCGCCAGGCGGCCTTGTCCTTGTATACCTCCAGGGCCCGCTGGATGGAGTTGAACAGGGCCATGGAGTTGTATTCGCTGAAGGCGAATCCGTTGCCCTTGCCCGTGCGCGCGTCGTAGTCCTGCACCGTGTCGGCCAGGCCGCCCACGGAGCGCACCACGGGGACGGTTCCGTAGCGCAGGGAGATCAGCTGGCTCTGTCCGCTGGGCTCGAAGCGGCTGGGCATCAGCGACAGGTCCGCGCCGCCTGCGATGCGGTGGGCCAGGGGGATGTCGTAGGCGAGGCGGAAGGACACCTTCTCGGGATAGGTCTCTGCCAGGCGCCGGAAGTTCTCCTGTATCCGCGCGTCGCCCATGCCCAGCAACACGAACTGCAGGTCCAGGTGGACCATGTAGTCCGCGATCTCCTCGACCAGGCTGAGGCCCTTCATGGCGTCCAGGCGCGACACCATGGCCACCAGGGGCACGTCGTCGGCCGGCAGGCCCAGTTCCTTTTTCAGGGCGCGCTTGATGTCGGCCTTGCGGTCCAGGCTGTCCGGGCCGTAGCGGACGGGCAGGTGCACGTCCGTGGCCGGATTCCATTCCACGCTGTCCAGGCCGCTGATGATGCCGCTCAGGTCCTTCTCGCGGATGCGCATCACGCCCTCGAGGCCGCAGCCATATTCCGGGTTGCGGATCTCCTCGGCGTAGCGGGGGCTCAGGGTGTTGATCTTGTCGCTGAAGAGCAGGCCGCCCTTGAGCGTGTTCATCTGCCCGTAGAATTCCAGGCCCTCGGTGGTGAAGAGCTCCGGGTCGAGGCCCGTGCGCGCGAACTGCCATTCCGGGAAGAGGCCCTGGAAGGCGAGGTTGTGCACGGTATAGAGGCTGCCCGTGTTCTTGAACAGGGCCTCCTCGCGGAAGCTGTTCCTGAGGTAGACCGGGACCATGCCGCCGTGCCAGTCGTTCAGGTGCAGGACGTCGGCCTTGAAGTCCAGGCTCTGGCAGGCGGCGAAGACCGCGCGCGCCAGGAAGATGAAGCGATCGCCGTTGTCGCGGTAGTCGCCCTGCTCGTCTCCGTAGGGGCCTTGGCGGTCGAAGTAGGCGGGCTGGTCCACGAAGTAGACCGGGATCTTGCTGGAGGGCAGCCATCCCTGGCGCAGGCCGAAGGTGCTGGGCATGTCCTCGGGCATGCCGGGCCCCAGCTCCACGCTTTCGCGCAGGAGGACGGCGTCGATGCGCTGCTGGGCGATGTTGCGGTACCAAGGCAGGATCACGCGCACGTCATGGCCCAGGTCGGCCAGGGCGCGCGGAAGCTCGCTGACCACGTCGGCCAGGCCGCCGGTGCGCACAAAAGGCGCCACTTCAGCGGAAACGAGCAGAATTTTCAAGGAAGTGCTGTTCACGGGGCCGCTCGTTTACGTGGTAATGCACGGATAAAAAAGGAGCCGGTGCCCCTTACCTTTTTTCATTTTCGCCTAAAACAATAGCTTACAAAAGCAAAAAGAGCCCAATCACCGGTTTTTTCCCGGTCGCCCCCTCAAAACCCACGAAAATGTAAGCAAGCCGGCGCAGACCCACAAAAACCACAGCCCAAAGCGGCGCCAAGGGGTCGGCCGTGCCGGTCCCAGGTTTTGGACCAGCACTCCCAGCTCCCCCAGGCCGATCTTCAGGTCCATCCTGCCCGAGGGCGAGGCCATGACCGAGACGCCGGTGGTGGAGGCCTGGGCCACCCAGCAGCCGTTCTCCACCGCGCGCAGGACCGCCTGGCTGGCGTGCCAGACCGGGCCCGGGGACAGCCCGTACCAGGTGTCGTCGGTCAGGACCGCGATCAAATCCGGGGCCCGGCCTTCCCTGCCCAGGTCCGGAAACACGCTTTCATAGCAGATCTCCGGCGCCACCAGGCCGCCACCCACCTTGAACACCGTGGCCTGGGTCCCGAAGCTGAACCCGACGATGCCGAAGCTGTCCAGCATCCTGTCCAGGATGGGAAGCCAGCTGCGCAAGGGCACATATTCGCCGAAGGGCACCAAATGGCGCTTGGCGTAGCTTTGGGTGTCGCCCCGGCTGTCCACCAGCACCGCGCTGTTGGTGTAGAGCCCGTCCACGGAGAGCGTGGACCCGATCAGCAGGCTGACGCGCTGGCTGCGGGCGAAGTCCTTGACCGCCTCGGCCTCGGGCGCGTCCTCATTGAAAAAGCCCGGGAAGGTGCTCTCCGGCCAAAGGATCAGGCTGGCGCCCTGCTGGGCCGCCGCCACGCTGAGGGTGCAATAGGTTTTGAGGATCTCGTCGCGGTACTGCTTGGTCCAGGCCTGGTTCTCGTCAATGCCGCCCTGGATCAGGGCCACCTTCAGACCCGTGGGCGCCAGCTCCGGCTGGGCCTCCCAGCGCGCTTGGGCCTGGGCCTGCTGATGGGCGCCCCAGGCCAGGGCCATGATCACCACAAAGGCGGACAGGGTCTTTTTCCAGGACAGGACCCAATGGGGATGGACCAACAAAGCGCAGGCAACCACGTTGCCCAGGGCCACGGCATAGGTCAGCCCGACCTGGCCCGTCAGGGCCGCCAGAGGCAGGAGCTTGGGATTGGCGAACTGGGAGGAGCCGAGGTTCAGCCAGGGAAAGCCCGTGAAGAGGTGCTCACGCAGGGCCTCCAGCAGGGTCCACAAGGCCGGCAGCCACAGCAGGGGCGCCCACAAGCCCCGCTTCAGGCCCCAGGCGGCGCAGGCGCCGAAGAGGGCCACAAAGAGGGCGCACCAGGCGGCCAGGCCGCACCAGGCCGGGATCGCGGCCAAGCCCAGGGGCTGGACATAGGTGAGCCAGAGCAGCCCGGGCAGGAAGAAAGCCCCGCCCGTGAGGAAGCCGAGCTGGAAGCCTTCCCCAGTGCCGCAGTTTTCCAGCAAGGCCAGCAGGGGCACCAGGGCCACCCAGGCCAGGCGGCCGGGCCAGGCCTCGAAGTGCATGGCCCAGGGATTGGGGAAGCTGAGCCACAGCAGGATGCCGCTGAGCAGGGCCAGGGCGGGCCGCAGTCCGCGCTTCAATGCCAGCCTTCGGGCACAAAGGCGAGGCCGCTGGCGCTTTCCTTCCAGGTCTGTTCGCGCATATCGAAGAAGATCTCGCCGGCCTCCGCCCTCCCGCGCTGCTCGCCGCTGAGGCGCTGGAAGGGCTGGGAATGCCAGCGGTGGTGCATCCACAGCCAATGGTCCGGATGGGCCCGGATGGCCTGCTCCAGCAGGCGGTTGACCTCGGTCAGGGTCCAGGCCGAGGCCTGGACCTCGCTGAGGCCGGGCTCCGGCGCGGGCACGATGCGCACGTCCAGATGGTGGCGCCGGGGGCCCAGACGCACCGGCACGCCGAAGGCCAGGGTGGCCCCGCTGCGGCGGGCCAGCAGCTCCCCGATGCTGTGCGTGGAGGCCGCCGCGCCGAAGAAGGGCACGAAGGTCCCCCACTTGTCGCCGTCCTGGTCCCCCAGGAGGGCCACTACGCCGTTCATCTTCAGCACCCGCAGGGCGTCGCGGATGGCCTGGATGCGCACGAACTGGATCCCGACCCTGGCGCGGTAGTCGTTGAAGAGCCGGTCGACATAGGGGTTGGACTGGGTGCCGATGAGGAAGGTCACCGGGAAGCCCTTGCGTATCAGCGCGGCGCCCATCCATTCCCAATTGCCGTAGTGGGCGCTCATGCACACGATGCCCTTGCCCTTGGCGCGGGCGGCCTCCAGGTGGTCGAGCCCATCGAACGTGAAGATGTCGTCGAGCTCCGCGGTCCTGAGCGCGGGCATGTAGGCGAGCTCGGCCATGGTCTGGCCGAAATTGGCGTAGGCCGCGCGGGCGATGGCCCGGCGCTCCCTGGGGTCGGTGATCCCCAGGCGCAGGGCCAGGTTCTCGTCCGCGGCGGCACGGGCCACGCCCAGGTGGAAGGCGGCCCGGCCCAGGAAACGGCCGAAGGCCTGGCCCTTCTCCAGCTTGAACTTGCGCAGGGCTCCGCCCGCGGCCAGGGTCAGGCCGTATTCAAGGCGGTAGCGGAAGTTTTTCCAGGCCTTCATCGCGGCCTTTCCATGGAAGTCTGTCTGAGCGCGGCGTCGACCATGCGCCAAAACAGGGGAGCGGGATCGACCTCAGCCTTGACCCGCAAAATGTACACCGGCAGGGCCGGCTTCCAGTCCAAGGGCAGGCGGACCGCGTCCTTGGCCGTGGTCACGATCATGGCCGCCGCCGCGGGCGGGCGCTCCAGCTCCGCGACGCTGAAGGGATGGTGGTCCGGAAAACGCCAGCCCGTCGCCCTCGCGCCGAGGCCCTGAAGCAGGCCTTCGAAATTCCCGGGCCGGCCCAGGCCGCTCAGGGCCAGCACTTCCTTCCTGCGCAGAAAGGCCAGGGGACGCTTTTTCCCGTCGGGCCAGGATTCCAAGCCCAAAGGCGCACGGTCAAGCCGGAAGACCGGCTTCTTGCGCCAGTCCGGGGGCAAAGCCGTGCGCAAGGCGGCGCCCTTCAGGCCCTTGGGCGCCCCGCTCACCAGGACCGCGTCGGCCTGCTCCGCCTGGCTCCAGGGCTCCCTCCAGGGACCGGCCGGGAGCAGCTGCTCGTCGAACCGCAGTTCGTCGAAGTCGACCAGGAGCAGGTCCAGGTCGCGGCGCAGTGTCCAGCGCCGCTGGAATCCGTCGTCCAGCACCAGGCAGCCGGAGCCCTGGGTCTGGGCCGCGCGCGCCGAGCGGACGCGGTCCGGGTCCAACCACACCGCGCAGCCGCAGGCCCGGACGTGTTCCAGGGCCTCGTCCCCGCCCTGCCGGGCGTCCATGCCGGGCAGGACCAGGAGGGGCCGCGGACCGGGCTCGGCGCGGTATCCGCGCAGCAGGATGGCCGGCCTCATTTTCTTCCCGGCCGCGCGCTCAACCAAGGCGCGCACCAGCAGGCTCTTGCCCGTGCCCCCCACGCTCAGGTTGCCCACGGACAGCACCGGCACCGCCGCGGACCAGGGCTTGTTGGGCCGGAAGAGGCGCATAAAGGCCCAGCCAAGGACATAGAAGTTGGCCAGGAGCGCCAGGAACGGCGTCCACAGCGCCCCCTTCCTGTTCCACACCTCAGTCCGGCTCATCCCTGTCCTTCAGGCGCATGCCGAACTCCCTTCCGGAGCGGTACTGCTCAGGCCGCTCATCGCGCCACTCCGGCTCATGCGCCTCGGCGCCGAACTCGCTGACCATGCGGAAGCTTTCCAGGCCCTCCTCCCGCCACAGGTGCCCGTCGCGGTGCATGCGCGCGACCAGGAGGAGCTTCAAGCCCAGGTCCGCGGTGGCGCGCGAGGCCCCGGCCCGGGAACGCACGCAGCGCTCGAGCGCCTCCGAGGCCTTGGCCAGGGCAAGGGGATCCTTGAGCAGGGCCGCGGTCTCCTCGGCCAGGCTTTCTTCGTCCACCTGGCGCGCTCCGCCGCTTTCGAGCAGGGCCTGGGCCACCTCCGCGAAGTGGCGCATGGAAGGGCCGAAGAACACCGGCACTCCCAGGGCCGCGGCCTCCAGGGGGTTCTGCCCTCCGAAGTCCTTGAAGCTGCCGCCCACCCAGGCCGCGCCGCCGCCGCAGGCCAGGCCATAGAAGGCGCGCAGCTCGCCGAGCGTGTCCAGCAGGAGCACGGCGACGTCGCCCGCGGGGCCGGCCTGGCTGCGGCGCGCCCAGTTCCAGTCGCCGCGCTTGAGCAGGGCTTCCACCTCGGGCAGGCGCTCCAGATGCCGCGGAGCCAGCACCAGGCGGGCGCCGGGGACCTGCTTTTGCAGGGCGCTGAAGGCGGCCAGCAGCCCGGCTTCCTCGCCCGGACGGGTCGAGCCCGCCACCACCACGGGCGCGCCGGCTTTCCAGCCCAGTTCCTGGCGCCGGGCCTGGGCCTCCGCGCGCACCGCCTCGATGTCGCCGGCCACGTCGAACTTGGTGTTGCCCACCGTGACCACGCGCGCGGTCCTCGCTCCCAGGGAGATCACGCGGGCCGCGTCCGCCCCGCTTTGCATGGCGAAGAGGTCGATGTCCTCCAGCACCTTGGTGAAGGCGCTTCCCAGGCGGCTGTAGCGGGCCCTGGAGCGCTCGGTCAGGCGGCCGTTGGCCACCAGGATCTGGGCGCCGTGGAGCCGCGCCTGGCGCAGGAAATTGGGCCAGAGCTCGGTCTCCGCCACGACCAGCAGGCGCGGCTTGAAGCGCCGTATCCAGGGGCCCAGGAAAAAGCCCAGGTCCAGGGGGAGCAGCAGGCAGGCCACGGCCTGCGGGAAGAGGCGGCGGGCCTGCTCCCGGCCCGCGATGCTGGTGCAGGTGAAGACCAGGGCCTGGCGCGGCAGTTTGGGCAGGAGCTCCTTCACCACCGGGGCCACGGCGTTCACCTCGCCCAGGCTGGCGGCGTGGATCCACAAGCAGCCTTCGCTGAGCAGGGCCTGGTCGCGCAGATCCTTGGGCAGGACGCCCAGGCGCTGGCCCAGCCCCCTGCGCAGGCGCCCGAACAGGAGCAGCACGGGCAGGAAGGGCGCGAGGCAGAGGCAGGCCAGGCTGAGCAGGAGGCTATAGATTCCAAGGAACATGCAGCGATGGCCTTGACAGTTCAGGGGTTCGGGAAAAGCTCGTAGCTCAGGCAGAGGGTCCACAGCTCGCTGTGGTCCTGGACCCCGTAACGCAGGCCGGCCTGGAAGCTGAGGTCGCCGGGCGCGTTGACCAGGATCTGGGGCGTGAGGGCCTCGGCCGAGGCGTTGAGCCAGGAGGCCTCAAAGCCCAGGCGCAGGGTGGTCGCCACATAGGGGGTCCAGAGGCCGCCGCGCAAACGCCAGGAGCCGTCGTCGCCCAGTTCGGCGTTCAGGGCCAGGTCCGAGTCCAGGGGCTCCCAGTCCGCGGCAATGCCGCCCCAGGCGCTCCAGGCTCCCTTGAGGTAGGGCGCGCGGCCGTAGACGGAGAAGGCGGGCCGATCGTCCGGGAAATAGGGCTCCCGCAGGCGCAGGCCCAGCTCCGCGTCCGGGTCCCCGACACGCGGGACCGGCCCCTCCCATTGCCCGGAGGCTTGGAGCTCGTCGAGCAGGCCCCACTGGCCGCCAATGCCCGCCAAAGTCCGGCCTTCCCCGCCCGAGCCCAAAGCCTGCAGGTCCAGCTCCTCCATGGGCGTGCTCTCCCACCCTTGGGTTCCGGACAACCAGGTCAGGGGCGTGCCCTCGGCGGCCAAGGGCGCGGCCACGAGGAGACAGGCCGCCAGCAGCCAGCTACGCATGGGCTTCCTTGGCCAAGGCCAGCAGTTCCCCGGCCACCCGGCTTGCCACGCCCGGCTTGCCCAGGGAGCGCAGGCCCGGCAAAAGGCCGTGGCGCTGGGCCCGGCGCCGGGCCGGATCATCCAGCAAAGAGCCCAGCTCCTTGGCGATGGCCTCGGGCTTGAGCCCTTCCTGCAGGAATTCCGGCACCACCCTCCGGCCCGCCACCACATTCGCCAGGCCGATGGAGTGGATCTTCACGAAGCGTTTGCCGATGGCGTAGCTGAGGGCGTTGAGGCGGTACAGGATGCAGAAGGGCGTGCCCAGGAGGGCGGTCTCAAGCGTGGCCGTGCCCGAGGCCACCAGGGCCGCGTCAAAGCCCGCGCGCGCTGCATAGGCCTCGGCCTGGCTTTTGCCCTCGAAGATCTCCACCTGCAGGCCGCGGCTTTGCGCCAGACCCACTTCCGTGTACCAGCCAGCCGGCGCCGCGGGCGGCTTGACCACCACGAAGCGCAGGCCGGGCCTGTCCTTGGCCACCAGCGCGGCGCTTTCCAGCATCACGCCCAGCAAGCGCCCCACTTCCTGGGCCCGGCTGCCCGGCAGCAGGCCCACCACGGGCTTGGCGCCCTTCCAAGGGAAGGCCGCGCGCAGCGTCCGGAATTCCGTTTTGGGCCGATCCGCTTCGGAGCGGTGCAGCAGGCCGGTGGGGATGGCGTCCAGGAGCGGATGGCCCACCAGGCTGCAGTCCAAGCCGGCCTTGTCGTAGATGGACTTTTCAAAGGGGAAGATCACCAGCATCTTCCTCAGGATGCGGGCCATGGTCTTGACCCTGCCCGCTTTCCAGGCCCAGACCTGGGGGCTGATGTAATAGGCCACGGGAACGCCCCTGAACTTGGCGTAGGACGCCAAACGCAGGTTGAAGCCGGGATAGTCCACCAGCACCAGCAAATCGGGCCTCTCCTCGGCCAGGAGGCGCTGGCCCAGGCTGAAGGCGCGGCGGAAATAGGAGAAGTGCCGCAGGACCTCGACAAAGCCTATGACCGAGCGGCTGGCCAGGTCCGTGTCCAGGCGCATGCCCGCCGCGGCCATGGCCGGCCCGCCCAGGCCGAAGCACTCGGCCTTCCTGCCCAGGGCCTTGATCACGGCCGCGGCGTGGTGGTCCCCGGAGGTCTCTCCCGCCACGAACATCAGCCTGGGCCGGCTCATCAGCCCAGCACCCTGCGGCGGTGCTCGGCCATCTGGCGCCGTATCTCCAGGCCCAGGGCCACGGCGTCGCGGCCGTCCTCGCCCGTGACCACGGGCGCCCCGCCGCTGCGGACCGCCTCCACAAAGCTTTCCAGCTCCAGCTTGAGCTGTTCCTCGTCGCGGATCTTCAGGGTCTCGGTCGTGACCATGCGCGCCAGGCCGATGAGCGAGCCGGCCTGGCTCGGATCGGCGCCCTCTTTTAGCCTGTGGATGCGCACCTGCTTGGCCAGGTAGTCCACGCTCAGGTAGGCGTCGCGGGTGAAGATGCGGATCTTTCGCTGCTTGTCCGTGGTGACCCGGCTGGCCGTGAGGTTGGCCACGCAGCCGCCCTCGAAGGCCAGGCGCACGTTGGCGATGTCCTCGGTGTGCGACAGTACCGGCAGCCCCACGGCGTCCACCTTGGCCACTTTGCGGCCGACAAAGGCCAGGACTATGTCCAGGTCGTGGATCATCAGTTCCAGGACCACGTCGATGTCCGTGTTGCGCGGGGAATAGGGGCCCAGGCGGTGGGCCTCGATGAAGAGCGGCTCGCTGCGGTGCTCCTTCAGCGCCAGGATCGCCGGGTTGAAGCGCTCGATGTGGCCCACCTGCAGGATGGCCTTGCCCTCGCGGGCCGTGGCGATGAGTGCGTCGGCCTCGTCCAGGTCGATGGACAGGGGCTTCTCGATGAGGCAATGCACCCCGGCCGCGAGGAAGCGCCTGCCCACCTCGAAGTGCAGGGCCGTGGGCACGGCGATGCTCACCGCGTCCACCTTGCCCAGCAGGTCCTCGGGTCTGGCGAAGGCCTCGCAGCGGTTCTTTTTGGCGATCTCCTTGGCCCGCTCGAAGTCCGCGTCCACCACGCCCACCAGGCGGCAGCCAGGCAAAGAGGCGTGCACCCGCGCGTGGTGCTGGCCCAGGCTTCCCACGCCGATGACCCCGGTTCGTATCATGCTTTTTTGCCCCCTTTGGCCGCGCGCAGCCGGTAGGGTTCCAGGGCTTCCGCCCCTCCCTCCACCACCGCGTCGAGCCTCAACCCTTCGCTGGTCCAACGCTTCTGTTTGACGTGCAAGCGGCCGAAGTGCCGCGACAGCTCCCCCAAGGCCGCGTGGGGGATGAGGAAGCTGGCGACATCCAGGCCCTGCTCCATGCGCCGGCGCAGGGCCTGCTTCAGGCCGGCCAGCCCCTGCCCTTTCAGCGCCGACACGAAGTGGGCCTCAGGATGCCCCGCTTTCAGGGCCTTCAAGGCCGTGGGCCCGAGGGCGTCGACCTTGTTGAAGACCAGCCAGGCCTCGGGCTGGGGCGCCCCGTCCAGGAAGCGCTTGTAGACCTCGGCCAGCACCTCGTCCACGGACTCCAAATGGCGGGGCCATTCCGCGTCCGCGCAGTCCACGACCCGCAGGACCCAGTCGGCCTCCGCCACCTCCTCCAGGGTGGCCCGGAAGGAGGCCACCAGGGCGTGCGGCAGCTTGCGCACGAAGCCCACGGTGTCCACCAGCAGGAGGTCCCCGCCCGCGGAGGGGCCCAGGGGCAGGGGCCGCACCGTGGGGTCCAGGGTGGCGAAGAGGCGGTCCTCGACGTAGACCTCGGCCTCGGTGAGGGCGTTGAACAGGGAGGATTTCCCCGCGTTGGTGTAGCCGGCCAGGGCCGCCACCCGGGCGCGCTGGCGCTTGCGGGTCTGGCGCTGGAGGGAGCGGGTGCGGGCCACGGTGTCGATCTCGCGCTCAAGCTGCGAGATGCGCTCGCGCAGGCGCCGGCGGTCCGCCTCCAGCTTGCTTTCGCCGGGGCCGCGGGTACCGATGCCGCCGCCCAGCCGCGAGAGCGTCTTGCCGAAGCCCACCAGGCGCGGCAGGAGGTAGCTCAGCTGGGCCAGCTCCACCTGCAGGCCGCCCTCCTTGGTCCTGGCCCTGGAGGCGAAGACGTCCAGGATCAGCTGGGTCCGGTCCAGGACCTTGATTTCGAGGGCGTCCTCCAGGTTGCGCTGCTGGGAGGGGCGCAGCTCGTCGTCAAAGACCACCAGGCCCGCGCCCAGGGCGCTGGCCTGCTCCTTGAGCATGCGCACCTTGCCCGAGCCGATGTAGGTGGCGGGATCGGGAGCGGCGCGGGCCTGCAGGCTCCTGCCCACCACCTCGGCCCCGGCGCTTTCTGCCAGGCGCGCCAGTTCCTCCTGGGACGCCTCGGCCTCCAGTTCCCGCCCCGGCAGGGCCAGGCCCGCGAGCAGGGCCTTCTCAGCGCTCACGCTTCTCTTTCCATCCCCAGTACAGGTAGGCCGAATACAGGAGGATCTGGACGATGTTGGACCAGGGGTCCGAGGCCACCTTCATCAGCTGGCTCAGGTTCGCCATGGGGTCGTCGCTGGTGGAGGCGAGCTTGACCATGGCCTCGTCGGTCCCCTGGGGCAGGATGGGGGCCACCGGCGCGGCCGCGTGCGGGCTCGCGACCAGCCCATACACCAGCATGCCCACGCAGAAGAGTATCCCGCTGCCCACGGTGATCATCTTCATGGGCGTGGGCTTCACCCAGGCCAGGATCATCCCTTCCTTCTCGGCCGGCATCCCGGATTTGGGCACGGGCGCGGCCTTCATCTCGTCCATCAGGCGCAGGGAGGACAGGTGGCGCTGGGCGACCGCGTCCCCGGGGTCCTCGGCCAGGCGCCGCTTGTATTCGTCGCGGGCCTTCTGCAGATGCCCCTGGCGCAGCAGCAGGTCGATCCACAGCTGGTGGCTCAGGTCGTCCTTGTCGTCCAGGAGCAGGGAGGCGTAGAGGACCGCCTCGGCCTCGTCCATGGCCCCGGGCCGGTCCGTGCGCTGCAGCCAGGCGCCGCGCTTGCGCCACCAGATCTTGGCGTCCTTGGAGGCCAGGGGCAGGGCCAGCAGGGTCTCAGCGGTGCGGGCCGCGCGGTCAAAGAGCCCGTCCGCGGCGAAGGCCTCGGCCTTGGCGCCCAGGACCGCGAAGCGCTGCTCCGCCCCCACGGGCTCGCCGCAGGCCCCGCACACGGAATCCGCCGGCGCCAGGGAGGCCCCGCACTTCCCGCACCGAATGTCCGGCATCGTCACGCGCCGCCCCCCATGAAACGGACCAGGCAATCCCCGGCCCCGAAACCGCCCGGTTTGCTGCACAACCAGGCCGAGCCTTGCGGCCCCTCCGCGCGCCCCAAGGGCACCTCGGCCAGCACTTCCCCGACGATGTGGAAACGCCGGAAGCCGGCGAGATCGTCCAGGGCGCGCAGGCTGTGCCCGCCGGTGACGAAAAATCCGCAGCGGCCCAGGCCCCCGGACACCGCCAGTCCCCAACGGGCCAGGGCCTCCATGGCGTCGGAGGCGCAGGCCCCGGCGGAACGCCCGAGCCTGGCCTGCGCCGCCCTCCAAGGGGCGAGCTCCTCCCTGCGGCCGAGGCTGGACAGGGCCAGGGAACGGTCCCGGAACAGGCTGCGGCGCAGCGCGGGGACGGCGGGCGCCGCTTCCCAGCGCCGGCTCCCAGGGCCGGGCCGCCTCAGGCGGGCTTCCCAGCGGCGCCCGGACAGGCTCCAGGCCTCCAATTGCGAAAAGGTGGACGCGCTGACGCTTCCGGCCAGGATCAGCCAGGGCAAGGAGGGCCGGCGCGCGGGCGAGGCCGGCCCCAGCAGGCGCGCGGCCAGGGCCCCTCCCAGGTCCGCGGCCCCGGCGAAGTGCCTGCAGCCCTCGGCCAAACAGGCCTGCGCGATGACCCGGACCTGCGCGCTCTCCGCGCAATCAAAGGTCACGAAGCGGGGACGCAGGGCCCGGGCCTTGCGCAGCCATTTTCTCAGATGCGCTATACCGCCCGCCACCGTCTTGAGCGGCGCGTGCGCACCCAGGCCGGACGCAAAGAGCTCCCGCACGCGCCAGACTTTGGCGGGCGTCAGAGGGTCCCTGGAGTATTCGCTGCGGTCCAGCCTTTGTCCGTGCACCCACAGGGCGCCGTCCAGGACCTGGCGTCCCAGGGCGGGATAGGCGGGGAGCACCGCCACCCAGGGCGCGGCCGTGGCCAGCAGCATGCCCTCGATCTCCGCGCCGGGGTTCCCCCGCAGGGTGGAGTCGATCTTCTGGAAGCGCAGGCCTCCGCCGGCCAGGCCGCCCCAGGCCGCCTGCACCGCGGCCCGCGCCGGGCCCGGGCCAAGCATGCGGGTCTCCGCGTCCAGGACGCGGCAGCCGCCCTCGTCCCGCAGCCAATCCGCGCGGCGGGACACGCAGACCGCGGTCCCCCGGCCGGCCCAGCGTCCGCCCAGGCCGTTGGCGCCGGTGAGGTCGTCGGCCACCGCCGTGAGGCGCGTCACCATGCCCAGTTCAGGTCCGGGATGTGGTAGAAGGCGATGACCTCATAGCCGCCGGAGAACTCGAAGAAGCCGAACTCGAAGCCGAAGAGGGGCAGGTTGTCGACGTGCACGTTGACCAGGTAGGGCAGCTGGCTGGCCGGATTGCCGTTCTCGGTTGCCGTGTCCACGGCCGAGGGATTGGTGGGGGATTCGCTGGGGGGATAGGCGGCCTCCCAGGCCATGGGGAGCAGGGCCTCCAGCCTCAGGCCCGTGCGCCAGTCGGTGAAGCCCAGCGGCACGGTGAAGGGGAAATTCAGGCCGAAGAAGAGCATGTTCGGGGACTCGCCCACGGCCTGGCCCAGGGCGGGGTCCACGAAGCTGGTGAGCAGCTCGGGCACGGCGCCCGAGGGCAGGAAGTGGCGGATGGTGGGCCAGGCCCAGGTGGGGATGTCGCTGTGGGTGAGGTCGCTGGCCAGGTCGCCGTGCATGATGCCAAAGTGCAGGGCCGCCTGGGAATGGGCGAAGGGCCTCTTGCTGACCACGGCGTAGACGTCGCCCAGGGTGGTGGTGTCGCCCCCGGAGGAGCTGATGCCCACGGTCTCGCTGTTGCCGCCGAAGCCGATGAGGGCCGAGGTGTACATGCCCACGGCGAGGCCGGGCGTCCAGCCGCGGTCGTCGAGGAAGGCGTACTTGAGGTCCAGGCTCACGGTGCCGATCTCCAGCTCCTGGAAGATGCTGGCCTGGCTCTGGTTCGTGAGCGGGCTGGTGTAGCTCTCGAAGAGGGAGCCGACGTAGAAATCGAAGAGCACGTTCAGGTTGAAGCCCGTGTCCCGGCCCGGGTTGTTGGCGTAGGCCGTGGGCATGGTGATGATGAGGGTGTTGTTGAGTATCTTCTCCGCGGGGTGGGCCGCGACGTAGGCGGCCGCGCCGGTGTTGCCCGCGGCGTCGTAGGCGGACAGGCGGTAGATGTAGCTGCCGCCCTCCAAGGACTCGCTGTAGGTCGTGGCGGAGACGTCCAGCATCGCCACCTTGTGCCAGTGTTCGGAGTCCGTGGGGCGGCGGGTCAGGATGTAGCCGCTCAGGTCCGCGGTGCCGGGCTTGGCGGGCTTCCAATCGAGGATCACCTGCTCGGTCTTCGAGGTCGAGGTCAGCTTCAGGGGCTGGCCCGGGGGCAGGGGCCCGGTGGCCCGCGCCAGGACCGTCACCCCCATGGGGGACTCGTGGCCGTCCTGGTCCAGGCTGGTAACCGCGTAGTAGTAGTCGCGCTTCTGGACCGGGGGCTGGTCGTAGAAATAGAAGAGGTCCCCGGTCTGGACCGGCGCCGCGGCGGTGGCCGTGAGCGCCTGGGCCGTGGCGCTGGCCGCCTGGGCCGTGACCGTGGTGGAGGCCGTGGCCGTGGCCGCGTTCCAGGCGGTGGCGCTCGGCGCCGAGAAATTCGCGAAAACGTCCCAGTTCCTGGAGGTGACGCTGAGTGGCTGGGACGTGGACGTGGAGGTCAGAGGCTGGGACACCGGCAGGAGCGCGAGGGCGCTGCCGGTCAGCGAACACAGGAAGCCCTGAGGCAGGCCGGCCAGGCTGCTGGCGCGGTAGACGCGGTAGGCGGACCAGGGCGAGATCCAGGGGGAGGCCTTTTTCCAGACCAGCTTCACGTCGTTCATCCGCGACGTGGCGCTCAGCCCCTCGGGCGCGGGGGAGGCCAGCTTGTCCGCGGGCAGGTGGCGCAGGTCCACGGCCGCCAGCGGGGAGCGCGCTCCTTCGAGGCCCCGGCTGTCCACGGCCACCACGTAATAGTCGTAGTCCAGGCCCACGTCCGCCCGGTCATCCAGGTCCAGGCTTTCGGCGGAGCCCGCGCCGACCGCGGGCCTCAGCTTGAAGCTCTGGCCCCCGTCCGTGCTGCGGTAGACGTGGTAGGAGTCGATCAGGTAGTCGCCTGGCTCGGAGGGATACCATTGCAGCTTCACCGCGGTCTGCGGCGCCTGGCCCGTGGCGGTCAGGACCTCGAAGCTTCCCTGGACCTGGTCGGGGGCCTGGGGCAGCACCGGGGTGGCGGTGGGGGACAGGGCCGGCGTCGGGGTGGCCGAGGCCGAGGGGCTGGGCGTGGGGGAGGCGCTCCGGGTGGGACCAAAGCTGGCTTTCGCGGTCGCGGAAGGGCTGGCGGTGGGCGGGACCCTGGTGAAACTGGCAATGGGCGTCGGGGTGGCCGAAGGGCCCAGGGGCGGGCCGGACGCGTCCAGGCCCGGCGCCCATCCCGCGATCAGGAGGGCCGCTAAGAGGGCGACTGAAGAAAATTGGCGAGTAAACGCGGTCCGCATGGGGTGAGAATGGACTCCGGATGGAATTGAACGCCCTCTGCGCCCGAGGCATGGCGCAACCCCATGATCTCCCCAGCGCCGGTCCAGGCGCTGACCTTCAGGGCCGGCGGCAGGCCGGCCGGATGCACCGCCAGGGAGTGGTAGCGCCCCGCCAGGAAGGGGTTGGGAAGCCCCTTGAAGATCCCCTGGCCGTCGTGGCGCATGGCCGAGGCCCGGCCGTGCACCGGCCTGGCGGCCCGGCCCACGCTGCCCCCGAACACAAGGGCCAGGGCCTGGTGGCCCAGGCAGACCCCCAGCACGGGGATGCGTCCGGCAAAGGCCTTGATCGCGGCCAGGCTCTCGCGGGCGCCCTCCGGCCGTCCCGGACCCGGGGACAGCACCAGGTGGCTGGGCTTGAGGGCTTTCAGGGCCTTCAGGCCCCCGGCCGCGCCGGCCCGGCGCACCGCCACCGCGGCTCCCTGGGCCCTCAGGATCTGGACCAGGTTGTAGGTGAACGAATCCAGGTTATCCAGGACCAGGACCCGCGCGCGCCTGGGCATGGCGCTATTTCTTGTAGACCTTGGAGGGATCGAACACCAGCTCGCCGGTGTCCTTGAGCCCCTCCTCGGTCACCTGCATGAAGAAACAGGAGCGGTGGCCGGTGTGGCAGGCCGCGCCGCCCACCTGTTCCACCTTGAACAGGAGCACATCGCTGTCGCAGTCATAAAAGACGGATTGGACCTTCTGCACGTTCCCGCTTTCCTCGCCTTTCATCCAGTATCGCTGTCTGGAACGGCTCCAGAAGTGGGTTTTTCCGGTCTTCAGCGTGTCCAACAGGGAGTTTTTGTTCATCCAGGCGACCATCAGGACCTGGCCGTCCCGGTGATCCTGGACAATGGCCGGGATCAGCCCTTGGGCGTCGAATTTGAGGGTTTCCACCCATTCCGTGTTCATCTTGCCCCCTTCCCCGGCCTAAACCCTGACGGCTATGCCCCGGCGCCGCAGGTAGCGTTTGGCCTGTCCTATGGTGAACGTCCCGTAATGGAAAATGCTGGCCGCCAGCACCGCGTCGGCCTCGCCCTGGATCAGGCCCTCGGCCAGGTGGGCCAGGGTGCCCACCCCGCCGGAGGCGATGACCGGAACCGGAACCGCGCGGCTCACCGCCTTGGTCAGCTCGAGGTCGTAGCCGGCCTTGGTGCCGTCGGCGTCCATGCTGGTCAGCAGGATCTCGCCCGCGCCCAGGGCCGCGCCCTTTTTGGCCCAGGCCACCGCGTCCTTGCCGGTGGCGGTCCTGCCCCCGTGCAGGAAGACCTCCCAGCGCCCCGGCCTGACCCGCTTGGCGTCGATGGCCAGCACCACGGTGCTGGAGCCGAAGGCCCGGGCCGCCTTGGACAGCAGGCCGGGGTCCTTGAAGGCGGCGGTGTTGATGCTGACCTTGTCCGCCCCGGCCAGCAGCAGGGTGCGCAGGTCCGCGACCGTGCGCACGCCCCCGCCCACGGTCAGCGGCATGAAGCACTGCTCGGCCGTGCGGCTGACCACGTCCAGCAGGGTGCCGCGGCCCTCGTGGCTGGCGGCGATGTCCAGGAAGACCAGCTCGTCGGCCCCGGCCGCGTCGTAGGCGCGCGCGGCGCGCACCGGATCGCCGGCGTCCTTCAGGCCGATGAAGTTCACCCCCTTGACGACCCTCCCGTCCTTCACGTCCAGGCAGGGTATGACCCGTTTCAACAACACGTCAGCGCTTGTCCGGGACGCGGCGCTTGGTGGCGGCCTTGCGGCGTGCCTTCTTGCCCGGGCGCGCCGGCTCCTTGGCGTGGGGCGCCGCGGCCGCGGCGATGGCCGCCTTCAGGTCCAGGGCCCCGGAATACAGGGCCTTGCCCACGATGGCGCCGGCCAGGCCCTTGGGCTCCAGGCGGCGCAGGCGCTCGATGTCGCGCAGGGTGGTGACCCCGCCGGAGGCGATGACCGGGATCTTCACGGCGCGCAGCATCTCCTCGCAGGCCTTCACGTTGGGCCCCGACAGCATGCCGTCCTTCTTGATGTCCGTGTAGATGATGGTCTTGACCCCGAAGCGCTGCATCTTCAGGGCGAACTCCACGGCCTTGAGCTTGCTGGTCTCGACCCAGCCCTTCAGGGCCACGTAGCCGTCCTTGGCGTCGATGCCCACGACGATGCGCTCGGCGTACTTCTCCACCGCCTTTTTGAGGAACTTCTCGTCGTGCGCAGCGGAGGTCCCCAGGATGACCCTGGCCACCCCCTTGTCCAGTAGCTTCTTCAGCGTCTCGAAGTCGCGGATCCCCCCGCCGACCTGCACCGGGATCTTGAGCGCCTTGACGATGCCGAAGATGTGCTCGTGGTTGCGCGGCTCGCCCTCGAGGGCGCCGTCCAGGTCCACCACGTGCAGCCAGGGTGCGCCCTTCTTCTCCCAGTGCTTGGCCATGGAGACCGGGTTCTCGGAGTACACGGTCTCGTCGCGCACGTCGCCCCGGATGAGGCGCACGCAGCGCCCCTTCCTCAGGTCTATCGCCGGAAAAATAATCATACCCGCTTCCCCCCCCTAAGGGCCCGCCCGCGGCAGAGGCCCCAAAAATTGCGGTACAGCGCCAGCCCGTCATCCTGGCTCTTCTCAGGATGGAACTGCGTGGCGAAAACGTTGCCGCGCCAGAGGGCCGCGGCGAAGCCGCCCTTGCCGTATTCGGCCTCGGCGGCCACGCCCTCCCCGTCCTTGCCCGCCCGGTACGAATGCAGGAAATAGAAGGGGGCGCCCTGGGCCACGCCCTTGAAGAGGGGGCAGGCCGGGTCGTGCTTCACGGTGTTCCAGCCCATGTGCGGCACCTTCAGTCCCTTGCCGAAGCGCCGCACCTGGAGGTCGAAGAATCCCAGGCCCTTGTGCAGGCCGAACTCGTCGGAGTCCCTGCAGAAGAGCTGCAGGCCGAGGCAGACGCCCAGCAGGGGCCGGTCCTCCGCCACCTGGCGCCGCAGCAGGCTGACGAAGCCCCGGTGGCGCAGGGCGCCCATGGCGTCGCCGAAGGCGCCCACGCCGGGGAGCAGCAGGCCGCTGGCACCGGCCAGGGCGCCGGCCTTCCGGCCCACCTTGACCCGGGCGCCCACGCGCTCCAGGGCCTTGGCCACGCTGCGCAGGTTGCCGCGGCCGTAGTCGATGACGCCGATAAAGGGGAGGGCCGCCATGTCAGCGCTTCAGCGTCCCCTTGGTGGAGGCCGCCTTGCCTTTCCGGCGCGCGTCGGGCTCGCAGGCCTGGCGCAGGGCCAGCCCCAGGGCCTTGAACGCGGCTTCGGCCACGTGGTGGTCGTTCTTGCCCGCGGCCTGCTCCAGGTGCAGGGTCAGCCGGGCCCGGTCGCAGAAGGCGCGGGTGAACTCCTCCAGGAGCTGCAATTCGAAGTTCTTCAATGTCTTCTGCTTGAAGCTCAGGCCCCAGGCCAGGAAGGGCCGGTTGCTGAGGTCCAGGGCGCAGCGCACGCGGGCCTCGTCCAGGGGAGCCTCGGACCAGCCGTAGCGGCGCAGGCCGGCCTTGTCTCCCAGGGCCTGCCCCAGGGCCGTGCCGAAGGCGAGGCCCAGGTCCTCGGCCAGGTGGTGGTCGTCCACCTCCAGGTCGCCCTTGGCCTTCAGGTCCAGGTCGAAGAGGGCCTGGCGGCAGCAGACGTCGAGCATGTGCTCAAGGAAGGGCAGGCCCGTCTTCATCCGCACGGTTCCGGAGCCGTCCACGTTCAGGGACAGTTGGATGGAGGTTTCGCGGGTCTTGCGCGTGACTCTGGCTTGGCGTGGCGTCATCGGGCGCTTGCTCCCTCTTGTTTTGCGAAAGCGGCCAGGGCCGCTTCCAGCCTGGCGGTCTGGGCCTCGTCCCCGGCGTTGATGCGTATGCAGTGCTCCAGGGCTCCGCCCTCGAAGCGCCGCACCCTCAGGCCCTGCTTGAGGAGATGGGCGTGGAGTTCGACGCTGCGGGCGTGCCGCGCCAGCACGAAATTGGAGTCGCTGGGCCAGAGCGTCATGCCCGGCACCCCGGCCAGGGCCGCCTCCAGCCGCCTGCGCTGGGCCAGCAGGCCGGGCACGCGGCCCAGGAAGGCCGGGGCCATGTCCAGGGCCTCGCAGGCCAGGGCCTGGGTCAGGCTGTTCAGGTTGTAGGGCAGGCGCACCTTCTCGAGTTCCTTGACCAGCGCGGGCTGGGCCGAGAGCCAGCCCAGGCGCAGGCCGGCCAGCCCCCAGGCCTTGCTGAAGGTGCGCAGGACCACCAGGCCGGGCTCACCGGAGGAGGCCGCCAGCAGGCTGCGGCCGCCGAACTCGGCGTAGGCCTCGTCCAGCACCAGGGTGCTGTGCTCCAGGCCCCGCAGCGCGTCCACCAGCGCCGGGTCAAAGGCCTGCCCGGTGGGGTTGTTGGGGCTGGCCAGGAAGATCAGGCGCGGCTTCAGCCGCTTGGCCGCTTCCACAAAGGCCGGGGTGAGGCCCCAGTCCGTCCCGAGCTCCTCCTCATGCACCTTCCAGCCCAGGCCCAGGGCGCAGAGGCGGTACATGGAAAAGGTCGGGCGGGGCAGGAGGCAGAGGGCCCCCTCGCCGCCGAAGGCCGTCAGCAGGAGCCCGATGAGCTCGTCTGAGCCGTTGCCGAAAAGGATCCCGTCCTCGGGCAGGGAGTGCAGCGCGGCCAGGCGCTTCCTCAGGCCCGACGCCGCGGGGTCGGGATAGCGCTGGTACAGCGTCTCCTTGGCCAGGGCCGCGGCGCGGGCCAGCCAGTCCCGGGGCGGGGCGTAGGGGTTCTCGTTGGCGTCCAGGGGCGCGTCGCCCAGGCTTTCCTCGGGCTGGTAGGCCCGCAATTGGGCCAGAATGGGGCGCAGCGGCGCGGCCACCTAGGCCTTCTTCTTCGGCAGGCGCACCTGGCCGCTGAGCACGTGGGCCTGCAGGCCTTCGGCTCCGCCGATGGCCTGCAGCACGGGCAGGGCCGCTTCCAGGGCCGGCCGGCTGTAGCCGATGAGCGAGCTGCGGGTGACGAAATCCTCGACGCTGAGCCCGCTGCTGAAACGCGCCGTGCCGCCCGTGGGCAGCACATGGCTGGGGCCGGCCAGGAAGTCCCCCAGGGCCACCGGCGTGTAGGGCCCCACAAAGATGGCTCCGGCGGCCTTCAGCTTGGGGAGCCAGGCCTCCGAGTCGCGCACCATGAGCTGCAGGTGCTCCGGCGCGAGCAGGTCCGCCACGGCCACGGCCAGCTCCATGTCGCGGCATACCACCACCAGGCCGTGGCGCTGCAGGCTCGACGTGGCAGCGGAGCGGCGCGGCAGGCTCTTCAGGCGCTTTTTCAGGGCCGCGAGCACGGCCTTGGCCAGGCGGGCGCTGGGGGTCACCAGGACGGCCGTCTCGTCTCCGGCGTGCTCGGCCTGGCTCAGGAGGTCGGCGGCCACCCATTCGGCCGGGGCGCTGTCGTCGGCCAGCACCAGGGCCTCGCTGGGGCCGGCGATCATGTCGATGCCGCAGACGCCGTAGACCTGCTTCTTGGCCAGGGCCACCCAGCTGTTGCCCGGGCCCACGATCTTGTCCACCCTCTGCACGCTGGCCGTGCCGTAGGCCAGGGCCGCGATGGCCTGGGCCCCGCCCACGCGCAGGATTTCCTTGACCCCCGCCATGTCCGCGGCCACCAGCAGGCGCGGGTCCACGCCCTTGTTGAATCGGTCGGGCGTCGCCAGCACCAGTTCCTTGACCCCGGCCACGGAGGCGGGCACGGCCGTCATCAGCACGGTCGACACCAGGGGCGCCTCGCCGCCGGGCACGTAGAGGCCCACCCTGCGCAGGGGCCGCACCATCTGCCCCAGCAGGACGCCGCTGCGCAGGTGGGAGCGCCAGGATTTCGGCTTCAAACGGGCCTGGTAGGACCGGACGTTGGAGATGACGGTCTCGATGGCTTTGACAAAGGCCTTGTCCACCCTGGCGTAGGCCGCCTTGACCTCGGAGGCGCCCACGAGCAGGTCCTTGGCCCCGCCCTTGAAGCCGTCGAAGCGGCGGGCGTAGGCCAGCAGGGCCTTGTCCCCGCGCTTCTCCACGCCGCGCAGTATGGCGGCCACGGCGCGTTCCTGGGTCCGCGCGGCGGCCGACACGGTGCGCAAAGAGGCGCCCAGGGCCCGCAGATCCTTCGCATCGCGGATACGGATGCTTCGCATGCTGTTCCTTAAGGGAGGCCCCGGTCGCGGCGCACAAAATGGGGGCTGCGTTCCCGGGGGTCGGGCAGGGCGTCCAGCTGGTCGCGCAGGCGGAGCGCCCGCGGCAGGGCCCGCCAGCCCCGGGCCCAGTCCTTGTCGAAAAACGCGCCGTCCAGGGGCGCGGGGTCGAGCCGGGGCTCCTGGCCCTCGGTCCAGCGCAGCCGGCCCAGGCCCGCGAGGCCCATCCAGCGGCTGCGATTGCTCATGTCGGGGATCCAGCGGACGCTCACCGCGGGGCCGAGGCCCTCCAGGCGGTCGCTCTGGATGCGGGAGTCCTGGTCATAGGGGTCGAGCAGGAGGCGCAGCGTGCGGCCCTGCTTGGCCGCCTTCGCCATGGCCCGGGTCAGCGGCCCGCCGTCCAAGGTGCCCAATTCCGCGTCCACCGCGCCGCTGGACAGGGCCAGGGCCGCTCCGGGTTCCAGGGCGCGCGCGGCGCCGGAGACCGGGCTGGGGCCGGGGCCGTCCGCCCGGGCCGCGGCCGGGACAAAAAAAACGGACGCCAAGACGCAGAGCAGGGCCGCGGGATTCACGCGTTCATTCCGCCTGGCGCTTGATGCGCGCTCCCAGGGCCGTCAGCTTGTCCTCAAGGCGCTCGTAGCCGCGGTCGAGGTGGTAGATGCGGCTGATCTCGGTCGTGCCCTTGGCCGCCAGCGCGGCCAGGACCAGGGCGGCCGAGGCGCGCAGGTCCGAGGCCATCAGGGGCGCGCCGGAGAGGCGCTTGACGCCGCTCACCACGGCGCTGCCGCCCTGGATCTTGATGTCCGCGCCCATGCGGTCGAGCTCGGACACGTGCATGAAACGGTTCTCCCAGATGGTCTCCGTGACCACGGTGGTGCCGGGGGTCAGGGCCATCAGGGCCATCCATTGGGCCTGCATGTCCGTGGGGAAGCCGGGGTGGGGCATGGTGGTTATGTGCACCGGCTTGCGCGTGCGCGCCATGGCGGCCCGCAGGCCCCGGCCGGTCTCCACCAGCTCGAGGCCGTGCTCGCGCAGCTTGTCGGCCACGATGCCCAGGTCGGCCAGGCGCCCGTGCCGCAGGCTCACGTCGCCGCCCGTGATCGCCGCGGCGATCAGCAGGGTGGCGGCCTCGATGCGGTCCGGGATCACCTCGTAGTCGCAGCCCGCCAGGGAGGAGACGCCCTGGATGTCGATGCAGTCCGTGCCCTCGCCCCGTATCCGGGCGCCCATGCGCTTCAGGTAGCCGGCCAGGTCCACGATCTCGGGCTCCTGGGCGGGGTTGTGCAGGCTGGTGGCGCCCTGGGCCAGCACGGCCGCCATCATGACGTTGGCCGTGGCGCCCACCGAGGGCTTGTCGAAGATGATGCGCGCGCCCGTGAGCTTCTTGGCGGTGGCCTCGATGTAGCCGTGCTTCAGCACGATCTTGGCGCCCAGGGCCTCGAAGCCCTTCAGGTGCAGGTCGATGGGCCGCTGGCCGATGGCGCAGCCGCCCGGCAGGGACACCCTGGCCCGGCCCAGGCGCGCCAGCAGGGGTCCCATGACGTAGATGCTGGCGCGCATGGTGCGCACCAGGTCATAGGGCGCCTCGAACTTGTTGAGCCCCTTGGGGTCCACGCTCAGGTCCGAGCCCTTCTGGGAGGCCGCGGCCCCCAGGGTCTCGAGCACCCGGATCATGGTGTCCACGTCCCTCAGGCGCGGCGTGCCGCGGATCAGGGAGGGGCTCTTGGCCAGGAGCGCGGCGACCATGATGGGCAGGGTCGCGTTTTTGGAGCCGCCGATGTCGGCCTCGCCCTTCAGGCGCAGGCCTCCGTCCACAATCATCTTGTCCATAGGTCGGGTATTTTAGCAGGAGTGAAGCCGCCACGAAAGAAGACCGTGAGGGCAAAAAAAAACCGCCGCGCGATGCGCGGCGGCGCCTTCCGCGGACCGGGCCCTAGAACTTGATTCCGAGCCCGAAGCGCTGCGTGTTCCCCAGGGTGTCGCTGCCCAGGTCGAATTCGTAGGTGTAGTCCACTTCCCAGACGTCCGCCTTCAGCGAGGCGCCCGCGGTCAGGACACCGGAGTCCTGGTTCTGGATCTGCTCATAGTAGCCCGCGCGGACGCCGACGTTCTTGATCACGCCCAGGTGCTCGCTTTGGCCGTCCAGGAACCAGCGCTCGCCGCCGACATGCCAGCTGGAAAGCCCCATGCCGTCGGGGTTCTGCACGTCGCTTCCCTGCTCCTCCCGCACTTCCACCGACACCAGGGTGAGGGGGTCGTAGCGGTAGGCGGCGCCCTCCTTGACCGTGGTGGGTATGTTTTCGACGTTCCCCGTGGACCAGGTCAGGGTGCTGTAGAGGTCCTGGACCATCAGGCCCAGGGAGACCTTGGGGCCCAGCTTCAGCATGGCGCCGAAGCCCGAACCCCAGCCGTCGGCGTCGCCGCCGCCCACGCTGGTGCCGGCGGAATCCTGGCTCAGGTCCGAGGTGACCCGCAGGTACTTGAACTGCCAGCCCAGGGACAGCTTGGCCCAGGCGTCCTCGCCGAAGCCGTAGACCTGCTTGGCGCCGGAATATTCAAAGGCGTCCTCGTTCCATTCGCCCGGGTTCAGGCTCACCGAAAGCTGGTTGAAGGACAGGCCCACGGCGGTGTAGCCCTGGTCGCCCTGGGCGTAGGCCACGAAGTCCCGGGACAGGAAGCTGAGGCCGTAGAGGTCGCTGTGGCTGAAGGTGGCGAAGCGGTCGGAGGGGTCGAAGAAGGCCATGCCGGCCGGGTTCTCCTCGGCCGCGTTGCCGTCGTCGGCCACGGCCGTGAAGGCCCCGCCCATGCCCAGGGGCCGGGTGCCCACGCCCACGTCGTCGAAGACGCCGCCCAGGTCCGTGGACAGGGTCGCGGCCCGCAGGGTCCCGGCGGCGAGCAAGGCGACGAAGCAAGCTGCCAGGCGCCTCATTTGATCAGGGCCACAGGGCGGGTCTGGGTGTTGTGGGATCCGTCGATGCCGGATTCGGTCCAGCGCACCAGGTAGATGCCGTTGTGCACCACGGTGCCGCTGTCGTTGGTGCCGTCCCAGGTGAAGTAGTATTCCACGTCGCCCATGGTGTCGGTCGGGGCCGTCTGTGTGGCGGAGATGCCGTTGCCCAGGGTCAGGTCGCGGATCAGGCGGCCGGAGGTGTCGTAAACCCTGGCCTCCATGGTGGCCGGCGCCACCGAAGAATAGTAGAAGCGGGCCTTCTGGTAGAGCGGGTTCGAATTCCAGGGGTCAAAGGCGCGGGTGTTGGGCAGGCTGATGGCCGTGGGCGTGGAGGCCGGGGACACCGTGCCGGTGGCGACCGGCGTGTTGGTCAGGCTCTGGGCGTAGGCCAGAGCGTAGTAAATATCGGCGGTGGCGCCGTTGGGGGCCTGGAAGCTGCAGGCGTTGTTGCTGGCCGTGGGGCTCGTCGGCATGTTGACGCCGGAGATCGCGCTCCAGGAGCCGTTGTTGTAGCCCAGGACCACCAGGTCGCTGGCCGCGGAGCTGCCGGCCGTGGCGGTGATCGCGCCGAGGTCGCTGCTGTTGTAGTACAGCGTGAAGTCCACCGGGGTCGCCAGGGGATAGGACCAGGCCAGGGAGGTCCCCAAGGGGCTGCCGCTGGCGTTCACCTCGAAGCCCAGCGCGGAATCGTTGGTGCTCTGCAGGAAGTCGTAGCCCGGCGCCGCGGGCAAGGCCGTGGGCTTGACGGCCTCGACCGAGGCCGTGGTCATGGTCAGGCCGGTGGCGGAGCTGGTGATGGTGATGGGCGTCTCTCCGGAGATGGCCAGCTCCTGGTTGGGATAGAGCAGGCTCACGCAGGTCAGGCAGCCGGCGGTGCTGAACTGGGGGTTGTTGGAGCAGGGCGCGGACAGCAGGGCGGGCCCGGGGTGCAGGTTGAGCGAGGAATCCACACTCTCGGTGAAGGTGTCCACCTCCCAAAGCCCGGCGCTGTCGATGGCGGGGCTGATCTGGTAGGTCATCGTGCCCTGGGTTCCCAGGCTCCCGGTGGACACCAGGGTCATGTTCACGGGCTGCTTGACGTCGCCGGAGGCGGTGACCGAGACCTGGTAGAGGGACACGCTGCAGCCGCCCCACTCGATGGTGTTCTTGGAGGTGGGGGGCATCTGTATGCTCACCGACACCTTCGAGATGTCCTGGTAGGGGCCGGGGACGCCGCTCTGGCAGAGGCTGAGCGGATACTGGTTGTTGTTCGTGTCGAAGAGGACCACGCCGTTGGCCTGTATCTCAGGCGAGGCGGTGTCGAACACGCTGAAGGGAACGGTCTGCTCGGCGCAAAGGCCGTTGGAGTTGCAGGTGAATGCTTCCAGGGTGTAATTCCCGCCGTTGACGATGGGCGCGCTGGGGTAGAAGTACACGACCAGGCCGTTGCCGCCGGTGTTGCTGATGCTGCCGCCGTTGGTGCTGGAGCTGCCGCCGATCGTGATGCCATTGGGGCCGGTCAGGGTGGCGTAGGACACGCTCCCGGCCGTGTTGAAGGCGGTGGTCAGGTCCTGGAACTGCACCCACAGGGGGTTCGAGGCCGAGTACACCTCGGGCTGCTCGATCCCGTTGGTGGGCGGATTGGAGCTGATGTATTGCGGCGGCGTGTTGTCGCTGGTGGTCCCGCCGCCGTTCTGGACCGAGAAGATGGCCGAGGTGTTCTGGGTGCTGATGGCGTCGCCCTGAGGGGTGCCCCAGATCACGCCGGAGGGCACATCCTGCTGGGTCTGGGGCCAGAAATGGAACGCGTCGGCGACGTACGCAGCCGCAGCGGTGGGGGCACAGGCATCCACAACGCTCGGCGTGCTTCCGAAGGTGCCGCTGAAGGCAAGGCCCGTCAGCGTGCTTTGCAGGTCTAGGCGGTAATTGCCCTGGGCCGGCGTCGAGCCGTACCAGTCGTAGCCGTCCTGGGCGCTGATCGTGGCCGGCTGCAGGGAGGAGATAAAGCCTCCGGCAGCGTAAAGCGGATAGTTGCCGTTGACCCCGCCCAAAGCGTTGAAGCCCTTGGGCAGCCAGTCGTTCCCCTTGTCGCCGTCGCCGCTGATCACGGTGGTGCCCACCGAGAAATCGATGATGTTGGGCTGGGCCGTGCTGGTGACGCAGACCTCGTTGTTAACCGACTCGGGTACCATGTTCTGGTCCTCCGAGTATGCCGCCAGGAAAGGATAGAGGAAGCTCGCCTCTATAGTGTCCCAGTCAGAGGAATCCGTACCCGCCGCAAAGGGTGTGAAGGCACCCCCCGCGCTGAGCGTGCCCGGCTGGTTGTAGGTCCAGATCGTGGACTCCGCGTCCGACACGGAATTGATGCCGTTGATGGCCACCGTGGTCACGTTGCCGTAGTTCGTAAGGAAGGTCGAGCTCGTCTGACCGGCATCCTTCCAGCCGAGGACCTCGAGGGATTTGTTCATGGCGACATAGTCCGCGGAGTCGTTCGTCAGGCTCACGGTGTAGTTGACGTCGGTGAGGCTGCCGTTGGTGATCACCGGCGCGGTGGGGATGGACGGCGGGGTCAGCGTGATGTTGCTGATGCTCAGCTTCAGGGACACGACCTTGATCTGGCTGGTGACGGGTATCCCGTAGAGGCCGTTGGTGTCGTGGATGTTGTAGGTCACGGTGTAGATGCCGTCATAGACGAAATTCTGGTTGCCGTCGTCCCCGGACCAGTAGTCCTGGCCGGCCAAGGAGGCCGCGTTGTTGGCGAAGATGTAGGACGGCAGGTTCTTGGTGACCATGGACCAGCTGCCGTTGGAGGAGATGGAGACGTCCACGATCGTGTTGGGCTTGTTCACCGTGAAATTGAACTGGGCCTGCGCGCTGCTGGCGATGACGTTGGCCGGATTGGCCGCGCTCCATCCCTGGCACAAGGTCGAGAGGTACAGGTCGCCGTTGTAGTTGCTGTTGGTGGTGGAGGAGGACTCCAGCACGATCTCGGGCAGCTTCATGTCGAAGCTGCAGGTCTTGATGCTCTGGAAATCCTGGTTCGACGAGGCCGTGTCCGCCACCTCGAAGAAGCCGTAGAAATTGGCGTTGGTGACCTCGGTGCCGTTGTTGGGCACGGTGAAGAGCCCCGTCCATATGCCGTCGTTGGCGGTGTGGTCGGAGTTGAGGCCGTTGTCGAAGAGGGACAGCTGCGCGAACTGGCCCACATCCACCGTCACCTGCGTCCCGGCGGTCGCGCCCGTGATCAAGGTGCCGACGTAGGCTTGGAAGGTCGAATTGAACAGCGTCGAATAGTCTGCCACGACCCAGGACAGGGGCTCATCGCCGGCGTGGCCGGCGCTCAGCAGGGCCGCGTTGTCGAGGACGACCGAGCTGCCGGAGGCCGAGGTGAACTCCCAGGTCCGCTGGCCGTCGGATATGAACAGCGGCGTGGATGCGGAGATGCCTTGGCCCGAAAAGGTGCCGTTCAGGGTCACGGAACCGTTGGTTCCGACGGTGAAGGTCACCGGGTTGACGCTGATCTGGGTCTGCGGATAGATGGCGGTGACGTCGACGGTCAGGGTCGTGCCGATGAACTGGCTTGGAAAAGTGGAGTCAAAAGAAAGCGACAGGATCAGCGGAGTCTGCGCGTGCGCAAACGCCGGCAGGAAGAGGCCCGCCAGGACAGCCGCTAAGCCCAGTAAGGAGACACGCAAACGGGGAAGCATTGCGCGGAATTTACCCTCTTTTCCACATTTTGTCAACAGTTAGAAAACCTTCCAAAATAGCTGTCAAGATCCCTCGTTGGCGTTTCCGTGGCAATGCTTGTACTTTTTCCCGCTGCCGCAGGGGCAGGGCTCGTTGCGGCCCACCTTGGGGAATTTGCGGCGCACGGTCTGGGGCGGCGGCGCCGGGGCCGTGGTGGCCGCGGGCCTGTTGACGCCCACGGGCACGGCGGCCTCCGCCTGGCCCGGCGCGGGCGGGGTCCCCAGGGTGAACTCGGGCCGGCTTTCCTTGTATTGGCGCAGGCGGGGATCCTCAAGCGGCGCCGGGGCCTCCTGGTGCACGGCCTCCATGCGCAGCAGCATGGGGACCACGCCCTCCTTGATGCCCGCCATCATGCGGCTGAACATCTCGTAGCCCTCGCGCTTGTATTCGATGAGGGGGTCGAGCTGGCCGTAGGCGCGCAGGCCCACCCCTTCCTTGAGGTGGTCCATGGAATAGAGGTGGTCCTTCCAGGCCGTGTCCACGGCCTCCAGCACGATGTGGCGCTCCAGCACGCGCAGGGCCTCCGCGCCCAGGCGGTCCTCCTGGGCCTTGTAGGCGGTTTCGGCCGCGGCCAGGTAGGCGCGCAGGGCCTCGTCGCGGACCAGCTTCTTGCGCGCCTCGCCCTCCCAGTGGGGGGGCTTCTGGCGGAAACACTCCTCGAACCAGCGGTCCAGGCCGTCCAGGTCCCATTCCGAGGGGTCGGCCTCGGCCGGGACGTGCAGGGCGAAGTGGCTCTCCGCCTGGTCCAGCACCATGGCGGCGACGTCCTCGCGGATGTCCTCCCCCTCCAAAAGGGCCTGGCGGCGGCTGTAGACCACCTCGCGCTGGCGGTTCATGACGTCGTCATACTCCAGCAGGCGCTTGCGGATGTCGAAGTTGTGGCCTTCGACGCTCTTCTGGGCCCGCTCGATGCTCTTGTTGATCCAGGGGTGCTCGATGGCCTCGTCGTCGGTCATGCCCAGGGTGCCCATCATGCCCTGCAGCTTGTCCGAGCCGAAGATGCGCATGAGGTCGTCTTCAAGGCTGATGTAGAAACGGCTGCTGCCGGGGTCGCCCTGGCGCCCGGAGCGGCCGCGCAGCTGGTTGTCCACGCGCCGGCTCTCGTTGCGCTCGGTGCCCAGCACGTGCAGGCCGCCCAAGTCGGCCACGCCCGGGCCCAGCTGGATGTCCGTGCCGCGGCCGGCCATGTTGGTGGCGATGGTGACGGCGCCCGTCTGGCCCGCCAGGGCGATGATCTCCGCCTCGCGCTCGTGGTTCTTGGCGTTGAGGACCTCGTGGCGCACGCCGCGGCGCTTGAGCATCTCGGAGAGCATCTCGTTCTTCTCGATGCTCACCGTGCCCACCAGCACCGGCTGGCCGCGCTTGTGGTGCTCCGCGATCTCGTCGGCCACGGCCTTGAACTTGCCGGCGAGGTTCTTGAAGATCAGGTCCGGATGGTCCGCGCGGACCATGGGCCGGTTGGTGGGGATGGTGACCACGTCGAGCTTGTAGATCTCGTGGAATTCCTGGGCCTCGGTGAGGGCCGTGCCGGTCATGCCCGCGAGCTTCTCGTACATGCGGAAATAGTTCTGCAGGGTGATGGTGGCCAGGGTCTGCGTCTCGCGCTCGATGGCCATCTTCTCCTTGGCCTCGACGGCCTGGTGCAGGCCCTCGCCCCAGCGCCGGCCCGGCATGAGGCGCCCGGTGAACTCGTCGACGATGGTCACCTTGCCGTCGCGCACCACGTAGTCGATGTCGCGCTTGTAGATCACGTGCGCGCGCAGGGCCTGCTGGACGTGGTGCACCCACACGGTGTTGCGGTCGTCGTAGAGGTTCTCGAGCCCCAGGAACTGCTCGACCATCGACACGCCGTCGTCGGTGAGCATGGCGCTGCGGGCCTTCTCGTCGATGGTGTAGTGGGTCTCCTTGGCCATGCGCGGGATCAGGGCGTCCACGCGGCCGTACTTGTCGGTGCTCTCGTCGGCCGGGCCCGAGATGATCAGCGGCGTGCGGGCCTCGTCGATCAGGATGCTGTCGACCTCGTCGACCAGGGCGAAGTTCAGCTTGCGCTGGACCCGGTGCTGGGCGTAGTTGACCATGTTGTCGCGGAGGTAGTCGAAGCCGAACTCGTTGTTGGTGCCGTAGGTGACGTCGCACATATAGGCCGCATGGCGCACGTCGGGCGGCTGGTCATGGATGATGCAGCCGACGCTGAGTCCCAAAAAGCGGTAGATCTCGCCCATGCCCTTGAAGTCGCCCTTGCCAAGGGAGTCGCGGCGGGCCAGGTAGTCGTTCACGGTGACGACGTGCACGCCCTTGCCCGAAAGGGCGTTGAGGTAGACGGGCAGGGACGCCACCAGGGTCTTGCCCTCGCCGGTGCGCATCTCCGCGATCTTGCCCTCGTGCAGGACCATGCCGCCGATCATCTGCACGTCGTAGTGGCGCAGCCCCAGGGTGCGCTTGCCGGCCTCTCGCACGACGGCGAAGGCCTCCTCCAAAATGTCGTCCAGGCTGAAACCGTGGCTGAGTTTGTCCCTGAATTCGGCGGTCATGGCCGTCAGCTCGGCGTCGCTCAAGGCGGCGAACTTCGGCTCCAGGGCGGCGATGGCCTCGGCCCGCGGGCGCAGGCGCCTGATCTCACGGTCGTTCTTGCTGGGGAAGACTTTCTTCAATAATTCAAGCACCACTTCCTAGCCTCCTGGACGGTATTCGGAACGAGGATTTTAGCACAAAAAAGCCGCCAGGGGCTAGCCAGCAACGAAACTAGCGCGTGGGCATGACCCCGTCCTCGAGCCAGGCGTAGCGCCCCTCGACCACCGCCTTGGACAGGCGGTAACGGTCCTTGTCGTCGTTGCACCACAGGCCCTTGAAGAGCTCGCGCACCTTGCGCCGGGCCATGCGGGCGTAGGCGTCGGCCAGGTCCACGGCCTCGGGCTTGCCCTCCTGCGCGGCCAGGTGGCGGGCGCGGGCGCAGGCGCAGGACACCGCGAAGAGCTCCACGCCGATGTCCACCACGCGCCCCAGGAGCACCTGGCGCCGTTCCAGGGCCGGGCCGTTGAGGGCCATCAGGTGGATGAGGTTGCGGGCCAGGCGCTTGGAGGTCCGGCGCACCCAGGTGACGTGCCCGGCCAGGCGGCCGTATCCGCCCTCTCCCGGGAGGGTGGGCAGCCACAGCAGGGGGTACCAGCCGGCGTAGAAGAGGCCCGCCTTCAGGGCCGCGGCCGCCAGGTCCCCGGCGCCCTTGGCGGCCTTGGGGTTGACCAGCACGCCGGCCGCGCGCAGGTGGGGATCCAGGGCCTCGCGGGCGATGAAGAGGCGCATGATCTCGCTGGAGCCCTCGATGATGAGGTTGATGCGGTTGTCGCGGAGCATGCGCTCCACGGGCCAGGAGTCCTCGCCCCGGCCGCGCAGGCTGCCCTCGGTCTCGTAGCCCCGGCCGCCGCGGATCTGCAGGGTCTCGTCGACGATCTTCCAGGCCCATTCGCTGCAGAAGAGCTTGGCCATGGCGGCTTCCAAACGGATGTCCGCCCCTCCCCGGTCCGCCAGGGCCGAGGCGTAGAGGGTCACGCTCTCCATGGTGAAGGCGGCCGCGGCCATCTGCGCGATCTTCTGCGCCACGGCGTCGTGCTCGGCGATGGGGGCGCCCCACTGCACGCGCTTGGCCGCCCAGATGCGGGAGATGGCCAGGCACTTCTTGGCCGCGCCCGAGGAGGCCGCCGGCAGAGTCAGTCGCCCGGTGTTGAGCGTCATCAGGGCCAGCTTCAGGCCCTTGCCCAGTCCCAGCAGGATGTTCTCCTTGGGCACCCTCAGGTTGTCGAAGCGGATGACCCCGTTCTGGATGGCCCGTATGCCCATGAAGCGGCAGCGGTGCTCCACGATGAATCCGGGCGTGCGGGTGTCCACCACGAAGGCCGTGATCTGTTTTTTCGTCCTGCCGTTGGCCACCAGGTCCGGCGTGCGCGCCATGACCACGATGTAGTCCGCGACCAGCCCGTTGGTGCACCACAGCTTGACGCCGTTGAGGAGGTAGGCCTCCCCGTCCTCCACGGGCGTGGCCGTGGTGGCGATCTTGGCCGGATCCGAGCCCGCGTCCGGCTCGGTCAGGGCGAAGGCGGACACCGCGCCCTTGGCGAACTTGGGCAGCCATTCGTGCTTCTGCTCGGGGGTGCCGAAGAGCTTGAGCGGCTGGGGCACGCCGATGGACTGGTGCGCGGACAGCCACACGGCAGTGCTGCCGCAGTGGCTGGCCACCAGGGCGATGGCGCGGTTGTAGTTCACCTGGCTCATGCCCAGCCCGCCGTATTCCTTGGGGATCTTCATGCCGAAGAGGCCCAGCTCCGCCAGGCCGCGGATCACCTCGGCGGGTATCTCCTGGTCCAGGTCGATCTTCTCGGCGTCCACCTTGGCGCTGAGGAAGGCCTCCAGGCGGCCCAGCAGCTCGTCGCCGTCGCGGCGGTCCTGCTCGTTCTGGGCCGGGTAGGGCCACACCAGGTCGGGCCTGAAACGGCCCATGAACAGCTCGCCCGCGAAGCTGGGGTGTTCCCAGGCGGTCTGGCGGCTGTCCTCCGCGACTTCCATGGCATCGGCCTTGCCCTTGCTCATCTTTGAGGTGTCGATGGCGCTCATGGCGGCTCCCTTTTACGGCGTGAAATCCGTTTCGTCAGGTTTTATGTTAGGTCTTGTCGTCCGCAAAAAAACCCCGCGAAGAGCAGCGGGGTTCATCGGCCGACGCCTACTGTGAAACGGCGACGAGCTTTCCTTGGTCGTCGAAGAGGAAATCGCATCGGTTGGAGGCGACCCGCAGCACGGAATAGGTCACGGCCCCGGCCTTGTAGTTCGCGCCCCATTTCTGGCGCGGCCGCTCCTCCACCGGAACCTTGGCTTCCTCGAAGATCTTTTTGAGGCGTTCGTAGTGGCTATCGCTTTCCACGTTCTCCCCCGAGCCTGAAAACGATTGTACTTTAACGCATTTTCACTTCAAGGGCAAGGGTTCAGCCCAGGGCGCCCGGCCCTGGCCCTTCCAGCCGATCACTTCGATCACTCCCACGGGCTGGTCCTTGCCTTTGACGTGGATGGGCGGGTGCACGATGACGTCCACCATGTCCTCGCAGCCCCGGTAGCTGTCGGAGGTCAGCAGGATGTGGCTGCGCATCTCCTTGTTGGCGGACTCCATGCGCGCCGCCAGGTTCACCGCGTCGCCGATGACCGTGTAGTCCATCTTGTAGCTGGCGTGGCCCATGTTGCCGGCCACCACCTGGCCGGTGTGGATGCCGATGCCGATGTCGATGAGGGATTTGCCCTCGGCCCGCCAGCGCTCCCTGAGCTTGGCCAGGGCCTCCATCATCTGCACGGCCGTGCGCAGGGCCTTGCGGCGGTGCTGGGGGTCGGGCAGGGGCGAGCCCCACACCGACATGATGGCGTCGCCCACGTACTTGTCCACGGTGCCGTCGTTGGCGATGACGATGTCCACCATGGCGGTCAGGTATTCGTTGAGGATCTCCACGACCTCGGGCGCGCTGAGCTGCTCGCTCAGGGTGGTGAAGCCGCGCACGTCGGAGAAGAGGATGCTGGTCTCCTTGAGTTCCCCGCCCAGCTTGATGGCGTCGGGGTTCTGCAGGATCTCGTCCACGATCTGCTTGGAGACGTACTTGCTGAACATCTGGCGGGTCTGGCGGGTCTCCCGCTCCTGCTCCCGCCCGCGGTAGATCGCCAGGCCGGTGAAGGGAAAGACCACCGCCAGGATCGGGGAGACCATGGGCAGCACCCAGTTGCCGGAGATGAAGGCCATGCCCGCGGCCAGGGCCCAGGCCAGCACGACCAGCAGCGCCACCCCGATGCCCGGCAGGGCCGCGATGCGGTAGGTCAGCACGATGACGAGCAGGCCCAGCAGGAGGACCGAGACGAGCTCGAACCAGATCGAGGGGTGGCGCAGGTACTGCTGGGTCAGGAGGGTGTCGAGGAAATCGACGCGGGCCTCGACCCCGGGGAAATCGGCCTGGCCGTTCTGGGAGAAGGGCGTCTGCCAGGTGTCCTTGAGGATCTCGCTGGTGGAGCCGATGTAGACCACCTTGCCCTTGAAGCTGCCCATGTCCATGGTGCCGTTGTACACGTCGTGGAAGGGGAAGGTCGGCACCGTGCCCGCCGGGCCCGGATAGTTGATGTCGACGCCCCGGTGGTAGAGCGGTATGACCCGGTCGCCCAGGCGCACGGTGTCGTCCGCCGCGTCGTAGCTGGGCTCCGCCGCCAGGCCCAGGTAGTGGCGCAGCACGATCAGCTCCGCGTTGGGCTTGTCGGAGTCCATGTCGTCGTTGGAGTCCCACAGCATGGGCTCGGAGCTGCGCAGGACGCCGTCGCCGGCGTTGTCGAGGTTGATGAAGCCCTTGTCGAGCTTGGCCGCGTCCAGGGGCGGGATGAGGGTCTCCACCTTCTGGGCGGCGTTGCCGTCGACGTCGAAGAACTTGATGCGCTCGATGAAGATGACGTTCCCGGCCTTGCGCACCGCGTCGGCGAACTCCTGGTCCTGCTTGGGGTCGCGCTTGGAGCTCTCGGAGAATGTGATGTCGAAGACGATCAGGCGGGCCCCGGCCGCCTTGAGCTTGGCCACCACCGTGCCGTAGAAGTCCCGCGGCCAGGACCAGCGGTCGGGCATGTAGTGGGTCTGGTTGTCGTTGCCCACCCAGCCGTTGAGCGAGGCGTCGTCGATGGCCACGATGGCGGCGGGGACCTGCATCGGGCGCGGCCCCTGCACCAGCTGGCGCGCCGCGAAGCGCAGGTCCACGCTCTTGAATTCCAGCAGGTCGAAGGCGCCCAGCAGGTCGCAGAGCAGCACCACGCAGAGCAGGGCCAGGCCGACCTTCAGCGTCGTGCGGTTGCGCGCCTGGCGGGAGGACCCCGGCTTGGGCGCGGGCTTCGTTTTCCGGTCGGCGCCCTTCATGCGGCCCTTCCCTTGGGCTTGGCCGGGATGCGGTCCCCGGAGCTCAGGGTCAGGGCCTTGAAGGCGGCCATGAGCCTCTTGGTCACGGGCCCGGGCGCGCCGGAGCCGATGGCCCTGCCGTCCAGGGAGGTGACCGGGACGATCTCCGCGGCCGTGCCCGTCATGAGGGCCTCCTGGGCGGTGTAGATGTCGTAGCGCGTGATGGGCTCCTCCACCGCCGTCAGCTTCGCCTTGCGGGACAGCTCCAGGACGGCCTCCCGGGTCACGCCCTCGAGGGCGCCCTGCCAGGTCGGGGGCGTGAGCAGGCGCCCCTTGCGCAGGATGAAGAGGTTGTCGGCCGTGCACTCGGCCACGTAGCCGTCCTGGGTCAGCAGGATGGCCTCCAGGGCGCCGCGCTGGCCGGCCTCGATCTTGGCCAGGATGTTGTTGAGGTAGTTGAGGCTCTTGATCTTGGGGCTGAGGGCCTCGGCCACGTTGCGGCGCGTGGGCACCGTGATCAGGGCCAGGCCGTCGCGGTAGGTGGCGTCGGGGTAGAGGCGGATGTGGTCGGCGATGATGAAGTAGGTGGGCTTGCGGCACTGGCTGGGGCTGAGGCCCAGATCGCCCTCCCCGCGCGTGAACACGGGGCGCACATAGGCGTCCTTCAGGCCGTTGGCCGCCAGGGTCCTGAGGATCTCGGCGCGCATGGCGGCCTTGGACAGGGGCGGCTCAAGCAAGATGGCCTTGGCGGAGTCGTAGAGGCGGTCCAGGTGCTGGGCCAGGCGGAAGACCCTGCCGCGGTAGGCGCGTATGCCTTCGAAGACCCCGTCGCCGTAGAGCAGGCCGTGGTCGAAGACCGAGATGACGGCCTTTTCCTTGGGGACCAATGTTCCGTTGAGGTTCACCAGCATCGCGACTCCGCTAAAGAATGGCTCCGTCTTCCATGCGCACCGTGCGGTCCGCCCTCCGCGCCAGGTCGGCGTTGTGCGTCACCAGCACCACCGCCTGTCCGCCGGCGTGCGCCGCCTGCTGCAGCAGGGCGAAGACCGCCTCGGAATTGGCCTTGTCCAGGTTGCCCGTGGGCTCGTCGGCCAGCACCACCGCCGGGTCGCTGATCAGGGCGCGGGCCACGGCCACGCGCTGCTGCTCACCGCCCGAGAGTTCGCCGGGCCGGTGGTCCAGGCGGGCGCCCAGCCCCATCTTGCGCAGGAGGACGCGGGACCGCCCGCGGGACTCCTCCACGCCCAAGCCCCCCACCCGCAGGGGCAGGGCCACGTTGTCGGTGGCGTCGAATTCCGGGAGCAGGTGGTGGTACTGGAACACGAAGCCCAGGCGCCGGTTGCGCAGGCGCGAGAGGGACCCGTCGTCGAGCCGGAAGATCGGCTGCCCCCCCACCCAGACCTCGCCCTGGCTGGGCCGCGCCAGGCCCCCCAGCAGGTACAGCAGGGTGGTCTTGCCCGCGCCGCTGGGCCCCACCACGGCGCAGAGCTCGCCGCGCGAGACCGCGAAGTCCACGCCCCTGAGGGCGCGCGTCGCCGAGGCTCCGCTGCTGCTGTAGTCCTTGACCAGCCCCGTGGCCCTGAGCGACTCCTCATTCATAGCGGATCGCCTCGACCGGGTCCAGGGCCGCCGCCTGGAACGCGGGGTAGACCGCCGCCAGGATGCAGGTGACGAAGGCCACCACGCCGACTATTCCCAGGTCCGTGCCCATCACCTGCACGGGCAGGTTCTCGATGTAGTACACCGAGCCTCCGCCCGGGATCTTGATCGGGCACACGGAGATGATCCAGCACACGCCCAGGCCCAGGGCGAAGCCCAGCGTGCCGCCGGCGCCGCCGATGTAGAGCCCCTGGAACAGGAAGACGCGCATCACCCCGCCTTTGGAGAAGCCCAGGCTGCGCAGGACGCCGATCTGCTTCTGCTTCTCCATCACCACCATCACCAGGGTGGAGACGATGTTGACCGCGGACACCAGGACCATGCAGCCCAGGATGAGGAACATGATGATCTTTTCCATGGCCAGGGCCTTGAACAGGTTCTGGTTCGAGCTCTGCCAGTCGGCCACCCAGAAGCTCACGCCGTTGTCCATGGCCTGGATCGCGTCGCGCACGCGGCTGGCGTCCTCCAGGGAGGTGGTGCGCACCGCGATCTGGTTGACCTGCCCCGGGGCGTCGAAGAGCCGCTGGGCGTCGGCCAGGCGCATGTAGGCCATGCCGCTGTCGTACTCGTAGTAGCCGGTCTCGAAGGTCCCGGCCACGCGCCCCTTCTCCATGCGGGGCATGAGGCCCACGGCCGTGGGGCGGAAGACCGGCGTGAAGAGGTCCAGCGTGTCCCCCAGGCCCAGGTCCAGGGTCCCGGCCAGCTCCGTGCCCAGCAGGAGCGGGCAGGGCGCCGGGCCGGCGTCGTCGGCCGAGTCCGAGGCGTCGTCCGCGGCCGCGGCGGCCGGGGACAGGGCCTGGGCGGCGGCCGCGGTCGCGGATTCCGGGTCCAGGGCCGCCAGGGAGCCCTTGACGATGTCCTGCTTGAGCTTGCCGATGGAGGACTGCGCGTCCGGCAGGATGCCCTGCACCAGCACCCCGGTGACGCCCCCCTCGCTCTTGAGCATCATCTGGCCCTGGAAGTAGGGCGACACGGCCAGCACCCCGTCCACGCCCCGGATGCGCTCGCAGAGCTGCTGCCAGTGGGGGATGCCGTCCTTGGTGTAGGCGTTGACGATCACGTGCGCGTTGGTGCCGATGATGCGGTCGCGGATGTCGCGGCGGAAGCCGTTCATCACGGACACCACCACGATCACGCCCGACACGCTGACGGCCACCCCCAGGATGGAGATCAGTCCGATCAGGTTGATGAAGCCGCGGCGGCGCTTGGGCGCCAGATGCTGGACGGCGAGGGAGGCTTCGAGGCCCAGGCTCAAGCCTTCCCTCCGCTCTCGGGTGCGGCGGCCCGGACGGGCTCGGCGGCGCGGGGGCGCATGTGCGGGAAGAGGATCACGTCGCGGATGGAGGCCGCGTCGGCCAGCAGCATGACCAGGCGGTCCACGCCCAGGCCCATGCCCCCCGCCGGAGGCATGCCGTGCAGGAGCGCGCGCACGAAGTCCTCGTCCATGCCGTGGGCCTCCTCGTCGCCGCCGGCGCGGGCCTTCAGCTGGTCCTCGAAACGGCGGTACTGGTCCAGGGGGTCGTTGAGCTCGGAGAAGCCGTTGGCGATCTCGCGCCCGGCGATGAAGAGCTCGAAGCGGTCGGCCAGGCCGGGGTCGTCGGCCTTGCGCTTCGCCAAGGGCGAGATCTCGATGGGGTAGTCGGTGATGAAGACGGGCGCGTGCAGCTTGGGCTCGGCCAGGGCGCCGAAGAGGGCCTCCAGGCGCTGGCCCGCGTTCAGGGCGCGCCGCGCGGCCGGGCTCAGGTCCGGAAGCAGCGCGGCCAAAGCCGCGTCGTCCAGGGCCGCGGGATCCGCCACCCCGCAGTCCGCCACGGCCTGGCGCATGGACAGGCGCTTGAAGGGCGGCGTCAGGTCCAGCTCCCGGCCCTGGTAGCTGAGCTTCAGGCCCACGCCGGCGGCCTGGGCCATGGCCGCGATCAGCCGCTCGGTCAGGTCCATCATGCGGGCGCCGTCGGCGTAGGCCTCGTAGACCTCCAGCATGGTGAATTCGGGGTTGTGGCGGGGGCTGAGGCCCTCGTTGCGGAAGTTGCGGTTGACCTCGAAGACCTTGTCGTAGCCGCCCACCAGCAGGCGCTTGAGGTAGAGCTCCGGGGCGATGCGCAGGAAGAGGTCCATGTCCAAGGCGTTGTGGTGCGTCACGAAGGGCCGCGCCGCCGCGCCGCCGGGCTGGACCTGCAGCATGGGGGTCTCCACCTCCATGAAGCCCAGGCCCCTGAGCTCCTCGCGCAGTTTGGCCACGGCCAGGCTGCGCTTCAGGAAGACCGCCCGGGTCTCCTCGTTGGCCATCAGGTCCAGGTAGCGCTGGCGGTACTTCAGCTCGGTCTCCTGGAGGCCCGACCACTTGTCCGGCGGGGCCAGCAGGGCCTTGGCCAGCAGGACGACGGAGGCGACCTCGACGGTCAGCTCGCCGGTGCGGGTCCTGAACACGGGGCCTTCCACGCCGATGATGTCGCCCAGGTCCAGGCGCTTGACCAGGCCCTGGAAGACTTCCTCGCCCAGGCGGTCCTGCTTGAAGTACACCTGCAGGCGGCCGTCGGCCCCGGACAGGTGGGCGAAGCCGGCCTTGCCCTGCATGCGCATGGCCGCCAGCCGGCCCGCCACCCGCACCACCGGGCCGTGCTCCACGAGCGGATTGTCCGCGAAGGCGGCCTGCACCTGGTCCAGGCTGTGGCTGCGGGCAAAGGATCCGCCGTAGGGCGCGAAACCCTTGGCCTCCAGCTCGTCGGCCTTGTGCTTGCGTTCAAGATAGTAGGGATCATTGAAGTCGATCACTGTCCGGCACCTCTCTGCGTAGCCGCAAAGCGTTCACGATACCATTGGATGCCCAAGGCGGCAAAGCGCAAAGCTGGGCCTTCAGGGGGCTTCAAACGTCCTTGAAGCTGCACACCCGGTTGCGTCCGGCGTGCTTGGCCCGGTAGAGGGCCTCGTCGGCCACATGGATCAGGTCGCGCTGTTCGCGCGCGGCCGCGGGGAAGGTGGAGATGCCTATGGAAAGGGTGATGCCCTGGCTCTGCTCGGCGTTGCCGCCGCTCAAGTTGGCCGCGCAGGAGGCCCGCAGGCGCTCCATCACCTGGCGTGCCTCCACCACGTCGCAGTCCGGCAGGATGGTCACGAATTCCTCGCCGCCGTAGCGGCAGACGATGTCCCGGTCCGAGCGCACGCCTTCCTTCAGCAATGCCGCCACCTTGCGCAGGACCGCGTCGCCCTCCTGGTGCCCGAAGTTGTCGTTGAACTTCTTGAAAAAATCGATGTCCGTCAGCCCCAGGGACAGGGGCCGCCCCGTGCGCAGGGCCTGCTCCAGCTCCAGGGCCAGGCGCTCCTGGAAGTAGCGGTGGTTGTACAGGCCGGTCAGGCCGTCGGTGGTGGCGAGGCGCCGGTGCAGGGAGTAGAGGCGCGTGTTCTCGAGCGTGTGCGCGGCCTGGGTGGCGAAGATGTAGGCGGCGTCGCGCTCCTCCTCGCTGAAGGGCTCGCCGGCCCGGTCCAGCTTCAGGACCCCGCACAGGCGCCCGCCCTGGCGCAGGGGGGCCAGGAGGAAGTGCCCGGGCGATCCCGCCAGGCCCTCCAGCAGGACCGCCGGCGCCTGGGCGCCCGCCACGCTGTTGAAGAGCACGGCCCCGTCCGCCTGCTGCAGGGTGGCGGCCAGGGCCCCGGCCCGGTCCAGGGACAGGGCCCGCGGCGCGTCGCGGCGGTAGCCGTCCGAGGCCAGGCGCTCCAGCGCGGCGTTCTCCTCCTCGCGCATCCCCAAGGCCCAGGAGTCGCAGGGCACCAGGCTGCGCAGGAGCCCTCCGAAGCGCGCCAGCAGGTCCTCGCGTTCCAGGCCCATGGACAGCTCCTTGGCCGCGGCATAGAGCTTCTGGGTGCGCCCGCCCTGGGCCTGCAGGCGGTCGATGTGGTCCGCGGCCTGGGCCTGGCGTATCAGCAGGCGGCTCAGCCCGTCCAGCGCGTGGATCTCGTCCGCGCCGAAGCTCTCCTGGGCCAGCTTGTCGCAGGCCAGCAGGCCCACCAAACGGCCCTCGTTCTCCAGGACCAGCACCCTCAGGATGCCGGCTAGGTAGGGCGGCTCGGCATAGGGCAGCACCGCGGCGGCCGCGGGCGAGAGGGGCTCGATGTTCAGGAACTTGTGCTCGCGGTGCTCGCGCAGGGCCAGGCCCAGCAGCCCCTCGCCCGGCTCCACCCGCGCCTCCTGGACCGGCTTGCCCTGCCGGATGCGCGCGTAGCGCAGGGCCACGCCTTTTTCGTCGCCCAGCCAGAGGCTCAGGGCGTTCCAGGCGGGATGGGCGTGGAAGGCCAGCTCCAGGGACGCGATCAGGTCCTGGTTCAGCACCGCCGCCACGTCCGACAGGCCGAGGGCGAGCTCCGGCAGGGGCAACAAGGACGGCGAGGGGGGCGGGGCGCCCGACGCGGAGCTCGGGGCCGGGCGCGGCCGCGGCTCCTCCATGGGGCCCGGAAGGCCGGCCCTCTCGGCCGCGGCCGGGCGGGGATCCCGGCTCAGGAGGCCCATTCCCAGGCCCAGGGCGGGCAGCAGCAGGGCCAGTCCGCGCGGCCACCACTCCCCTGCCGCGGCCACGCCGCCGTCCCCGCCGTGCGCCTGCATCCACAAGGGAAAGGCTTCCAGGACCGTGGCCACGCCCGTGAGGGCCGCGGCGTTGAAGGCGTCCGCGTTGCGCGCCAGCACCAGGGCCAGGAGGGGATAGGCGCTCCACAGCGGCGAGGCGAGCCCCCCGCTGATCTGGACGCAGAGGTGCAGGTCCGCGAAAAGGATCCAGGGCGCGACGGCCGAACGCAGGGCGGGGGCGGCTTTGCCGCGTTCCAGGCTGAGGCCATAAAAGGCCAGGGGCCCGAGGGCCAGGACGGCCAAAGCCAGGGCCAGCCCGCCCGAGGAAAAATCAAGGCGCTCCCCCAGGCGCGAGAGCCAGCCCATGAGGCTGGCCAGGCACAAGCCCAGCACCAGGGCGCAGCCGGCCAAAGGCGCGATCCAGGGGTGTTCGCGGGGGGCGAGAGGGGCTTCGGCGCTCGTCATTGCAAGGGCTCCAAAGGGCCTTTAGGGGAGCGGGGCTTTCCTTCCGTCGACGCCAAGCAAAGCTTCGATCAGGGAGGCGATCAGCGCCTGGGGCGCCTCCAGCGCCACGCTGATGCCGGCCTCTTCCGCGGCCTTGCGGGTGATCGGGCCCAGGCAGAGCCCGCGCACCTTCGGGGCCAGGGCCCGCCAGCGCGAGGGGCTGAAGAGGCCGCGGAACTGCTCCACGGTGCCGGAGCTGGTGAAGGTGACGCCGTCCACCCGGCCGCTTTGGATGGCCTCGGCCAGGCCGTCCTTGGGCCGCGCGCCGATGGGGGCGCTGCGGTAGAGGGCCAGGTCCACGCAGGGGACGCGCAGGCGCCGCAGGCCCTCGGGGAGCACGGGGCGGCCCGCCTCGGCCCGCGCCAGCAGCACCCCGCGCCGGCGTCCGGAACGGGCCAGGCGCGGCGTGAGATCCTTCAGGAGGTGCTCCGCGTCGTAGTCCGCGGGCACCAGGTCGGCCTTCAGGCCCCGCGCGGCCAGGGCCTCTGCCGTGCTCCGGCCCACCGCGGCGATGCGGCAGCCCCGCAGGGCCCGCGCGTCGAGCCCGGCCTCGAAGAGCCGCGCGAAGAAGTGCTCCACGCCGTTGACGCTGGTCAGGACCAGCCAATCCATCGCGTCGATCGCGGACAAGGCCTTGCGCATGGCCTTGTCCAGGGGCAGGGCCTCGATGCGCAGGGCCGGCACCTCCCAGACCTCGGCGCCCAGGGCCCGCAGATCCGCGCTCAGGCGGCTGGCCTGCTCCCGGGCGCGCGTGACGATGTAGCGGCGGCCGAAGAGGGGCCGCGACTCGAACCAGGCCAGCCTTTGCCGCAAGGCCGCCACCGGCCCGACCAGGAGCAGGCCGGGAGCGCCGAAGCCGCCGCCGCGCATGTCCTCCGCCAGGCGCCCCAGGGTCGTCAGCAGGACCCTCTGCTCCGGCAGGGTGCCGTTCATGACGCAGGCCGCGGGCGTGGAGGCGGGCTTGCCGTAGCGCACCAGGGCCCTGGCCACGCGGTCCACGGACTGGGTGGCCATGAAAAATGCCAGGGTGGCGTCCAATTTGGCCAGCGCCTTCAGGGTCGCGGGCCTCAGGGGCTTCCCGCTGCGCTCCTGTCCCGTGGCGAAGACCACGGCCGAAGCCAGGCCGCGGTGGGTCACGGGGATGCCGGCATAGGCCGGGGCGGCGATGCCGCTGCTGACGCCGGGGACCACCTCGAAGGGCACGCCCGCGTCCGCCAGGGCCAGGGCCTCCTCGCCGCCGCGGCCGAAGACGAAGGGATCGCCGCCCTTGAGCCGCACCACGCGCTTGCCCTGGCGGCCCAGGCGCACCAGCAGGGCGTTGGTCTCGTCCTGGCCCAGGACATGCGCCCCGGCGCGCTTGCCTGCGTTGATGCGCCGGGCCGTGGGTGGCGCCAGGGCCAGCAGTTCCGGGTTGGCCAGGAGGTCGTAGACGAGCACCTCGGCCTGGCCGAGGACTTCCCTGCCCCGCAGAGTGAGGAGCCCGGGGTCGCCGGGGCCCGCGCCCACCAGGAATACTTTGCCCTTGGCCGCGGCCGCCCTGCTCATAGGCCCGCCGCCAGCACTTCGTCCGCCAAAGCCAGGCCCAGGCCGCGGGCCTGGACGAGCTCGCCGTCCATGCGCGTGCGCAGGGGCCGCCCGGGCTTGATGGCCACGAAGACATCCAGGGACAGCCCTTGGCCATCTCCGCGGGCGAGCGCCCCCACGGGCGCCATGCAGCCGGACTGCAGGCGCTCCAAAAAGGCGCGTTCGCAGACGGCTTCGGCCTCGGCGCGCGGGTCGTTGAAGGCCGCGCACAGGCCGCGGGCCTCGCCCTGGGCCAGGGTCTCCAGGGCGATGAAGCCCTGCCCCGGAGCGGGCAGCATCTCCGCTTCCGTGAAGATGTGGCGGGCCTGCGCCGCCAGGCCCAGGCGTTTGAGCCCGGCCAGGGCCAGCACGGCGCCGTCCACTTCCTTGGCCGCGATCTTTTTCAGGCGGGTGTCCACGTTGCCGCGCAATTCCGCGAAGCGCAGGCCGCGGTGGCGCAGGGCCAGCTGGGCACGGCGGCGCGGGCTGCCGGTCCCGACCAGGGCGCCGTCGGCCAGGTCCCAGGGCAGGGCCGCGCCGGAGCTGAGCCAGGCGTCGCGCCAGTCCTCCCGGGTCCCGACCGCGGCCAGGACCAGGCCTTCGGCCAAGCTGCTGGGAAGGTCCTTCAGGCTGTGGACGGCCAAATCGGCCTCCCCCTTGAGCAGGGCCTCCTCCAGGACGCGGGTGAACAAGCCCTGGCCGCCGGCCTGGGACAGGGGCGCGTCCTGGCGCCGGTCCCCCTCGCTCTTGAGCACGACCAGTTCCACGGCCAGGCCCGGATGCGCGGCCTCCAGCGCCGCGGCCGCGCTGCGCGACTGCACCAGGGCCAGGGCCGAGCCCCGCGTGGCCAGGCGCAGGCGCTTCACTGGTTCTTCTCCGGATCCAGGCCGAAGAGCTCCTCAGCCCCGCGCACCAGGGCCGCGGAGCCCTCGCCGCCGGCCTGGGCCTTCAGCCGGCTCAAGGGCGCGTGCAGGAGCTTGTTCATCATGGCCTTGGTCAGGGCCTCCACCTTTTGCCGGTCCTCGGGGCTGAGGTGGGCCAGCTTCGCGGAGGCGCGGGCCAGCTCCGCCTCGCGCACCGCCTCGAAATGGGCGCTGAGGCGGCCGAGGGTGGGCGCCACGCGGGACACGGCCATCCAGTCGTTGATGGCGCCGAGGCTGCGCTTGAGCAGGGCTTCGGCTTCGCGGCTGGCGGTCTCGCGCCGGCCGCGGTGCTCCGCCGCCAGGGCGTCCAGGTCGTCGAGGTTGTAGAGGTAGACGTGCTCCAGGGCGCCGACCGCGGGCTCGATGTTGCGCGGCACGCTGATGTCGATGAAGAGCTGGGGCTGCTGGTGGCGCGCCTGCTGGGCCGCGCGGGCCGCGTCGACGCGGACCAGGGCCTGGGGCGCGCCGGTGGAGCACACCAGCACGTCCGCCTCTGCCAGGGCGGCGTCGAGCCGCTCCAGGCCCAGGGCGCGTCCCTTGTAGCGGTTGGCCAGGGCGCGGGCCTTGGGGTACGAGCGGTTGCAGAAGATCAGGCGGTCCGCGCCCGCGGAGAACAGGTGTTCGGCCGTCAGCTCCGCCATCTCGCCGCCGCCCAGCACCAGCACCGCGCGCCCCTTGAGGTCCCCGAAGAGGCGTTCGGCCACCTGGGCCGCCACGCTGGGCACGCTGGCCGGGTGGCGCCCGATCTCGGTGGAGTTGCGCACCTCCTTGGCCGCGGCGAAGACCCTCTGGAACACGCCGTGGAAGAGCGGCCCCACGCAGCCCGCCCGCACCGCGGTCTCATAGGCTTCCTTCACCTGGCCCAGGATCTGGGCCTCCCCCAGCACCATGGAGTCGAGGCTCGCGCTCACGCGCAGGAGGTGCCACAGCATGTCCTGGTCGTGGGCGCCGTAGAGGGCCTTGCGCACCTGGGCCTGGCGGCCCGGGGCCAGGCCCTCGAAAAAGGCCCGCATGCGCGCCGCGGCGGACTGGGCGTCCGGCGCCACGGCGTAGGCCTCCACCCGGTTGCAGGTGCTCAGCAGGACCACTTCCTCCAGGCCGGAGCCCTTGAGGAGCCCGAAGGCCTGGTCCATGCGCCCGTCCAGGGCCAGGGCTTCGCGCAGTTCGAGCCCGGCGCTGCGGTGGGAGACGCCCGCCATCAGGAGGGCCATCAGGCGCCCCCCGGGCGCAGGAAGGCGTGCCCGCCGAAATAGAGGTCGACCAGGTAGACGCCGAAGAAGAGCGTCACGAAGAGCAGCACGCACAGCCAGGCGAAGCGCCGGCCTTTCATGGGGCCGCGCCAGCGGGCCGCGAGGCCCAGGGCGTAGGCCGCGGCCATGCCGAGGCTGAAGCCGATCTTGGGGTCCGCGGAGAACAAGGGGAGCCCCAGGCGCAGGCGCCAGACGAAGCCGGTGGCGACCGCCAGGCCCAGCGAGGCCAGGCCAGCGCCGGCGAGCCGGGCCAGCAGGGACTCCAGCTCGCCCAGGGGCGGCAGCTCATAGAACAGGGCGCCCATGCGCTTGGACTTCAGCTGCCCGTCCTGCACCAGGTAGGCGCCCGCCGCGCCCGCGGCCGCGGTGAACAGGGCGTAGCTGAGCATGGCCAGGGCCACGTGGGTGAGCAGCCAGGCGTCCCCCAGGCCCTGCATGGCCTGGTCCGCGGACTGCGCGAAGCGGAAGCCCATCAGCAGGGTGGCGGCGCTCAGGGGCGCCAGGAAGGCGCCCAGAAGCCCCAAGCGGTGGCGCCATTCCACCTCCACGACCAGGGCCGTGAGGGCCAGGCCCCAGGCCGATACGGCCTCAAATCCGTTGGTCAGGGGCAGGCGGCCCGCGTTCAGGGCCAGCAGGGCCGTGAAGACCAGGTGCGCGAGCAGGGAGGCCGCGAGGAAGGCGGTGGCCGCGAGCGCCAGGGAGCGCTTCGGCTTGAAGGCGTAGCTCAGGAAGAGGGCGAGCGCGGGCAGCTGCAGCCCGAAGGCCGCCTCATAGAGCCAGAAGAACGCGGGACGGATGTCGGTCATGGTTTCAACAGGGCTTGGAGGCCGCGGCGGCCGGCCGGGCTCCGGCGGGCCAGCACGCGGGACAGGACTTCTGGGACGATCAGGCGCCGCAGGAGGCGGGCCTTGAATTGCGGGTCGGACTTCATGGCGGGACGGAGGGCCTCCAATCGGCGGAGGAACCAGGCCAGGTCCGAAGCCCGCAACAGGGATTCAAAATGGGAGCGCAAAGCCTTGGCCATGGCGGGGCTGGCGCCCCCGGTGCTCAAGGTCATCCGCAGGCCCCCGGCGCGGGCCACGGCGGGCACCCGCAGGTCGCCCTGCTCGGGCCGGGAGGACTGGCAGACCCAGACGCCCGCGGCGCGGGCCCGGCGCGCGGCCAGGCTGTTCACCGTTTCGTCGTCGGAACAGCAGAACAGCAGGCGGCAGCCCTTCAGGTCGCGGGGCTCGAATCCGCGCCGCAGGATCCTCACCCAGGGCCGCGGACGGGCCCAGGCCCTCAGCGCGGGCGAAACCTCAGGGGCCACGACGAGAGCGCGGCCCAGGCCCTTGGGCAGGCCCTTGAGCTTGCGCAGGGCCACGGCCCCGGCGCCCAGCACCACCACCTGGGACCCGCTGAGGTCCAGGGTGGCCGGGTAGAGGGCGGGCGGTGCAGCGCGCATGGCTTCCCTTTCAGAGACTATCGATCAGGGCTTCGCGTAGGCGTGCAGGCCGGACAGCAGGAAGTTGACGCCCCAGTAGGTGAAGACGATGGAGCCGGCGCCGATGAGCCCGACCCAGGCGATCTTGCGGCCTTCCCAGCCGCCGAACACGCGCATGTGCAGGAAAAAGGCGAAGATCAGCCAACTGATGAAGGCCCAGGTCTCCTTGGGGTCCCAGCCCCAGTAGCGGCCCCAGGCCAGGTGCCCCCACACCGCCCCGAGGATGATGCCCAGGGTCAGCAGAGGGAAGCCGATGGCCACGCTGCGGTAGTTGAGCTCGTCCAGGGTGCCGGCGTCGGGCACGGAGTCCATCAGGCGCTGGGGCAGGAACTGCAGGGCGAAGGCCAGCAGCATGCCGATGGCGAGGGCCCCGGCCGCGCAGATGGCGTAGGCCTTGGCCGTGTCGCCGTAGGCCAGCTCCGTGCCGCCCGTGGCCGCCATGAGCCAGTTCCAGAAGTCGCTGCGGGCGCTCTGGTGCACGTAGCCGAAGAACCAGCCCGCCAGCGGGGAGGCGATGGCCAAGGCGATCCAGGTGGTCTTGCGGGTCCAGTTGCCGGTCTTGATGAGGTAGAGCAGGCTCAGGGCGAAGGTGCTGGCGAAGGCCCCGTAGCTGGTCAGCATGCACGACACGTGGATCTTGAGCCAGTAGCTCTGCAGGGCCGGCATGAGCGGTGAGATGTGCTTGTACTCCTCGGGCAGCAGGTTGGCGGCGGCGATGGCCACCATGGCCGCGGGCAGGACCAGGAGCCCCAAGATCGGCAGCTTGGCCTCCCGTTCGAAGTAGGAGAAGAGCGCCAGCACGCCGAAGGCCACCATCGTGGCGCTCTCATACTGGTTGGCCCAGGGCGCGTGCCCGGCCACGGCCCAGCGGTAGATGAGGGCGCCCACGTTCCAGGCCACGCAGGCCCACAGCATCCTGCGCGCCCAGGCATACTGCCAGTCCTTCTTCGTCAGGGCGTAGGCCAGGTAGAAGCCCCAGGTGACGCCCTGCAGCACGAAGAGGGCCAGGAACAAGCCTTGGCTGAAGGCGTCTTGGAAGCCGTTGTCCAGGGGGTTCATGCTTGCGTCTCCAGGGTGGTTTTGGGCTCGGCGCTCAGGCCCTCATCCAGGGATTGCCCCAGCCGCGTGAACACGCGCTGGAAGGCGATCTTGTTGCGGCGCACGAAGCCGGCCAGGGTGACCCGGCTGCCCCCGCCCTCGAGCGGCTCCACCAGCACCCAGGCCTTGCGGTAGAACAGGTAGAAGGCCGAGAACACGCCGAAGACGACCAGGAAGGCCCCCAGCGCCGCGATGGGCGCGCCGGGGTCGGCGTTGGCCTGGAGCACGGTGAAGGGGACCGGGTCCACGGTCTTGCCGTAGAGCTTCAGCCCGGGCACCTTCGCCATCTGGATGTCCGGCATGGCGTACACGAACCAGGTGAGGCTCTTCTCGACCCCGTGCTTCCAGAACTGGACGCGGATGGCCGGGTTGTTCAGGTCGTCGCTGTTGTTCTGCAGGACGCCCGGCGAGGCCATGCCCGCGTCGGGGTAGAAGTCCATGACCTCCAGCTCCCAGCCGGTGTCCAGGAGCTTGATGCGCTGGAGGTAGGGGGCGCGGATGTCGAGGCGCTCCGTCTCCCCGGGCAGCTGCACCTCGAACTCGGCGGAGTAGAGCCCATCATAACCCCAGGAGGCCTGGTAGAGCAAAAGCCCGTCCACGGCCAGGGGCGAGTTGACCAGGATGGAGGCCGCGGTCTGTATCTCCCCGTTGCGGATGATCTTGACGTCGGAGCGGAATAGGCTGGGGGAGGCGGTGCCTGGGTAGTAGCGGACGTCGAACTTGTCGAGGTAGATCTGGAAGTCGGCGTTGTCCAGGCTGCGCTCGTAGAGCAGCGGCAGCGGCAGGCTCAGGCCGAAGGGCAGGTCCAGGCGGCGCACATGCAGGCCCCAATGCACCTGCTCCACCGGGACCGCGCTCTGGCCGCCCTCCTTGACGATGACGTTGTGGTTGGAGCCGAAGAGGATCTTCAGCACGCCGGCCAGCAGCAGCAGCAGCAGGCCCAGGTGCACGATGTGGGCGGCCCACAGGGACAGGAAGTGCTTCTCTCCGACCAGGAGCCTGCGCTTGGGCCCCTCCTTCTGGGCCAGGCGCGGGAATTCCAGCTGCAGCGAGCGGCGCGCGCGGTCCAGGGCCTCCAGCGGGGGCAGGGGGGTGTCCCAGACCCGGGTGAAGGCGGTCTTGGGGACCAGGGGGTCCTTGAGCAGGACGGCGTCGGTTTCGCGGGAGATGCGCCAGACATGGGGCACCCGCACCCAGGTGACCATGATCAGGTTCAGGGCCATCATGGCCAGCACCATGATGAACCACCAGGAATGGTAGACCTGGTCCAGGCCCAGCTGCATGGCCAGCTTGTAGGCCTTGTCGCCGTAGAGCTGGGCGATGCGCGGCGCCTCGTCGCCCTGGGGGATGAAGGTCCCGAAGGCGGAGAAGAGGCCCAGCAGGGCGAAGAGGCTCAGGGTCAGCTTGAAGCTGCCCAGGATGCGCGCCAAGGGGTCCCGCACCGCGGGTTTCGCGGCGGCAAGGACGGATTCGTCGGCGACGGCCTTGGCCTGCTCAGACACGGTTCACTTCCTGCGAGGGGGCGGTCTTTTCGGAGATCGGCATGCGGTCTTTCTTGAAAACGGAAAGGGAGACCCCGCGGGGCCTCCCCTGGGCGCGGATCCGCCTCCGGCCTTTAGGGCAGGGCCTGCTTCAACCAGTCCAGGATGGGGGACGGATAGACGCCCGTGACCAGGATCATCAGGGTGCAAAGGCCCAAGGCGATGCGGGCCGCGGCGGGCGCCGCCACCGGCGCCTCGTCCGCGGAGGGCTCGATGTACATCTGCTTGATGATGACCAGGTAGTAGAAGAGCGACACGATGCTCATCACCACGGCGAAGGCGACCAGGGCCAGCAGCCAGACCCGGCCGCTGAGCAGGCCTTCCTGGACGCCCGCGGCGAAAAGGAAGTATTTGCCGAAGAAGCCGCCGAAGGGCGGTATGCCGCCCAGCGAGAGCACCGCGCACAGCATGATCAGGGCCAGGCCCGGGGAGCGACGCGCCAGGCCCTTGAGCCCGGAGAGCTCCGGGCTCCCCTTCACCGACACCAGCTGGATCACCTGGAAGGCGGCCATGTTGGTGAAGAGGTAGACCAGGGCGTAGAAAAGGACGGCCTGGAGGCCCAAGGGGGTCCCCGCGACGATGCCGATCATCAGGTAGCCGGCCTGGGCCACGGAACTGTAGGCCATCAGGCGCTTCAGGTCCCTCTGCTTCAGGGCCACGACATTGGCCCACACAAAGGTCAGGGCCATCATGACCATCAGGAGCTTGTCCCAGACCCCGGCCAGGCTGTGGAAGCTGGTGTCGAGCACGCGCATCAGCAGGGCGAGACCCGCGGCCTTGGACGCCACGCTCAGGAAGGCGGTGATGGGCGTGGGGGCGGCCTGGTACACGTCGGGCGCCCACATATGGAAGGGGACCAGGCTGACCTTGAAGGCCAAGCCGGCCGTCACCAGGGCCAGGGCCAGCAGCAGGGCCGGCGAATGCGCGGCGCCCTGGGACCAGGCCGCCAAACCCTGCAGGGACAGGGTGCCGCTGAGTCCGTAGAGGATGGAGAAGCCGTAGAGCAGCAGGGCCGAGGCGATGGCCCCAAGGATCAGGTACTTGATGCCGGCCTCGGAGCTGACCAGGCTGCGGCCCTTCAGGATGCTGACCAGGGCATAGAAGCCGAGGCTGTTGAGCTCCAGGGCCACGTAGAGGCTCAAGAGGTCGCCGGCCGAGGCCAGGCACATCATGGCCAGGGTCACCATGACCAGCAGGAAGTAGTACTCGCCTGCCCAGGCCACGCCGCGGGCTTCCAGGGCGTCGACGCTGGCCAGGGATGCCAGCAGGGCCGCGGACAGGAAAAGGACTTCAAAGACGCGGGCCAGGGAATCCGCGATGAAGAGACCGCCGAAGGCCGTGGAGGGGCCCTGGGGGAAGGGGCTCGCCAGGAGCACGGCCAAAATCACGGCGAAGCCGGCCGCGCAGACCCAGCCGAGGTAGCGGCGGCTGGCGCCCTCCGGCGCGAGCAGGTCCAGGAAAAAGACCAGCAGGCCCAGGCCCAGCACCGCGAATTCCGGGAGGATCAGCTGCAGGTTCATCGCGGCAGGCTCCCCAAGGTCTGGGCCACGGCGATGAGGCCGCCGTCGATCAGCCTAAGCACCGGGAAGGGGTAGACCCCGACCAGGACCATCACCGTGATGAGGATGACCACCGGGATGCGCTCCACCAGGGTGGCGTCGCCCAGCTCCTTGTAGTGCGGCTCGGTGATGGGGCCGTAGAAGGTCTTCTGCAGGACGCGCAGCACGTAGAGGGCGGTGAACACGATGCTCGTCAGGGCGATGACCGCCACCACCTTGAAGAAGAGGTCCTGGGTGAAGTAGGCGCCCAGGAAGACGAGCAGCTCCGCCGGGAAGCTGCTCAGGCCCGGCAGGCCCAGCCCGGCCATGCCGGCGATGACATAGGCCGCTGCGATGAAGGGCATGACCTGGGCCAGGCCCCCCAGCTTCGGCATGAGGCGCGTGTGCGTGCGGCCGTAGGTCATGCCGATCAGGGCGAAGAAGGTGCCGGTCATGATGCCGTGGGCGAACATCTGCAGGACCGCGCCGTTCATGCCCAAAGTGTCCAGGGTGGCAAGCCCCAGGAGCACGAGCCCCATGTGGGACACGGAGCTGTAGGCGGTGACGTACTTCAGGTCGGTCTGGGCCGCGGCGCCGATGGAGCCGTACACGATGTTGACCAGGGCCAGGACCGCGATGAGCGGGGCCCAGAAGTGCGCGCCCGCGGGCAGCAGGAAGATGGCGACGCGCAGGCAGCCGTAGGCGCCCAGCTTCATGAGCACGCCGGCGTGGAGCATGGACACGGCCGTGGGCGCGGAGGCGTGGCCGTCGGGGGACCAGGTGTGCAGGGGCCAGAGGGCGGCCAGCACGCCGAAACCGAGGAAGAGGACCGGGAACCACAGCTTCTGGAAGCCCGGGCTGAACTGGCCGGCCATGGCCGCCTTGTTCAGCTCGAAGATGTCCAGGGTGTGGGGGGTGGAGCCGTAGTAGAGGGCCAGGATGCCCAGCAGGAGGAAGGCCGAGCCGCCCATGAGCATGAGGGTCAGCTTCATGGCGGAATATTCCTTGGGCCCGGTGCCCCAGATGCCGATGAGCAGGTACATGGGCAGCACCGCGACCTCGTACAGCGCGAAGAACACGTAGAGGTTGAAGGAGGTGAAGACCCCGAAGACGCCGCCGCCCAGGAGCAGCAGGAGCACGAAGAACTCCTTGCCGCGGTGCTTCAGGCCCCAGGACGCCAGCACGCCGGTGAAGAGGATCAGCGAGTTGAGCACGACCATGAGCAGGCTGATGCCGTCCGCGCCCAGGTGGTACTCGACCCCCAGGGAGGGCACCAGGCTGAAGCGCTCCGCGAACTGCAGCTGCCCGGCCCGGCCGTAGTCGAACTGGGCCAGCAGCCAGACCGTGAGCAGCAGGGACAGGCCCGAGGCGCCCAAGGACAGCCATTTGATGGCCTGGATCCTGGTGTCCGGGACGAAGGCCATGATGAGCAGGCCCGTGACGAAGGGGGCCAGCCATATGGCGGAGAGAATGGGGAATGCGTTCATTCAGCCTTCCTCATGGGACGAAAACCTTCAGCGCCCCCAGCAGGATCAGGATGCCTCCCAGCATGGCCAGGGCATAGGCCTGGGCGCGGCCGGTCTGCAGGCGCCGCAGCGCGCCGCCCGCGACCTGCATGAGCAGCGCCAGGCCGTTCATCACGCCGTCGACCACGTGCCGGTCGAACCAGGCGATGGCGCCGGAGACCACGTAATAGACGTGGTCCATCATCCAGCGGTAGAACTCGTCGACGTAGTACTTGTTGTAGACCGTGGTGTAGACGGGCCCCAGGGCCCGGGCCACCCTGCCCGGATCGATCCACTTGAGCCGGTAGACGCCGAAGGCCAGGAAAATGCCGGCCAGGCCCAGCAGGGTGGCGGGCACGGCCACGCTGTAGTCCAGGACGAAGGCGCGGGATTCCTGCGCAGGAGGGATCGTCGCGGGGGCGGGCGCGGGAAGTCCGGTCGCCGCCGTGGGCGGCAGCGCCGGCGCGGCCCAGAGGGCCGTGGCCAGGCGGTAGTCGCCGACCGCCTTGGGGTGCGCCAGGGCCAGGCCCTGGGCGCGGGTCCAGTCGGAGGCGAGCGTGGGGCTGCGGTCGAAGCGGATGTAGCTGCCGAAGCTGCGGCCGCCAAAGTCGAGGCCGGCGAAGCCCGCGCCGAGGCTCAGGACCGCCAGCACCACCAGGGGCAGGGTCATGGTCCAGGGGGACTCGTGGGGATGGCCGTGCTCCGGCTCCTTCCCTTCAAAGGTCAGGAAGTAGAGGCGGAACATGTAGAAGGCGGTCAGGAAGGCCACGGCCGCGGCCAGCACGTAGAGGCCCGTCATATGGGCGTCCTTCAGGGCCGCCAGGATCATGTCCTTGCTGAAGAAGCCGGCGAAGGGCCAGATCCCGGAGATGGCCAGGCTGGCCACCAGGAAGGTGATTCCGGTCAGGGGCATCTTGCGCCGCAGGCCGCCCATGGCGCGCACGTCGTTGCTGTGGACCGCGTGGATGACCGAGCCGGCGCCGAGGAAGAGCAGGGCCTTGAAGAAGGCGTGGGTGAAGAGGTGGAAGGCGCCCGCGGTGACGCCGAGGCCGCCCGCGCCCAGGGCCATGACCATGTAGCCCAGCTGGGACAGGGTCGAATACGCGAGCACCCGCTTGATGTCGAACTGGGTGCAGGCGATGGTGGCCGCGAAGAGGCTGGTGAAGCCGCCCACGCAGGCGACCACCAGGGGCGCGTTCACCGAACCCATCAGGGAGGCGTCGAAGACCGCGTAGACCCGGGCGACCATGAAGACGCCGGCCGCGACCATGGTGGCGGCGTGGATCAGGGCCGACACCGGGGTGGGGCCCTCCATGGCGTCCGGCAGCCACACATGCAGGGGGAACTGGGCGCTCTTGCCCACGGCGCCGCAGAAGAGCAGGAGGGCCACCGCGCCCAGGGGCAGCCAGGCCGGCCCGAAGAGGGGCCAGGACCCGAGGTGGGCGGCGATCGCGGAGAAATCGGAGGTCCCCAGGTAATAGCTGAGGAAGAGGATCCCCAAGAACATGCCCAGGTCGCCCACGCGGTTGACCACGAAGGCCTTTTTGCAGGCCTGGTTGGCCTCGGGCTTGGTGGTGTAGAAGCCGATGAGGAGGTAGCTGCACAGGCCCACCAGCTCCCAGAAGATGTACATCTGGAAGAGGTTGGGGCTGACCACCAGGCCCAGCATGCTGAAGGTGAAGAGGCCCAGGTACATGAAAAAGCGGGCCAGGCCGGGGTCCTCGCTCATGTAGCCGAGGCTGTAGAGGTGCACCAAAAAGGACACCAAGGTGACCACCACCAGCATCATGGCCGACAGCGGGTCGAGCAGGGTCCCCACGCTGATGGTGAAGTGGCCGAAGACCTGGTTGGTGACCGACAGCCAGGGGATGCCGTCCACTTTGGGCGCTGGGTCGCCCAAGACCTGGGCGGCCAGGACCAGGCTCAGGGCGAGGGCCGAGCCCACGGCGAGCAGGGCGACGCGCGGCACCAGGCGGCGGCTGCCGCGGCCGAACAGGAAGTTGAAGAGGAAGCCGCCCAAGGGGAGCAGCGGCACGATCCAGGTCGCGGTGGAAAAGGTCATGGTTCCTTCAGCCCTTGAGCAGGTCCACGTGCTCCAGGCGCACGCTGCGGCGCGCCCGGAAGATGCTGACCACCAAGGCCAGGCCCACCGTGGCCTCGGCCGCGGCGATGGTGATGGTGAACAGGGTGAACATCTGGCCCGCCATGGCGCCGGAATGCAGGTAAGCGTTGAAGGCCACCAGGTTCAAGTTGGCGGCGTTGAACATCAGCTCCAGGCCCATGAGCACGCCCACGGCGCTGCGGCGCGCGATCACGCCGTAGAGCCCCACGCTGAAGAGGGCCGCGGACAGGACCAGGAAATGACCTATGCCGACGCCGGGGATCATTCCGTGTCCTTGCGCGCGATGAGCACGGCGCCGATGAGGGCCGTGAAGAGGATCAGGGCAGTGAGTTCGAAGGGATAGACGTAGTCGTTGAGCAGGCTCATGCCGACGGCCTGCAGGTTGGACAGGACCGGCGCCCCGGCGGCCGGCGCGGGCGCTTCCGTGGGCGCCCAGGGCGCGGACAGCAGGGCCTTTTGCAGGACCAGGAAGAGCGCGGCGCAGCCCAGGGCCGCCGGCACGGCAAGGCGATTGGTCTGGCCCACGCCGGCGTCGCCGATCTGGGCCGTGAGCATCACGGCGAAGATGATGAGCACGATGACCGCCCCGACGTAGACGAGCAGCTGCACCACGGCGACGAACTCCGCGTTCAGCAGCAGGTAGAGCACCGCCAGCAGCGCCAGGGTCAGGGCCAGGAAGAGCGCGGCGTGGAACACGTTGCGCACGGTGACCACGCGCACAGCGGAAAAGACGCTTAAGCCGGCGCAGAGGTAGAAGATGGCGGTCGAGAGCTGCATGGTCGCCGTTCCGGTTTAAGCCTGGCGCGGACGCGAGGCCGGTTCGTTGAGGATCAGGGTGAGCTCCTGGCGGTCGTAGGTCGCCATCTCATAGTCGTGGTTCATGCGGATGGCGTCGAAGTTGCAGGCCTCCACGCACAGTTCGCACAGGGTGCAGGTCCCCAGCTTGTAGATGTACTTGTCCAGCACCCGGGTCTTGCCGTCGGCGCCCTTGCTCTGGACGATCTCCAGGCTGTCGTTGGGGCAGGCCCGCACGCACATCATGCACAGGGTGCACTTGTGGGCGCCGCTCAGGGGGTCCAGCGGGAGGTCCACCCGGCCGCGGAAGCGGTCGGCCATGCGCCAGCGTTCGTCCGGGTACTGCTGGGTCACGTCCTTGGAGAAGAACTCCTTGATGGTGACGCCCATGCCCGTCAGCAGGCTGAAAAAGCCTTTGGCGATGTCGCGGATCCAGACGAAAAGCCCCATGGCGCCCCTACTTTCCGACGCCCGCCGCGGCCCACAGGGCCACGAGGACGAGATTGATGAAGGACAAAGGCAGCAGGATCTTCCATTCCAGCTTCATGAGCTGGTCCACCCGCACGCGCGGGAAGGTCCAGCGGAACCACATGATCACGAACATCACCAGCGTGGTCTTGCCGAAGAACCAGAGGTAGCCGGGCACGCCCAGGGCCCGCAGGGGCCCCAGGGGCTGCCAGCCGCCAAGGAAGAGGGTCACGGTCAGGGCGGCGATGATGAACATGTTCATGAACTCGGCCAGCTGGAACATGCTGAAGCGCATGCCGCTGTATTCGGTGTGGTAGCCGGCGGTCAGCTCGCTCTCGGCCTCGGGCAGGTCGAAGGGCGCGCGGTTGATCTCGGCGGTGCCGGCGGTCAGGTAGATGAGCATGCCCAGCACGCCCATGGGCCCCATGTGCCAGAGGTTCCACTGGGCGGACTGCTTCTCGACGATGGCCTGCACGCTGAGGGTCCCGCTGAAGAGCACCACGCTCAGGACCACCAGGGCCGGGCTCAATTCATAGCTGACGATCTGGGCCGCGCTGCGCAGCCCGCCCAGCAGGGAATATTTGTTGGCGCTCGACCAGCCCGCCATGAGGATGCTCAGGACGCCCAGGCCGGACACGGCGGTGATGTAGAGCACGCCCAGATCCAGGTCCGTGACGGAGAGGCCCTGGTCGAAGGGGATGACGGCCAGGACCATGTAGGTGGCGATCATGCCGATGAAGGGGGCCAGCAGAAAAATGGGGCGGTCGGCGGCGCGCGGGACGATGTCCTCTTTTTGCAGCAGCTTCACGACGTCGGCGATGGGCTGCAGCAGGCCCCAGGGGCCGACGCGGTTGGGCCCCTTGCGGTTCTGGAAATAGGCCGCCACCTTCCGCTCGGCCAGGGTCAGCACAAGGGCCGTGACCGTGACGAAGCCGGACATCACCACGAAGCACAGGAGCGCCACCAGGGCGTTGTAGCCGGTGTCGCCCACGCCCACGCCGGCGAGCAGGCCCTTCAGGGCCGGACCCACGGTGCCGGACAGCGCCGCGCCGGGATGCAGCAGCAGCTGGACCACAAAGGCGGACAAAACGAAAGGTTGGGGAGGGGCGGGCATGACCTCGGGGCTTTCGGTCAGCGGTCGATGTCGGGGATCACGACATCGAGGCTTCCCAGGATGGATACGACGTCTGCCAGCTTCCAGCCGGCGGAGATCTCGGGCAGGCAGGAGAGGTTGCTGAAGCAGGCCGAGCGGAACTTCATGCGGTAGGGCTTGGTGCCGCCCTGGCTCACGAAGTACACGCCCATGTCGCCGCGGGCGGTCTCGAGCCGGGCGTAGTACTCGCCCTTGGGCGGGCGGATCGCCTTCACGTCGGCCATGGAGGGGCCGCCGGGGATCTGCTTCACGGCCTGCTCCAAGATCCTGACGCTCTGGCGCATCTCCTCCAGGCGCACCTGGTAGCGGTCGAAGCAGTCGCCGTTCTTTCCCACCGGCACGTCGAACTCGAAGCGGCCGTAGACGCTGTAGGGGTCGTTCTTGCGCAGGTCGAAGTTCACGCCCGAACCGCGCAGCACCGGGCCGCCGCATCCGTAGCTGATGGCCTTCTCCGCGGACAGGACGCCGATGCCCTTGGTGCGCTGCTGGAAGATGACGTTGCCCGTCACCAGGGCCTCGTACTCGTCCACGGCGCGCTTGAAGGTCTCGCAGATGTCCAGCACCCGCGGCACGAAGTCCTCGGTCAGGTCCTTGCTGACCCCACCGATGCGCACGTAGTGGTAGGTCAGGCGCTGGCCGCAGAGGGTCTCGAAGAGGTCCACCACGATCTCGCGTTCGCGGAAACCGTAGAAGAAGGCCGAGGCCGCGCCGAGGTCCATGCAGTAGGCGCCGAACCACATGGCGTGGCTGGACAGGCGGTTCAGCTCCGCCACCATGACGCGGATGTACTCCGCGCGCTCGGGCACCACGAGCCCCATGGCCTTCTCCACCACCTGGACGTAGGCCCAGTTGGTCATCATGGCCGAGAGGTAGTCCATGCGGTCCGTCAAGTGGACCAGTTGGGGATAGACGTCCCACTCGCACATGCGCTCCATGGAACGGTGGATGTAGCCCAGGTGCGGGACCACCTCCAGGACCGTCTCGCCGTCGAGGCGCATGACCAGGCGCAGCACCCCGTGCGTGGAGGGGTGCTGGGGGCCCATGTTGATCCAGTATTCCTCGGTCTTGAGGGCGTCCTTGGATTGGGGGCTGAGGTTCATCATCAGTAGGTCTTCCCTGCGATGCGGGAATCCCGGTAGTCCTTGCGCAGGGGGAAGCCCACCCAGTCGTCGGTGAGCATGATGCGCCGCAGGTCCGGGTGGCCCTCAAAGGTGACGCCGAAAAGGTCGTAGACCTCGCGCTCGAACCACTCGCAGCCGCGCCAGAGGTCCGACACCGTGGGCATGCGCGCGTCGGAGCGGTCGGCGTCGCACTTGACCACCAGTTTGTGGCCGTGGGGGAAGCTGTAGAGGTGGTAGACGCAGGTGATGACGGCCTGTTCGGGCCAGTCCACCGCGGTCATGCACATGGGGTAGTCCAGGGCCAGGGCCGGGTCGGAATGCAAGTGCTCCATCAGCGCGCGGAACCGGGCCCGCGGCACCTTCACCTCGGGGAGCTGCGGCGCGTTGTCCGCCGCGGCTTCAGGGCAGAGGGCTAGGACGGCGTCGAGCAGAGCCTGGCGTTCCATCAGGCTCCCGCCTGCGCGGGCGCGGCGCTTCCGGCCCCATTCTTCGCTGCCTGGGCGGCCAGGCGGGCGCCCAGGAGCGGGTGCTCACGCATGATCTTCTGCTGCAGCTTCATGATCCCGAAGATCAGGGCCTCGGGGCGCGGAGGGCAGCCGGGCACGTAGACGTCCACCGGGACCACCTGGTCGACGCCCTTGAGCACGGAATAGTTGTCGAAGTAGAAGGGCCCCCCGGCCGTGGCGCAGGCGCCCATGCTGATGACATATTTGGGGTCGGGCATCTGGTCGTAGAGGGTGCGCACGATGGGCGCCATCTTCTCGGTGACGGTCCCGGCCACGATCATCAGGTCGGCCTGGCGCGGGGTGGCGCGGGCCACCTCGGCCCCGAAGCGGGCCATGTCGTGGCGCGACATGCCGGCCGCCATGAACTCGATGGCGCAGCAGCTCAGGCCGAAGGTCAGCGGGAAAAGGCTGTTCGCGCGCGACCAGTTGAAGAGCGCCTCGACGTTCAGGAGCACGAACTGCCCGCCGGGCGCGGCCGCCACGACCCCGGCGGCGTGTTGGATCGGGCTCAGAGCCATTCGAGCGCCCCTTTCTTCCAGGCGTAGGCGTCGGCGAGCGCCAGGATGCCGATGAAGCTGCCCACCGCCAGCATGGAGGGCCACGGATCGGCCAGGCTCCGGAAGACCGCCGCCCAGGGGAAGAGGAAGGCCACTTCCACCTCGAACAGCACGAAGACCAGCGCGATCATGTAGTAGCCCACGTGGAACTGCACCCAGGCGCTGCCGATGGGGGCCTCGCCGCACTCATAGTTGTCCAGCTTGGACTTGTTGGGGTTGCGCGGACGCAGGGCCCAGGACGCGATCAGCCCGCCGGCCACGAAGGCGATGCCGGCCAGCAGGAAGAAACCCGCGTATCCGTAAGCCGTCAGGTCCGTCACGGTCAGAAATCCCTCTCAATGATGTAGTCCGCCAGGCCCAGCAGGCTGGCTTTGGCCGTTGATTCGGGCAGGACCGCCAGGCGCGCCTTGGCCTGTTCCACCAGCTCCTCGGCCCTTTTCTGGGCGTGGGCGATGCCGCCGTGCCGGCGGATGAAATCCATCACGAAATCGACGTCGTGGGGCGCCAACTCGTGCTTCAGCAGGACCTCCTGGACCTCGTTGCGCTGTTCGCGGCTGCACACCTTGAGGGAATGCAGGAGGGGCAGGGTGAACTTGCCTTCCTTGATGTCGTGGCCGTTGGGCTTGCCCAGCTTGGCCTCGGGGGCCGTCAGGTCCAGCAGGTCGTCGGCCACCTGGAAGGCCACGCCCACGTTGGCGCCGTAGTCCCGCAAGGCGCTCTGGACGGCCTCGTCCGCGCCCGCCAGCAGGCCGCCAGCCTCGCAGGCCACCGCCATCAGGGCCGCTGTTTTCTTGGAAATGATGTCGTAATATTCGGCCTGGTTCTGGGTCACCAGGAAGCGCGCGCGGACCTCCTGGATCTCGCCCTCGCAGAGGCGGTCCGTGGCCACGGAGATGATCTGGATGACCTGGGGGGAGACATGGCGGGCCAGCAGGCCGAAGACCCGGGCGAAGATGAAATCGCCCATCAAAACGGTGATTTCGTTGCCCCAGCGGTAGTTCAGGGTCTTGCGCCCGCGGCGGGTGTCGCTGTCGTCGATGACGTCGTCGTGGACCAGGGTGGCGTTGTGGATCAGCTCCACGGCCTCGGCCGTGACCAGGCTCTGGCGGTAGCTGGCGGAATCCATCTGCACGGCCCCGGCCAGGCAGGCCCGGTAGGAAAGGAGGCAGAGGGCCGCCCGGACCTTCTTGCCCTGGGTCTCGCCGAGGTAGCGGACCATATCCAGGACAAACTCGTTGTCCGTGGCTAGGACTTCCTCAAAAAGGCCGTCGGTACGGTCGAGGTCCTGCTGGACCGGGGCGTAGATCTGGACCAAGTCCAGGGGGCGCGGGTTCAAAGAAGCTGGGAGGCTGGGCATATGACCTTTTTACACCCCCCTCCCAAGCCTGTCAACGTGGGCAAGAGGAAAGCCAAGTCTTACAAGGATTTTCCTGATTCAAATCAAAGACTTTTGCAAAGAAATGCGGTTTTGAAGCGCAGCGCAGCTTCCCGCTTGCCCGCTTCGCGACTAAAGGCTTTCCTCCGGACCCAACAAGGGGGTTTTTTGACCTGCCTTTACATTCCAAGCACCATTTTGTAGTCTAATTGTAGCCATTTTGTAGGAGTACCTATGCGCTTTGTGCCCTTGAGAGAATTCCGCAACGACTCGGCGGCGGTGCTGCGCCAACTCAAACAGGAGGGGACCCTGGTGGTCACCTCCAACGGCAAGCCCGTGGCCTTGGTCAGGGATTTGAACGAAAACAATTTTGTCAGCGAAATCGCCGCCCTGGAGCAGAGCAAATTTCCGCGGGCCTCAAAAGGTCTCCCAACGGCCTCCCCGTCCCGGACGGACAAACCTAAAGGATCCGGCGACATCTCTCGTTGAATGGTCCAGCTCAAATCATTTTGCGGTGGCTTCATAATTGCCGCCTTAACGGGCCAGGAATGGGTGTTTTTCAAGAAAAAGTAAATAACCACAAGACTTTTCTACGATAAGAAAACAGGCTAACTAAAATCTAGACATCACCACCAACGTTACGCCAGTTACGAGAAGGACAATTGCAGATATTAGGCCGTTTTTCTGGAGCATCTCTTCGGACATGTTTTCTCGATATTTTTTCACTTGCAGAGCATAAAACGATTTTCGAACTCCAGGGAATTGAGAAATAACTCCAAACAAAACTGCAGCTATCAATAGAAGTATCCCAATATGAATACGCCAATCGTCGGTCTGATACACGCCCTGAAATATTATAAACGCACCAAACAGTGCTCCAAAAATAACAGACAACGCACTAAAACTATTTTTCGTTTCCATTTAAATATCCATTTGTGCGATTTAGCTCCAGTTTTTTCGCAGAAAGGCCCCATTAAGGTTAGAAAAGGAGCCAGGTCGCCTACGGCAGGGTTCACCCTCTCTTCAGACGACCCTGAAACAAAAGGCCCTTCCAGCGCGGTCAGTGGCGGACGCGCTACATGTGGCGCTGACTACCATTCATCAAATGGATGCTCTGGTGAGCTGGAACTTCAAACACCTAGCCAACTTGAATCGACGTTCAAAACTGGCTTCCGTGAATCTCAGCCAGGGGTATAATCATCCCCTGGAACTGGTCACGCCCTTGGAGGTACTGGACGATGAAAAACGCTAGCGCGAAGGAGTCCAAAGCCCTTGTGGAAGCCCGTGCCTGGAAGCGCAAGGTCTCCGATTTGATTAACGATAAAGGTTGGGATGCTTTTATGGTTAGATCAGAAGCTACTGCCCAGCGCTGGGAAAAGAAGGCTCTTGCACGTCCCAAAGCAGCCCGGACCTAATTGGCTGCCGGGCGCCTTATGTCGGTCGAGGTCCATTAATTGCCGCCTTATGGGGCCTTTTGTCGTGTTTTCCAAGGAAACGTTAATTATTCCAATGGTTTTTCTCAATTAGAATTTCTCGACCGTTACCGGGCGGACCAAGGTAATTTGTGGCCGTAGCCTATCCAAATTATGACCAATAGCGCCAATATAATTAGAGCCAAACCAATCCAATTAATCCAGTTGCCCCAAATAATAAATGATTCAGCTAAACTCCCTTTTTTTACCTTAGACCTCCCTATCATTTGATCGGATAAAAATCTGTGCCAAATAATGAACAATAATGGAAATATTATCATCAAATATAGATGAATCGTGTCAGATATGATTCCAAGGCTTTTTAAACTCTGTATGACGACAAGAACTAATATAAATGCATAGATTACGAACCCGGATTTATTTACATAGGCGACCTGACTCTTATTTTTATTTCTGTTTAATCTACCTTTCTCGGGCTTCCCACCGTTACGCCTCACGAAAAAAGCCGCAATAAGTCTTATAGCCCAACCTAGACAGGAAGTTCCGAACAAAAAGAAAACAAAGTATAAAATTCCAGTCCATCCATTGGAGAAATTTAGGTGGAGGTTCCAAAAAATAAGAATAAAAAATGCGACTAGAAAACCTACATAATATTTTCCGTATTGCCTGTAAAAATCCTTGGTCAGTACGGAGGTATATGCATCATACCAACCAGGCATTTTCCCTCACTTGAGCCAGCTCTGCCTCGAATCAGGCCCCTTTAAGAGGAGCATATGGGCCGCTTCGCCAAATAAAATGTTTGCTTTGGCTAAGCAGCCTGCTCTCCAAGTAGTGTCGTGCGGGGGTCCGTCAAGACCGTAGCCGGAACTTTCAGGGCCTTTGCTAATTCTTCAAGGACCCGAACCGTGGGATTTGAATCCTCGCGGGCCTCCTCAATACGCTGGATAGTCCGCTCACCAACGTCTGTCGTACGTTCGGCCAATGCATGGCGGCTGAGTCCTCGCTCGCTGCGCAGGCGAAGAACATTGCGCCCGACAACCTCCCGCAAAGGAGCAGCATGGGAACGGGCAACAAGATCAGGCCGAAGCAGTTTCAACTTTTCGACCAAGTCGCTTGAACCGGTGAAGCGTACCTTGGTTTTCGTCTTCGTGGCTGTCATGGCTTGCTCCTATTCGTCCTCACCTTTGAATGGCGCCGGTACAATGGCCGGAACCATCTCCCAAGCTTTGATGGCTTCAAGAAATGCGTCCATCTGCTTCTGGTCGTAATCGGTAGGCTCTCCTCGCCGGACCAAATGGGCGCCCAGCACAAAAAGCCGCTTCAATTTCTCAGAGAAGAAATAGCTGAACCGCACCGTGCGACTAGATCCAGCGGCCTGGAAATCCTCTGCGAATGCTCCGTTGCTCGCTGGATATAGCGAGAGAGGCCCTATCCGCTTTTGGAAAAAGTCGAATTCCGGACCGTTCATCCTCTCCATCAGAAAGGACTCGAATTGCTCAGAGACGTGGTATCGACTTATCCTCTCGTTCATGTCCGTATGTAGTTTAGCCATTTATGGCTAGAAGTCAAGCCTAGTTTTCAGCAAAAATATGAACAAAGGCCCCATTAAGAGGAGTTAATGGGCCACCTGCGATTACTATAGCGATCTAAAATCTCAATGGCCACTTTTTTGCGCCGTGAAGGACGGTCAGTATCTCCACCTTCTGCCCATGAACACGGTACGGGACAATGTAAGGCGTTCCGCTAATAACCAACTCCCGGGTGCCCTTACAGCGTCCAGGACGTCCGATTTGAGGATGAGCACCAAGAACATTGATGCTTTGGTAAATTTTCTTGGCCAGTTCTCCAGCGGCTTTGGGATTGTCTTCGGCAACGTAAAGTACAGCCATCTCCAAATTTTGAAAAGCCTTTCGGGTCCAACGGATACGACCTGCCGGAACGGCTTTCAGAGGGCTCCCCACTTTCTGAAGAAATCTTCCACCTTCCCCGAATCTTCGAAATTCCCGGCGTTAGCCTCCTTAATACCGGCCCGAATTTCGGCAATCTGCCAACGCCGTACATCAATGAATTCCCGAACAGCTTCGGACGCCAGGTAGGATTTACTCCGATCCATGGACTCCGCCAGTTCGGTTAATGCGAGCTTGCTTTCCCGGTCTAAACGGACTGTCAGGATTTCCGTATCTTTTCCCTTTGCTTTGACGACCATAGGGCACCCGAAAGAAATGTATACATATGATGCCAAGAGCATCTATCTCTTGCAAGCCTTTTTTAAGACCAAAATCTCTTCATGAACATCTTCAAAAGGCCCCATTAAGAGAAGTTTAGGGGCCACCCCTCTGCGGGTATCAGTTTGCCACCGGAGCACTGGAAGCATCCACTATCTCAGGGGACCATCAAAGTGCTTTAAGACCGCCTGCAACAAACCATAATCCCACGAAACCAACAGCGATGGAAACGACGGCCACAATAAGAACCGCCCAAGGTATACCTGTATAGTCGCCGTAGCTCACCTCGGGATTAGATTGTCCCAATTTGAAGCTGACCGCTGCATCCCGGTTCATGGTCAGATCTGCCGTACAGGTTTCAATTTTTGCATCGCCAACATCCTGACCGACATGATAGACGCCTGAAGGAAGGCCGGAGACTTTATACACGTAATTCAAGTTCCAGCTCCCAAAGGGAAAAGATCTGCTTGCGCTCTTAAATTCCACACGTTCCGATTCAATTCCATCGACGAACGGTTTATTTCCTCCGATTTCGGTGCATATAAATAATGTATGGCGCCCTTGTTCTGCTGATGAATATTGATCCGGAGTGGCGTCAGAACTCGACGAATCCGCCGAAGAACCGGCCGAGGGCGCCGGCTCGGTCTGCTGATGGCTATTTTGATCCGTGTCGACCGCCGATTTTTCATCCACCAAATTTTGTCGACTCCATGTGCAACCAGTGAACATCAATCCACTTAAGAATAAGCAAAGTATTTTCTTTAGCGAATGGTTCATTGCCATCAAGATCTCCCGACTTGGCCGCACCAAATCAAATGTTATTTAAGTTATTGTGGCAATTTTATCTCGACGATAAAACCCATAAGAGGAGTTTAGGAGCCATCTATTGAGCTAAGAGAGGCCCAATACCAATTTCATGCCTGTCTTGACCTGGTGGAATACCTTCGCTTGCACTTCCCCGGATTTGCTGTCTAAAACTGTCTTGTCCATGGTAATGATTGGATTGGGGGCAGACAGCCCCCTCAAAGTGTTATGTTCAAAATATACACTTGGAGGGGGCTGCGTCAAGCCACGCCACCGATCTCAGAGCTTCGCCGCGTAATCCTCGAGCTTGGCCAGGGTCTGCTCGGCGCCCTCCACGGCATGGTACTTCTCGGCGATCCTGTCCCTGATCTCCTTGCTGGGGAAGAGGTTGACGATCGTGACCAGGGTCTTGTCCCCCTGCGGTTCAAGCGTCCAGGTGGCCACGAAATACACCGTGTCCTTGTCGCCGTGCTCAAAAACCAGCCGCGCTGGGGGCCTGATCTCCTTGAAAACGCTTCGGTTGGGAAAAACCGTCCCATCCGGGGCGATCATGTTAAAGCTCCAGACCCCGCCCACGCGGAAATCCATTTCCATGTCCGCGTTTTTGAAGCCCTGCGGCCCCCACCACGCATTGACGTGTTTCGACTCGGTCAAAACCTTCCAAACCAGGGCCTGCGGCGCTGCCACCAAACGGGACACCCTGATCGCGCGGGCTTCATTGCTCAATGGGTCCTGAGTTCCTTGTTCCATGGCACTTCTCCTTGTTTATAGGGTTTTGAGGTAGGCTTCCAGCGCGTCGAAGGTGCCTTTGAATCCGCTGTTCATGCCGTCGCGGGCTCCGTCAAAGGCCTTGCCTTCCTCGGCAGGGGCATTGAGCGGCTCCCATTGGACCGTCAGTTTGCACTTGCCCGGCCCGAGCTCCTCAAAGGTGACCACGGACAGCATCTCCAAAGGCCAGGCCGGGGCCATGGGGTGCCGGGTCATGCCGCCGTCTTTGTCGGAGAAGGACTGGACGAAGACCAGGCGTTCCGGCGCCACGATTTCCCGGAAGACCTGCTTGCCCCACATCTCGGCGCCGTCCTGGGTCCTCAAGCCGTAGTGGTAGGTCCCGCCCGGGCGCAGGTCCATGTCCGCCTTGATGACCTGGGTGCCGGCCGGCCCGAACCACTTGGCCAGGTGGACGGGGTCGGTGTGGACTTTGAAGACCAGGGCGCGCGGCGCCTGGAAGACCCGCGAAATCGAGAAGGGCAAGACCTGCTTGGAGACATAGTCTCCAAGCTTGTCGATGGACTGGGTCCAGCCCGCGGTGCTTCCCTTGACCATGCCGGCCGCCCTGGCTTTGATGTGGGTGAACCTCTGGGACAGGCGCATGCGGGTCTTGGAGCCTTCCTCTTCGAAGGTCACCGTCACCAGGTTCTCGAGAAGCAGGCCTTCCTCGTCCTCGGCGAAGGTGGTCAGGACCAGGCGCCGGGGCTCGTCGATCTCCTTGTATTCGCCGCCCATGGGATAGACCGTGCCGTCGGGGCCCTGCATGTGCACGCGGATGGCGCCGCCGGGCCGCGCGTCGATCTCGCAGACCGGGTTGCTGAAGGCCTTCGGGCCCCACCAAGCCGCCATGCGCGGCGCCTCAATCCAGGCTTTGAAGACCAGGGCCCGGGGCGCGTCAAAGACCCGGTCGATGACCAGTTCGGGGTGGTCGATCTCAAGCACCTTCTTTGTGTTTGCGGGCATGGCTGCTCTCCTTCTCGGGTTTCTGCAGTTCCTGCAGGTATTGGTCCAGGCGGTCCAGGCGTTCTTCCCATTCCTTGCGTTGGGTTTCGATCCATTCCGAGGCGTCCTTCAGGGGCTTGGCCTCCAAACGGCAGGGCCGCCATTGGGCATGGCGGCTGCGCGCGATGAGGCCGCTGCGCTCCAGCACCTTCAGGTGCCGGGACACCGCGGGCAGGCTCATCTTGAAGGGCTTGGCCAGATCCTGGACCGAGGCCTCGCCCCGGCTCAGGCGCGAAAGCATGGCGCGCCGCGCGGGATGGGCCAGGGCCGAGAAGGTGGCGCTGAGCGTATCTGGGGACATGATTAACCTCTTAGTTAATTAACTTATTGATTAAATATAATAACGAGCGGTAATAGTCGTCAAGCGGGAAATCCACGTATTGACTAAAAATGGATAGTTCACGACACTGAATGCATGCCTGAACATTGTAAGAATTTTGTGAACATCTGCCCTGTACCTGAAAAGGCAATGGAACGATGTTCCATTATTACCAGCGTACGGATAAATAAAAGCCCGTTTTTGCTTTTTTGGCTAGGGCTGGCTGCGGCCTGTCTCAGCCCCCGTTCTGCCTGCGCCACACCGACCCTGGTAGGAAGCGCGGTCACCGGAGCCGCATACGGCACCACCAATTCCGTGACCGCGACCGTCACGGCGGGCTCCGGCTGCAACACCATGCTGCTGGTGAATTTCACGGTCTATGAGTCGACCCTCAACCCCTCCCCCACCTACAACGGAATCCCCCTGCTCCAGGCGGCCTACAATCCCGGCTACACCGGCGACGTGGACATGGAGACCTATTACCTGCTCAACCCGCCCAGCAGCGCCGGGGCGGGCCTGGTTTTCGGCTTCGCCGGGGTCCCGACCTCCTACAGCTATTCCGTGATGACCTACAGCGGGGCGGGCGGCATCGGCGCCAGCATCCAGGGGAACGCCATCAGCAATGTCGCCACCTACAGCACCTCCGTCACTCCGGCCGGCAACGGAAGCCTGCTGGAGACCTTCACCGAGGGCAACGGCCCCTCCGTAACCTCGGCCACGCCCCCGGCGACGACGATCTACACCATACCCAACTCCATCGCCCCCTACACGGTCATCGGGCTCGACAGCGACGGCCCGGCTGTGGGGGGCGGCAGCTATCCCCTGAGCTACACCTTCTCCTACGACATGACCGGGGTCCTGCAGCTGGTCGAGATCGAAGCCGCGGCTTCCTGCCTGCCCACGCCGACCCAAACCGCGCCGCCCTCGCCGACTCCGAGCTCCACCCCCTCGGCGACCCCGAGCCCGAGCGCCAGCCCCACGCGGAGCTCCAGCCCGTCCCCGGCGCGCACTGCCACGCCTTCGTCCGCGCTCACGGCCACGGACACGCCCACTCCGGGCCCCAGCCCCACGCCCGCGCCGCCGACCGCGACCCCCGCCCCGGAGAGCTACCTCAGCCTCACCGCGGCCTACCCAAATCCCGACCCTTCGCACGGTCCGGTGTGGCTGCCCTATGTGTTGACCTGCGACGCGGGCGTGGACATCCGCATCTACGACGTGGCCGGCGAAACCGTTCGGGATTTGGCGCCCTTCCCAGGGCTGACGGGTCAGAACGAGGAATATTGGGACGGGAAAAACAGCTCCGGGAACCTGGTCGCCAGCGGCGTGTACATCGGGCACATCACGGCGCGGGCCTTCGGGCAGACCCAGGACGCCTGGGTCAAGATGGCGGTCACGCGTTAGGGCGCGGGCCTGGTTTTATTGTTTCCGGGTGTTCCCGAAACAAGCCAAGAGGCTGGTGTCCTTGGGCAGGGCGCCGGGCAGCCAGAGGCTGATGTCCCTGTTTTTTTTGATGGCGGCGCGTATTTCGGACGAAGAAATTCCCAATATCGGCGCCTTCACTTCCTGAAACTTGAATCCCTTGGGGACCGCTCCGGCCACCCCCGGACGGCGGAACACCGCCAGGCGGCACAGCGTGGGCAAAGCGTCCGCCTCTTTCCATTGGGGCAGGCGCAGGGCCTGGTCCTGGCCCAGGAGCAGGGTGAACTCGACCTGCGGTCCGAGGCACTCGCGCAATTCCCTCAGCGTGTCGATCGTGCGGGAAATCCCGCCCCGCTTCAGCTCCAGGTCGCAGGCCTTCAGGCCCTCCTGGCCGCGCAGGGCCTTCTTGAGCCAGCCCAGGCGCAGGGCGCCGGGGGCCAGGGCCTTGCGGTCGGCGGAGCGGGCGCAGGGGATGAACCAGACCTCGTCCAGCCTCAGCGTTTTCCGGGCCTCGCGGGCCAGCACCAGGTGTCCGCTGTGCACCGGGTTGAAGGAGCCGCCGAAGAGGCCGAGGGATCGCGGGGGCTTCACCAGGCGGCCTTCCTCAGGCCCGCACCTGGCCGCTGCCCCGCCCGACCCACTTGGCAGAGCACAGCTCCTCCAGGGCCATGGGGCCGCGGGCGTGCAGTTTCTGGGTGCTTATGCCGATCTCGGCCCCCATGCCGTACTCGAAGCCGTCGGTGAAGCGCGTGCTGGCGTTCCAGTACACCGCGGCCGAATCCACCTCGGCCAGGAACTTCTCAGCAACGGCCTTGTCCGCGGTGACGATGGCGTCGCTGTGCTGGGAGCCGTAGCGGTTGATGTGGGCGATGGCGGCCTCCAGGGAGGGCACCACTTTGACGCCCGCGATCAGGTCCGCGTACTCGAGGCTCCAGTCCTCCTCGGAGGCCGGGGCCACGGCGGGGTCGACGGCGCGCACGGCCTCGTCCCCGCGCAGCTCGACGCCGGCCTTGCGGTAGCGGTCCAGGATCACGGGCAGGAATGCGCGGGCGACCTTCTCGTGGACCAGCAGGTGTTCCATGGCGTTGCAGACCGAAGGGCGCTGGACCTTGGCGTTGTAGGCGATCTCCGCGGCCATGGCCAGGTCCGCGGCCGCGTCCACGTAGACATGGCAGTTGCCCAGTCCGTGGCGGATCACGGGGATGCTGCTGTTCTCGACCACGTAGCGGATCAGGCCGTTGCCGCCGCGGGGGATGATGACGTCGATGAAGCGGTTCAGCTTGAGCAGGGCCGCCACGGCGTCCCGGTCGGGCGTGGCGATCACGGCCACCACTTCCCTGGGCAGGCCGGCCTCGGCCAAACCGGCCCGGATCACCTCCCCCAGCGCCACGTTGCTGCGCACGCTTTCGCTGCCGCCGCGCAGCACGCAGGCGTTGCCGCTTTTCAGGCACAGCGCGGCGGCGTCCACGGTCACGTTGGGCCGGCTCTCGTAGACGATGCCCACGACCCCGAGCGGGACGCGCACCTTCTCCAGGCTCAGGCCGTTGGGCCGCACTTCCCGCCGCAAGACCGCGCCCACGGGGTCGGGCAGGGCCGCCACCTGCTCCAGGCCGACGGCCATTGCCTCGATGCGTTTTTCGTCCAGGCGCAGGCGGTCCAGCATGGCCGGAGCCAGCGAGGCCTTGGCCGCGTCCATGTCCAGGGCGTTGGCCGCGAGCAGGGCGCCCTTGCCCTGGCGCAGGCCCTGGGCCATGGCCAGGAGGGCCTTGTCCTTCTGCGCCCGGGGGGCGGTGCGCAGGGCCGTCGAGGCAGCTTTGGCCGCCGCGGCGGCGTCTTCCATGTCCTTTGCGATGCCGGCGTTCATGGCGCCTCCTGCTAGAACTCCCGCTTGAAAGCCATGTCCTCGAAGCTGACCAGTTCCTCGTTGGGGATGCGGCCCAGGGTCTTCTCGATCTGCCACAGCTCCCTGCCCTTCACCTTCTGGCAGTCGCTCGAGGAATAGCGGCAGATGCCCTTGGCCCAGGTGCGCGCATCGACGTCGGCCAGGCGGATCACGTCCCCGGCGTTGAAGCGCCCCCGCACGGAGGAGATGTCGGCCGGGTAGAGGGGCGTGTGCCGGCGCTTCACCCGCGCGATGGCCGCGGCCTTGATCAGCAGTTCGCTCTTGTTGGGGTCGGAGAAGGGCATCCAGCGCATGCGCTGGTCCCGGGGCGTGGGGGGCGCGGGGAACAGCGTCCCTTCGTCCTTGCCCGCCAGGATGGCCGTGAGCACGCCGCGCTTGCTGCCCTTGCCGATGACCACATGCTCGCCGTTGGCGCTGGCCATGCGCGCGGCCAGGAGCTTGGTGACCATGCCGCCCGTCCCGACCAGCGAGCCTTCCCCGCCGGCCGCGGATTCGAGGCTGGCGGTGATCTTGGTGACCAGGGGTATGCGCCGCGCCTTGGGGTCCTTGCGCGGGTCGCCGGTGTGCAGGCCGTCCACGTCGGTCAGGATGACCAGCAGGTCGCCCTTGACCAGGTTGCAGACCAGCGCGGCCAGGCGGTCGTTGTCGCCGAACTTGAGCTCGTCCACGGCCACGGTGTCGTTCTCGTTGATGACCGGGACGGCGCCCATGGTCAGCAGCGTGTCTAGCGTGTTGCGGGCGTTGAAATAGCGGGGGCCGCTCTCGAGGTCGGCGCGGCTGAGCAGGATCTGGCCGGCGTCCATGCCGAAGCGGTGGAAGACCTTGGTCACCAGCTCCATGAGGTAGACCTGGCCGACCGCGGCCGTGGCCTGCTTCTCCTTGATGGAGGCGGGCCTCTGCTTCAGGCGCAGGCGGTGCATGCCCGCGCCAACGGCGCCGGAGGCGACCATGACGATCTCCAGGCCCTTGCGGCGCAGCTGCGCGATCTCGGCGGCCAGGGCCTCCAGGTTGCGCGGGTCGATGCCCTTCACGGGATCCCAGCTCAGGCTGGTGCCGATCTTGACCACTATACGGCTGACGCCGGCCATCAGGATTTTGCGGTCCGAACTGCTCATGCCTTCCTCTAGAACCTCAGGGCGCGTAAATGAATTCCTCGTTGCCGACGGCCACGGGGTCGCCCGGCTTGACCCCCGCCTCGCGCATGGCCTGGGCCACGCCGATCTTCTCGAACACGTACTTCAGTTTGCGCACGGCCTCCACGTTGGTGAAGTCCGTGAGGGCCACCCACTTCTCGACCTCGCGTCCGCTTAAGAGCCAGCCCTCGCCGGCGGCCCTGAGCTCGAAGCGCGCGGCGGGGCGGTAGACGCGGTGCAGGGGCTGCTCCACGGCCTGGCGCTCCAGCAGGGACTGGGAGCTGGAGGAGACACGCTTGAAGACCTCGCGCTTGAGCTCCTCCAGGCCCTGGCGGGCCGCGGCGGAGACCAGCAGGCAGGGGATCTTGCGCTTCTTGAGGACCGTGACCAGCGCCTTGTGGGCCTTGGCCGACTCGGGAAGGTCGGCCTTGGACACCGCCACCAGGCGCGGCAGCTCGGCCAGGCCCGGGTGGTAGGCCTTCAGCTCTCCCTCCAGGATCTTGAGCTCCTTCTTCAGCGCCACGGCGCCGAGGTTGCCGTCGAGGAGGAAGAGCAGGAGGCGCGTGCGCTCCAGGTGGCGCAGGAAGCGCAGGCCCAGTCCCTTGCCCTCGTGGGCTCCCTCCACCAGGCCGGGCAGGTCGGCCAGCACGAAGCTCTCTTCCGGACCCAGGCGCACCACGCCCAGCTGGGGGATGAGGGTGGTGAAGGGGTAGGAGGCGATCCTGGGCCGCGCCGCGGACAGGGCCGCCAGCAGGGTGCTCTTGCCGGCGTTGGGGAAGCCGACCAGGCCTACGTCGGCGAGCAGCTTCAGCTCCAGCTTCAGCCGCTTGTCTCCGCCCGGCAGGCCCCGTTCGGCCAATTTGGGGGCCTGGCGCATGGCCGTCTTGAAATGGCTGTTGCCGCGCCCGCCGCGCCCGCCCTCGGCGGCCACGTAGGTCTGGCCGTCCTTGGTCAGGTCCGCCAGGCGTTCGCCGGTGGGCTCGTCGACCACCAGGGTCCCCACCGGCACGCGGATGACGGTGTCGCGCCCGCTGCGCCCGGTGCAATTGTTGGAGGAGCCCTTGGCCCCGTCCTCGGCCCGGTGGCGCCGGGTGTGGGTGAAATCGATCAGGGTGCTCAGGTTGACGCTGGCGACGAGGACGATGTCCCCGCCCCGGCCGCCGTCGCCGCCCCAGGGTCCGCCCAAGGGGATGTACTTCTCCTTGCGCATGGCGCTGGAGCCCCCGCCGCCGTTGCCGGCGGTGACTTGGATGGTCGCGAAATCGATGAAATCGGACATGGCGCCTTAAAAAGAAATGACCCTTCCCGAACGCCGGGAAGGGTCAAAAGTACGCCGTCCTGGCAGCTGTTTAGGCGGCGGCAGGTTCCGGCAGGATGCTGATGCGGCGGCGCCCGGGCTGCGAGCCGTCGAAGCGCACCCGCCCGGTGATCTTGGCGAAGAGGCTGTGGTCTTTGGCCAGGCCGACGTTCAGGCCGGGCTTGAAGGTGGTGCCTTTCTGGCGCACGAGGACCGAACCGGCGGGCACGACCATGCCGCCGAAGGCCTTGCATCCCAGGCGTTGGCCGTGGGAGTCGCGCCCGTTTTTAGTAGAACCGCCTGCTTTTGAGCCTGCCATGTCGCTCTCCTAGAAGCTCTATCCCCCGGGCCTAGGCCAGGGAAATGGCTTCGATCTTCAGGGTGGTCATGTATTGACGGTGGCCGTGGCGATGGTACTGGCCCGTGCGGCGCTTGAACTTCTCGGCGCGGACGCGGGTGCCGCGCTTGTGCGCCACGACGAGGGCCTGGACCCTGGCGCCGCCGACCAGCGGCTTGCCGACGGTGACCTTGTCGCCGTCGGCGACGAGGAGCACGCGCTCAAGGGACAGCTTTTCGCCGGCCTTGATGTCGATCTGCTCGACGTTGATGGTGTCGTTGGCGGCCACGCGGAATTGTTTGCCGCCGGTTTCGATGATCGCGTACATGGGTTTCCTCCAGCCCGCCGTTTATCGCGGGGGATTTCAAAGGGCGACGAATATACCGTGCCCGGGACGGATCCGTCAAGGGGTCTGCATCAGCCAAGACCGCCTTCCGCGGATCCCCGAAAAACCTTTGTTTTCAACGCTCTTCGGGCAGGAGCACTTCCTTCATCGACTTGCCCGAAAGGACTTTGATGTCCTCGCGGTGCATGTGGTAGTCGTCCTGCACCTGCACCTTCAGGTCATACTTCTGTTCCAGCAGGCGCACGCGCGAGGAGTTCTCCTGCATGAGGTAGGCGGCGATGGATGGATGCACGCAGACCAGCAGGCTCTTCTCCGGCGTCTGGATGGCGATCTTCTTCAGCGTGCGCAGGACCTTGAGGCCGATGGTGAGCTCGCTGAGGATGAATCCCTTCCCTTCGCAGTAGGGGCAGGCCTGCGTGAGGTCCTTCTCCAGGCTCTGCTTCACGCGCTTGCGCGTCATCTCGACCAGGCCCAGCTCGGTGAAGTCCAGGATGTTGGTCTTGGCCTTGTCCTTGCGGATGGCCTCCTGCAGCGCCAGCGAAACGCGCTCCTTGTGCTCCTCGTCCTCCATGTCGATGAAGTCGATGACGATGATGCCGCCGATGTCCCGCAGGCGCAGCTGCCGCGCCACCTCCACGGCCGCCTCGGCGTTGGTCTTGAAGATGGTCTCGGACTGGCTCTTCTTGCCCGTGAACTTGCCGGTGTTGACGTCCACCACGGTCAGGGCCTCGGTGGCCTGGATGACCAGGTAGCCGCCGCTGCGCAGCCACACCTTCTGGCGCAGGGCCTTCTCGATCTCCCGCTCGAGCTTGTAGTGCTCGAAGATGGGGAGGCTGTTGGTGTAGGCGTTCACCTTGACGTCGTTGCCCAGGCCGAAGCTCTGCACGTAGTCCGTGACCCGCGCGGTGGTGTCCTTGTCGTCGACCACCACCTCGGCCACGTCCTTGGCCAGGAGCTCGCGCAGGATGCGCTCGGTGAGCGCCTCCTCCTTGTACAGCAGCGTCGGGGCCGGCACGCCCTCGTAGGCCTTCTTGATCTTGCTCCAGCGCCGCGCCAGGGCGTCGACCTCGAACTTCAGCTCCTGTTCGCCCTCGCCCGAGCCCAGGGTGCGGATGATGAGTCCCATGCCCTGGGGCTTGATGCTGCGGGCCAGCTGCTTCATGCGGCCGCGCTCGGAGTCCTCGATGCGGCGGCTGACGCCCACGTTGTTGCTCAGCGGCATGAGCACCATGCTGCGGCCGGCCAGGCTGAGGCGGGTGGTCAGGCGCGGGCCCTTGGTGCTGATGGGGTCCTTGGCGACCTGGACCAGGATGTCCTGGCCCTTCTTGAGCAGGTCCTGGATGCCCGGGCGGCGGCCGCGGAACTTCTCGCGCGCCTCCTGGCGCCGCTTGCGCTCGGCCTTGGCCTGGCCGCCGCCGCGGGAGGGGCCTTCCTCCTCGTCGTCGAAGTCCTCCTCCTCGTCCTCGGCCTTGGGCAGCTGGCCCGGCTTGCCGCCGACCAGGTCGTAGAGCACGTCGTCGACGTGGAGGAAGCCGGCCTTGTCGATGCCGATGTCCACGAAGGCCGCCTGCATGCCCGGCAGGATGCTGTTGACCGTGCCCTTGTAGACGTTGCCGACGATGCTCTGCTCGGTCTTGCGCTCGGTGAAGAGCTGCACGAGCTGCTTGTCCTCGAGGACGGCGATACGGCTCTCGTCCTCCTCGACGCTGATGATGATTTCCTTGCGCACAAACGCTCCTTCAGGCGGGGGCCTGGTGGCCCCGCCCTCGGCAAAAGATGCGGCCCCGGTGCTTGGAAATCCGGGCGCCGTCAAGCAATGGCGGGGAAAGCTGGTCCCGCGCGATGAAAAGGGTTTTCCCGGCGGCCGCGGCTTAGCGGTCCCCGGAAGAGCCCAAAGAGTCCCTGCGTACGCTGAGCACGAGGCCCAGACCGAAGAAGGCGGCGATGGTCGAGGACCCGCCGTAGCTGACGAGGGGCAGGGGTATGCCCGTCACCGGCAGGAGCCCGAGGTTCATGCCGATGTTGACGAAGGACTGGGTCCCCAGCCAGGCCAGCATGCCCGCCGCGACCAGGGAGCCGCTCATGTCGCGCGCCTTCATGGCGATCTCGGCGATGCGGGCCAGCAGGGCCAACAGGAGGGCCAGCAGCAGCACGGAGGCGATGAAGCCTCCCTCCTCGCCCAGCACCGAGAAGACGAAATCGGTGTGGTGGAAGGGCACGAAGTGCAGCTGGCTCTGGGTGCCGCGCATGTAGCCCTGGCCGAACCAGCCGCCCGAGCCCACCGCGATCTGGCTCTGGATGGCGTTGTAGCCGGTGCCCAGGGCGTCGGACTGCGGGTTGAGGAAGGACAGGATCCGGTCGCGCTGGTAGGGGTGCAGGAAGGGCCAGGCCAGCGGGCCGGCCGCGCCCATGCCCAAGGCCAGCAGCCCAAGATGCCACAAGCGCGCTCCCGCCACCAGCAGCATCGTCAGGGTGATGGGCAGAAGGATCAGCGAGGTCCCCAAGTCCGGCGCCTTGAGAACCAATATCTGTAAACCCGCCATGAGCCCCAGGGCAGGCAGCAGGCCCGTGAAGGTCCGCACCCGCGGGGAATCGCTCAGCGCGCGCGCCAGCGCCAATATCAGCGCCACCTTGGCCAGTTCCGAGGGCTCCACGTAAAAGACGCCCAGGTCCAGCCAGCTGGTGGCGCCATGGCTGCTGCGCCGGGCCGTCAGCAGCACCACCCCCAGCAGCAGGACGACCAGCCCGTAGGCCAGGTAGCCCAGGTTGGCGAGGCCGCGGTGGTCGACCACCGCGGCCAGCACCATGGCGACGACGCCCATCAGCACCCACAGGGCCTGCTTCAGGGGCAGGCCGCGCAGGCCGGGGTCTGCGGCCGTGGCCGAGACGATGAGCACCAGTCCGAAGGCGCACAGCAGCATGGCCAGGATGATGATGCTGCGGTCCCAGCGCCGGGCGTCGGGGAGGAGGGTGAAGGGCGCCATGCTACTGCCCGTCCTTGTAGAGGTATTCCAGCATGCGCTTGGCGATGGGGGCCGCGCTCAAGCCGCCCTCGCCGCCGTGCTCCACGATGATGGCGATGGCCACCTGCGGGCTCTCCACCGGCGCGAAGCAGACGAAGACGGCGTGGTCCTCGCCCTGGGAGTTCTGGGCGGTGCCCGTCTTGCCCGCCACCGACAGGCCGTCCACGCGCGCGCGCGAGGCCGTGCCGCGGGGGCTCTCCACCGCTCCCTCCATGCCGCGCTGCACAAGGCTCACGTAGTCCGGATTCAGCCCCAGGTCGACGGACTTGGCGACCGGCTCGGTCTCCACCTGGTCGCCCTCGGAGGAGGTGACGCTCTTGAGCAGGTGGGGGTGCACCAGGAAGCCGCCGTTGGCCACGGCCGCCGTGGCGCGGGCCAGCTGCAGGATGGTGGCCTGCATGTAGCCCTGGCCGATGGCCATCATCACGGTGTTGCCCGGGAACCAGGGCAGGCCTTCCTTGAGCTGCTTCCAGGCCGGGTCCGGGACCACGCCGGCCTGCTCGTCGGGCAGGTCGATCCCGGTCTTGGTGCCGAAGCCGAAGTTGCGGGTCCAGCGGGCCAGGGCGTCCACCTTCAGCTTGAGCCCGACCTGGTAGAAGAAGATGTCGCAGCTTTCGATGATGGCCTGCTCCAGCGCGATGGAGCCGTGGCCGATCTCCTTCCAGCAGCGGTAGGGCCAGGTGGAGATCCAGAAGATGCCGTTGCAGGTGAAATGGGTCTCGGGCGTGATGGCGCCCTCCTGCAGCGCCGCCAGGGCCGTCACGATCTTGAACACCGAGCCGGGCGGGTAGAGGCCCTGCACCGCGCGGTTGTCCATGGGGTGGCGTTCGTCGTGGTTGAGGGCGTCCCAGACCTTGGCATCCACCCTGCCGGCGAAGGCCGAGGCCGGGTAGTCGGGCTTGCTCACCATGGCCAGGATCTCGCCGTTGCGCGGGTCCAGCGCCACGATGGCGCCGGCGTCCTGGCCCATGGCGTCCTCGGCCACGGCCTGCAGGCCGGCGTCGATGGTGAGCACCAGGTTCTGCCCCGGCTGCGGCGGCACCTCGCGCAGGATCCCCAGCTCATGGCCGCCGGCGTCGATGCGCACCTCCTTGCCGCCGTCCACGCCCCGCAGCTTCTCGTCGTAGTAGCTTTCCAGGCCGGTCTGGCCCAGCCAGTCGCCCAGGCGGTAGCCGCGGTCCTTGAGCCGCTCGAGCTGGCCCTGGGTGATCTCCCCGACGTAGCCCAACACGTGGGCGGCCTCGGCCACGGGATAGCTGCGCTTGCTGTCCTGCCAGATGGTCATGCCCGGCAGGGACGCGGTGCGCTCCTCAAGGCGGGCCACCAGGCCCGGGTCCACGTCCACGGCCAGGCGGGCGGGCGCGTAGGGCCGCACCCTCTGGCTGGCGACCTTGGCTTCGACCGCCGGCAGGGGCAGGTTGAGAAACCCGGCCAGGGACTCGACCACGGCCTGGGCCTGGGCCGGATCGCGCGGCAGCTCCGCCGGCGTGATTCCTACGCTCACCGCCGGCGCGTTGTCCACCAGCACGCGCAGGTGGCGGTCAAGGATCAGCCCGCGCGGGGCGCGTATGGGGATCGTGCGGACGCTGTTGAGGCGGGCCAGGTCGCGGTAGCGCGCGCCGTCGAGGATCTGCATCCAGAACAGGCGCACGACCAGGACGCAATAGAGCGCGGCCACGGTCCAGCCCACGAATCGCACCCGCGCGGCGGTCCTGTCCGGCCGCGGGCGGACCAGGCGGGCCCAGATCACGGCCACCTGCGGATCATCTTCACCTGCCGCTGGCGGGGATCGAGGAAGACCCTCTGCCGCACCAGGAAGCCCAGGGCCCAGAAGAGCGGCAGGGACGCAAGGGCCTGTGCGGCCAGGCGGGGCAGGCCGTATTCGAACACCAGCCGGTCCAGGCCGTACTGGGGAACCCCGAACCTGCGCGCGAACAGGGCCAGAAGGCAGTCATGGAAAAGGGTCAGCGCCAGCACGGCGGCCAGCTGCAGGCGGGGCTGGTCGCGGTTCACGCCGGGCTGGAGGGCGTCGGCCAGGGCGCCGGCCGCGGCCAGGGGCGCCATATGCAGGCCGACCGGGCCTCCCAGGAGCGTGTCCAGCGCGAAGCCCGCCAGCATGCCGCAAGCCAGGCCCCAGCCGCCGCCGCGGGCCAGGCCGGCGAAGGCGGCGATCAGCAGGGGAAGGTCGAGGGGCCACCAGTGCAGGGGCACGCTCACCTGGATCAGCGCGGCGCCGAAGGCCAGGGACAGCATGAGCAGGGCGATCACGGCGTCGGCTCCCCCACCCAGACATAGAGCCCGGAGAGCCGGTCCAGGGGGGCCGCGGGCTCCACTTCGACCTGGAGGCGCAGGCCCTCTTCGAGGCGGGCCAGGCGGACCACCTTGCCCACCGGCACCCCGCTGGGGAAGCTGCGGCTGCCGGGGCCCGTCTCCACCTGGTCGCCGACGCGCACGTCATCCTGTCCGCCGAGGTACTCCAGCAGGCAACCGCTGCGGCCGTCCCCCCGGACCGCGCACTGCAGGCCCGTGCGGGCCAGGCGCGCCGAGAAGCGGCAGGCGGGGTCGCTCAACAGCAGGACCTGGGAGCTCAAGGCGCCGACGTCCACCAGCTTGCCGACGACGCCGTATGCGTTGAGCACGCCGGCTTCGGGGCGCAGGGACTGCCGGGATCCCACGTCCACGCTGAAGCCTTTGAACCAAGTGGCGGGATCCCTGAACAACAAGGAACAGGGCTGGAGCTTGCCGAGGCGCTGGTCCGGAAAAACAAGGTGGCCGTCGCGGGGGGCCTCGCGTTCGAGGCGCTCCCTCAAGGAGGCGTTCTCAAGGCGCAGGAGGGCCAGCTGCTGGCGCATGCGCCCGGCCTCGTCGTCCTCGGGCCCGGCTTCCCCGGCCACGGAACGCAGCCGCGAGGCCAGCGGGGCGGCCACGGCCTGGACGCCGCCCTGGGCGTAATGCTGGGCGCGTTTAAGCAGGCGCAGCCCGCCCCAGGCGGACACTGCGACGGCCGCCGCGCCCAGCAGCGGCCACCATCGGCGCAAGGGGTTCGCTCGCTCGCTCATGGCACCAGGGATGTTTTAGGCGGACTTCAGAAGTATTCTTTTTCGGGGCGGACCAGTTTCAACAAATCTTCCGTGCTTTCATCGAGGACGCGGCCCGCGCCCGTCACCACGCAGGTGAGGGGGTCCTCCGCCAGGTTCACGGGCACGCCGGTCTCTTCCCTGAGGCGCTGGTCGAGGTTCTTCAACAGGGCCGTCCCGCCCGCCAGAAGCATGCCGCGCTCCACGATGTCGGAGGCCAGCTCCGGAGGGGTGCGCTCCAGGGTCATCTTCACGGCGTCGATGATGTGCTGGAGGGGCTCCTCCAGGGCGCCGCGGATCTCCTCGCTGCCGATCTCCAGCGTGCGCGGCAGGCCGGTGACCAGGTCGCGGCCCTTGATCTCCATCTTCAGTTCCTGGGCCAGGGGGTAGGCGGAGCCCAGGCGTATCTTGATGTCCTCGCTGGTCCGCTCGCCGATGAGCACGTTGTAGGCGCGGCGGATGTAGTTGCACACGGCGTCGTCGAGCTTCTGGCCGGCCACGCGCACGGAACGGCCGTAGACGATGCCTCCCAGGGAGATGACGGCCACCTCGGTGGTCCCGCCGCCCATGTCGACGATCATGTTGCCGATGGGCTCCTCGACGGGCAGGCCCGCGCCGATGGCCGCCGCCATGGGCTCCTCGATCAAATACACGTCGCGGGCGCCGGCCTGGAGGGCGCTGTCGCGCACGGCGCGGCTCTCCACCTCGGTCACGGAGGAGGGGATGCTGATGACGATGCGGGGCTTGGCCAGGCCCTTGCGCTGGTGCACCTTGCGGATGAAGTAGCGCAGCATGCGCTCGGTGACGTCGAAGTCCGCGATCACGCCTTCGCGCATCGGGCGGATGGCCACGATGTTGCCGGGGGTGCGCCCCAGCATGGACTTGGCCTCGGTGCCGACCGACAGGACGTGGTCCGTGCCCTTCTGGACCGCCACGATGGACGGCTCGCGCAGGACGATGCCCTCGCCGCGGACGTAGACCAGGGTGTTGGCGGTGCCGAGATCGACCGCCATGTCGTGGCTGAAGACGCCGAACAGGTAATCAAAAATCATGGGTCCCTACTTTTTCTTGGTTTTTGGGGCGGCCTTCTTCTTGGGCGCAGGCAGGGCCCTCTTGGCGGCTTTTTTGGCGGCCTTTTTCTTGGGAGCGGCGGCCGGCGCGGCCGGGGCCGGCGCTTTGAGCGCGGCGGCGGCGGCCGGCTTGGACCATTCGCTGGCCATCATCAGGGCCACAAAGCCGAAGCACAGGAGAAGGACGATCACGCCGACTAAAACGCCGATGTTGATGCCCACGTTTTTCTCCTTGAAAAGGAAAGGTTTTCCGGCAGCCCGCGGAAAAACGGGCGCGAAACGAACGTGAAACATAGCACGCCTGTTTTGCCCAGGACAAGCGCCTTTTTTTCCCGCATGGCTTGCCGCCCGGCCACCCGCCTGCTATGATGCGCGGCCCGGAAAATCGCCGCGGGAAAGCGACGGTCAAAACCTAAAACCCTTGGCATTCCGCCTTTTTTCTTTACAGGTGAGCACAATGGTCATGCGCACGCTGCGCAACAAAGTCAGCCTCATCGTCTGGCTGTCCGGCATCCTGCTGGTCGCCATGCTGATCGGCCTGGTGGCGCCCAACTTCCTCAGCAACAACAAGAATCTGGCAGGCGCGGCCGCGGTGGTCGACGGCCAGCCGATCGACCCCCAGGACTACTCCAACGCCCTCACCGCGCGCGAGGACCAGGCCCGCAAGGCGATGGGGGAGGACCTCAGCGACGCCGACTCCAACAAGGTCCGCCGCGACACCCTCAACGACCTGATCGACGAGCAGTTGGCCGTCGACCACGCCCAGAGCGTGGGCCAGACCATGAGCCCCGAGGAATTCCGCCAGGAGCTCATGAGCGACCCGAGCATGCAGGACAGCCAGGGCCATTTCGACCAGCAGCGCTACCAGCAGATCCTGGAGATGCAGTCCGAGCAGGGCTACACCTGGCAGCAGGCCGAGGCCAAGTTCCAGCGCGCGCTGCTGCTGAACAAGGTGCGCGGCTTCTGGGCCTGCCAGGCGGTGCTCACGCCCGCCGAAGTGGCCGAGGCCGAGGCCCGCTACAACCGCCAGTTGAAGGCCACGGCGGTGGTGTGGAACCTGGAACAGCTGCGCTCCAAGGTCGTCCTGAGCGACGACGACCTGCACACCTACTACAGCGAGAACAAGCGGCAATGGGTCAAGCCCGACCAGGTGAAGCTGCGCCAGATCCTGGTGCGCTCGGGCTTCGCCACCTCCACCGCCACGGCCGCGGCCCAGGCCGGCAAGATCCTGGCCAAGCTCAAGGCCGGCGCCGACTTCAAGGCCCTGGCCTCAAAGGAAAATTCCGACGACAGCGCGCGCAAGTCCGGCGGCGACCTGGGCTGGGTGACGCGCGACGACCTGCGCCACGAGGCCGTGGCCGACGCCGCCTTCGGCCTCAAGAAGGGGGCCTTCAGCGGCGTGATCGAAACGCCGGACGGCTTCACCATCGTGAAGGTGGAGGACCGCAAAAAAGGCTTCGAACCCACCTTCGCCAACTCCAAGGCCCTGGCCGCCAAAGCCCTGAGCGGGCAGCGCGCCGACGCCCTGGCCTCGACCCTGGCGCACCAGGCCCTGGCCGCGATCAAGGCCGGCAAGTCCATCGCCGACGCGGCCAAAGCCGCCCACGGCACAGTGGTCAGCACCGCATGGTTCGGCCGCGACGACACCGGGGCCCTGCCCGCCCTGGGGCCGAACCCGGACTTCGCCAAGGAGGTCTGCTCCCTGGACAAGGGTGATTCCCTGGCGGACCCGGTCACGACGCCCAAGGCCGTGGCCATCGCGGTCCTGGTTGACGAGCGTCCGGGCAAGGCCCCGGCCAAGCCCGCGGCGGCCCTGGCCCGCAGCAACGAGGCCCGCCAGGACGCGCTGGAGGCCAAGGCCAAGGCCCTGTACCAGGCCTGGCTCGTGGCCCTGCGCAAGAAAGCCGAGATCGTGGACCAAAGCGGCGCCCTGGCCTCGAACTAGACCATGCCCCAGCGCCCTCCCAGCCAAAAGCACCCCTTCGACCGCCTGGTGGCGGTGATGAAGGCCCTGCGCGCCAAAAAGGGCGGCTGCCCCTGGGACCGGATCCAGACCCACAAGAGCCTCAAGCCCTACCTCATCGAGGAGGCCTACGAGGTGCTGGAGGCCATCGATTCGGGCGACGCGGCCAAGCTCAAGGGCGAACTGGGGGACCTGCTCCTGCAAGTCGTGTTCCACGCGCAGATCGCCGCGGAAAAGGGCGGGCCGGACGCCTACGCCGTGGCCGCCGGGGTGGCGGACAAGATGACCGAGCGCCACCCCCACGTCTTCGGCACGGCCAAGGTGCGCGGCGCCCAGGACCAGACGCTGAAGTGGGAGGCGCTGAAGAGCCGCGAAAAGGGCCACGCCGGGCGCCGCAGCATCGTCGACGGCGTGCCCGTGGCCATGCCGGCCCTGTACCGCGCCCGCAGGGTCCTGTCCAAGGCCGCGCGGGCCAACTTCCAGTGGAACACCAAGCGGGAGGCCTGGAGCAAGTTCGAAGAAGAGCTGCTGGAGTTCAAGGAGGCCGCGGCCGGCCGGGACCAGGCGCACAAGGAAGAGGAGCTCGGGGACCTGCTGACCGCCCTGGTGAACGTGGCCCGCTACGAGAACCTGGACCCCGAGGCCAGCCTGCACGCCGGGGTGAAAAAGCTGGCCCGGCGCATCGCCGGCGTCGAAAGCCTGGCCGCCGTCGAAGGCCGCAGGATCACCGACCTGAAAAAAACGGATATTCTGAAGTACTGGGGCGAAGTGAAGAAGGCCGAAAAGGCCCGTTTGAAAAAAAGCAAAGGGAATAAAGGCCGCTGATTTTTCATTGAGTTTGGACCCCAATCCGTCCTGCCGACGTTCACGCTTTGTCCATTTCCAGCCTCCCGTAGATTGGCCGGCGGCGCCTTGTTTCAAAGGAGCCCTATGCGCCGCATTGTCTGGATCTTAGCGCTGTGTTGCGCTGTTTTCGTGGCCACGCCCCCTGCCCGGGCCGACGAGCACGGCGGAGGGGATGACCGGCCCCGCGGTGACGGCGGGGCAGGCGGGGGCGGAAACGCCGGCCGCATGGATGGCGGCGGCATGCCGGGAGCCTCGTCCGGCCGCATGGACGGCGCCGGACCCCAAGCCCGGGCCCAGGCGCGCCCGAGCATGGGCCGCATGCACCGGCATGGGACGCGGGGGAATATGCCTAACGGCGCGCAAGCGGGCCGCAGTTCTTCCCTGTTCGGCTCGGGTTCGGGTTCGGGCTCGTCCGCCCGGCCCAATGCGCGCCTGTCCCAAATGGGGGTGAGCCGCATGCCCAGGCGCGTTTCCGGGAGGCAGGCCTCTGATCCGGCCCGGTCCTCTGCCCCGCGCCCCCAAACCGGTTTCGACGGGCGCGCGCTCGGCGGCCGGGCCATCCCGCGCGGAAGCTGGAGCGGCTCGGCGGTGCGCGGCCAAATGGGCTTCCTCAGCCAAAGCAGGAACGGCTTCACCCGGGCCCGCGTGTCCGCGCAGATCGGCAACGAATCGAGCCCCGGCCATTACTACTGGCACCAGGGACAGGGCTTCAACTATTGCCACTACCGCGACTCCTACGGCACGGATTGGTTCGGCTGGTACCTGGGGTCGGCTTTCTTCTGGACGGAGTTCTACGCCGGAGGCTGGTGGATTTATGACGACGAGCAGGACCGCTGGTGCTACTGGTCCCACGGCAACTGGTGGTGGCAGGACCCCGGCGACCCGCAGATGGTCTACCTGTACGACGACGGGAGCTATATCCCGGCGGACTGAGCTCATCGCAAAAACAAGGGCCGCGCGTTCCCGCGCGGCCCTTGTTTCATTTCACGAGCCGATCGGCGGGGCCGAAACCCGGCCCGTCGGCAGCCTGCTCAATAGGCCACGGTGATGCGCCGCTTGATGTTCCTTCCCTGTTCCACCTCGTCGATCATGGCCACGGCGTAGTCCTCCGCCGAGATGCGGCTCTGGCCCGTGGCGTCGGTGAGCAGCTGCTCCCCGCCGATGCGGAAGACCCCGAGGCGTTCGCCGGGCTGGATCACGCCGGGCGGGCTGATGAAGGTCCAGTCGAGCTGGTCCTGCAGGCGCAGGAGGGCCAGGGCCTCGGCCCCGGCCTTCGCCTCGACCTTGTAGGCCTCGGGGAAGTGGGGCGTGTCCATCAGGCGCTTGCCCGGTGCGACCTCCAGGCTTCCAGCCCCTCCGACCACCAGCAGGCGCTTCACCCCGGCCTGGGGCAGGCCCTGGGCCAGGCTCAGGATGGCGAGGGCCATCAGCTGGGGGCCGCGCTCGTTGCGGGGGCTGATGGCGCAGATCACCGCGTCGTGGCCGCGCACCATCTGGGCCACCTGCCCCGCGTCGGCTATGTCCGCCTTGCGCTCGGCCAGCTTGGGGTCGTCCAGGGCCAGCTTGCCGGTGGTGCGCACCAGGGCGCTCACGGAATGCCCCCGGCGCAGGGCCTCCGCCGTGATGCGCCCGCCGATCATTCCCGCCGCTCCATAGATCGCCAACTTCATGGGGACACCTCTAAAAATCGTTGGTAAGTTCCATTGTCCACAATACGCTTTCCGCGCCGCGCCGGATTGAGGGCCGCGCGCCGGGGGCCCCTATCTCTTGAATTTCCAGATGAACCAGGCCAGCAGCATGAGCAGCAGGACCTGTATCAGCAGGTTGCGGTTGTGGACGATCTTAGCCTGGAGTTCCGGGGAATCCAGTCCTCTGCCGGGATTTCCTCCGGTCCTGTGGATCTCCGCCTTGCGCACCCGCAGGTTGGAACGGCAGGCCTCGCAGTCCTTAAAATGAGCGTGCAAGGCGCGCACGGTCTCACGGTCCAAGCGGCCGGCGAAGTATTCCTTGAGCAGGGCCTCGGCTTGGGCGTGGCCCACGGTCAAGTCTGCCTCCGCAGGCGCGCGGCGAAGAAACCGTCCATGCCGTCCTGGCCCGGCCAGGTCCTCAGGTAGCCTTCCCTGGTGCAGACCTCGGCCGGGGCGAAGAACTGCGCCCGCTCGAAGGTGAAGCCCCGGGAACGCTCCAGGAAACGGTCCACCACGGCCTCGTTCTCCTCGGGCTCCCAGGTGGAGGTGCAGTAGACCAGCACTCCCCCGGGCCGGATGTACTGGGACGCGGCCATCAGCATGCGCCATTGGCGTTCGGCCAGGCCGGGGGCGGCGTCGGGACGGGCCTGCCAGCGCGCCTCCGGGCGGCGGCGGAGCACCCCCAACGAGGTGCTCGGCGCGTCCAGCACGGCCGCGTCCAGGCTTCCGGCCAGTTCCTGGCGCGGGGACAGCGCGTCGCGGGTCTCGCTGTGGATGTTGTGCAGGCCCTGGCGGCGCAGGGTCGTTTGGAGCTTGTCCAGGGCCCCGTTCTTGCGGTCGAAGGCCCATATCCTGCCATCGGGCCCGACCAATTGGGCCAGCAGGGTGGCCTTGCCCCCGGGAGCGGCGCACACGTCCGCGATCTGCCAGCCGGGCTGGGGGTCCAGGAGCAGGCCCAGCAGCTGGGCGCTCTCGTCCTGGACGTGGTAGTCGCCCTCCAGGAAGCCGGGCAGCCGGCGCGTGTCCACCGCCTCCTTCAGCCTCAGGCCCCAGGGGGAAAAGCGGCAGGGTTCGACGCGCAGGCCGGCCTGATGCAGGCGGCTGGCCACCTCGTCGCGCTTGGCCCGCAGGGGGTTCACCCGCAGGGTCAGGGGCGGGGCCTGGTTGCTGGCCTTGAGCACCGCGGCGGCCCTCTCCCAGCCGAAGGCGTCGCAAAGGCGCTGGACCATCCAGACGGGGTGGGAGCTGTCCACGGCCAGGCGCTGGACAGGGTGCTCGGGCAGGGCCGGCAGCTTGTTCTCGGCCTGCTGGCGGCAGATCTCGCGCAAGCAGCCGTTGACGAACTTCGCCACCCCGTCGTGGCCGTGGCGCTTCGAGATTTCGGCCGCCCCGTCCACCGCGGCCGCGGCCGGGATGCGGTCCAGGCACAGGAGCTGGTACAGGCTCAGGCGCAGGAGGTTGCGCACCCAGGGGGAGAGGGCGTCCAGGGGGCGGTGCGACACGGCCGAGAGGCGGTAGTCCAGCAGGGCGCGGCGGCGCAGAGTGCCGAAGACCAGCTCCGACATCAGGGCGCCGTCCTCGGCCTTGAAGCTATGGGCGTTGAGGGCCTCGTCCACCAGGTCGCGGGCCCGCGCTTCCGGGCTTTCCAGGCGCAGGAGTATGCGGCAGGCCTCGTCCCGAGGATCCGGGACATGCGCAGCGGGGTCGGGCGGAGGAGGGCCTTCAGGGCCGGATGCCGGGCTCGGGGTCAAAGGAATGGCGGAGGACGCGGAAAAATCCTCGGGGCCGTCCGAAGGCGCTGGATGCTCCAAAATTGGACCTCAAGAAGGTGCTACGCTACGCAGGGCCGAGGGGTCCATAAAGGGACCCTGGGGCCGAAAAAACTCCCGAAAAAATCAGCTGTGGGAGCGGTCGGGATGCGCCTCGACGAAGCGGCGGATCGCGGTCTCGTCGTCCTGGTTCAGGAGGATCAGGAAACGTATGCCGGAAATGTGCTGGCCGTTCTCGATCTTCGCCCACATCACCTCGGCCAAAGCCCGCACGGAGCCCGGCCGGCCGGGCAGCCCCATCTCCACCTTCAGGTAGTCGCCCTTTTTCAGCGCGGAGGCGGTGACGATGGCCAGCCCGGAAAGGCTTATGTTGACGCTGCGTCCGTCGGGCTGGAAGTCCGTGCCCGGGACCTTGCCCGCGGCGCTGTCCCGCCGGATCACCTTGTACTTCACCTTGGCGTCGACGCGCAGTCGTTCATCGCGCCGGCTGTCGCGCCCGTCCGCAAGCACACCCGCCGCCCGCATGGGCTTGGACTCTTTGTTCGAGGGCATTCATTCCTCCGGTCCGAAGCCTAGGCTGGCGCGATGAAACGCGCTCCCGGCCCCAAGGGGTGTCCCCGGGCGTAGTCGGCCGCGGGCATCGATTTTCCCGAGGGCGGCCGCAGCGTCTCCAGCCAGACCGCGCCGTCCCCGCAGGCCACCTTGAAACCGCGTTGCGCCGTCTCCAGCAGGCTGCCGGCCGGGCCGCCCGCCGCGCCGGCGTCGGACAGGGCCAGCACCTTGAGCGTCTCACCCCGCTCCAGGGCCGTGCTCACGCCCGGCCTTTCCTTGAAGGCGCGGAAACGGCTGAGCAGTTCCGCGCGCGGGCGGGAGAAGTCCAGGAAGCCGTCGCTCTTTTTGAGCATCGGGGCGAGCGTCACTTTGCTCTCGTCCTGCTTCAGGCCCCTCAGGGTGCCGGAAGCCAAGCCTTCCACGGCGCGCACCAGCAGGGCGGCCCCGCTTTGGGCCAGCTCCACATGCAGGCCCGGGGCGTCGTCCTCGGGCCCTAAGGCCCTGCCCTGGGCCAGCAGCACGTCCCCGGAGTCGAGGCGCATGGCCATCTTCTGGACCGTGACCCCGGTCTCCGCGTCCCCGGCCGCCAGCGCCCACTCTATGGGCGCGGCCCCGCGCCAGCGCGGCAGGAGCGAGGCGTGCAGGTTGACGCAGCCCAGGCGGGGGGCCTCCAGCACGGCCTGCGGAAGGATCTGCCCGTAGGCCACCACGCACACCAGGTCCAGGGGTTCGGACAAAAAGGTCCTTAGGGCGCCCGCCTCGCGCATGCTTTCAGGCTGCCAGACTTTGAGCCCCAGCCCCTGGGCCGCGGCCTTCAGCGGCGGCGCCTGGAGCTCGTGCCCCCGGCCCTTGGGCCGGTCGGGCTGGCAAACCACCAGGTCCAGGCTGTGGCCCGCGTCCCGGAGGGCCAGCAGGGACGGCACCGCGAAGCCGGCCGTGCCGAAAAAGCCCAGCTTCAGGCTCACGCGGCCCCCTTGGCCGCCTCTTTTTTCATCTGCTTGAGTTTGCCGGCCAGCAGGGCCTTCTGGCCCATGGGCAGGTAGTCGATGAACAGGCGGCCGTCCAGATGGCCGACCTCGTGCTGAAGGGCTTTGCCCAGCAGGCCGTCGGATTCGACCTCAAAGGGGACGCCGTCCATGCCCACGGCCTGGACGCGGGCGCTCTCGGCCCGCTTCGCCAGCGCGCGCAGGCCCGGAAAGGACAGGCAGCCCTCCTCCTCCTCGACGTCGCCGCTCTCGCTGATGATGCGGGGGTTCAGGAGCACCAGCCGGGCCGCGGGGTCGCGGCCCGAGGAGGTGTCGATCACCGCGACGCGGATGTCCAGGCCGACCTGGTTCGCGGCCAGTCCCACGCCTTCGGCGTCGTACATGGTCTCGAACAGATCCTCCACCAGGGCCTCCAAGGACGGCCGCTTGGGGTCGACCAAACGGGTCTTCAGGCGCAAAACAGGATCAGGATACAGTCGGATGGGGAGCAGAGCCATAATTCCTTGATTTTACGGGGCGCGGCGCCGTCTCACAAGAAACTTAAAGGATCGACGTCCACGGCCAGGTGCACGGCCGCGTCCTTCCAATGGTAGCACCAGGGCGACAGCAATTGATGCAAAGCTTTAACGCCCGGGGATTTCAGCAGGATGCGGTAGCGCCACCACCCGTTGACCAGGACCAGGGGGGAGGGGGCCGGACCCAGGACCTGCACCGCGGCCCTGCCGGAGCCCGCCGCCCGCAGCAGCTCCTCGGCCGCGGCTTCGGCGCGGGCCTGCACCCGGGCCTTGTCCCGGCCCCGGAAGATGAGGGCCGCCAGGCGCCCGAAGGGCGGATAGCCGAAATCCCTGCGTTCGGCCAAACCGGCCGCGAAAAAGGCCTCAAAATCCTGCATAGCCGCGGCCCTCAGGCAGTCGTGCTCGGGCTGGCGGGTCTGGATCAGGACCGTGCCGGACTTGTCCGCGCGCCCCGCGCGGCCCGACACCTGCACCAGCAGCTGGAAGGTTCGCTCAGCGGCCCGGAAATCCGGGAAATTGAGGGAGGCGTCCGCGTTGACCACCCCCACCAGGGTCAGCTCCGGGAAATCCAGGCCCTTGGCCAGCATCTGCGTGCCCAGCAGGACGTCGATCTCGCGGGCGTGCATCTTCTCGTACAGGTCGCTGTGGAAACCCTGGCCCGAGGCCGTGTCGCGGTCCACCCGCAGGATCCGGGCCGTGGGCAAAAGGCCGCGCAGCTCCAGCTCCAGCCGCTGGGTGCCGGTGCCCTGGGCGCGCAGCAGGGGCTTGCCGCACTTGGGGTTGGGGCAGCGGTCCGGTGGCCTGCGCGCGCGGCCGCAGAGGTGGCAGCGCAGCCAGCCCCCGCCCCGCGCCTCCCGGTGCAGGGTCATGGGGACGGAGCAGTGGCCGCATTCCACGGCCTGCCCACAGGCCACGCAGGACCACACCGGAGCGAAGCCCCGGCGGTTGAGGAAGAGCAGGCTCTGCTGGCCCGCGGCGAGGTTCGCGCGCAGGGCCTCGGCCAGGGCCGGGGACAGCACGTCGTCCGGCGCTTCAGCGGTCTTTTCCCAGGCCTTGAGGTCCACGAAATCCACCTTGGGCATGCCGCGCGCACCCACGCGGCCGGGCAGGGTCAGCAGACCAAGCTTTCCCGTGCGGGCGTTGTGGAAGGCCTCGAAGCTGGGCGTGGCCGAGCCCAGCACGCAGACCGCGCCCTCGAGGCCTGCGCGGACCAGGGCCGCGTCGCGGGCGTGGTACCGGGGCGCGTTCTCCTGCTTGTACGAGGGCTCGCTCTCCTCGTCCACCACCACCAGCTTGAGGCCGCGCACAGGGGCGAAAAGGGCCGAACGCGGCCCCAAGGCCACGCGCTTGCGCCCCGAGGCCAGGTCGGCCCAGGCCCTGGCGCGCTCCTGCACGCCGAGACCGCTGTGCAGCACCGCCACCTGGCCCGGCAAGCGGGCCTCGAAGCGGGCCCAGGTCTGGGGGGTCAGGGCGATCTCAGGCACCAGCACGATGGCCCCGCCCCCGGAACGCAGGGCCGCGTCCAGGGCGCGCAGATAGACTTCCGTCTTGCCGCTGCCCGTGACCCCGTGCAGGAGGAAGCCCCCGCCCGCGCCCTTGCCCAGGGCGGCCAGGATCGCGTCCACGGCCGCTGCCTGGGGGCCGGTCAAGGTGGGCGGCTTGTCCGGACGCGGAAGCTCCTCCGGAGGAGCGGCCGCCTCCCGCGAGGCGCGGCGCAGGGGCCCTTCCAAACAGCGCTTCAGGATCGCGGGTGAAAGCCCCTCCGCCTTGGCCCAGGCCAGAGAAATGGCGCCCTGCTCCAGCAGGGCTTCCAGGACGCCGCGGGACCTGGCCTGGCGCGTGGCCAGGCCGGAAAGCAGGGCACGCAGGGCCTCGGCGTCCGCCAGCTCCAGCCACTGCTCGCGGCGCAGGGCGCCGGGAGGGGGCAGGGCCAGGGCCAGGGCCTCCCCCCAGCCGCAGAGATAATAGTCCGCGATCCAGCGGGTGAACTTGAGTACCTCGGGGCTCACCGAGGCCTGCTCCTCCAAGGCGGCTTCCACGGACTTCATGCCCTTGGCCTGGCTCTGCGCGATCAGGGCCGTGACCACGCCGTCCAGGTGGCGGCGCCCGAAGGGCACGCGCACACGCTGGCCCGGGCGCAGGCTCAGGCCGGCGGGCACCTCATAGTCGAAGGCGTCCGGCAGGGGCAAAGGGAGGGCGACCTGGCAAAAGGATGGCATGGTCCGATCAGGCAGACGGAAAAGCGCTTCAAGGCGCCGCAGCGGCGCAAAACGGCTCCGGTCCCGGGAATGACTCCAGGGACCGGGCCGGAGCCATGATCGTGGTCGCTTCCCTATCACACAAGGTTTTTATGGGGCAAAGAATTCCCCAGCGAGGATAGGCATTTCGGGGGCTAGCCGTGGAGGAAAGCCCTTTCGTTGGGGCTAGAGGCCCCCTCCAGTGGAATAAACGCCGACCCTAGTGCATTTAGGCTTGAGACATCCTAATCAGGGTGAATGGGCCACAAAGCAGAGGGTTTCTCTGACCATTTCTTTAACTACAGAGGCTTAGCGTGAAAAAAGAATTTCTTGCCCTGGCACTAGTCATTGCGTGCGGAACCGGCAGTTTAGCTGCGGATACGACCACGGACTCGACCACGTCGACCACCACGGATTCGACCACTTCAACCACGACGGACGCCGCGCTTGGGGTCCCCCCGCAACTGCACCTGAATCTGGACGCCTTGGCCGGCGTCAGGACGACGCCAAGCGGCGAAGCCGGGCACGGCATCGGCGGAGGAAGCGCCGGATTCGAGTACATCCCCGCCTATTTCCAATATGTGGGCGTGGACCTGGATTACGGCTACTTGGCCGTGGGCAAGCCCACGACGCGGAGGGACAACGACATTGACCTGTCCCTGCGCCTGATGAGCCCGACCATGGGATCAATGACGGGCTGGCTGCAGGCCGGGGCCGGTTACAACACCTCCCCCAATGAGGTGAATAGTCATTATCTGGCCTTCATAGAGCCCGGATTCCGTTGGGTGATCCTCCCCCGCCTGGCCTTGGACAGCGGCGTTGAGTTTATCCAGGCAAGCCCGAAGGCGGACTATGTGCGGTCTGTCAGCGTGGTGATGGGTCTTTCGATCCCTCTGGACGGGGATTATCTCTCCGGCAAATAACCCAACAATTTTATGAATCGTATTTGCCAGGCCCCGGAGGCGACTCCGGGGCCTTTTTTTATTGGCTCAGACAAGAGAGGCGTCGGGCCTCAAAAATAAATGTGCGCCGCCAGGTCGACCGGGGAAAATCCGCTGCCCGCCAGTCCCAAGCCGCTGACCGTCTGGGCCCCGCCGTTGCCGGAGGGGGGCGTCAGGGACTGGGAAAATCCGGTCACCCCGATCGTGGCCTCCAGGGACAGCCAATCCCAGCCCGGGACAAAGGCCTCAAAGCCGCCGCCCACGAAGACGGCCAGGGTGGTTTCGCTGGCCTGGCCCGACCATCCGCTGATGGACTCCGCGGACTGGGCCCCGGAGACCTTGAGCACCAGCTGGGACAGCAGGTCGTGGCTGAGTTCGCTGAGGTTGTAGCGCAGGCCCAGGGCGCCGGCGTAGACGGCCATGCCGGGGCTGGAGGACACCAGGGGCGAGAGCTCGCCGCGGCCGGCCTGCGCGCTGTTGTAGTTGCCACCGGCGAGGACGTCGATGGCCAGGCGCTCCGTGGCCCACCAGCGCAGGGACAGCGCGTCGGGCAGCGCCACCATGGAACCCGAAGGCGAGGCGATGGCCGTGGCCGGGATGGAGTCCACGCCCAGGGCCCAGTGGCCCTGGAGGTCCCTGCTCTTACCCATGCCCAGCGCGCTGCGCGGGGTGAGCTGGCTCGCCAGGGGGAAGGCCCGCGAGCTCAGGCCGGGCATGAGGTTCGTGGCGCCCGCGTTCGCGTTGTTCCCGGAGAAGGGATTGGTCCCGGACGGGCTGCCCGACATGCCGTTGTTGCTGGGATAGCTGTTGTTGCCCAGGAAGCCCGAGGTGTTCGGGCTGCTGGTGCCTCCCAACAGGGTGCCTTCAGCCGGCAAGGCCGCGCCCAGGACCGAACCCAGGACCAAGAGCAACGCAAACCGCTTCATTGAACCTCCCCTTGAATCAGCTTCAACACTTGTTTCAGGTCGTCCCAGACGTGGCGCTTCAGGCCTTCGTCGCGCAGCAGGTCGCTGGGATGGTAGGTGGGCATCACGCGCAGGCCCTGGAAGGCGCCCCAGCGTCCGCGCAGCGCGGCCAGCGGCTTCTCGCCGCCGAGCAGGATGCGCACCGCGGTCTCGCCCATGGCGATGACGGCCTTGGGCTTGACCAGGGACAGCTGGTGCTGGACATAGGGCTTGCAGGCCTCCAGCGCCTCGGCCGGGGCCGCGCCTCCGTGGCTGCGGCACTTCAGCACGTTGCAGACGTAGACGTCGGAGCGCTGGAAGCCCATGGCCGCGATCATCCGGTCCAGGAGCCCGCCCGCGGCCCCGACCAGGGGCCTTCCGGCCAGCTCCTCGTCCCCCCCGGGGGCCATGCCCACGAACACCAGCGGGGACTTGGGGTCACCCTCGCCGAAGACCAGGGCCTTGCGCTTGGGGCCGAGGGAGCAGCGCAGGCAGCCGGAGATCTGCTCCTTGAAGGCGCCCAGGCTGGGGGCATAGGGCGCCTGCGGCTGGGTCCCGCCGACATAGGCGGCGCCCAGGCCCAGCAATGCGTCCACGCGCGCCGCCGCCGGGACCTCCAAGGGCCGCGCCAGGCGGACCCGCGCGTCGGCAAATTCCTTGTCCTTGCCCTGGGCCTGGACCAGGCTGCGCAGGCGCGCGGCCAGGTCCGCCAGGCTCTCCCCGAGGCCCGCTTGGGGGCTCAAGCCCGCTTCGCCAGAAGCCCGGCCAGCTCGGATGCCAGCCTTTGCGCCAGGTCCGTCTTGGCCTGCAGGGGCAGGTGCTCCGGCGGGGCCGAGGGCCGCAGCAGCCAGGCCTCGTTGGCGTCCGCGCCGAAGCCGCGGCCCTTGGAGACCGGATTGGCGACCAGCAGGTCGAGCTTCTTCGCGGACAGTTTTTTGGCGCCCTGCTCCAGCAGCTGCTCGGTCTCGGCGGCGAAGCCCACCAGCACGCGCCGGCCCTTGGATTTGGAGAGGGTCAGGAGTATGTCGGGATTGGGCTCCAGGCGCAGGACCTCCGCGCGGCCGGTCTTCTTCAGCTTTTGGGCGGCGGGCTCGGCGGGCCGGTAGTCGGACACGGCCGCGCAGGCCACGAAGGCGTGGGCGGACTTGAAGGCCGCGCGGCAGGCCGCCAGCATCTCCAGGGCGCTGGTGACGCGCACCACCGACAATCCCTGCGGATCGGGCAGGGCCACGGGCCCGCTCACCAGGGTCACCCGGGCGCCCAGGTCCCGGCAGGCTTCGGCGATGGCGTAGCCCATCTTGCCGCTGCTGGGATTGCTGAGAAAACGCACGGGATCGACGGCTTCCCGCGTCGGACCGGCGGAAACGAGGACGTTCCTCCCCGCCAGGGGGAGGCGTCCCCGCGGCCCGGCGCCCTTGGCCAGGGCGGCCGTGGCCATGGACCAGGCCTCGTCGGCGATGACCGCCGCGTCCACCAGCTTGCCGTCGCCCACGTCCCCGCAGGCCAGCAGGCCGCTGGAGGGGTCCAGCACGCGGGCTCCGCGGCTCTGCAGGGCGCGCAGGTTGGCCCGCACCGCCGGATGCCTCAGCATGGCGGTGTTCATGGCGGGGGCCAGGAGCAGGGGCTTGGGGTGGTAGACCAGGGCCGCGGTGCTGACGAAATCGTCCGCGAGACCCAGGGCCAGCTTCGCCAGCAGGTCGGCGGTGGCCGCCACCACGACGAAGGCGTCCGCCTCCTTGGCCAGGGTCACGTGCCCCACGCCCCATTCCGCCGGCTCCGCGAACAGGTCCTCGCCCACCGGACGGCCCGACAGGGTCTTCAGGGTGAGGGGGGCCACGAAGCGGCCGGCGTTGCGGGTCATGAGCACGGTGACCTGCGCGCCCCGCTTGCGCAGGGCGCTGACCACGTCGGCGGCCTTGTAGGCGGCGATGCCGCCCGCGACGCCGACGAGTATGGAAGGCGCCTTAGGCACCCTTCCCTTCGGAGCCCTGGTCGTCGCGCTTGAGCACGCCCTGCTCCAGCTCGTCCATGGCGACCGTGGTGATCTTCTTGCCTTCCATCTCCGGCTGCAGGCCGATGCCTTCGGCCAGCTCGCGGGCGCGCTTGGCCGTCAGCATGACGCGCTGGTACTTGTTGTTTCCGCTCTTGTCTTGCAGGGGCAATGACATGGTGCCTGCCTTTCTTGGGTTCAATGAACCAGCCGGTGCCGGGCGGCGAGGCACACCTGTGCCACGTCCTCCACGGTCTCGTCCAGGTCATCGTTGATGATGAGGTAGTCGTACTGCGCCGCGGCCGCGCACTCCCGCGCCGCCTCGCGCAAACGCCGGCGCAGGCCGGAGGGGGACTCGGTCCCCCGCTTGGCCAGGCGCCGCCGAAGTTCCGCCATGCTGGGGGGGGCCAGGAAGACCAGCACGCTGTCCTTGCGGCGTCCCTTGACCGCCGCCCCGCCCTGCACGTCGATGACCAGCACCAGGCTGCGGCCCTTCTTCAGGGCGTCCCCGACCTCGCGGGCCGGTGTGCCATAGTAGTTGCCGTGGACCTGGGCGTACTCGAAGAAGCCGCCCTCCGCCACGCGGCGCTTGAATTCCGCCTCGCTCAGGAACCAGTAGTCGCGGCCGTTGCGCTCGCCCGGGCGCGGCGTGCGCGTGGTGGCCGTGACGCAGCGCTTGAGCCAGGGCAGGCGCTTAAGCAGCAGTTCGCAGACCGTGGTCTTCCCGCCGCCCGAGGGGGCGGAGAGCACCAGCAGAAAGGGCGCCGGGGGCGCCTGCTTGAGGAGCTGTTTGAGGCTCATTCTACGTTTTGCACCTGTTCTTTGAGGCGCTCGACCACGCTCTTGAGGCCGACCACCGCCTGGGTCAGGCCGGCCTCCGGGCTCTTGGAGCCCATGGTGTTGGCCTCGCGCAGGAGCTCCTGGCAGAGGAAATCCATGCGCTTGCCCGCGCTTTCCTGGGAGCCCAGGAGGCGCCGGAATTCCGCAGTGTGGGCCCGGAAACGCACCAGCTCCTCGCGGATATCGGCGCGGTCCGCGGCCAGGGCCGCCTCCATCGCGATGCGCGGATCATCCGGCCCCAGGGTCTCCAGGATCTGGGCCAGGCGCCGGCGCAGGCGTTCGGCGAAGCCCTGCTGCAGCTCCAGGGAGCGCTTCTCGATCCCGTCGACGCAGTCCTCGGCGCCCTTGAGCAGGAGGCGCAATTCCTCGGCCAGGGCCGCGCCCTCGCGTTCGCGGCTTTCGTTGAGCGCGGTCAGGGCATCTTCCAGGGCGCTGCGCATGCCCTTCCAGCGGGTTTCGGCGTCGTCGTCCTCGACCGGGACGCCGTCCCCGGTGCTCAGGACCCCGGGAAGACGGATGACGGCCTCCATGCCCAGGCTGCCGGAAAGCCCCAAATCCTCGGCCAGGGAGCCCAGGGCGTCCTTCCAGGCCAGCGCGCGCGCCGTGTCGACCCGCGGGCCGGGGGCAGCCGCCGCGCCGGCGCGGGCGCTTTCGTTCCAGTGGATGTCCACCTTGCCGCGGTTGAGCGAGGCCTGCAGCAGGGTGCGCGCCTCCGCTTCATGGGCCCAGAACTCGGTCGGCAGCTTGAGGCCCAGCTCCAGGAAACGGTTGTTGACGCTCTTCAATTGGACCGTGTAGGCGCGCCGGGAGTCCTGCGACTCGCCTTTGCCGAAACCGGTCATGGAACGGGTCATGCTGATGCCTTTCTTTCCGCTTTAGGGCGCTTCAAGGAGAAAAGCGCTGGCGGCGACGGCTTCGTCGACGCTGATGCGCTCCAGGAAATTGGCTCCGGGCGTGGGCGGGATGCGGAAGCCCAGGCCGGCCGGGGAGAGCACCGCCCGCCGCGAGCCGCGCGGACCCCAACGCAAGGGGGACATGGCCCGCAGGGGCGGATAGAGGCCCAGCACCGGGGTCCCTTGGGCCGCGGCCAGGTGCAGGGGCCCGGTGGAACCGGCGACGAAGAGGTCCGCCAGGCCCAGGAGCGCCGCGAAGGGGGCCAGGCTGAGCTCGACGCAGCGGACCGCTCCGCTGCCCAGCCGCTCCGCGCAGGCCTCCACCGCGACCGAATCCCCGGGGCCGCCCGTGACCACCAGGCGGGCGCCGAAGCGGCCCGCCAGGTCGAGCCCCAAAGCCGCGAAGCGTTCCGCGGGCCAGGGCTGGGCCGATCCCCCGGAGCCGGGGTGAAGGAGCACCAGCGGCCCCGCGCCCTTGGGGCCCCTTTTTTTCAGCCAGGCCCGCGCCTCGCGCAGGGCCTCCGGCGCGAGCCCCAGGCTGGGGGCGGGCGCCGGCCCTTCCAGGCCCAGGGCGCGCCCGTACTCGAAATTCAGCTCGGTCTCGTGCAGCCCGCCCCGCCCGCGGCGCAGGGGCAGGCGCTCGGTGAAGAGCCAGGAATATGGGCGCAGGCTCGGGCCCAGGCGCCGGGGGATGCCCGCATCGCGGACCAGGCGGGCGTTGCGCGCGTTCGCCCAGAGCACCAGGGCCGTGTCGAAATTCAGTTCCAGCAGCGAGTCCGTGACGCCGGGTCCGTCGAGGACCAGGGCCCCGCAGCGGGCGTCGGCCTTGAGCAGGTCGGCTGTGTAGGGCGTGGCCAGCACGCCCACGAAGGCGCCGGCCGCTTTGAGCGCCCGCAGCAGCGGCAGGGCCAGCACCAGGTCTCCGATGCGGTCGTTGCGCACAAGCAGGATACGGCGGCCCTTGAGGGCACTCTGCATCGCGGCCTTTTTCTCGGACCCTGTCAGCGGAAAGCTCCGCGCACCTTGGCGATCAGGGAGGTGGTGGAATGGTCCTTGGGGTCGCCGGTGATGACCACCCTGCCCCCCAGGCTGCGCATGAGCGCCGCCTCGGGCACGCTGTCGGGGGTGTAGTCCGTGCCCTTGGCCTGGATCTCGGGGCGCAGCTCCTTCAACAGGGCCGCGGCCGTGGGTTCGCCGAAGGACGTGACGTAGTCCACGCAGGCCAGGGCGCCCACCAGTTCCGCGCGCTCCTTCAGGGTCATGAGGGGCCGCTTCGGCCCCTTCAATTTGCGCACGCCGGCGTCCGTGTTCAGGGCCACCACCAGGATCCCCTTGGGCCCGCCGGCCGCCTTCGCCCCCTGCAGGTAGCGCAGATGCCCCACGTGCAGCAGGTCGAAGCACCCGTTGGCGAAGACCACCGTGCGCCCCTCGCGCCTGAGCCCCTGGAGCAGCGGCTTCAGGCGCTCGCGTCCCACGAATTTCCCGGCGCTGCGGCCGTCCAAGCCTTTCGCCGCCATGGTCTAGGGGACCAGGGGATGGGGCTGGATCTCGCGCAGCCACAGGTCTTTGAGCTTCGCCACCACGGCGGCGTCCAGGACGCCCCGGGCCGCGTCGACATTGCCCACCACCTGCTGCCAGGCGCTGATGGAGGCCACCGCGCAGCTGATCTGGGGGAAGCTGAGCACGAATTGCAGCGCGGCCTGGATCGTGGTCGTTCCGGACTTGGCCACGATGCCTTCCACCTGCTCCTGCAGCGCGGCGCGGCGCACCCGGTCGGCGCGGCTCCAGCGCAGGCGCGAATCCGCGAAGACGTGGTTGGCGCCGAAGCGCCCGGTCAGCCAGCCGCTGTCCAGGGGCTGCGCCGCGATCAGGCCCAGGCCCTTGTCCGCGGCCGCCTCCAGCACTTGCGCGTTGGATTGGTTGAAGATGTTCAGGGGGAAGCGCAGCACCTCGACCTCGGGCCGGCCCATGGCCGCGCCCAGCTCGGCGGGGGCGCTCAGGGCGGCGCCCAGGTGGAGGGCCTTGCCTTGGGCTTTGAGCGCGGACAGGGCCTTCCAGGCGCTGTCGCGGCCCGTGAGCTCCGCCACGATGGGCCGGTCCCACAGCAGGATGTCCACGTGGTCCGTGCCCATGCTCTTCAGGGCCGCTTCGGTGAGGCGCGGGATCTCCTCAGGGCCGCCGGCCACGCGCAGGCAGACCTGGGCCTGGTGGCGGCGCTGGCGCATGGCCAGGCCGAGCATGCGCAGGGAGCGGTCCACGCCGGCCACGGAAGCCAGGTCCACCAGGGAGGCCTGCATGTCCAGGGCCAGTCCCAGGGCGTAGCTGGCCTCCTCGTCGGGCACGGTGGCGAGCCAGCCGGCCTCCAGGGCCGAGGTGCCGACGCCGATCTCGCCGACCAGAAGGCCCGTGGAGCCCAGGGGCCGCTTGGGCATCACCGGATAGCTCTGACGCGCGGCGTCGAGGTGCGAGGAAAGGTAGCGCGAATGGTTGGTCACCGTGGCCATGCTGGATCTCCCAAAACAGCGTGCGGAATTTTAACGGTCTTCTTTTTCGAGCAGGGACAGGATCTGGGCCTTGGTCACGCTGGCCGGGCCGCGCTGCATCACGGCGACGCCGCCGGCGGCGTTGGCCAGCCGCATGGCCAGCCCGGGCTCTGCCCCGGCCGCCAGGGCCAGGGTCATGCAGGCGGCCACGGAATCGCCCGCGCCGTTGACGTCCACGCTGTCGGTGGAGCCCAGCACCGGGACGTCGTCGCGGCGTGCGCCCCTGAAGAGGCTCATGCCGCGGCTGCCGCGGGTGACCAGCACCATGCGCGCGCGCGTGCGCTTCAGCAGCGCCTTGCCGATGCGGTCGAGGTCCTCCTCGCGGTAGTCCTCGAAGCCGGCGGCGGGGGCGGCCTCGGTCTCGTTGGGCGTGATGACCGTGACCGCCCTGTAGCCGCCGAGCTGGTAGCGGGAGTCCACGCACACGACCAGGCGGGGCAGGCGGGCGGCCAGGGCGTTGACGTGCTTCAGCAGGCGCGGGGTCATCAGCCCGTTGCCGTAGTCGCTGATAATGAGGGCGTGGGCGCCCTTGATCCGGGCGTCCAGGGCCTTGAGCACGGCGGACTCGGTGTCCGGGGTGATGGGGCCTTCGGCCTCGTGGTCCAGGCGGATCACCTGCTGGCGGGCCGTGTTGTGGCCGCCGGCCAGCACCCGGATCTTCACCGGGGTGGTGCGGCCGCTTTCCGTGACCACGCCGCTGGTGTCCACGCCCTTGGCCTTGAAGATGTCCAGCAGGGTGTCGCCGGCCCGGTCCAGGCCCAGCACGCCCACCGGCAGGGCGGCCGCGCCCAGGCTGGCGATGTTGCTCACCGGGTTGGCCCCGCCGCCGGGCAGGCTCTGTGTGCGCTCGTGTTTCAGTATCAGCACGGGCGCCTCGCGCGAGATGCGCGTGGTCTCGCCGAAGACGTATTCGTCCAGCATCAGGTCGCCCAGCACCACGACCCTGAGCTTGGAAAAAGCCTGCAGGACCTTGGAGGCCGCGGCCAACGACGAGGTCGCTTTCTTTTTCATCGCGCCCTTTCCGCCCTTCAAGTCCGGCCCAGGATGATGTCCGCGGCCGCGCCCAAATCCGAAGCCACCCTGTCCGGCGCGGGGGCCTGCCCCTTCGCCTTCAGGGATTCCAGGGTTTTCCGTCCGTAGCCCGTCAGCACCAGGATGCCGCCTTTGAGACCGGCGGACTCCGCCAGCCCCAAGTCCGCCTTCTTGTCGCCGACCATCCAGGAGGAGCCCAGGTCCAGGCCCAGCTCGCGGGCCGCCCGCAGGGCCAGGCCGGGCTTGGGCTTGCGGCAGTCGCACTCGATGCACAGCCCGGGCACGGGCCGCGCCTCCACCCGGCCCCGGGGCAGTTCGCCGTTGTCCGCGGCGGCCAGGGGGTCGGGATGGTGGGGGCAATAGTATACCCCATCCAGGGCCGCTCCCCCCTCCGCCAGCAGGGCGCGCATGCGCGCGTGCACGGCGTCCACGACGTCCGCGCCGAAATAGCCGCGGCCCACGCCGCTTTGGTTCGTCAGCACCACCAGGGCGAAGCCCTTTGACCTCAGGCGGTTCAGCGCGGGCGCCACGCCCGGCAGCAGCGCGTAGCGCGGCAGGTCGGCGCGGTGGATGTAGCCGATCTCCTCGCTCAGGGTCCCGTCGCGGTCCAGGAAGACCGCCGGCCTTAAGGCGCCCACCTAGAAGGCCGCCCCGACCCAGTCCGGGTCGCCCTTCCTGATCAGCCGCAGGGAGGGCCAGTCCGGCCCGTCGAGCGGATGGAAATCGCGGAAGCTACGGTAGTTGTCCAGGTCCACGGATTTCCAGAAGTCGAAGAACTTGGCCGTGTCGAAGTCGCGGGCGTGGGTCCAGCTCTCCAGCTTCTGCTTGAGCTCGGCCTCGTCGCGGCCCCACGAGAAATGGAGCATGCGCAGGGGAGAATGGCGCTTCATCTCCTTGGTGTCGCGGCAGCCCGTGTAGCGCCCGCGCCGGCGGGTGGCCAGGCTGATCCAGGCGCTGTCCTTGTCCACCACCAGGTAGTCCTCGCCGAAGCGCTTGAACACCACGATCCAGCGGCCCAGGACCCTCCAGGAGCGCCAGCGCTTCAGCAGCCAGGCCCGGAACTCCTGGGGGTTCTGCAGCAGCTCGTCGGAGTCGATCTGCACCACCCAGTTGCCGGGCTTGCAGGCCAGGGACAGGGCGTTGCGCTCGTGGGTGTCGTTGGCCGGCGCCGAGCCGCGGCTGTGGAAATCGCCCTCCACCAGGGTGATCTTGCCGTCCGGGTCCGCGGCCTTGAGGCGCCGGCGGAAGTCGCCCTCGTCGAGCTGGAAGGGTTTGCCGTTCCAGGACACGCGGTCCTTGTCGAGCCCCAGGACGATCTCGTCGGCGATGCCGTAGTAGGAGGCGATCGCGGCCCAGGCGAAGCGGTGGTCGTAGGCCACCGGCGTCACGAAGCTCAGGCCCTTGGCCCGGCCCGGGATGCCGATCACGCGGCCTCCACCGCCGCTCCGAACTGCAGACGACTCAGGCGCGCGTACAGCCCGTCCTTGGCCATCAGCTCCTCGTGCCGCCCCTGGTCCACCACGTGGCCCTGGTCGATCACGACGATGAGGTCGGCGTGGCGCACGGTGCTCAGGCGGTGGGCGATGACCAGGGAGGTGCGCTGCTCCATCAGCCGTTCGATGGCCTCCTGGACCAGGCGTTCGCTCTCGGTGTCCAGGGCGCTGGTGGCCTCGTCGAGGATCAGGAGCGGGGGGTTGCGCAGCACGGCCCGGGCGATGCTCAGGCGCTGGCGCTGGCCGCCGGAAAGGCGCGTTCCGCGGTCGCCGATGACCGTGGCGTATCCCGAGGACTGCTGCTCGATGAAGGCGTGGGCGTTGGCGACCTTGGCCGCGGCGCGCACCTGCTCATCGGTGGCCCCGGGCGTGCCGTAGCGGATGTTGTTGGCGATGCTGTCGTTGAACAGGAAGGTCTCCTGGGTCACCACCCCGATCATGCCGCGCAGGCCCTGGATCTTGAGGTCGCGCAGGTCCACGCCGTCGAGGGTGATGCGCCCCGCCGTCGGGTCGTGGAAACGGGGCACCAGGTCCACCAGGGTGGTCTTGCCGCCGCCGCTGGGGCCCACCAGGGCCACGGTGGCGCCGGTCGGGATCTCGAGGTTGATGTCCGTGAGCACCGGATGGCCGGGCTTGTATTCGAAGGACATGCCTTCCAGGCGCAGGCCCTTGCCCAGGCCCTTGGGCTGGATGGCGTCGGGCTTTTCATTGACCCTGGCCGGCTCGTCCAGGAGCGCGAAGACCCGCTTGCTGCCCGCCAGGGAGTTCTGCACGCTCACGTTCACCCCGTTGGCCGTCTTGATCTGGGGGTAGATGCTTCCCAGCATGGCGACCAGGGTGATCAGCTGTCCGATGGTCAGGGTGTGCTGGTTGACCATGTTGCCAGCCACCACCACCACCGCGGCCACGCCCAGGGACACGATGAACTCCATCACCGGGCTGGAGGCCGCGGCGGCGCGGATCTGGCGCATGAGGGCGTGGTAATAGGCCCAGGCCGCCTCCTTGAAGCGGCCCTTTTCCTGTTCCTGGGTGCCGAAGCTCATGATCACCCGTATGCCGGCCAGGGACTCGTGCAGCAGCACGGTCATATCCGCCATGCGTTCCTGGCCCTCGGTGCTGTGGCGGCGCAGGCGCCGGCTGAAGTGCATCAGGGGGCCCAGGCAGACCGGAAAGGCGATGGTGAAGATGAGGGCCAGCCTCCAGTTGATCCAGAAGACCGCGCCCAGCAGGCCGATGATGTTCAGGCCGGCCCCAAAAACCCTTCCCAATACGTCACAAATCCCGCCCGGCATGAAACCGATGTCGTTGGTCATGCGCGCCATGAGCACGCCGGCCCGGCTGTTGGTGTGGTAGGCCAGGGGCAGGTCCATGAGCTTGGCGTAGACCTCCTCCCGGATGTCCGTGGTGAGCTTGTTCGTGGCGATGCCGTTCAAAACGTCGCCGCAATAGGAGAAAATCCCCTTGAAAAAGACCAGCACGATCACCAAAGGCGCGTAAAACTTGATGTACTTCACAAAGTCGTCATGGCTCGTGTTCCCATTGAGGACTTTGTCGAAAATCGGCTGCAACTGCAGCAGCCCGCCGATGTTGAAGGCGGCCGCCAGGGACATGCAGATGGCGGCGCCCACCAATTGCCACTTGTAGGGCTTGGCGTAAGCGAGAAGTCTGAGATAGATGTCCATGCGCCTTTACCTTGGGGAAACCTAAAGTATAACAAGCCTTTTTACCGCTAACAAGGCCCAGAACTGGACGGGACAGGGGGATTTAGATTACGATAGGGCATGCTTAAAAAGATCATCGGATTCATCAAGTTGGAACACATGCTCTTTTCGCTGCCCATGCTCCTCGCGGGCGCGGCCCTTTCCCGACCCTGGATGGGCTGGGGCTTGATCCATTGGCGCAGCCTGGTCTTCATCGTCCTGGCCGGGGCCGGCGCCAGGACCGCGGCCCTGGCCTTGAACCGCCTATTGGACCGGGCCATCGACGCCCGCAACCCCCGCACCGCCGGCCGTGAACTGCCCAGCGGCAAACTGAGCCCGGCCCAGGGCTGGGGCATCGCCGCGGGCGGCACGGCCCTGTACCTCGTCTCTGTGGCCGCTCTCAGGACCTGGTTGCTGTGGCTGGCCCCCATTCCCCTGATCATCTTTGTCCTGTATCCCCTCATGAAACGCTTCACCTGGACCTGCCATTTCGGCGTGGGCCTGGGCCTGGCCCTGGCGCCCCTGGGCGGGGCCCTGGGCTACAACCCCGACCTGGACATTGCCACCCCAGTGCTGTGGCTCGCCCTGTTCACCTTCTTCTGGGTCAGCGGCTTCGACGTGCTCTACGCCACCCTGGACGAGGAATTCGACATCGCCGAGGGCCTCTTCAGCGTCCCGGCCAAAATGGGCCCGGGCATGGCCCAGGACCTGGGCATGGTCCTGCACGGGGCCGCGCTGCTGTGCCTGGGCGGCCTGGCCAACGACACGCTGGTGCCCATGGCCGGACCCCTGGCCTGGGCCGCGCTGACCCCGGCCGCGATCCTCCTGCTCCTGGAACAGCGCTTCGGCTACAGCCTGGAGCCGGGCTCGCCCTTCTTCACCGTCAACGCCTGGATCGGCGTGGCCGTGGCCGCGGCGGTCCTGGTATGCGTCCGTTGAGCCCGGCCCAAAAGGACGGCGCCCCCGCCCCCAGGACCATCGTCGGCGTCACCGGCGCCACCGGTATCGCCTTCAGCCTGGATTTCCTGGACCGCCTGCAGGGCGAGAAGTACGCCATCTTCACCCAGTGGGGCCGCCACCTGTTGGCCCACGAAAGCGGCCTGAGCATGGCCGACGTGGAGAAGAAGGTCCTGCGCGTCTTCCCGGACACGGATTTGAGCGCCCCGACCAGCAGCGGCAGCACGCGCTTCGACGCCCTGGTCATCCTCCCCTGCAGCGCCGGCACGCTGAACAAGATCGCCGCCGGCATCGCCGACACACTGCTGACCCGCACCGCCATGGTGGCCCTGAAGGAACGCCGCAAGCTGGTGCTATGCCTGCGCGAGACCCCGGTCAGCACCCAGACCCTGCGCAACGCCGCGGCCCTGAGCGCGGACGGAGCCGTCATCATGCCCATCATGCCGCCCTACTACATGAACCCGCTCACCACCCAGGCCGTGCTGGAGGCCTTCTCCCTGCGCCTGCTGCAGGTCCTGGGCCAGTCCCACGAAGACCTTTGGAAGCCGGAACAATTGGAATCCGAACCCTGACCCACGCAGTCCCTCAGCCCCCAAACCGCCACGGAGAACGAGCACCATGCCCGAAGAGATCGAAGTCCCCACGGAACACCTGCATGAAAGCATGGAGGAAGGCGCCAAAGAAGGCGGCTTCAACCTGAGGGTGGCCCTCAGCGCGGCCCTGATCGCCGTGCTGGCGGCCGTGTGCGCCCTCTTCGCCGGAAGCTACGCCAACGAGGCCATGCTGGCCCAGCTCAAGGCCTCGGACCAGTGGTCCTACTACCAGGCCAAGGGCATCAAGTCCTCGGTGCTGGAGGCCAAGCTCGACCTGCTCAAGGCGCTGGGCCGCAAAGCCAGCCCTAAGGACCTGGAGAAGCTCTCCCAATACGGGAAGGACATGGCGGACATCAAGACCGAGGCCACGGCGCTGGCCCAGGAATCCGAAGACCTGATGGTGAAACACGAATTGATGGCCAAGGGCGTCACCCTGTTCCAGGTCGCCATCGCGCTGTCGGCCATCGCGGCCCTGACCCGCCGCCGTTTCCTGTGGCAGGCCGGACTGCTCCTGGGCGCGGCAGGCTCCGTGTTCCTGGTCCTGGGCCTGCGCTGAAGGCCCGGCGATGACCCTGGGCGAATACCTCGGCCTGCTCGAATCCAAGGGCCTCCTCCACCGGGTCAAGGCCGAGGTGGACGCGCGCTTTGAGATCGGCGAGATCGCCCAGCGGCAGGTGCGCATGGGCGGCGGGCCGGCCCTGCTCTTCGAGAACGTGAAGGGCTCGGACTTCCCCCTGGCCATCAACCTCAACGCCACGCCCCAGCGCCTGCGCTTGGGGCTCGGCGCGGACCCGGCCGAGCTGGGAAACAAGCTGGTTGGCCTGCTCAAGGCCATGCAGCCGCCCAGCCTGGGGGCCCTCTGGCGCCACCGCAGCGCCTTGAGCCGCGGGCTGTCCATGCGGGTCAAGCGACTGGGCTCCAGCCCGGTGCAGGACGTGGTCGACCTCAAGCCCGACCTGGGGCGCCTGCCGATCCTGCACTGCTGGCCCCAGGACGCGGGGCGCTTCATCACCCTGCCCTTGGTGCACACCGTCAGCCCCCTGACGGGCAAGGGCAACCTGGGCATGTACCGCATGCAGGTCCACAACGCCTCCGAGACCGGCATGCACGTGCAGATCGTGCGCGGCACGGAAGCCCACGCCCAGCAGGCCGGCCCCGGGGCGAAACTCCCCTGCGCCGTGGCCCTGGGAGGCGATCCGGCCCTCATCCTTTCCGCCATCTTCCCCCTGCCCGAGGACGTGGAGGAGCTGCCCTTCGCCGGCCTGCTGCGGGGCAAGCCCCAGACCCTGGTGCGCGCCAAAACCCAGCCCCTGTGGGTCCCCGCCGACGCCGAGTTCATTTTGGAAGGGGTGATAGACCTGGCGGACCGGCGCATGGAGGGCCCCTTCGGGGACCACTTCGGCCATTACAGCCACGCGGCCCCCTATCCCACCTTCAAACTGTCGGCCATGACCCACCGCAAAAACGCGGTGTACCCGGCCACGGTGGTGGGCAAGCCGCCCCAGGAGGACAAGGTCTGGGGCGAGGCCATCAACGCCTTCAGCAAGCCGATCCTCAAGCTCATGCACCCCGAGATCGAGGACTTCTGGACCTTCTACGAGGCCGGCTTCCACAACCTCCTCAGCGTGGCCGTGAAGCAGCGCCACGCCAAGGAGGGCGTCAAAACCGCCCTGGGGCTCCTGGGCCAGGGCCAATTGAGCCTGTGCAAGGTGGTGGCGCTGGTGGACAAGGACGTGGATCCCAAGGATTTCATGGCGGTCCTGCGCGAGGCGAAAAAGAACTTCGACCCCCGCGAAGACGCGCTGCTGCTGCCGGGCACGCCTTTGGACACCCTGGACTTCACCAGCTACACCATGAACCTGGGCTCCAAATTGATCCTCGATTTCACCTCCAGCCGGGGCCTGACCCCGGACGCACCGAAGCGGGGCGCGGGGGCCAAACCCAAGGCCAAGGACGCCGTCTACAAGCCGGACCAGGTGCGGCGCCTGGCGGGCCCCTCCTACGCCGGCCAGTTGAGCTGGCAGGACAGCCTTTTGGTGGTGAAAATCAGGAACGCGGGCAGGCCCGGCGCCTCCCTGCTGGCCAAGCTCCTGAAGGCGCCCCTGGGCGGCCACAAGATCGTCGCATTGGTCAGCGACGACGTGGACCTCACGGACCCGGTCAGCGTGCTGTGGGGCCTGTTCACGCGCTTCGACGCGGCCCGCGACATCCAGTTCACCCGCTCCAGCCTGCGCCAGGCCTGGCCCCTGCACGAGGGCGTCCTGGGAATAGACGCCACATGGAAACGGGGCTACCCTGATCCCGTGGAAATGCCGTCCGAGATTGTGCGCAGGGTGGACGAACGCTGGCACGAATACGGATTTTGAACTTCTCCCCAAGCCCAAACTTTTCAGAGCACAGCATGGCGACCAACGAACCAAACTTCGAATTCCGCGACAAGGCCCTGGCCCCCATCTGGGAGAAGGTCCGCTCCCGGAAGCGCCTGTCCGAGGCCGACGGGATGGCCCTGATCCAGACCCACGACGTCACCACCCTGGGCCTCATGGCCAACTGGGAGACCGAGCGGCGCCACGGCAAGAACGCCTACTTCGTCACCAACCGCCAGTGCAACCCCACCAACGTCTGCGTGCTGAACTGCAAGTTCTGCGAGTTCGCCCGCCGCAAGGGCGAGGACGGCGCCTGGGAGATGGACCGCGAGGAGATCCTGGCCCACGGCGAAGGCGTGCACGAGGTGCACATCGTCGGCGGCCTGCACCCGGACTGGCGCTTCGACAAGTACCTGGCCATCGTGAAGGATTTCCGGGAACGCTTCCCCAAGCTGGGGATCAAGGCCTGGACCGCGGTGGAGATCGAGTGGTTCGCCCGCCTGGAGCGGCGCAGCATCACGGACATCCTGAAGGACCTGCGCGCGGCCGGCCTGGACGCCCTGCCGGGCGGGGGCGCCGAGGTCTTCAGCGAACGCGTGCGCAAGGAGCTGTTCTTCCCGAAGATCGGCTGGAAGGAATGGCGCGCCGTGCACCTGGCCGCCCACCAGCTCGGCATCAAGACCAACGCCACCCTGCTCTACGGCCACATCGAGACCTACGCCGAGCGCGTCGACCACATGCTCAAGCTGCGCCAGCTCGAGGACGAGGCGCCCGGCTTCATGGCCTTCATCCCCCTGGCCTTCTCCCAGGGCGAGACGGGCATCCCGGTGAACCGCCAGGGCGCGGTGGAGGACGTGCGCACCATCGCCACGGCCCGCCTGCTGCTGGACAACTTCGACCACATCAAGGCCTACTGGGTCCTGCTCAGCCCGGACCTGGCCAGCCTGGCCCTCAACTTCGGCGCCAGCGACCTGGACGGCACCATCGGCCGCGAGAAGATCATGCACATGGCCGGCAACCAGAGCCCGGAGGGCCTGGCCAAGGAGGCCATGCGCCGCCTGATCCGCGAGGCCGGCAAGACCCCGGTGGAGCGCGACATCTTCTACCGCCCCGCCGAAGAGATGGTCCCGGCCTGATGAAATTCGGGACCATCCCCTTCGTCAACATGGCCCCCTACTACCATTTCCTCAGCGCGCGCTGGCTGGAGGAGCACCAGGTGGTGTCCGGGAACCCCCGCCAATTGGGGGGCCTGGCCAAGACCGGCAGGCTGGACGCCGCGCCCTTCAGCTACGCCGACGGCCTGGAGCTGGTGGCCGGCGGCGAGTTCGAGTGGCTGGAGTCCATGGGCATCGCCGGCTTCGGGCCCATCCGCAGCATCCTCCTGGTGGGGGTGGCGCGGCCCAAGGACGTGATCGGCCAGAGCATCGCCGTCAGCCCCCAGACCGCCACCACGGTGCGCCTGCTGGAGGTCTGGCTGCGCCAGCGCCACGGCATCACCGACTACCAATTGACCGGCCTGGACGACCCCAGCTCCCTGCGCCTGCTCATCGGCGACGACGCCCTGCGCCGCAAGGTGGAATGGGGGCGCGACGAGTCCCAGATCGACCTCAGCGCGGAATGGAGCGAGTGGACCGGCAAGCCCTTCGTCTTCGCCCGCTGGGCCGTCCGCAAGCGCCTTCCGGACCGCGACAAGATGCGCCTGGCCGTCAGCGTGCGTTCCGCGCTGGAGCTGGGCCTGGGCGACCTGGACGATGTGACGCGCGCCCAGAGCGAACGCACGGGCCTGCCCCAGGCCGAACTGCTGGCCTACCTCAAGGGGATACGTTTCAAGCTCGGCCCGGCGGAGCTGGCCGGGGCCGCGGAATTCGAGGAAAAGCTGGCGCTGCTGTGAAGGGAACGCGGGCCTAAAAAAATCGCGCAAATAAAACCCCCAGAGCCATCCCTCCGGGGGTTTTTTGATCCCCATCCCCATTGATATCGTGGTGCACCCCCCTGGTGCACCGGGGATCAAAGCTCAGAATTTCAGTTCTTCATTATCCTTGGCGAACCATTCATAAAAGATCGGCAGCAGGTAGAAACTCATGATGAGGTCCGTGATCAGTCCGCCCACGATCACGATGGCCATCGGCCGCTGGGAATCGGAGCCGATCTCGTGCGACATGGCCGCCGGGATCAGGCCGAAGGTGGCCACCAGCGCCGTCATCATGATGGGGCGCAGGCGCAGCCGGGAACCCTCGAGTATGGACTGCCTGAGGGGCATCCCCTTCAGGCGCATCTGATGGATGTAGCTGACGAGAAGGACCCCGGTCTGCACCGAGACCCCGAACAGCGCCAAAAAGCCGATCCCGGAGGACACGCTGAAATAGGTCCCGGTGATGAACAGAGCGGAGACGCCGCCGATGACGGCCATCATGAGGTTGGTCATGACCACGCCCGCCCATTTCACCGAGCTGAAAACCATGTACAGGACCAGGAAGATGGCCACCACCGTCAGGGGGATGATGATGGAGAGGCGCTTGTTGGCGCGGCTCTCGCTTTCGAATTCCCCGGCCCAATTCATCGAATAGCCGGGGGGCAGAAGGATATTCTTGGCCACCGCGGCCTGGGCGGCGGCCACCGTGCCGCCTAGATCCGATCCCCGGACGTTGAACTTGATGGGGATGAAGCGCCGCGTCTGTTTGCGGAAGACGATGGCCGCGCCTTCCTTCACCTGGAAGTCGCACAAGGCCTCCAAGGGGATGCGGTAGCCGTCGGGGGTGGCGACCGTGATCTTCTTGATCTGCTCCAGGGTACTGCGGTATTGGGGCTGGTAGCGGACCATGATGTCGAAGAGTTTCTCCCCCTCCACCACCTGGCATGGCACGCTGCCCCCCACCGCGGTCTGGATCACGGTCTGGACGTCCGAGACGTTGAGGCCGTAGCGGGCGATCTTGTCGCGGTTCACCAGGATATTGATGTTCGGCTGCGCCAGCTCCCGGAAGACGCCAACGTCCACCATGCCCGGCACCTTTTGCATCACGGTCGCGATCTGGGTGGCCAATTTGTCCAGGGTCTGGAGGTCCGTGCCGAAGAGCTCCACGTCCATGTCCCCGTGCGTGCCGGTAAGGGCTTCGCTGACGTTGTCTTCGATGGCCTGGGAGAAGTTCCAGTCGACGCCCGGGATATTGGCCAGGTCCTTGTTCATGGCCGCGATGAGCGCCTCCTTTTTCCTCTTAAACTGCGGGCGCCATTCGTCCTTGGGTTTCAGGTCGACGAAATACTCGGAGTCGTAATAGCCGCCGTCGTCGATGCCGTCGTCCGGCCGGCCGATCTGGCTGTAAACGGTGCCCGTTTCCGGGTAGGAAGCCAGGATTTTACGCGCCCGGTCCGCGACCTTGATGGCGGCGTCGTAGGATATGCTGTTGGGAAGGGTGCCTCGCACCCAGATGTCGCCCTCGTCCAGGTGGGGAAGGAACTCCGAACCGATGACCCGGACCGCCAGCCACACCGCCACCCCGAACGCGAACAAGGACAGCCCGACGATCCGGCCCTTATGCTCCAGGCACCAGGCCAGGGACTTCTGGTAGGCATTCTCGGCCCAGGCCAGAACCGGGTTATGCCATTCCGAAAGCTTCCCGGACAGGACGTAGTAGCAGATGACCGGGACCGCGGTGACCACGAAGACCATGGCCCCAAGGAGGGCGAAGGCCACGGTCCAGGCCATGGGGGAGAAGAGCCTGCCTTCCACCCTTTGCAGGGTGAATATCGGCAGGTAAGCCAGGATGATGATGGCGATGGCGAAGACGATGGGGCGCTCGACCTCGGAGGCCGCGTCCAGGATCAGGTTCACCCGATCCGACACCTTCCCCGATTTTTTCTCCATTTCCTTGTAGCGAAAGATGTTCTCCACCATCACCACCGTGCCGTCGACGACCATGCCGAAATCCAGGGCGCCCAGGGACAGCAGGTTGGCCGGGATGTGGCGGAGGTCCAACAGGATGGACGCGAACAGCAGCGAGAAGGGTATGGTGCAGGCCACGATCAGGGCGCTGCGGATATTGCCCAGGAGGAACAGCAAGATCAGCAGCACCAGGACCATGCCGACGCTGAGATTCTCCTCCACCGTATGGGTCACCAGGCGGAGCAGCTTGCCGCGGTCGATCACGGGGACAAGGCGGATGTCCTTGGGAAGGACGGTGTCGTTGATCTCCTTGATCTTGTCGTGCAGCCCATCGAGGATGGGCCCGAAATCCGCCCCCTTGAGGCCGGCGGCGATGGACACCAGCGCGTGCGGCTGTTCATGGATGCTGCCGTCGGGGTTCTTGAAGTCGATGGTCAAGTCCCCCAGCAGCTGGCGGTGGCCGACCTGCACGTCTCCGAGGTTCTTCAGGAACACCGGCGTGCCGTTGTGTTCCGCGACCACGATGCTGCTCAGGTTCTTGACGGTCTCCGCGTCCCCGATGGCCCGGATATTGTAGAGTTGTTCGCCGTTGGTGATGAATCCGCCGCCCGTGTTCTGGTTGTTGTTGTTGATGGCGTTCAGCACCGTGGGGATGTTCAGCCCGTAATTGGCCAGGGCCAGGGGGTTTAGGTTGACCTGATACTGCTTGGTGAAGCCGCCCAGGGAACTGTCGTCCACGACCCCGGGCACCGACAGGATGCGTTTTTGGATCTCCCAGTCGTGCCAGGTCTTGAGGTCCATCGGGCTCGCGTCGTCCGACTTCAGCGTATAAAACAGGATCTGGCCGCAGGAACTCGTGAGCGGGGAAATGCCGGAGTTGACCCCAGCGGGGAGGTTGGCGGTGGACATCTTCCCTTGCACATACTGCATGGCCGTGAAGGGGTCCGTCGCCTCGTCGAAATCGATGGTGACGATGCTCAGCTCGAATTCCGAGGTCGAGCGCACCAGGGTGTGGTGCGGGATACCGTTCATGGCCGTTTCCATGGGTATCGTCACCAGCCGCTCCATCTCCTCCGCGGCGTGGCCCGGCCATTGGGTGATGACCTGGAAATTGGTGTCGTCGATGTCGGGATAGGCGTCGATGGGCAGCGCCTTGAAACAGATGACGCCCAGGGCCAAAAGGGCCACGACGCTGAAGAGGGTCACCAGGCGGTTCGCGAGGCAAAAGGCGATGATTTTATGGATCATGGAACGCCGACCCTTGAATGTGAGAAAAACTGCGCAAACGCCGGCGACCCTAGTCGCCCTGGAAGGCGTAATCCAGCAGCAGCCCGCCCGCGGAAATGATCTGATCACCCTCCTTCAGGCCGCTCAGAACCACGGCAAGGCCCGCCTCTTCCTGGCCCACCGTCACCGGCACCTCCTCGAAGCGTTGGTAGCCCGCGCTGTCCCCCACCTTTTTGAAGCAATAGATCTGGTTGTGGAGGTTCATCAGGGCGGTGGTGGGTACCGCCAGCTCGGGCCTGCTGCTGAGAACCACATCGCCCTCCACCACCATGGAACCGCGCAGGACCCTGTCCGGATTCTCGATCATGGCCCGCACCTTGATGGTGTGGGCGTTGGGGTCTATGACCGGGCTGATGAAGGAGATCTTTCCCATCAGAGTCTTGCTCAGGCCCTCGGACTCGATGCCGATGGTCTGCCCGGGGCGCACCTTGGTCAGGTCCTCGGAATAGAGGTCCCCGGTGAACCACACTTGGTCCAGGTCCGAGACGGTCATCAGGGTGTCCCCCTGGTTCTGCATGTTCCCCACGGCGGTGTTGACCATCGTGATCGCCCCGGCCCGGGACGCCCTGATCACGAGATGGTCCGGATCGTCCCCGGGCTTACCGAGCCTTTCAATGTCGCTTTCGATCAGCCCCAGGTTCACCAGTTTCTTGCGCGAACTGGCCATCAATTCTGAAAAGCCGGATTTCCTGGCGTCCAGGTATTCCTGGCGCGTCTGGATGAAATCGGGGCTGTATTCCAGGGCCAGGGCGTCACCGGCCTTCACATATTCCCCGGTGACTTTCAGCACCGAATCAATGCGCCCGGCCGTCCGGGCCGGAACCGAGGTGACCCGGTTTTCGATGGGGCTGATGGTCCCCATGATGCTCAAGACGTCCGGATAGTCGTCCTCTGCGACCGTGGTCACGTCGACGTTGGCCATCGCGTCCTTGTCGAGGTCGACGGTGTTGTCGTTGACGATCCGCACGGGGGAGTCATCCCCATCGCCGTCGTCGGCGCGCAAGGCTCCCGTGGAAAACAGGACGATGAAGCAGGCCATGGCCAGGGCCGACAGCTTCCCCGCCCCCCGGCGGCGCGCCGATTCTCCCGCGGTCATCGCGGTCTCCAAGGCGTCCCCGGTCAATTTTCGACCCGAGCCGCGTCCAACTCGTGGTCCAGGGTGTCCAGGTCCTTCAGGACGATCTCGTCACCGTTGGACAGCCCGCCGACGATGCCGGCCAGGGTGTTCTCCTCGCGGCCCACGGTCACCGGCACCTCCTGGAAACGGCCGCCCCCCAGGGACTTGAAGCAGTAAGTCTTGTCGTTGAGCGTAAGGACCGCGTCCTGGGGAACGACGAGGGCCGGCGCGTCGTTGAGCACCAGGCTTCCCTGCACGAACATCGAAGGCCTCAGCAGGTGGTCCGGGTTTTCGATGATGGCCCTCACCTTCACCGTGCGCACGCCGGGATCCACCACTGGGCTGATGAAGGAAATGGTCCCTTGCAGGGGCTTGTCCAGCCCTTCGGCGCTGACGAGGATTTTCTGGCCGGTGCGCACCTTGGGCAGGTCCTCGATGTAAAGGTCCCCCGAGAACCAGACTTTGCCCAGGTCCGCGGTGGTGAACAGGGTGTCGCCCTGGTTTTGCAGGTTGCCGACCATGGTATTGACCGAGGTGATGACCCCGTCGCGGCTGGCCCGCACCACCAAGTGGTTGTCGGACGACTTGGAGAGCTCGGCGATATCCTTGGGACCCAGGCCCATGATCTCCAGTTTTTCGCGGGCCTCCTTCGCGAAGCCGTCCAGATCACCGGAGGAGATCCCGTTCCGCCCCGCCACCTGCAGGTATTCCTCCCGCGCCGAAACGAAGTCCGGGCTGTAGATGAGCGCCAAAGGGTCCCCCGCGTGGACCGTGTCGCCGGACACCTTCAAAACCTGGTCCACGCGGCCGTTGCCGACCCGCGAAGGCACCACGGTCATGGCGTTTTCCACCACGCTGATGCTCCCCTGGATGTCCAAGGTCTCCGGAAAATCCTCGGTCACGGCCTTGACCGTGCCCAGATCCGCCAGGGTGGCCGAGCTCAGGTGAAGGGTCTGCTTGTCGATCACCGTCACGGCCTGTTCCATGGCGCCCGCATCGGCGGCGGCCGCAGGCGCGGCGCCGACGTTCGCCCACAATCCGGTCAGGGTGGCCGCGGCCGCCCCCAGGCCCAAAAGGCCGACCACGCGGACTTTCTTCGTGTTCAGGGATCGGATTACTGCGAGCGTTTTCATAATTCCTCCCCTATGAGTTCCCCGTATTGCGTGTATTCGGTCAGGTAGCTTTCCACCAGTGTGTAGTAGGCGCTGCGGGTGCTCCACAGGCCCGCCGCCGCCGCCGCCAGGTCCTCGAACTGGATCTTTCCGGTTCCGTAGTTGGTCAGGGCCAGTTTCAGGGTGACCTCGGACAGGGGCATCAGGTGCTTCCTGTAGATCACCAGCTTCGCAGCGTTGTCGTCGAGCGTGTCAACCGCCGCGAACAAGGCGGTCTCCGACTGCTCCTTTTGCGAGTCCAGGCCCGCCTGGGCGGAGTCGCTGTTGTGCGTGCCTGCAAGGATGTTCTGCGATTCGTTGAAAAGGAACCACAGGGGCACGGTCGCCGAGAGCTCCAAGCTGTGCGTCTGTATCAAGGGGGAGGACGCGTAATTGACGTGGTCGACGAAATACTGGTTGTCGTTCACGCCCACCTGGAAATCCGGAAGGAGCCCCATCCAGGCTAGGCCCAGGTTCTTGCGCGCCGCGCTGGCCTGGTACACGTTCGACAGGATCTGCGGATTGAGTTCGTCCATTTTCCCGAGGGCCGAGGCCCTGTCCACAACCGGGATCGCCGCCGTGTCCGGCAGCGGAGCCACTTGTATCTCGGCTTCGGCCGGCTTGCCCAGCATCACGTCCAGCTGGCTAAGGGCTGTTTTCTCGGCCAGAACCAGGTCGGCCAGGGAGGCCTGGTTCTGGTATTCGCTCATCTGGGCGTTGGCCACATCGACCTCGGTCACGCTGCCCGCCTCGTAACGGCGCTGCACGATTCGGACGATCTGTTCCAGGATCTTTTCCTGGCGGTCGTTCAAATCGATGTTCTTGCGGGCCAGGGCGAGCTGGTAATAGGCCGACCGGACGTTCGCGGCCACCTGCATCTCGGTGGAGCGCATCTGGGCCCGTAGCGACTTGGCCTGGTCCATCCCCGCGGACCAGTTCAACAGCGCCTTGCCGGGAAAGGTGAAGGGCTGCGAAATACCGAAGCTCTGGCTGCCCGCGGTGGAACGCTGAAAGGCCTGGTTGGTGTCGTTGTAGGAGGCCGACACCCCGGGATCCTGGGGCGCCAGGGCCTGCCGGGCCTGGGCCTCGGCGGCCAGCACCTGGTGCTTCAGGTTCCTGATGTCCGGACTGCATTCCTTGGCCATCTGCACCGCCTGATCCACGCCCAAAACATCGGCGGCCGCGCGACCGGGGAAACACAGCGAACACAAGGCCAGGCCCGCCAAGCCTATGAAGGTTCCGCCGCCGTGCCTGCCCGATTCTTCTTTTTCCAAGCGCATCTGAGCTCTCTAAAAATCAAGCCGTGGCTATCGTTCTGGTGCCGACCACAGGTATCTGCAAGAAGCGTGCCCGAGCCGAATTGCAGTTGCGCCTTGAAAAGATTCGTTTTTCACCGGAGAAGCCCGCCCTTCGCATTGCATAATTCATGGAAGCTTTCCGTATGCAGTACCTTTCTGTAGTTCCGTTTCCGAAGGCATCCAAAAAAAAGGGGGCTCTTTCCTTTGAAAGCAAAAGAGCCCCTGTCGCCCCCCAATTTCCGGGCAGCCGAATGATCCGGCGCGGCTTTGCGCTTTAGATCTCGATCTCCATGCACAAGTCGATCTTCTGCTCGATCTTGACCAGGTCAGGCGTCCAGGAACCCGGGGTGAGTCCCGAATTGCCGGGGCCGCCGCCCGTTTGCGAGCCCATTCCCCAGCCGTCCGGCCCGGAGATGCCGTTCGTGCCTGTGTAGTAGGGCTGGTTGGTCTGCTCGCAGTCGTATTCTATGCGGTAGAGCAGGTACTGGTTGGGCGTGTAGTCGAAGGATACCTGGAAGTCCTTGCCGATGAAGGAGGACCCCGGCGCCTCATTCGGAATAATCTGCTGCGCGTGGGGGTTGGGGTTGGTGTCGTATTCGGCGACCGCCGCGCCGTAGGAGCCGGCCGTGGCGAGCTGCCCGGCGTATTGACCGGTCTGGATCAGCACCGGCGGAGCCAGGATCAGGTACTGGCCGGGATTGTTGACGAAACCGCCGCCGAAGTTGAAGGCGAACATGTCCGAGATGGTGGTGTGGTTATAGAGCATGGCCCCGAAGAAGGCCTCTTCATTGTTGCCGTGGAGCGGGCCGACGTTCGTGTAGCCCTGGGGATTCGACGCCGTGGCGCCCGTATACATCTCCCCATCTTGGCCGCCGATATCGCCGGTGAGCGACCAGGCGTTCATCGATATAAAGGCCTTGGGATTGGCGGCCTTGTAGTCGCGCCAAAGGATGCTGTTGTCGGAATGTAGACGGATCAGATCCGGGGAATCCGGCGCGTCGGCACCCAAATAGCCGTTCGCTATCCAAGAGAGGTTGCCGTCCAGGCTGGCGTATTTTTGCTGGTAACCCAGGCCCAACTGGTCGTTGAACATGCCGTAGGTCTGCCAGCCGTTGATGACCCACCATTCGGATTTGAACTGGTCCGAAGGGAATATCTGCAGGCGCACGCCGTTGAAAAACCAAGGCGTGTTGGACGACACAAAGGAGGCCTGGTACATCCAGTTTTCGGTGTTGTAGTAGTTGAACAGACCCACATAGGACGGGAAGATGCCGGCGTCGAGGTTGATGCCGTGCATCACGTCCCAATGGTATCCGCCGTAGGCCTCGGTGATGTTCTGGTAGGCCCCGGACAGGTTCCATGCGCCGCGGTAGGGCGTTTCGTCGTTGCGGGGCACCATCTGGGAGTCCATGCCGAAGCCGGTCATGATGCGGCCCCGGACGATGGATCCGTCGCTCAAGGGGATGTGCATGTCCCCGCCCACGCCCAACTGCTGCACTTGGAATTCCTCGTCGCGGCCGGTGGCTGTCGAGCCCGACAGGGTGTGATCTATGGGGTGGTCGAAGGCGTCGGCGTAGTTCACGTCCACGATGAACTGGGGCGTGAACCATTTGGTGTCGATCATGGAATTGTCGGTCCAGCGCGAATTTCCGTTCATCCACGAAAAATCGGTGTAATTGAACGGCCCGGGATCCGGGGTGGCGGCTGCAGCGGGCGCCGGGCCCGCGGCTGTGGAGGCGTCATCCGCCCACAGGCCCGCGGTCAGGACGACGCCCCCGACGGCGACAAAGAAGATTTTTCTGCCCCTTGAAAAATATTTTCGCGCGCTCATAACTTCCCCTCCCCTGGATACGTCTTCCTGTCAGGCCGGCGGTTCCCCTAGTGGGTCCTGAACCGGTTTGCGCCGGAAGTGCGCCGAGCAAGCCGGATTGCGGCCGGCTCCTGAACCACGCGCCCCATCGCGCCTCACTATGGCCTAGCTGTATAAAGCAAAGCCCGTGCCAAAATCTCCGCCATGGAGATTAATGGTAAATTCGGCCCCTCCGGGCCCTATTCGTTGCATGATGCAAGCTCAGGACTTGCTTTCCGTCCACAAGCGGTCATTTTTGCGGGATCCTGATTGCATCTTTCAATGCCGCTTTTCTTCCGCTTTTTCCCCCTGTTAAGGGAATGTTTCATTGTGCATTCCGCCAGGACCAATTTGTCCGACAAGTTTGTCAGCGTCACTGGAGCCGGGCGTTTCAAAAAAATCCGGAAGGGCCATCCCGCTGCGGCGCCCTATCGGCGCGTATTCCCGAGGATCGCCCTTCCGGATCTGTTTCCGATTTATGCCCGCTCTAGTTGTTGGAGGCCAAGGAGGTCGCCGTCGGAAGGTCGGCGGTGTCCGTCTGCAGTTCCATCGCCTGTAGGCGGTGCCAGTGGGCCAGTTGCAGCCAGCCGGACTGGGTGTCCTCCAGCGACGCGATGGCGAGGCTGTACTTCTTGTCCGCGTCCGCGATGTCCCCGCCCATCGGCGCCTTGTGGTTCTGCCACTGTTTCATGTTCTGGGCCTTGAGCTGCAGTTGCTCGTCGATGCTGGCCTGCAGGACGCCCGCCTGGCGTTCGCATTGGACCGCGGCGGCGAGCTGGCTTGCGGCGCCACTGTCCGAGGTGGTCGGGGCGTCCGCCGCGGAGGCCCTGGAAACGCCGCCGAGCAACACTGCACCCAGCGTTATCGCGCCCGTGATTTTTGCGATTTTGCTGACCATGGTGATTCTCCTCTCGAGATGACCGGGGCGCCTCTGAGCGTTCCCCGCCGGAAAGTCCGGGACCTGATTCCTAGCGGTGTATAGAGCAAGGCGCGTGCCAAGGCCCTTGCCTAGGTCAATCACCTGGAATTAAAGGGCATTTTGAAATTCCGCGCGGCGGCCTTGGGCCGAAAATTTGCAAATCAAGATGTTCGCCCGCTTGACGCTTGCACAATGCATCCCCCAGGCGCTTCCCCAAGCCGAGTCCCCAATGCAGGCCACTCGCGCCCTTCCTTGCAAATAACAATGGAATGTAAGGGTCTGCGTGGATTCTGCAATCGGCGCGGCCATGGATCCGTCGGGGAAGGCCCTTCCAGCCCGCCCCGAGGGCCCTCATCCAAATCCTAGCTTCGAAAAAAGCCGCTTCCGAATGGACTTTCGCTATTGGGATGCGGCCTTCCCGCTGAAGGGGGCAAAACCGGGGTCTGGCACGCTTTTCGCATCGCTGAGTCGGCACCTACTTAAGGGGGACATCTTGGTCACGATGGCTGCCGTTCATGCTCCTTCCGCCGGCGTTCTGGTGGTGGACGACGATCCCACGATAAGGCGTATGCTTTCCATCTGCCTCGCCAACAGCGGCTACAGGGTCTGCGAGGTGGGCGGTTTCCGCGAAACCCTGGACGAGGTCCAAAAGCAGTACTTTGATCTCGCCTTCGTGGATTTGCGCCTCGGCGCCCAGTCGGGTATGGACCTCATCCCGGAACTCCAATCGGCGAATCCGGGCATACGGATCATCCTAATCACGGCCTTCGGCGGCATAGAGAATGCCGTCCAGGCGATCAAGCGCGGCGCCTTCGACTATCTGCCCAAGCCTTTTTTGCCCGAACAGGTGACGCTCATGGCGAAAAAGGCCTTGCACGCCCGCGCCGAGGAATTCGGACTCGACGAATTGGACCGCTTCGGGCTGAAGGCCGACCTGAGTTCCCGCTCGCCCGCCATGCAAAAAGCGCTCGCCTTGGCGCGCCAGGCCTCCGCCAGCGAAGCCACTTTGCTTATCCGCGGGGAGACCGGAACAGGAAAGGGCGTCCTGGCCCGGGCCATCCACAACTGGAGCCCCCGCAGGAACGGCCCCTTCTCGGTGGTGTCCTGTCCGGCCCTGCCCTCGGAACTTCTGGAGAGCGAGCTCTTCGGGCACCAGCAGGGCTCCTTCACCGGGGCCCATCGGGAACAGATCGGACGCGTGGCGCAAGCCGCCGGAGGCACGCTTTTTTTGGACGAAATCGGCGATCTGCCCCCGGGCCTCCAGCCCAAAATCCTGCGTTTCATCCAGGACCACGACTATGAGCGCCTCGGGGATTCCGTCACGCGCAAGGCCGACGTCAGAGTCGTCGTGGCCACGAACGTGGATCTCAAGGCGGGCGTGCTGTCCGGACGCTTCAGGGAGGACCTCTACTACCGCCTGAATGTCATCGAAATCGTCCTGCCGCCCTTGAGGGAACGGAGCGAGGACGTCCTGCCGCTGGCCAGGGGCCTGCTGGCGACCTTCGCGGCGGAAAACCTGCGTCCCGGACTGCGTTTCAGCGAGGACGCGGAGGCCTTCCTGCGCTCCCACAACTGGCCCGGCAACTTGCGCGAACTAAGCAACGCCATCGAAAAAGGCGTGATCTTCACCACCGGATCCGAGGTGGCCAGGGCGCACCTCACCACGGAGTTAAGGGTCCCTCGGTCGGCGGAACAGCGCATCGGAGACGCCATCAGCCTGGAGCAACTCGAGGAGACCCACATCCGCAGGGTCCTGAATGTGCACCGCTCCCTCGAGGCGGCGGCGGCCGTGCTTGGCATCGACGCGTCCACGCTTTGGCGCAAACGAAAAAAATACGGGATCAAAACGGCGGATGGACCGGACCGGAGCGCCTGAACAGGGCGGAAGACTGGAGCGCTCCCAGGGCTTCCTCGGATGAACGGGCCCTGTCGAGGGCCGAACGCAAGGCGGTCTCCTGGAACGCGTGGCCGATTTCGGACAGAATTTTCAGGTGGCGGGCTTCGGCGTTCAGGGGGGTGAACAGCAGGAAAACGGCGTTCAAAGGGTAATCCGGGTTGAAGCCCTTCAGGCCCGCCCTGGGCAAGGCAAGAGCCATGCGGGGGTAATCGAGGCCTTTCAGGCCGGCGTGAGGGAGGGCCAGCCCGCTGTCGAGAAAGGTGGACCCGCGGCTCTCCCTTTCCATCACCGCCGCCGCCGCCGCCGCCGGATCGAGGCTCGTGCCCTCGAGCGCCAAAATCGCGAGCGAAAGGATCAGGTCCCGGTATCCGATGGGCTTGGCCAGGATCAGCACCTGTTCCGCCACGAGCGGCTCGCCGCCGTCCCCGGAGTACGCTTCCTCCACGGGGGCCCTGGGCGGCGGCGATTCGTTCACGTCCACGACCTGCACCGAAAAGCCCTTCAGAGCCAGCAAACGCCTCACCACGCGGGCGCCCTTGTACCACGGAAACCAGCCGGTGTGGCGCGGCTTGCCGACGATCACGTTGCCGACGCGATAGCGCCGGGCGAAATCCAATAGCGCCTGGACCACGTCGTCGCTTTTCACCGTGAACACCACCGCCCCCAGCTCATTGGCCAGGGTCAGGGTCTCGGCCATGCGCCCGCGCCCCCCGGGATCATGCGGGACCGCAGGGCGGCCGCCTTCCTGCACGTGGACGGCATACCAGTTCCGGTTGAGGCGGCCGGCCAGGCGGGAAGCGTAGCGCAGGAGGCCCGCGTGCGATTCGAGGCGTGGGCCCAGCGCCACCACAAATTGTTCGGACCAGCCGGGATCGCCGGCCTCCTCCCGGCGCCTGAAGTCGATCCTCGAGGCCAGCTCCCGGAGCGCCAGCTCCCGAAGCTGCTCCAGCTTGTCGGGCCTGTAGAAATTCTGCAAAGCCAGCGGGACATTGGCCAAGGGCAGGATCTGCCCGTCACGGACCCTTTTCAGGAGGTCGGTGACGGCAAGGTCCACGTTCACGACCTCGTCGGAATCGTTGAGCACCATGTCCGGGAGCCGTTCGCGCACCTTCACTGAGGTCATGCGCTCCACGGTGTCGTAAAGGCTCTCCAAATGCTGCACGTTCAGCGCGCTGATCACGTGGACACCTGCGGCCCTCAGGTCCTGGATGTCCTGATAGCGTTTGGCGTTGCGGCTGCCCGGGGGGTTGCTGTGGGCCAGTTCGTCGATCAGGGCGACCTGAGGCCGGCGCTTGAGGAGCCCCTCCAGGTCCAGCTCCGGGACCGCCACGCCGTGGTAGGTGAGGGTCTTGGGGGCCAGGGTTTCCAGCCCCGCCAGGAGCTCGGCGACCTGCCCCCTGCCGTGGGTCTCCACCAGGCCCACCACAACGTCCACTCCCTCCCTGCGCAGCCGGTGCCCCTCGTGGAGCATCTGGGTGGTCTTCCCGACGCCCGCGGCGTAACCGAGGTACACCTTCAGCCTCCCCCGCTCGGCGTGGCGTATCATCTGCAGGAAACTGGCGGAGCGGTCCGCGCTCACGGCCTGACCGCCGGTGGCAGCTGGAAGGTGAAGGTGCTGCCCTGGCCCGGCACGCTGCGAACGTCGATGCCGCCGCCGTGGGCGACCATGATTTCCTTGACGATAGCCAGGCCCAAGCCGGCCCCCGGCGAGCTCTGTTCCGGAGCGCGGAAAAACTTTTCAAACAGTCGGGGCAGGAGCTCGGGAGCGATGCCTTCCCCGTTGTCCTGCACGCTGAAACGCACCCCGGTCGCGTCGGATTCGGCCCGCAGCTCCACCGTCCCTCCGGGCGGGGTGTACCTGAGCGCGTTGTCCAAAAGGTTGGAAAAAACGTGGCGCAGGCGCGTGGGGTCGGCCTGGACCCGGACGTCTCCCAAGGGGGATTTGAAGGCGAGGCGCACACCCTTGGCCTGGTAGGACGGCTGCTGCTGCTTCACCGCCTGATCCATCAGGTCATAGACGGACAGGGGCTCCATGACCAGGGAGCCCTGGCCGGACTCCAGCTTCCCGATATCCAGGAGGTCCATCAATATTTCGTGCAATCGTTCGGCGTCCTGACGGGCGGCCAGGGCCAGTTCCTCCTGCTGCGGGTTCAGGGAGCCGTTTTTTTCGTCCAAGAGCAGGTGTAGGGCCATGCGCAGGCCCGTCAATGGGGTCTTCAACTCATGCGACACGGTCGACACGACGCCGCTTTTCATCTCGTCCATGTTCCGCAGGCCGGTAACGTCCAACAGAACCAGGGCCAGTCCCGCGAGCCCGCCCGCGTCATCGCTGACAGCCTCCACACGGGGCAGGAAAAACCGCTCCCGCCCCGCGTCGAAGACCTGCAGAATCCCCTCGTAGCCGCGGGGGGCGAAACCGGAACTTGCGGAAAGGCATTTCGCCAGGAGGCCTGAGAGCTCCGGCGGGCAGGCGGGCCCGGGCGCCTGGTCCGGCCGCAGGCCGAACATCCGCTGGGCCACGGGGTTGGAGAGCTCGACCCGTCCCTGGGCGTCTAAAAAGGCCACGCCGTCGATCAGTGCGTCCAGGGTGCGCTGGGTGCTGCGCTTAAAATTGATCAGCTTTTCGCGGTCGCTGCGCCGCAAGTCCCGCAGGCTGCCCGCCATCTGGTTGAAGCTCGCCGCCAGTTCCCCGACCTCGTCCCATCCGTGGACGCCCACCTCCAGGTCCAGGTTGCCCCCGGCGATCTGCCGCGCGGATTCCGTCACCGCTCGTATGGGGTTGATGACCCAGCGGCCCAGCAGGACCACCCCTATGGAAACCAGGATTGTGGCGAGGGTCAGTAGGCTGATTCCCCACTGCGCGGCGTCATGGGCCAGCAGCTGGGCCCTCTCCGACACCTTGGGAACGGCCTTCAGGTTCACCCCCACGATTGCGTGGCAAGTGAGCAGCAATGCCGCCTCCCTGGGTTGGACGCTCAGCTGGTAGAGGGCGATGCGGCCTTTCTGGGGGGAGCTGCGGTAGTCGTCGAGTAGAAACTTGAAGTTGCGCCATTGGCGCGTGAGGAGATCGGTCAACGCCTGCTCACCCGGTTCCGTCACGTTTTTCTGCTGCAATTCGAGGTTATGGTCGAATTCCTCCTGGGCCGCGGCCCAGTCGGCGGAATTTCGGCCGAAAGCCCAGTTCCAGACCGCGTTGTCCAGGCGGGCCGTGGCGTCGACCATGGACTGGCAGAAGACCAGGGTGTCGTAGTTGGCCCGCAGCATCCTTTCCACGGCCCGGTTCGCCCTCCACGCCACGGTGACGCCGACGGCGGTGGAGAGAAAGAGGATCGCCACAAGGCTTCCCCCGCCAAGGATGAATTTCTGCCTAAGGCTGACCATGGGCCGTTTCCAATAAGCCGTACTTTTTCCTCTTTCTCCACAGAGTTACCACGTCGATGCCGAGGATCCGCGCGCAGACCTCCAGCGGCTTGTCCGTGGCGAGCACCCGGCGGATATGCTGTTCCTCAAGCTTGTCCAAAGTGATGTCCGAACCGATGCCGGAGGGCGTCCGTTCGGCCGCCTGGACGGCCGGTCCGATAAGGTCCAAGGACACGAGAGGCCCCTGAGTCAGGATCGCGGCGCGTTCCATGGCGTTGCTCAACTCACGCAGGTTGCCGGGCCAATCGTGGGAAGCCAGCCAATCCTGGGCCGCTGAGGTGAATCCCGTGATGTTCCTCCGGTTTTCGGCCGCGAAACGCAGAAGCATACGGAGCGCCAGCGGCATGATGTCCTCCGGCCGTTCCCTCAGGGAAGGCAGGCGGATTTCAATGACATTGAGCCGGTACAGGAGGTCCTCGCGGAAACGGCCGGCCCGTACCGCCGCTTCCAGGTCAACGTGGGTCGCCGCCAGCACCCGTACATCCGCCTTCCGTGTTACCGCCTCGCCCACGCGTTCGTATTCGTGGTCCTGAATGAAACGCAACATCTTCGCCTGCAGGGCCAATGGCAGGTCGCCGATCTCGTCCAGGAACAGGGTTCCCTTCTGGGCTTGGGCGACGCGGCCCACCTGGTCGCGATGCGCGCCGGTGAAAGAGCCTTGGATATGGCCGAACAATTCGCTTTCCAGCAGTTCCGTGGGTATGGCGGGGCAGGACACCACGGCGAAAGGATGATCCCGGCGGGGGCTCCAGGCGTGGATGGCGCGGGCAAGGACGCCCTTGCCCGTGCCCGTCTCCCCGCGGATGAGGATGGTAGCGGCGCTGGGCGCCGCTTGTCTGGCGAGCTCCGTGGCTTTGAGGACGGCCGGGGAGCCCGATTCCAGGTCCATCTCCCTGCCCGGCTGGGCCAATTCGGCGATGCGCGTGGCCTCCGTGCGGGCGTGGAGGGCGTGCTTGGCCATGAGGAGCACCTGCTCCGGGGTGAAAGGTTTCGGCAGATAGTCGAAGGCGCCCCGTTTAATGGCCTCCACCGCGCTGTCAATGGTCGCATAGGCCGTGATGACCACGATGCGTATCCCGGCGTTGGCTTCCACAAGAGCCGGAATCAGGTCCATGCCGGACTGGGTGCCGAGGCGCAGATCCACGAAGGCGGCTTCGAAGTAGTGCTTCCCCGCCTCGGCCAGGGCCTCTTTCGGCGAGGACGCTTCGCGGATGTTATAAGCCGCGCCGTTTAGGCAGATCGCCAGGGTCCGGCGGATGGTGGCCTCATCGTCCACCACGAGAATGCTCGACGCAGAGCGTTCCATATGAGTGCTCGACCAAGAAACTGAAATGCCGACGCGGCCGCGGATATCCTGTTCTCTCTCCGGCGCCCGCTTATTTTACATGACATTAACTTTTGGACGCGTCTTTTCGGGCACGCTAGCAAAAAACATCGCGTTTTTTATAAACAATTAAAAATCTTTATGGTTTTTTTACTATTGCAAAATGCAATGAGATTCAATTTATATGGATTATTGTAATTTTCAAATAAATCATCCGGTGATTTAGAAAAATTAATCCGTATTATTCCGAGTTCTTTAATTTTAGGTTTTTAATTTCATCATAATGGATAAAGATGGCGCATCTAAAATATTTTCAGGGAATTCCAAAACATGAATCCACTCGACCTCTACGGGCTTCTGTCCGTGTCGCTGATGCTGGCCTTCTATGCGCTCGAGGACAAGAATCCGTGGTTCATTTTGGCCTTCGCGGGTTCCTGTCTGCTGGGATCAAGCTACGGTTTTTTGCAGGGCGCATGGCCCTTCGGCATCGTTGAATGCGTTTGGTCCGCGGTGGCGTTCAAAAAATGGTGGAACACGCGGCGATAATGATATCGGGCCTTCATTGTTTCGGCAGCACGCTCAGCTGCTCCACCACCGTTGATCCGAAACCCAGGACGCCGTCCAGATCCACGGACCGCGGCACGAACCCATCGAACAGCCTTATGTGCGTGAACAGCACCACGGCCAGCAGGGGCAGCGCCAGGAGAAGCCTCCGCGCCGTGGAAGGGCCGCGGCGGGCGGGGGCCCCCGCCAGATCCGCGGTGCCCAGCAGGACCAGGACCTGGGTGAGCGCCAGGAAGACCCAGCGGTTCACGTCCGTGCCGATGAATCCGAGCAGCAAAGGGCAGACGCAAGCCAGGAGCAGGGCCCAGCGCTCCTTCATTTCGGCCCCGGGCAGGGCCGCGCCGGACAGGATCCACAGGCCCAAGGTGGCCAGCAGGGGCAGGACCACGCCCAGCAATTCCGAGGCGTGGTAGTAGAGCCGGAACTCCTGCGCAAAGGTCTCCTGGTAGTAGCCGAGGAAGTTCGGCCGGCCCAAAGGATGGCCGCACGCCGCGGCGCTGTCGGCGTAGCGCTGCAGGGTCGCGTCCGCCAGGGGCGTGCTGCCCAGGACCAGGACAACCAAGACAAGAAAGAGGGGGGCCGTCAAAAACCACAGCGAGGGGCGCCGCGGCTCCGGCATGCGCCACCACAAGACCAGCAGGACGGGCAAGGCCGTGAACACCGCCATCTCATGCACCAAGGCGGCCAGCGCAAGGATGAGCCCGGCGGCCAAAGCCCGCCTTCTGACCAAGAGGCGGCAGGCCAGCAGGGTCAGCGGCAGGATCAGCTGTTCAGGATAGCCCACTTCATGGAACAGAAAGGTGCCGGCGTCGGTGGCCAGATACAGGCACAGGCACAGGCCGGCCGTCCCCCTGCGCCCCAGCCACAGGAGGCTCGCGATGGCGCAGGCCAGGACCGCGAATTGGATCGTCCAAATGAACTGGGGGTCGAACCTGGCGCAGGCCAGGGGGCGCAACAGGCTTCCCAGCAGGCCCCGGCGCAGAAAGCCGTCGGCCCAGGAGACCTGGTAATAGTTCAGGCTCCAGAGGTTGGGCGCGCGGAAGCCCCGGTAAAAGGCCAGCAGCAGCAAGGCCGCCTGGGCGCCGCCCAGGAGCCCCCAGGGCTTCCCTCTGGACAGGGCTGGAGAACCGGATTGTGGGGCATCTGCCATGGTTTTCCTTCTTGGGCCGGCCCCACAGGGGCCTGAAGCCCGGCTAGGACGATTTTGGCACAGCCGCCCGCCCCCGGCTAAACATACTTAAGAAATCTTGGAAAGCGGGGCGATTCAGGTCAAAATAGGCCTTTCCCCGAGTGCGAGGCCCCCATGTCCGACCTTTCAGCCATCTACGCCAAATGCCGCAACAACGAACGCCTTAACTTCGACGAAGGCCTGAGCCTGTTCAAGGAGGCCCCCCTGATCGAGCTGGGCGACCTCGCCCACGGATCCCGGCTGCGGCGCGTGCCGGACCAGGCCGTCACCTGGGTCGCGGACACCAACCTGAACTACACCAACGTCTGCGACGCCTACTGCACCTTCTGCGCCTTCTACCGCACCTCCAAGTCCAAGGAGGCCTACACCTTCACGGTGGAAGAGATGGTCGCCAAGATCCGCCGCAGCGCCGAGACCCTGGGGGTCACCACCCTGCTGATCCAGGGCGGCCTGAACCCGGACCTTCCCTTCAGCTATTACACCGACTTCGTCTCGGCCGTGCGGCGCGAGCTGCCCCATGTCCACCCCCACTTCTTCTCGGCCCCCGAGATCTGGAAGATGGTCGAGGTCACGGGCAAGGACATACGCTGGGTCCTGACCGAGCTGCACAAGGCCGGCCTGGACACCCTGCCCGGCGGCGGCGCCGAGATCCTCACCGACCGGGTGAGGAACAAGATGAGCAAGACCAAGGTCAACACCCAGAACTGGCTGGACGTCCACTCCATCGCCCACGAGCTGGGATACCGCAGCACCGCCACCATGATGTACGGGCACCACGACACGCCCGAGGACATGGTGGAGCACCTGATCAACGTGCGCGGGGTGCAGGACAAGGCCGTGGCGGCCGGGCGCCAGGGCTTCACGGCCTTCATCCCCTGGAGCTTCAAGCCGGACAACACGCCCCTGGGCAAGCAGATGGCGGCGCAGGGCAAGTCCGTCCCCGGCCCCAGCGTCTACCTCAGGATTTTGGCCTTGAGCCGGCTGATGCTGGACAACGTGGACCACATCCAGGCCAGCTGGTTCAGCGAGGGCAAGAAAACGGGGCAGATGGGCCTGTACTTCGGGGCGGACGACTTCGGGGGAACCATCTTCGAGGAGAACGTCCTCTTCAGCGCGAACCACGAATGCAAGACCACCTACGAGGAGATCACCGCCATCATCCGCGAGGCGGGCTTCCGTCCGGCCCAGCGCGACACCAAGTACAACATCATCAAGTATTGGGACCTGCCCGTGCCGGAGCTGCAGACGGCCTAGGCCCCGGGCTCAGGACCGGGCATCGGGGCTCGGCGTTTGCGTCGGCGCCGGGGTGGGCTGCATGACCTCGATCTTGAGGAGGTCGCCCTGGGGGTCCTCGGTGTAGCGCCGCATCAGCCGCCCGTTTCGGGCCCAGATCCACACCATCTGCCAGGCCACCTGGTGGGCGACCAGGTGCTTCGCCAGCACCGGAAGGCCGTCCTCGTTGCAGTACACTTCCACGCAACGGTTGGAGGCCCAGGCCCGGGTGAAGGACAGGCGGTACTGCGGCCGCACCGGGTTTGAATTGTTCTCCGGGTCGGCATAATAAAAGGGCCCGCCATAGACGGGCCCCCGGTTCTGGCGCAAGGCCACGAACCAAACCATGCTAAGGACGAAAAAAAGAAGCGCGATTTTGAGTATGACCATGTTCCGGCCCGCCGCGCCCCGAAGCGCCCCTTCTGTGGCCGGTCCTCAGTAGCGGTAGTGCTCCGGCTTGTAGGGGCCGTCCACGTCCACGCCGATGTAATCCGCCTGTTTCTTGCTCAGGACCGTCAGGGTCGCGCCCAGCTTGGCCAGGTGCAGGCGGGCCACCTCCTCGTCCAGCTTCTTGGGCAGGGTCACCACGCCGATGGCGTGCTTTTCCTTCCACAGCGAAATCTGGGCCAGGGTCTGGTTGGTGAAGCTGCTGCTCATGACGAAGCTGGGGTGCCCCGTGGCGCAGCCCAGGTTGACCAGGCGGCCTTCGGCCAGAAGGTAGATGCAGTGGCCGTCGGGGAAGGTGTACTTGTCCACCTGGGGCTTGATGTTGAGGCGCTTGATGCCCGGGTAGTCCTGGAGCTGCTGCACCTGGATCTCGTTGTCGAAGTGGCCGATGTTGCAGACGATGGCCTGGTCCTTCATCTTCGCCATATGGTCGATGGTGATGATGTCGCAGTTGCCCGTGGTCGTCACGTAGATGTCGGCGAAGGGCAGGGCGGCCTCGATGGGCGCGACCTTGTATCCGGCCATGCAGGCCTGCAGGGCGTTGATGGGGTCGACTTCGCTGACCCAGACCTGGGCGCGGTGGCTCTTGAGGATCTCGGAGCATCCCTTGCCCACGTCGCCGTATCCGGCCACGAAGGCGGTCTTGCCGGCGATCATCACGTCGGTGGCCCGCTTGATGCCGTCGACCAGGGACTCGCGGCAGCCGTAGACGTTGTCGAACTTGCTCTTGGTGACCGAGTCGTTGACGTTGATGGCCGGCACCAGCAGCTCGCCCTTTTTCTGCATCTCATAGAGCCGATGGACCCCGGTGGTGGTCTCCTCGCTGACGCCCTTCAGCTGGGCCACGGTGCGGGTCCAGAAGCTGGGGTCCTCCTTCAGCCGGCGCTTGAGCACGGCCAGGATGATCTTGAACTCCTTGTTGTCCGTGGGCTGGTCCAGGACCGAGGCGTCCTTCTCTGCCTTGAAACCCAGGTGCACGGCAAGGGTGGCGTCTCCGCCGTCGTCCAGGATCAGGTTGGGCCCGATGATGCCGCCCTTGCCGTCGTCCCAGGTGAGGCAGTCCAGGGTCAGGTCCCAGTATTCCTCGAGGGTCTCGCCCTTCCAGGCGTAGACGGGTATGCCGGCCTTGGCGATGGCGGCCGCGGCGTGGTCCTGGGTCGAGAAGATGTTGCAGCTGGCCCAGCGCACTTCCGCGCCCAAGGCGTGCAGGGTCTCGATGAGCACGGCCGTCTGGATGGTCATGTGCAGGCTGCCCGAGATGCGGGCGCCCTTCAGGGTCTTGGCCGCGGCGTACTTGGCCCGCGTGGCCATGAGCCCCGGCATCTCCTGCTCGGCGATGTCGATCTCCTTCCTGCCGAACTCGGCCTGGGAGATGTCCTTCACCCGGTAGGGGGCTGGTTTCGTGGCGGGCATGGTCCGCCTCCTGGAAAAAAGGGGGATGCTATCCTTTGACGAGTTTCGCTTTGATCTTGGCCTTGGCCTTTGTTTTGGCCTTGGGCTTCCGTTGGGAGGGGGCTGGCGCCGCGGCGCGGCCTTCCCCGCCTTCCTTCCAAACGGTGTAAAGAACCGGGACGAGGGAGAGGAAGACCACCCCCAGGACGATCTTGTCGATGTGGTCCTCGAGCGCGAAGCCCGGGACCATGCGGTCCACCAGGGGCGGCACGAAGTAGCCCATCAGCACCATGGACCAGACCCAGCTCAGGGCGCCCACGATGTTGTAGGGCACGTAGGTCTTGTAGGGCATGCGGGTCACGCCCGCCAGCAGGGGCATGCCCGTGCGCACGAAGGGCACCCATCGGCCGGCCACCACCGAGAAAACGCCCCAGCGCTTGAAGAAGGAATCCGTCCGCTGCAGCCAGGCGCGCCGGTAGATCGGCAGCGGACCCAGGTTGCGGTCCTTCCAGCCGTGCGCCGCGGGCCCGGCCCAGCGCCCGACGCCGAAGCCGATCTGCCCGCCGAGCATGGCGCACAGGGGGACGGCGATGAGCAGCATGGGCAGGGACAGCACCGCCGCCCCCGCGGCGCCCGCGGTGGCGGCGTAGATGCCGCAGACCACCAGCAGGCTGTCCCCGGGGAGCATCGGGAAGACGCCGGACTCCGCGAAGGCCATGGCGCAGACCACCGGAAGGCCGAAGGCCTCGATCAGGGCGCGGAAGCCCTCCGGGCGCAGGATGAGCAGGGGATGGCTGAGAAAATTCAATCCGGCCTCAGAAAAGCGTCAGGTCGGGCACATGGTCCAGCAGGCCCTTGCTGACCGCCATATCGTAGAGCAGGCGCAGGGCCGCCACGCCCTCTCCGCGCAGGTCCTGGGTGTCCTTGTTCACGTACATGCGCACGAAACGCGTCCCGGTCTCGAGGTCTATGCCGCGCCCGAACTCCAGGGCGTAGGGCACCGCCTTGTCCTCGTTGGCCATGGCGTAGTCGATGCTTTCGCGCATGGCCTTGCTGAATACGCTGATCAGCTCCGGCCCGAGGTCGCGCCGTATCACGTCGAGCCCCAGGGGCAGGGGCAGGGGCGTGATCTCGGCCCACCAGCGGCCCAGGTCGAAGACCTTGAAGAAGCCGTGCTGGCGGTAGGTGATCTGCCCTTCGTGGATGACCAGGCCGGCGTCGACCTCCCCGCGCTCCACCATGCCGCCGATGGCGTCGAAATCGGCCTGCACCGGCGTGTATTCGGGAAGCGCCAGGTTGAGCAGCAGGAAGGCGGTGGTCCATTTGCCCGGCACGGCGATGCGCTTGCCCTTCAGGGAGCGCAGGCTCTCGTTGGGGTGCATGAAGGTCTTGCTGATGATGATGGGCCCGTAGTTGCGGCCCATGCTGGCGCCGCAATGGAGGATGCCGTACTTGTCCGCGACCTGGGGGTAGGCGTGGGCCGAGATGGCTGTCATGTCCAGCTCGCCCTTGAAGGCGCGCATGTTGAGGCTCTGGATGTCCTCCATCACGTGCTCGATGCGCCAGCCCGGCACCTTCACCACGCCCTGAGCCATGGCGTAGAACATGAAGGCGTCGTCCGGGTCGGGCGAATGGCCGACCCGGAAGGTCTTGGCGGCGGGGTCCTTGATCACAGCGAGGCTTCCTTCTTGAGGACCGCGGCCTTGTCGGTGCGCTCCCAGGTGAAGCCCTCGCCGCTGCGGCCGAAGTGGCCGTAGGCGGCCGTGGCCTTGTAGACGGGGCGGCGCAGGCGCAGGTGGGTGATGATCTCGCGCGGGGTCAGGGGGAAGTGCTTGAACACCAGGCGCGAGATCTCCTCCTCGTCGATGCGGCCCGTGCCGAAGGTGTCGACCAGCACGGAGATGGGCTTGGCCACGCCGATGGCGTAGCTCAGCTGCACTTCGCAGCGGTCCGCCAGGCCGGCGGCGACGATGTTTTTGGCGATGTAGCGCGCGGCGTAGGCCGCGGAACGGTCCACCTTCGAGGGGTCCTTGCCGCTGAAGGCGCCGCCGCCGTGGCGGCCCATGCCGCCGTAGGTGTCCACGATGATCTTGCGGCCGGTCAGGCCGCTGTCGCCGTGGGGCCCGCCGATGACGAAGTTCCCGGTCGGGTTGATGTAATACTTGGTCTTCGCGTCCAGCAGGCGCGCCGGGATGACCTTTTTGGCGACCAGGCGGATCAGGTCCTGCCGGATCCTCTTCTGGGAGACGCCGGGGTCGTGCTGGTTGCTCAACACGACGGCGTCTACCCTCTTGGGCACGCCGTATTCGTATTCCACCGTCACCTGGGTCTTGGCGTCCGGGCGCAGGTACTTCAGCAGGCCCTTCTTGCGCACCTCCGACATGCGCTTTGCCAGCTGGTGGGCCAGGCTGATGGGCAGGGGCATCAGCTCGGGCGTCTCGTTGGCCGCGTAGCCGAACATCATCCCCTGGTCGCCGGCGCCGTCCTTGTCCACGCCCAGGGCGATGTCCGCGCTCTGCTGGCCGACCGCCACAATCACGGAGCAGGTCTTGTAGTCGAAGCCCATGGCCGCGTCGGTGTAGCCGATCTCCTTGACCGTCTGGCGCACGATCGCGGGGATGTTGATCTTCACGTTCGGGGCGTAGGTGATCTCCCCGGCGATGAACACCACGCCGGTGGTCGTCGCGGTCTCGCAGGCTACGCGCGCGCGCGGGTCCTGGGCCAGGATGGCGTCAAGAATGGCGTCGGAGATCTGGTCGCACATCTTGTCTGGGTGGCCTTCGGACACCGATTCCGAGGTGAAGAATGTCTGGCGTTGCATGTGGCCTCCATGGCCGCGGGACGGCCCCGCGGGAGCAAAAAAAGGACGCCTTTTCCGCCGTCGGGCGGAAAAGGCGTCCTGGCCCGGGCTCGGGCTGACGGGATAAAGTTTAGGCGGACAAATTATAGTTACAAGGCGCGGGATTTGGCAAGGCCCAGGATGCCCCTGCGCCCTCTAGGGCCGCGTCCGGCCGCGGGGCCGCCTCAATAAGCCAGTGTTGCCACCGTGTTCGTCGAATTCACCGTGTTCCCGTACCCGTTGATGATGTTCGTGATCTGCCCGACGCCGCCGAGCGAGACCGTGGTCATGTTGTGGAACATCGCCCCGTCCAGTCCGCTCGCCGGCACCTCGATCGCGTTGCCCAGGATCACGGCCGGATTGACGTCGAAGTAGCAGTACACGCCCACCCCGTAGGCGGTATGGCTGGTGACCGTGTCCGCCACCTTGTAGGAGGCGTAGCCGTCCTCGGTCCCCGCCATCCAGGCCGCCTGGTTGGGGGGGTCATAGGGGGCTTCGCTCTGGTAGAAATAGACGCTTCCGCCGTTGCCGTTCCACAGGGTCTGGTACTGCTGGAAGTGTTCGCAGGCCAGGCCGTAGATGGTCACGTTGTTGCCGTTGACCACGAGGCCGTTGTTGGCGGTGTTGACGGTCCAGCCCACGTAGCTGGAGGAGGCCCCGTGGTCCGCGCGCCAGATCCAGAAATCGTCGCCGATCACGTTGTTGCTGTTGATCTGCAGGCAGACCGACGCCTGTCCAACGGCGGCGCCTCCGACGCGGAAGAACAGGTCGCTCAGGAGGGTCGGGTTGGCGGCGTGGCTCGCGCCGCTGCCGACGGGTCCCACCTGCAGCAATATCGGCGAGCTGGTCGGGCCCGCGTCGAACAGGATGCCGGCGATGGTGACGCCGTCCACGTCTGCCACGGTCATCGCCTCCACCCCGTTCTGCGGCAGCAGCGTTGCCAGGCCCAGTCCCAGCACCACGGTATTGGCGTTGGTCACGTTCAGGGGCGCGGTGAGCGAGTATACCCCCGGCGTGAGCAGGAGGTTCAGGCCTTTCGCCAGCGCCGCGTTCATGGTCGCGGCCGTGTCGACCGAGGCCTGGGCGATGTAGAACTGGCTGATCGGGATGGCCGTGCCCGGCGTCGCTCCTCCGGCCCAGGTGACGCCCTGGCTGTTGGTGGCCAAGGACGGGACGAACACGCTGAAGTTCCCGCAGCTGTCGACCTGCAAAAAGGGCTTCTCGCGCGACACCGGGGTGTTATTGATGACGGTGTCGGGCGGGTTCGGCCAGGTCGAGCCCGACGGCGCGTTGCCGTCGCCCACGAACACCATGTTCCAATTCGAACCGGCCCAGCTTCCCCACTGGGAATTCCTGGAGATCCACTGCTGCTGGGTCCCGGAATTGATCTGGTCGTCGATTTTGGAGTCGCCCAGGAAGCCGCCGCTGGCCCAGCCGCCGTTCTGGTCCAGGATGATGTTGCCCTCGATGTGCATGCGGCGCATGGGGCAGCCCTGTGAGACGGCCCACTGGTCGGTGCCCCCGCTGGGCACCACGGCCATGTTTTCGGCGCCCTGCCAGAAATTGCAGGTCGCGTTGTTGCCGCTCAAGGCGGCGTTCGACGTGACCCCGCCAGTGATGAGGACGTCGTCGGGCACCTGTCCCAGGCCCAAAACCTGGGTGTAGTAGCCGACATTCACGGTGTTGTTGTAGGAACCGGGCTCGAAAAGGAGGGCGTAGCGCTCCGAGCCGAACTGGTTCCCCGACTGCTGGCTGTAGACGTTGTTGATCTGGGTCTGGATGGAAGCCGAGGACATCGACGCATTGAAGATCAGCACGTTCGGCCCGAAATTCGGTGTCGGAGCGGGGCAGGCTGTGGTGGGGCTCAGCGTCGGCGTGGGCGTGCCCGTGCCCGGGGTGGGGGTGGCCGCGGAGCAGCCCACGCCGAAGATCTCCAGGCTGTGTCCGTTCCAGTTGGAGCCGTTGGTCGGGCTCAAGGTGTAGGTGAAGTTGTAGCTGCCTTCGGTCGTGGTCTTGATGTTGTCGCCGTAGATGTCGTTGTCCCCGCTGGAGCAGTTCACCTTGGCGTATTCCAGGTTCTGGCCGCCGCCCGGGGTGATCTCCGAGGTCCCCCCGCAGCTTCCGGCCACCAGGAAGTCCGTGATCAGGCTGTAGGGCGCCGTGGTGGACAGCCCGCTGGTGTAGCTGCCGGGCGAGGATTGGTTCGCGTTGTCCTGGTGGGCCCCCAGGGGGTCACCCTGGTTCACCCCCGTGTACCAGACCGCGGACAGCGTGAAGTTGGTGGCCGTGGCGAAGCTCACCGCCAGGGTGTTGCTCCCGGAGGCGGGGGCGACCATGTACCAGACCTGGTAGTTGGTCGGGGAATAGCTGGCGCTCACGCCGACC
>DATHOE010000047.1:0-174225 GCA_035485275.1 bacterium
CTTCTTGGCCTTCGCCATGCCCTTGTCGGCGCAGTACCGCGTGATCGTCGCCGTCAGCGTCGTCTTGCCGTGATCCACGTGGCCGATCGTCCCCACGTTCACATGCGGCTTCTTTCGGTCGAATTTTTCCTTGGCCATGAAAGTATCTCCTGTTTCGCCGGTTTCAAATGGAGCCCAGAATCGGGATTGAACCGACGACCTCGCCCTTACCAAGGGCGTGCTCTACCAACTGAGCTATCTGGGCGTTTCTGGTGAGGGCAGGATTTGAACCTGCGAAGGCCGGAGCCGTCTGATTTACAGTCAGATGCGTTTGACCGCTTCGCTACCTCACCGTGCCGTGGCCCACGGACAGGCTCCCGGCCGCGAACGCCTGCGCGAGGTCCAATCGTGGCTCATTCAAATGGAGCGGGGGACGGGAATCGGACCCGCGTGTCCAGCTTGGAAGGCTGGCATTCTACCATTGAATTACCCCCGCGCCTGAGGTGGTTTTGCCTTTCGGGCGCAACACACCATCCAGGGCCCGGAACGCTTTGGGCCTGGAGCGGAGAAGGAGTATAGGAAAAAGCCTGTGGATGCGCCACAAAAAAATGCGGATAAAAGAAGAAAAAAGCCGCTTGCCGGACTTGAACCGGCGACCGCTCGATTACAAATCGAGTGCTCTACCAACTGAGCTAAAGCGGCGTAAGGACAGGCCAGCAGTGTAGCAAATCCCGACCGAAGCCGTAAACGGCCGTTTCCCCTGGCCTCCCCATACCCGGACAAAGTACATATCCCCCCGGGGACAAAAATACTTTTTAGTTCTCGCAATTCGGCCGCAAAAGCGGCACAATACCCACGGTTTTTTACGGGCACGAAGATACGCCTCCGTAATCGTCGCAATTGCGACAACGGCGGCTTGGTCCGGGACCAAAGGTAAGGCATGAGCGGAGGCAAGGCAATGGGCGCGGTCAAAGGCAAAGTCAAATGGTTCAACGAAGGCAAGGGATTCGGTTTCCTGGAACAGCCGGGCGGAGCGGACGTTTTCGTTCACTTTTCGGCCATCAAGGCGAGCGGGTTCAAGACCCTGGCCGAAGGCCAGGAAGTCACCTTTGACGTCGAGCAGGGAGCCAAAGGCCCCCAGGCTCTGAACGTCGAGCCGGTGCGCTAAGCAACACCCACGCATCCATAAAAAAAAAGAGGGAGCCTTCGGGCTCCCTCTTTTTTTTATATGTTATCGACTATTTTCCCCGCTGTTTCCACATGCCGACCAAGGGCCTCGATAACTCTGTTCAGTTGCCGTAATTCTGCTCCTCGGGGATGGTCTCCCCCGGGCCCGGCGCCTGTCCTGAGCCGGCGGGCGGATAATCCTGCTCGTCCTGGTAGCCCCTGCGCCAGTAGGGCCGGGGACGCGGCACGGGCCGGTTCGAGGGCTGGGACCAGCCGATGATCAGGCGGATGTAGCCCCCGGAATTGTCGATGTAGGCATCCTGGTTGTTGTAGTTATTTAGCCTATCGCCGTTGTATTGGGCGAAATAGCCCTTGGCATCAGACACTGTCAGTGTGTCGAAGTAGTCCTCGTCAAAGCCCAATTCCAGGCCCACGTTGAGCCCGGTCGGATCCCAAATGTTGAGGGCCCGTACGAAGATCCCGAAGCCGACCGTGGAGCCGCTGAAATTCTGGGTGCCGTTGTCGGTGCCCTGCAGGGTTTCGGAACCCGACACCGTCGCGCCCTCCACGCGCAGGCCCAGCTCCGTGACCCCGCTTTCCGCGAACCACCAGCTCGGTCGGTCCCAACAGACCACCGGGCCGATCCCGAAGGTGGTCATGGGCCCGACATAGAGGTCGCTGGTGTCGCCCGTGAGCACGTCCGCGGAGGCGGAGCGTCCCGTGTCGACCCCGAGAGATCCCTCCAGCGCGAAGGGCCCGGGGAAGCGCCATCCGATGGAAAGGTCCGCCTCGCCCAGGTTCTCGAAGCCGCCGTAGTAGGCGGTGGAGTAGCTGCTGTAATAGTCGTCGAAATCCTGGTCGGAAATGGTTTTGGCCCCCAGTCCGCCCAGGACATACAGGCCCTCGGCGCGCAAGGGCGCGGCCGCGAGTCCCAAGCCCACCAGCAAAACCAAGCCTTGGATGAGTTTCATAGCTTCACCTCGAAGATGCGATGGCGACGATGCGGGACGGCCGCGAAATTCATGATTTCGCGTGCCGTTGCCGGAGCACTTCAAACAGCGCGATCCCCCCGGCCACGGAAACGTTCAGGCTTCCGACGCTCCCGGACATGGGGATCTTGAGCAGCTTGTCGCAATGTTTGCCCACGCCGTCGCGCAGGCCCTTGCCTTCCGCCCCCAGGACAAGGCAGACCTTCCCGGCCAATTTTTCGTCGTACAGGCTTTCTTTGGCTTCCCCAGCCAGCCCGTAGATCCAGAACCCGGCCTGCTTGGCCGTTTCCAGGGCCCGGCTTAAATTGACAACCTTCGCCACGGGCAGGCGTGCCAGTGCGCCGGAAGCCGCCTTCTCGGCGATGGGCGTCACCTGCACGCTGCGGTCGTTGGTGATGACGAGCCCCAGGGCCCCGGCCCCCTCGGCGCTGCGCGCCAGGGCGCCCAGGTTATGGGGGTCCTCGATCTGGTCGAGCATGAGCAGCACCGTCTGGGCGGGCGCCCGCTTCAGAAGATCCTCCAAGGAGACGTACTCGAAATCCGGGAGTTCCAGGACCAGGCCCTGGTGCGGGCTGCTTTTGGACAGCTTGGCGAACCAGGCGCGGTCCTTGACCTCGACCTTGATCTTCAGGGCCTTGGCCTGGGCCACGGCGGCTTCGGCCTCCTTGCCCAGCTTCAGGACGTAAAGACGGGTGGCTTTTTTGCCCTCGTGGGCCAGGCTCCCCTGGACCGCGTTCCTTCCGAAAACGTAACGAGCCAATGGTTCCTCAGAAGGATTGGATGAAGGCCCGCAACCTGGCCTGGGTGCGCTCCGGGCCCATGAGCATGAGCAGCTTGGGCAGTTCCGGGCCGTGCTCCGAGCCCGTGAGGGCCAGGCGCAGGGGCATGAAAAAATCCTTGCCCTTCACGCCGCTCGTTTTTTGCGCCTCCTTGAGCGCGGCCTTGAAGCCCTCTTCCCCTTCGGGCCAGCGCTCCAGGGCGCTTGAAGCCGCTTGGGCCGGAGCCTGGGGCTTGGCGAAGGCCCGGGCTGCGGCCAGGGCCGCGGGGTCCTGCTTCGGCGGGGCGAGCAGGGCCTCGACCGGCGCCCTCAGGTCCGCGAGGCGGATGGCGTTGCCTTTGTAGGTCTCCAGCGCCAGCTCCAGCCAGCCTCGGGAGGGCGGCCCTATGCCTTCAAGGAATGGCGCGGCCAGGGCGCAAAGTTCGGCCCCGCTCCTGCGGCGCAGCCAATGGGCGTTCAGGAAATCCAGCTTGCCGTAGTCGAAGACGCTGGCCTTCTTGATCAGCCGTTCCGGGGCGAAGCGCTCCACCAGCTCGGCCAGGCCGAAGATCTCCTCGCCTTCGCCCTCCCCGCCCAGGCCCAGCAGGCCGAGGTAGTTGAGCAGGGCCTCGGGCAGGTAACCCTTCGCCTTGAAGCTGGCGATGCCGGTGTCGCCGTGGCGCTTGCTCAGCTTCTGCCCGTCCGGCCCGAGGATGAATGCCACGTGGCTGAAGCTGGGCGGCTCCCAGCCCAGGGCCGCGTAGAGCAGCAGCTGGCGGGGGGTGTTGGAGATGCCGTCCTCGCCGCGCAGGACGTGGCTGATCTCCATGCGGTGGTCGTCCACGACGCATGCCCAATTATACATCGGCGTGCCGTCGCTTTTAACCAGGTTGAAATCCCTGATCTCCGACAGCTCGAAGCTGATGCGGCCGCGCACGCCGTCCTCCCAGGAGACCTGGCCGTGCAGGTCGTCCGTGGCGAAGCGCAGCGCGGGTTTGCGTCCCTCGGCCAGAAGCCTGTCCTGCTCGGCCTTGGAAAGGTCGCGGTGGGGATGCCGCAGTTTCCTGTCCTCGATATGGTGCTGGAGGTGCAGGCGTTCGGCTTCCTGCTCCGCGAGGTTGTCGAAGCACCAATAGGCCAGCCCGCGGTCCAGGAGGGTCTGGGCCTGGGCGCGGTAGAGCTCGAGGGCCTGGCTCTGGCGGTAGGGCGCGTGCGGCCCGCCGCCGAGGCCCTCGCCCTCGTCCGGGGTCAGCCCCAGCCAGGCGAGGCTGGCCAGGATGGACCGCACCGAAGCCTCGTCCGAGCGGTCCGCGTCGCTGTCCTCGATGCGGAACACGTAGGTGCCGCCGCTCTTGCGGGCGTAAAGGTAGTTGAACAGCGCCGTGCGGGCGTTGCCCACGTGCAGGTCGCCCGAGGGCGAGGGCGCGAAACGGACGCGCAGCGCCACCCTAGGGCTCAACCGCGGTGACGAGGACCGTGGCGAAGACGCCCTCGCCGCGGCCTACGGCGCTCAAGCCTTCGCCGCTGTGCGCGGTCACCGCCACGTCCGCCGGTTCCAGGCCCAGGAGGCCGGCCAGGCTGGCGCGCATGGCGGGGATCTTCGGGTTGATGGGAGGGCGTTTGCATTCGATGCTGACGGAGACGTGGCTCAGGTTGAGGCGCCCCAGATACTTGAGGGCCTCCCGCACATAGACGCGGCTGTCCGTGACCCCGTCGCGGCAAAGGGCGTCGCTCACGGGGCCCAGCACCACCACCCCGTGCAGTCCGCTGAGGGCGTTGACCAGGGCGTGCAAGACCGCGTCGGCGTCGCTGTTCCCTTCCAGGGCCGGAACGCCCTCAAAGGTCACTGCGCCCAGCACGAAGGGCTTGCCCGTGGGGCTGGCCTCAAAACGGTGGGAATCCTGGCCCAGGCCTGTCCTGACCTTCATGCCCGCGCCTCCTTCATCTAGGAGAAATCGAACGTCTTGATGATCCGCTTCGCCAACAGCAGATCCTCGGGGGTCGTGATCTTGAAGTTCTCGTTGTAGGAGCTCACGGCCACCGCCGGTATCCCGGCGGCCTCGCAGAGGCCGGCCTCGTCGGTGTAGTACAGGCCCCTGGCGGCCGCCGTGGCGTGGGCCTCGCGCAGGAGATGGGCCTGGAAGGCCTGCGGCGTTTGGGCGGCGGCCAGGCCCTCCCGCGGCAGTCCCGTCAGGACGCCCTCCTCGATGCGCTTGATGCTGTCCTTCACCGGCACGCAGGCCACGCCGCCGCCCGTGTGCCGGGCCGCCAGGGCGCAGGCCTTGACCAGGGAGGACTTCAGGAAGGGGCGGGCCGCGTCATGGACCATGACCACTTCCAGGTGCGCGTCCAAAACCTGCAGTCCTTTCGCCACGGAATCCTGGCGCTCCGCGCCGCCGGCCACCACCCGCACGCGGGGGTCCTTGAAGCGCCGCGCCGCGGCGGTGGACACGCCGCGGACGTCGGAGGCGTGCACCACCAGGACCACCTGCCCCACCCAGGGCTGGGCCAGGAAGGAGCGCACGGACCAGGCATACAGCGGAAGTTTGTCCAGCAGCAGCAGGCCCTTGCGCCCGGCCCCCAGGCGCTTGCCCGCGCCGGCGGCCAGCACCAGGGCCGCGGCCCAGGCCGCGCCGTGCTCCCGCGCTTTAGACCGGCCAGAGTTCACGGAAAGCCTCGTCAACGTCGCGCACAAAATGCGGGGTGATGCCCAGCTTGGAGAGCCGGGCCATGGATTTCGGGTCCTCGTAGGCCAGCAGGGCGTGCTTGAAGCCCATGCGCGCGGCCTCCCGCAGGCGAAGCTCGGCCTGCCCGGCCGCGCGCAGGTCGCCGCCCAGGCCGATCTCGCCGCCCAGCACCCAGCCCTCGGGCACGGGCCTGGACTTCAGGGATGAGGCCACCGCGACGGCCACGGCCAGGTCGCTGGCGGTCTCCTCCAGGCGCAGCCCGCCCGCCACGGCCACGAAGATGTCGTGGCTGTACAGCGCCAGGCCCACCCGCTTCTCCAGCACGGCGTAGAGCACGTTCTGGCGGTAGGGGTCCACGCCGGTGCTCACGCGCTGGGGCGTGCCGTAGTGGGCGGGGGTGACCAGGGCCTGCACCTCCACCAGCAGGGGGCGGCTTCCCTCCAGGGTCACGAGCACCGCGCTGCCCTCCAGGGCCTGCCCGCGCCGGGCCAGCAGGTATTCGCTGCCGGCCTCCACTTCCTTCAGCCCCTCGTCGGCCATCTCAAAGAGGCCCAGCTCCTGGGTGCCGCCGAAGCGGTTCTTCACCGCCCTCAGCATGCGGAAAGCCTGGTGCCGCTCGCCCTCGAAGGTCAGCACCGTGTCCACCAGGTGCTCCAGCACCCTGGGGCCGGCCAGGGCCCCGTCCTTGGTGACGTGCCCCACCAAAAAAACCGCCATGCCCGCGGGCTTGGCCATGGCCATCAGGCGCATGGCCACCTCGCGCACCTGGGTCACGGATCCGGCCGCGGAGGGCAGGTCCTCGGTGGCGAAGGTCTGGACGCTGTCCACCACCAGCACGCTGGGCTTGACCGAGTCCACGGCCGCGGCCAGGGCGTCGAGGCTGGTGTCGCAGAGCAGGCGGAAATCGCCCTTCACGCCCCCCAGGCGCCGGGCGCGCAGGGCCACCTGTTCCAGGCTTTCCTCCCCGGAGGCGTACAGTACCGAGGCGCCCCCGGCGCAAAGCCGGGCGCAGGCCTGCAGGACCAGGGTGCTCTTGCCGATGCCCGGATCCCCGCCCAGCAGGACCAGGGCCCCCGGCACCAGCCCGCCGCCGAGCACGCGGTCGAACTCCTTGAAGCCCGTGGCCAGGCGCGGGCGGGCGTCGGGGTCGACGTCCTCCACGCGCAGCAGCTTGGGGACGGCGACGGTGCCCTTGCGGGAGCCGCCCGCGGGGGCCGCGGCCTCCTCCAGCAGGGTGTGCCAGCGCCCGCAGTCCGGGCAGCGGCCCATCCACTTGGCCTGGACGGCGCCGCATTCGGTGCAGACGAAGCGCAGGGTCAGCTTGCTCATGGCCTGCGCGTCACTTCTTCCACAGCAGCTTCCAGGGGTGCCGCTTCAGGTCGCTCAGCAGCTCACGCAGGTCCTCGCCGGTCTGGTCGTCGTAGACCAGGACCCCGATGGTCCCCTTCTTGTCGGAGATGTGGGCCATGATGTCGTCGAGCTTGTTCAATGAATCGTCCAGGTGGTCCAGGCTGCGCTGCACCTTCAGCGTGTTGGCGTCGGTGAAGACCTTGCCGGCGTCGGCCACCATGGGCTTGATCTGCACCGAGCTCTGGGCCAGGTTGCGGGTCAGGAAGCGCAGGTCCTTGACCGAGGCGCGCAGGTCGCCGCGGTTCTCGTCGACCATGCCGTTGAGGCCCGTGGCGGCCTTGTCCAGGTGCGCCAACAGGTGGCTCAGCCCGCCCATGAGCTGGGGGTCCTTGAGCAAGGGCTCCAGGTAGTCCGACAGGGCCTCGACCTTCTGCAGGGTGCGGTCCAGGCTGCCGGGGTCCAGGCCCTCGACCGTCGCGCCCGGGCTCAGGTAGCCGAGGCTCCCGTCGCCGGCGCCGATCTGCACGTACTTCTCGCCCAAAATGCCGGCGGTGTGGATGGTCAACTCGGTGCCCACAGGGATGCGAACGTCCTTGTCGATGTCCAAGGACACCGCGACCCGGCCGTTCTCGATCCCCAGCCCCGAGACCTCACCGATCTGGACGCCGCCACCGTAGAGCACCGGCGCGGAGGTCTTGAGCGAGTCCACGTAGTTGAACAGGACCGTGACGCGGTAGCTGGGATGGGCGAAGTGGAGGTTGCCGAGGAAGGCGACCAGCGCAGAGGCGCAGATCAGGCCTACGATGGCGGTCAGGCCCACGCGGGCGTTTCGGTTCAGAGGCACAGGCTCCTCACAAGAACTGGATCGGGCCCCGGGCCCGGCCATGGATGAATTGCTGGACCACTTCGTCGTCCGAAGCGCGGAAGCTTTCCTTGTCGGCCACGGCGTGGATGCGGCCCTGGTTGAGCAGGCTCAGGCGGTCCCCCACCTTGAATGCCAGGGCCATGTCGTGGGTGACCACGACCGAGGTGCTCTTCAGGCGCGCCTGCAGGGACAAGATGAGGTCGGCGATGGCGTCCGAGCTGATGGGGTCCAGCCCGGTGGTCGGCTCGTCGTAGAGCACGTAGGCGGGGTCCATGGCGATGGCCCGGGCCAGGCCCACCCGCTTGCGCATGCCTCCGGAGAGCTCCGCCGGCTTCTTGTCCAGGACGCCGCGCAGGCCCACCCAGGAGAGGCGCTCCTCGGCCACCGCCCGCAGCTTTTCGGGCGCCAGGCTGCTGAAGCGGCGCAGGGCGAAGGTCACGTTCTCCATGACCGTGAGGCTGTCGAAGAGGGCGGAGCCCTGGAACAGGTAGGCGAAGCGCAGGGCGGCGCGCTCCGACTCCTCCGCGCTCAGCTCCCCGCGGCCGCGCCCGTCGATGCGCACGGTGCCGAGGTCGGCGTCGAGCAGGCCGGCGATGACCTTGAGCAGGACGCTCTTGCCTCCGCCGGACTGCCCCAGGATGACCAGGGTCTCGCCGGTGCGCACGTCCAGGTCCACGCCCCGGAGCACCTGCTGGGGGCCGAAGGCCTTGTGGATGCCCCGGACCTCGATCACAGGAAGAACGCGAAAAAGACGGTGAGGAAGTAGTCGCTCACCAGGATCATGATGCTGCTCCATACCACCGCGCGGGTGGTCGCCTTGCCCACGCCTTCGGCCCCTCCGCTGGCCTGGAAGCCCTGATAGCAGCTCACCACCGCGATGATGCCCCCGAAGAAAAAGGTCTTGGCGACGCCGGAGACGAGGTCCGCGACCGTGACCATGTTGGGCACGTCCCCCCAGTAGACGTTGGTCGGCACGGACAGGACAAGGTGGGCCACGATGTAGCCGCCCACCAGGCCCACCACGTCGGCCAGGGCGGCGAGCACGGGCAGCATGATCAGACAGGCCAGAAGGCGCGGCACGCCCAGGTAGCGCAGGGGCGGGGTGGCCAGGGTCTTGAGGGCGTCCACCTGCTCGGTGACGGCCATGGTGCCGATCTCGGCGGCGATGGCGCTGCCGATGCGGCCGGTGACGATGAGCCCGGTGAGCACCGGCCCGAGCTCCCGTAAAAAGGGCAGGGCCACGGTGCGTCCCATGAATTGGCTGACCCCCTCCAGCTTCACCTCCAGCGTCAGCCCGGCCTGGAGGGCAAGGACCATGCCGGTGAAGAGGGCCGTGGTGATCACCACCGGCACGCTCAGGGTCCCTATCTGCTCCAACTGGGTCAGCAGGGTCCGGCCGTCGAGTTCCAGGGCCCTCCGGGGCTTCCTCAAAAAGCGGACGGTCTCGGCGAAGAGTTCGCGGGCGAAAAGGTACAGCCGGCCGGTCTCCTCCAAAAAGGCCCCGATCCAGTCGACCCCGTCGCGCAATTCCACCTCAGTCCTCCCAGCGGCGGGGCAGGCGCGCGCTCAGGCCGCAGAGCAACTCGTAGGCGTTGGTCCCGCACAGCTTGGCCCAGCCCCGCGCGGAACAGGGGCCGTCCAGGCCGTCGAGCAGGGTGACCGTGTCGCCCGGGCGCGCCCGCGTCAGCCCGGTCACGTCGGCCATGAAGCTGTCCATGCTGACCCGGCCCAGCACCGCGCAGGCCCGGCCCTGGATGAGCACTTTGCCGCGGTTGCTCAAGAGGCGCGGCACTCCGTCGGCGTATCCGGCGCAGACCGTGGCCACGCGCATGGCCTTGCGGGCCGAGGCGGTGTGGCCGTAGCCGATGCCCGTCCCGGCCTTCAGCGCCGCCACCCGCAGGACCGTGGCGTAGGCCTTCAGCAGCGGCGCCTGTTGCCGGGCCGACGGGCTTAAGGACGGGTCCATGGCCCCATACAGCAGGAGGCCGCTGCGGACGAAAGCGTAGCGCGCGCGGGGATAGCGCAAGGCCGCCGCGGAATTGGCCGCGTGCAGGGGCAGGCCCTTGGGCCAGGGCAGGGAGTCGAAGACGTCCAGCTGGGCGGCCGAGACGCGGTCGGGGCGCTCGTCGGCGCAGGCCAGATGGGTGTAGGCCCCGGCCAGGGCCAGCCCGCGCCAGCGCGCGGCGTCGAAGTCCGCCAGCAGGCCCGGAACCTCCGGGGCGAAAAAACCGAGGCGGGCCATCCCTGTGTCGACCTTGAGGTGTATGTCCAGGCTCCGGCCCGGTCCCAGGGCGCGGGCGCACTCGTCGAGCCAGGTCCGGCTCCAGGCGGTCAGGGCGATGCCGTGGCGGTGGGCGTCGCGGGCGTAGCGGGCTTCCAGGGAGCCCAGGAGCAGTATCATCCCGCGGATCCCGGCCTCCCGCAGGGCCACCCCTTCCTCCAAGGTGGCCACGCCGAAACGCCCCACCCCGGCTGCCTGCAGCGCGCGGCCGGCTTCCGCCGCCCCGTGGCCGTAGGCGTCGGCCTTGACCACGGCCAGGATGCGGCCGGGTCCGCCCACGGCCTTGGACAGGAGGCCCAGGTTGTGGCGCAGGCGCGCCCGCGAGCAGGCGGCCCAGGCCGGGCGGCTCGGGGAGGGCGTCATCACGGCTGGAGCCCGGAGGGGGCCTTGTCCTCGAAGCGGGTGTACTGGCCCAGGAAGACCAGCGACACGTCGCCGGTGGGCCCGCTGCGCTGCTTGGCGATGATCACGTCGGTGCTGTTGTCCGGCTCGGCGAAGTCCTCGCCGTCGCGCGGCTGCAGCGCCTTGCGGTGGATCAGCATCACCACGTCCGCGTCCTGCTCGATGGATCCGGACTCGCGCAGGTCGCTGAGGCGGGGCTTGCTTTCGACCTTTGCCCCCTGCCGCATCTCCACGCCGCGGTTGAGCTGGCTGGCCACCAGGACCGGGATGTTCATCTCCTTGGCGATGGCCTTGAGGGCCCCGGAGATCATGGTGACCTCGCGCACGCGGTCGGGCCGTTCCATGCCCTCGACGTGCATCAGCTGCAGGTAGTCCACCACCACCAGTTGGGCGCCCACCTCCTTGACCATGCGCCGCACCGAGGAGCGCAGGGACTGGATGTCCAGGCGCGAGGAGTCGTTGATGTAGAGGGGCGCCTTGGTGAGGTTGGTGGCGGCGTTGACCAGGCGGCCCATCTCGTGGTTCTCGAGCTTGCCCCGGCGCAGGTTGCGGCTGTCCACGCTGCCGCTGGAGCACAGGAGGCGGAACAGCAGCTCCTGCTTGGTCATCTCCAGGGAATAGACCACCACGGGCTTGGCGTGGTTCATGGCGATATTGCTGGCGATGTTCAGGGCGAAGGCGGTCTTGCCGCTGCCGGGGCGGCCGGCGGCCACGATGAGCTGGCCGGGGTGCAGGCCGGAGGTGAGCTCGTCGATGTCGCGGAACCCGGTGGGCAGGCCCGTGATCGCCCCGCCCTGGCGGCGGTAGCGTTCGATGGTCTCGATGGCGCCCATCATCATCTTCTCGACGCGCTCGACGGCCTGGCTGCCCTCCTGGCGGCCGATGTCCAGCACCTGGTTCTCGGCCGTGTCCACCACCTGGGCGGCGTTCTCGGTGTTGGTGTAGCAGTCCTGGGTGATCTGGGCGCACACGGCGATGAGGCGCCTCAGCTTGGCCTTCTCCTTCACCAGGCGGGCGTAGGCCTCGACATTGGAGGCGCTGGCCACCTTCTCCGTGAGGCCGGCCAGGCCCACCGCGCCGCCGGCGGCCTCCAGCAGGCCGCGCGAGGCCATCCAGTCCGACACGGTGACCAGGTCCACGGGCTGGCTGCGGGCGTGGAGGTCGGCGACCGCCTCGAAGACGCGCTGGTGGAAGCCGCGGAAGAAGTCGTCCCTCCGCAGGATCTCCAGGGAGGTGTCGAGGGCGGCGGGGTCCAGCAGGCAGGCGCCCAGGACGGCGGCTTCGGCGTCGTAGTTGTGGGGAGGCTGGCGGTCGTTGGGGACGGTTTCGGGCATGGATTCGGGGTCCTTACACCGCGGGCGGGGGCCCGCACTAAAACAAAAGCGCCGGGGCAAAAGCCCCGGCGCTGGTCTTGGAAGCTAACCAAAGGCCCTGGTATTTTAGGACGCGGCTTCTTGTTTTACCACCCAGACCTTGACCGTGGTGCGCACCTCGTGCCCCAGGTGGATCTGCACTTCGTGGATGCCCAGGGCCTTCAGGGGCTCGACCAGGACGATGTGGCGCTTGTCCACGGTGTGGCCTTCCTTGGCCAGGGCCTCGGCGATGTCGCCGTTGGTGACCGAGCCGAAAAGCTTGTCGTCCTCGCCGGCGAGGCGAACGATGCTCAGGCTAAGGGCGCCCAGCTTGGCGGCGAACTCCTGCGCCAGGGCGATCTCCTTGTCCCGCTTCTTGGCCAAGGCCTTTTTCTCGTTCTCGAAGACCCGCGCGTTGGCCGGGGTGGCGCCCAGGGCCATGCGCCGCGGGATCAGGTAGTTGCGGGCGTAGCCGTCGGCCACGTCCACTTGCGCGCCGGCGGCGCCCAGGGTCTTGATGTCCTCGATCAGGATCACTTTCATGGTTTCCTCTGCGTGGTTGAATGGAGGGTTCAGGCGCCGCTTGGCGGGGGCGGCGGCGGAGCGTGGATGCGGCGGAAGTCGAGCCAGGGTTCCAGCAGCCCGCCGACCATCAGCACGACGCCGAAAATCGGGAGCGTTCCGGAGCTGTCCGCCAGGAAAAAGGCCAGGAGCAGGCCGGCCAGGAAAAGCAGGGCCAGGGAACGGGTGCGCGGATTGCGGGCCATGGCGCTGATCCAGGCGCCCACGACGACCAGGCTCTGGAACAGGAAGATCATCGCGCCCACCACGAACACGTTCAGGGCCAGATGGTCCACCCAGTCCACCTGGTCCACCAGCCCGTGGCGGGATGCCATCCACCAGAAGCTGGGCCCCAGCACCAGCCACACCAGGCCCCAGGGGGCGCACCAGCGGCCGAGCGGCCCGGGATCCGGCGCCAGACCGCGTTTGACGCGGCGCCGGCGCAGGAAGGCCGCCAAGGGGGCCAGGACGATCATGATCAGGCAGAACTGCCCGGCGGGAAGGGCCTCCACCGCCTGGCTGTACGCCTGGGTCAGTTCGGCCCGCTCCGGCGCCTGGTCCTTGTCCGGCAACTGCTCCGCCACCAGGCCCTGGGTGATGCTCGTCCACTGGGCCCGCTGTGCCGCAACCTCCGGAAGCGCGGGCTGTTGCATGGACCAGAACTGCCCCGACGCCAGGATCAGGGCAGGAAGCAGCCCCAAAGGCAGGGCGCCGAAGAGGCCGCCCGGATTCCTGGCGCGCAAGGCGAGCCGCATCAAGGCCATCGACAGCGCGAAGAATGCTAGCTGCGCGCCTACGCTGGCGAGCGTGTCCATGGCCTCAGCCGGCCACGAAGGGCAGGAGTCCCATGGACCGCGAACGCTTGATGGCCTGGGCCAATTGGTGCTGGCACCAGGTGCAGTTGCCGGTGATGCGGCGCGGGACGATCTTGCCCCGGTCGCTGATGAAATTGCGCAGGCGGTTGGCGTCCTTGTAATCGAACACGAACACCTTGTCGGCGCAGAAACGGCAGCTCTTGCGCTTGAAGCGGCGGTCGTCTTCGCCGGCGCGGCGCGGGCGTTTCACCTTTTTCTTCTTCATGAATGGCATGATTCGTTTCCTCTAGGTTCAGAAAGGGATGTCGTCGTCGGAAGCCGGCGGGGGGCCGTCCGAGGGCGGCGGGCCGTCGAAGCCGTCGGCCGAGGGTGCGGAGGCGCCTCCGGGGCGGCCGGGTCCGCCGCTCAGGAACTGCACGCGTTCGGACACGACCTCGATGACGGAGCGTTTTTGCCCGTCTTGCGCCGTCCATTCCTTGAGCTTCAGGCGGCCTTCAACCAGCAGCGGTGAGCCCTTCTTCAGGTACTCGCCGCAGGCTTCGGCCGACTTGCCCCAGACCTCGACGCTGACGTAGGTGACTTCCTCTTTCCACTCGCCGCTGGCGGCCTTGTACTTGCGGTTGGTCGCAAGACGCAGGTTGGCGACGGCTTGTCCGGAAGGCACGAAACGCAGTTCGGGATCCTTGGTCAGGTTGCCGACCAACAGGACCTTGTTCAGGCTGGCCATGCTTCCCCCCTTGACTTCAAAATCAGGCCGCGACCGCGGCGCTGTCGCGCTTCTTCCTGGGGATGGGCCGGTATTCCGGCAGTATCCGCAGGGTCTGGAATTTGAGCACTTCGTCGGCCAGGCGCAGCTGGCGCTCCAGCTCGGCGATGGCGGTGGGTGGGGCGCTGAAGACCAGCAGGGCGTAGGTGCCTTCGGGATGCTTGCGCATCTCGTAGGCGATCTTGCGCTTGCCCATGCGGTCGATCTTGGTGACGTCGCCGCCCTGGGTCTTGATCACCTCGGCATAGCGGTCCACCAGCTTGTCAGCGTCCTCTTTGGTCAGCCCCGGGTCGAGGATGACCATGGTCTCGTAGGCAATCATTTTTGCCACGTTGTTCCCTCCTGGATATTCCACGCCGCGAATTCTGGATCGTGGAAAAGCCCCCGAATCGGGCCGGGCCATGGTCTGAGCCGGCAAGTTCAGGAGCAAGGGTAAATGGCCCCTAAGGGGCCGAAATCCCCCGGCACAGCCGGGGGACAAAGATAATAAGGAATAAGGGGCACTGCCGTCAAGGGGGTGGAACCTTCTAACTAGGAATCCGGACCAGGGCTTAAAACAACTTTCATACAAGGATGGACGGGGCTCCCAGGAGTTCTCCCAGGGGGCAGAAATCGAAAATCGTACAGAACTGACGTGTTCTCCGGATATAAACGGCTTCGATTAACAGGACCCTTAGCGAGAATCACACGGTGAGTGTAAACTGAAAAAGTACTCCTCTACTTAGCTTTTCGAGGGATTTTTTAACCGGGATTTTAGGCGGGGTGTGACAGTGACACCCCTGTGGCAGATTCCTCTTCCGTTTGCGAATCGTGGGCAATGATGGTGCAAGCGTCTGCTCCGCCCACGACCACAGTCTCTTCAATCTCTTTGTACATTTCCGTTTCGAGCTTTTCTTCTTGATCGCCAGCGTGGGCGGTCTTGTAGACATAAATCCACAGATAGACCACTACACCCAAAAATGTCGCAATGGATGACGTCCAAAGCGATTCAACCAGGCTCATGCCAAAGACCATCAGCATAAATCGGACCAAAAACATAAGTAGCCCGAAGCCCCCAGCCAAAAAAAATGATCTCCAGAATTGCATCATCGCGTCTTTTGCTCCGGCGCCAAGTACTATTGAATCCCTCGTCAGGGCCGAAATCTCCGATTAACAGGGGCCCTCCACGAGGACCTCAAGCCGAGTGCAAACCGAAAAAGTGCGCCTCTACTTAGCTTTTCGAGGACTTTTTTACCCGCGTTTTTCGGCGGGATATGACCGTGACAGTGCTGTTCCAGGGATCACTTTTCTCACGGGAAAAAATCTTCCCAGGAAAAATATAGCGATCCACCCCTATTGAGATCGCCACCAGTATTACGAACACCACGCAGACGATACCCTGATTAGGTTGGAATTGAGGCAAAACTTGGTCAGCGACGTAATGGCTAATCAAGGTGCCCCCAACCACGAAAAAGAAAGCCGCCAGGTGCATTCGAAGTCGCCTTCTATCAAAATTCAAAGCCATCCTCCGCGCTTATCTCATCTTCAAGGGGCGGTTCCCATGGACCGGAATGGTAACAACCCGTCCGCACGTTTCATGACGTGGTGGCTACCGTTGATGTGCTGCAAATGCCAACTCCGGAGTTCAAGGATACGGACCAATTCTTTGCCTGACGGAGGTTGCATCTAGAAAGCGGCCACCAACTCACGTTTAGTGTCGCCCTGCCAAACACTTGCCCTGGCCGTAAAACGTTTGAGTTCAGCAGGTTTGGCAACGCTTTTGGACGGCAGTTGGGCCAGGAGCCAGCCCTGCACGGCTTCGCGTAGGTTCGCGTGCAGTTCTTGCAGGGTGTCATCTTCAGTAATGCAACCAGGCATCCCCGCGATTTCGGCCCAGTAAGCAACATCCGGGGACTTGGCCTTGTGGATCACGACCTTGAGTTTCGGGGACATTTTTTGTCCGGCATGAGAGTACCCCTTCTTTAGGTGAATCCGGCCGCGCCTGGGACATGCTCAGTTCAATGGCTTTCCTACTGGAATCATCTTAGGTCGTCAGGAGCCGCTTTTGCAAGAGGGGACGGATACCGAACAAGTACTAGGTACGCCACATTTAAGAGTCTTCTTTTTCTTCGTCCGGGCTGTCTTTACGCTGTTTTCGGGGGAGCGGGGCGATGATGAGGACGGCTTCGCCCTTGGGGGTTTCCTGCTCCACCAAGCTTTTCAGGGTGGAAAGGGTCCCGTTGAGGCAGCGTTCGTGCAATTTGGTGAGTTCCAGGGCGATGGAGGCCTGGCGCTCGCCCATAACGGATAAGGCCGTGGCCAGGGTCTCGGCCAGGCGCAGGGGGTTTTCGTAGCACAACAAGGTGTGGGCGCTGTTGGCTTCCTCGCTGAAAAAACGTTCGCGGGCCCCGGGCTTCTTGGGCACGAAGCCCTTGAAGGTGTAGCTGCTGGTCGGCAGGCCGCTCATCAGCAGCCCCAAGGGCGCGGCATGGGGGCCGGGGATGACCTCCACCGCGACGCCCTTCTCGCGGCAGAGGTTCAGGATGCGGTAGCCGGGGTCGCTGAGCCCGGGCAGGCCCGCGTCGCTCACCAGGACCACGCGCTTCCCTTCCTGGACCAGGCGCAGGAGGCCAGGGGCCGCCTGGGCCTCGTTGTATTCGTGGTAGGCCAGGCTGCGCCGGCCGCCCTCCAGGCCCAGAGCCTCGTAGAGCTTGCGGGTGTGGCGGGTGTCCTCGCAGGCCAGCACCTCGGCTTGCTGCAGCGCTTCCTTCGCCCGCGGGCTGAGGTCGCCGAGGTTGCCGATGGGCGTGGCGACCAGGGTCAGCTTAGACATTGAATTTGAAGTGGACGATGTCCCCGTCGGCCATGACGTAGTCCTTGCCTTCCTGGCGCAGCAGGCCGGCGTCCTTGATGGCCTTCTCGTCGCCGTTCTTGGCCTTGAGGTCCTGGTAGCTCATGATCTCCGCCCGGATGAAGCCGCGCTCGATGTCGCTGTGGATCTCGCTGGCCGCCTGCGGGGCCCGCGTGCCCTTGCGGATGGTCCAGGCGCGCGCCTCCTGGGGGCCGGCGGTGTAGAAGCTCTGCAGGCCCAGCAGGTCGTAGCCCGCGTGGATGAGGCGGTGCAGGCCCGGCTCGCTGAGGCCCAGGTCCTTCAGGAAGGCCTGCGCCTCGGCTTCCGGCAGTTCGCCGATCTCGGACTCGATCTTGGCGCAGATGGGGATGGCCAGGGCGCCTTCCGAGGCCGCGACGGCCTGCACGGCCTTGGTGAAGGCGTTCTCCATGGCGGGCAGGTCGCTTTCCGCGACGTTCATGGCGTAGAGCACGGGCTTGGAGCTGATGAGGAAGAAGTCCTTCACCAGCGCCATGTCGTCGGCGCTCAGGCCCGCGGTGCGCGCGGGCAGGCCCTTGCCCAGGTGCTCCTTGAGCCGGTGGGCCAACTCCTGCTGGTGGGCGGCCTCCTTGTCCCCGCCCTTGGCTTTCTTGGCCAGGCGCTCGAACTGCTTTTCCACGCTTTCGAGATCCGCCAGGATCAGCTCGGTCTCCACGATCTCGATGTCGCTGGCCGGGTCCACCTTGCCCGAGACGTGGGTGATATCCTTGTCCTCGAAGCAGCGCACCACGTGGACGATGGCCTGGGTCTCGCGGATGTGGCTCAGGAATTTGTTGCCCAGCCCCTCTCCCTGGCTGGCGCCCTTCACCAGGCCGGCGATGTCCACGAATTCCACGCCCGCGGGCACGGTCTTCTTGGAGGAGAACCACAAGGCCAGCTGGTCCAGCCGCGCGTCCGGCACTGCCACCGCGCCGACATTGGGCTCGATGGTGCAGAAGGGGAAATTGGCCGCGGCGGCGCCGGCCTTGGTGATCGCGTTGAACAGGGTGGATTTACCGACATTGGGAAGGCCGACAATGCCTAACTTCACGGATACCTCAGGGGAAAGGCGGATAAAAATGAAACGCCCCTACGTTAGCGTAGGGGCGTTTCTGGTGCAAGAACTACGCGACTAAGCGCTCAATAATCGATCGGCAGCTTCTCGCGGGGTTCGGCGTGCGGTTCGAAGCGGGGCGTGTCCTTGGCCTTCTTGACCGCGTCCGCCACGGCGTCCGAGTTGGTGTCGCGCTGGACCTTCAGGCGCTGGCCGGGGTTGATCAGGTCAGGATCCTTGATCTGGTCGCGGTTGGCGATGAAGAGCAAGGGCCACTGGAAGGAATCCCCGTAGACCTTCGACTTCCCGGAGATCTTCCACAGCGAATCGTTCCTGGACACGGTGTAGTGGTGGACCTTGTTCGAGGCCGGAGCCGGCTGTTCCGCGAACTGCGTGTCGGCAGGAGGCGGGGCGACCGAATTGTCCGCCGGAGGGCCGTTGTCCGGAGCCGCCGGGGGCGGAGCCAGGGAGTTGTCGCCGCCCGGAGGAGGGGGCGGGGCTCCCGCATCGCCGGCCGGGGCCGGCGGAGCGGACATGTCGCCGCCAGGGGGAGGGGGAGGGCCGCCGGCATCAGCACCCGCCACCGGAGGGGCGGACATGTCGCCGCCAGGGGGGGGAGGAGGGGCGCCGGCATCAGCACCCGCCACCGGAGGGGCGGACATGTCGCCGCCCGGGGGAGGGGGAGGGGCGCCGGCGTCGCCGGGAGCCGGCGGAGCGGACATGTCGCCGCCCGGAGGAGGCGGGGGGGAGCTGGCATCGGCCCCGGGAGGGGGCGGCATGCTCGACGCGTCCAAAGCGGGCGTCGCCGCGGCGCCGGGCGCCGTGGAGGAGTCGCCAGGAGGAGGCGGTAGGGCGTCACCGCCCGGAAGGGGGGGTGGCGGAGCCATATCGTCCGCGCGTAGAACATAGCTCGCCGATGTAGCCGCCAACAAGGCGGCACACAGGACGTAGGGCAGCTTTATAGATGCCACCGGTGTCCTCCCAAAGAAAAATCTAAAAGCAGTAGGATTTGGTGCATTTCTGCTCAGATGTTAATGATGCCTTAGCCCGCTGTCAATTAGAAAACAGCATTCCACTATAAGAAAAGGGCGTTTATTTCCCTTTGCTCTCATAGTAGGCCTTGTTTTCGGCCAGGGTCATGGGCTTGTAGTCCTTGGCGTGGCCCGCGGCCCCGAACTGGCGCATGCGCTCGGCCACGATCTTGGCGTGGGCTTCGCGCGCCGGGGTCAGGTATTCGCGGGGGTCGAACTTGGTGGGCTCCTCCACGAATATCTTGCGGATGGCGGCGGTGATGGCCATGCGCCCGTCGGTGTCGATGTTGATCTTGGCGACGCCGTTCTTGATGCCTTCCTGGATGGCCTCGATGGGAACGCCCATGGCGTTGGGCATCTGGCCGCCGTACTTGTTGATCAGGTCGCGGAGGTCGGCGGGGACCGTGCTGGAGCCGTGCATGACCAGGGGGGTCTCCGGGTTGGAGGCCCGCACCTTCTGCACGATATCCATGGCCAGCTTGGGGGCCACCTTGAACTTGTAGGCGCCGTGGGAGGTGCCTATGGCGAGGGCCAGGTAGTCCAGGCCGGTCTCGGCGATGAAGCTGATGGCCTGGTCGGGGTCGGTCAGGTGTATCTGGCCGGAGCCGACGCCGTCCTCGATGCCGCCCAGGGTGCCCAGCTCGCCTTCGACCGAAACGCCGAACTTGTGGCAGTACTCCACCACCTTGCGGGTCACATCCACGTTCTCGGCGTAGGTGGTCGGCGTCTTGCCGTCCTCGTGCAGCGAGCCGTCGATCATGACGCTGGTGAAGCCCAGGTCCACCGCCGTCTTGGCGCTGTCGAGCCCGTTGCCGTGGTCGAGGTGCATGGCCACGGGGATGTCCGGGTTCAGCTCCACCGCCGCCAGCATCAGGTGGCGCAGGTAGTTCAGGTTGGCGTACTTGAGGGCGCCGCGGCTGGCCTGGATGAAGACCGGCGACTGGGTCTGGCTGGCGGCCATCATGATGGCCTGTATCTGCTCCATGTTGTTGACGTTGAAGGCGCCGACGCCGTAACCGCCCTTGAGGGCTTCTTTGAGGATCTGTCGACCGGGGACCAAAGGCATGGATTCTCCAGGAGAGCGCTAATGAAACCGGGATGATGGAAGGGTGGATCGTGGCAAGGGGACTGTTATAGCAGAGGGCCAAGCCTCGCGGAAGCTTTTCCTGCTACCAGCTTTTGCCCGGGAGCAGGTGCACCTGGACGTAGTCCTTCACGGCGTCCTCCAGGGAGCGGATGGGCAGGAGCCCGAGGGCCTGGCGCAGCTTCCCCATCTCGGCGCGCGTGTGGTACTGGTACTTGTCGCGGATGCTCTCGGGCATGTCCACGTACTCGATGTCCACCGGCTTGCCCAGGGCCCCGAACACGGCCTTGGCCAGCTGGTTCCAGCTGTGCTCCGAGCCCGAACCGAGGTTGTAGAGGCCCCCGGAGCGCCCCTCCATCAGCTTCAGCACGATGGCGGCCGCGTCCTTGACGTAGATGAAATCCCGGGTCTGCTCCCCGTCGGCCACTCCCTCGCGCCGGCTCTTGAAGAGCTTCAGCCGGCCCGTGGCGAGGATCTGGCCCACCGCCTTGTCCACCAGGGAGCGCATGTCGCCCTTGTGGCCCTCGTTGGGCCCGAAGACGTTGAAGAACTTGAGGCCCACCATCTTGCCCAGCACGCCGTCGTCCAGGGCCCATTCGTCGAAGATCTGCTTGGACCAGCCGTAGGGGTTCAGCGGCCGCAGGTGGCGCAGGGCCGCGTCGTCGTCCAGAAAGCCCAGGGCCCCGTCTCCGTAGGTGGCCGCGGAGGAGGCGTAGACGAAGCGCACCCCCTTCTCCAGGCACCAGCTCGCCAGGATCTGGGAGTACTTGAAGTTGTTGCGGTACAGGTAGTCGACGTCCGTCTCCGTGGTGGCGGAGCAGGCTCCCAGGTGCAGGACCGCCTCGACCTCGTTGCCCTCGCCGAAGGCCCCGCCCAGGAGCTGCTCCAGGAACTGGTCCTTGTGGACGTAGTCGAGGTAGCGCTTGCCGGCCAGGTTCTTCCACTTTTCGCCCGAGCCAAGGTGGTCCACCACCAGGATGTCGGATTTCCCCTGGTCGTTGAGCAGGCGCAGGACGCCGCTGCCGATGAAGCCGGCCCCTCCGGTCAAGATGATCATGCCGCTTCCTTTCGCGCGCCCTTGGGCCTGGGGGCCGCCGGGGGGACGGCCTTGGCGGCCAGGGATTTCCTGAGGTACTGACCGGTGTAGCTTTCCTTGACCGCCGCCACCTGCTCCGGGGTGCCCACGGCCACGATGCGCCCGCCGCCGGTGCCTCCCTCCGGCCCCAGGTCCACGACCCAGTCGGCGCACTTGATGACGTCGAGGTTGTGCTCGATGACCAGCACCGTGTTGCCCAGGTCCACCAGGCGCGCCAGGACCTCGAGCAGGCCGCGCACGTCCTCGAAGTGCAGGCCGGTGGTGGGCTCGTCGAGGACGTAGAGGGTCTTGCCCGTGCCGCGCTTGGCCAGCTCCGTCGACAGCTTGATGCGCTGGGCCTCGCCGCCGGAGAGCGTGGTGGCCGGCTGGCCCAGCTTCAGGTAGTCCAGGCCCACGTCCTTCAGGGTCCCCAGGATGCGGTGCACGGCGGGCACGGGCTCGAAGAACTCCGCGGCCTCAGACACGATCATGTCCAGGACCTCGGCGATGTTGCGGCCCTTGAAGCGTACCTCCAGGGTCTCGCGGTTGTAGCGCTTGCCCTGGCAGGTCTCGCAGGGGACGTACATGTCCGGCAGGAAATGCATCTCGATGCGCTTGACGCCGTCGCCCTGGCAGTCCTCGCAGCGCCCGCCCTTGACGTTGAAGCTGAAGCGGCCGGGCTCGTAGCCCCGCTCCCTGGCCTCGGCCGTGGCCGCGAACAGCTTGCGTATCTCGTCGAAGATGCCGGTGTAGGTGGCGGGGTTGCTGCGTGGGGTGCGCCCGATGGGCGCCTGGTCGATGTTGATGATCTTGTCGACGTGCTCCGCGCCCTTCAGGTCGGCGTATCCCGCGGGCTTGTGGCGCGTGCGCCAGAGCGCGTGCTTCAGCGCCGGCACCAGGGTGTCCTGGACCAGCGTCGACTTGCCGGACCCCGAAACTCCCGTGACCGCCACCAGGGTGCCCAGGGGGATGGAGACCTTGACGTCCTTCAGGTTGTTGAGGCTGGCGCCGCTGAGCTCCAGCGACAGTTTGCTGCCGGGGCGGCGCGCCGAAGGCACCTCCACGCGGCGGCGGCCGGAGAGGTAGAGTCCGGTCAGGGACTTGGGGTGTCGCATGACCTCCTGCGGCGTGCCCTGGGCCACGATGTGGCCCCCGTGTACGCCCGCCCCGGGGCCCACGTCAATGAGCTGGTCCGCCTCCATCATCGTCTCCTCGTCGTGCTCGACCACCAGCACGGTGTTGCCGAGGTCGCGCAGGCGCTTGAGCGTGGCCAGGAGGCGCGCGTTGTCGCGCTGGTGCAGGCCGATGGAGGGCTCGTCGAGGATGTAGAGGACGCCCACCAGCGAGGACCCGATCTGGGTGGCCAGGTGGATGCGCTGGGCCTCCCCCCCGGAAAGGCTCGAGGACGCGCGGTCCAGGGTCAGGTAGTCCAGCCCGACGTCGTTGAGGAAGCCCAGGCGCTCCTTAAGCTCCTTCAATATCGGCTTGGAGATCGCGCGGGCCTGGTCGCCCAGCTTGAGGGCGACGCAGAAGTCCCCGGCCTCCTTCACGCTGAGACGGGTGACGTCGATGATGTTCTTTCCGCCCACCGTGACCGCCAGGCTCTCGGGCCGCAGGCGGCGCCCCCCGCAGGTGCGGCAGGGGATCTCGCGCATATAGGTCTCGATGCCCTCCTTGACGGTCTCGCTGTCGCTCTCAGAGTACTGCCGGGTCAGGCGCGGGATGACGCCCTCGAAGCGGCCCTGCACGGTGTAGTCGGCGTCGCCCTTCATGTAGCGCATGGGCAGGCGCAGGTCGCCGGCCCCGTAGAGCAGGATCTTGCGGTGCTCGGGCTTAAGGTGCTTGAAGGGGGTCTCCAGGCTGAAGCGGAAATGGCGGGCGATCTCCGCCACCATGGCCTGCAAAAAGAGGTGGTTGGGGCCGGACCAGGGCTCGATGGCCCCCTGCTTCAGGCTCCGGTCGGCGTCCACGACCAGGTCGGGATCCACCTCCATGCGTTCGCCCAGGCCCATGCAGTCCGGGCAGGCGCCCTGCGGCCCGTTGAAGGAGAAGCTGCGCGGCTCCAGGGCCTCGAAGCTCAGCCCGCAGTGGGCGCAGGCCAGGTTGGTGCTGAAAAGCAGCAGGTCGGCGTTGGAGGAGGCCTTGCGGGCGCCCTCCCCGGTCTCCGCGGTCCACTCCACGACGGCCGATCCGTGTGCGAAGCCGGCGGGGACGCCGTCGACGCAGTGCAGGTAGACCACGCCGTGGCCCAGGCGCAGGGCGGTCTCCAGGCTGTCGGTGAGGCGGCGCTTGATGTCCGGCTTCACCACCAGGCGGTCCACCACCACCTCCACGTCGTGCTTCTGGCGCTTGTCCAGCGTGGGGGCGTCGGTGATGTCGTAGACGCGCCCGTCGACGCGCACACGGTTGAAGCCGGCGCGGGAGGCCTCGTCGAAGATGCGCTTGAACTCGCCCTTGCGGCCGCGGGCGAGCGGCGCCAGCAGCTGCACCTTGGTGCCTTCGGGCAGCTTCAGCGCCTGGTCCACGATGGCCGCCACGCTCTGCGCCTTGATGGGGCGTCCGCAGTTGTGGCAGTGCGGCTCGCCCACGCGGGCGAAGAGCAGGCGCAGGTAGTCGTAGATCTCGGTGACCGTGCCGACGGTGGAACGCGGGTTGCGGCCGTGGGTCTTCTGCTCGATGGCGATGGCCGGGGAGAGCCCCTCGATGGAGTCCACGTCCGGCTTCTCCATCTGCCCCAGGAACTGGCGGGCGTAGGAGGACAGGCTCTCGACGTAGCGGCGCTGGCCCTCGGCGTAGATGGTGTCGAAGGCGAGGCTGCTCTTTCCGGAGCCCGACAGCCCTGTGATGACGACCAGCCCGCCCCGGGGGATCTCGACGTTGACGTTCTTGAGGTTGTGCTGGCGGGCGCCGCGAACAATGAGTTTTTCCAGGGGCATGTCAGTCCGTGGTGCGGGTGGGGGCGGCGGGAGCGCGCGGGGCGGCCAAATGGCGCCGGATCAGGGTGAGGGTGCGCGTGGCCATGTCCAGGGTCTGCTGTTCCCGGGCCCTGGTCTGCACCCAGGTCCAGTAACCCAGCGCTTCCCGCCAATTACGCTGCTGGAGGATCAGGTTCCCGACCACCCGCAGCAGCATGTCGGGGGCGTCCGGACGGCGCACCTCGGTCTCCAGGATTCCCAGCGCCCCCGCGGAGTTCAGGTGCTTCTGGTAGGCCAAGGCGGCGATGTAGGCGCCGTAGCGGGCTTCCTTGTGGTCCGAGGCCAGGGACGCGCGGGCCAGGCGCTCAGCCTCGAGCGGGCGGCGGTAGAGCCAGCCCAGCGCGGAAATGCCCTCCACGTTGGCGTGCTTGAAGCCGGGGTCGAGCCACTGCACCTCGCTGTACAAAGGCAGGGTCTTGGCCCAGAAACCGTCGCTGGCGTTGCGGCCGCCCATGTACTGCAGGCAGTTGATGTAGCCGATGTCCGAGGCCGCCCGGGCGCTGTCGCCCATCGCGGCGGCGAGCGCGAACGCGGACAGGCCCTCCGGCAGGGGCCGGTCCTGGGGCGGCGGGAAGGCCTGCCACGCGCGCCGCGCCGCGCCGCCCATGTCCAGGCTGAGCACGGAGCAGGCCGCCAGCAGCGCCAGGAGGCCCAGGCGCGCCGCGAGGGGGAGCTCAGAAATCTTTAAGCTCATAGCGCCACAAGGACAGGAAGAGGATCAGGGCTCCGTAGCAGAGGCCGTAGACCAGGGGCCACAGGAAGACGCCGCTGAACTGCAGGCTCGAGCCGACCTGGTCGAGGTTCTCCTTGATGTTGAACAGGCTGAAATTCGGCGTGATCCAGTACAGCAGCTTCACCGCCCAGATCAGGACCGGATTGTCCAACTGCATGGTCCATTCCAGGAGGTTGCCCGTGAAGTGCCCCAGGGCGAAGGTGAAGGTCGCGAACATGGCCGCTGCGGGCACCGAGGAGGCCAGCACGCTGAAGAAGGCCGTCACCGCGGAAAACAGCGCCCCGCCCGCCGCCAGGTAGCAGGCCGCCACCACCAGGTCCGAGTCCACGATGGGCAGGCCGCGCCAAAGGCCCAGAAGCCAGAGCATGACCAGCATGCCCGCCTGGTTCATGAGCATCAGCAGGATGGCGCCCAGGGTGCGGCCCAGCAGGACCTGCCAGCGCTCCACGGGCTTCACCAGCAGGATGTTGTAGGTCTTCAGCTCGCTTTCCTCGAACAGCAGGACCACGTGGCACAGCAGCACGGTGAAGAAGCCCACCGCCTCCAGGGTCATCAGGCCGAAGTCGCGGGCCAGGCGCAGCTGGGCGTCCTGCCCCAGGTCCCCCAGGAAGCCGACCACCCCGACCATGACCAGGCCGCACAAGGTCAGCACGATCAGGATGCGGTTGCGCAGCATCTGGCGGAAAACGTTGAACGCGATCACCAAGGTCTCAGCCACGGCGCTCCTCCTCGGCCAGGGCCCACAGAAAGGCGTTCTCAAGCGGGGAGCCGACGCTGAGGACCGAGGGCGGCCCCCCGGCCATGGGCTCGAGGCTGCGCACCGCGTCCCCGAGCTCGGCGTTGGGCACGAGCACCCGCCATAGGCCGTGCTCGTGCGCGGACTGCCAGGGCAGGCCCTTCAGGCGCCCGTCCAGGTCGGGCGCGCCCGTGAAGCCGAGGGTCACGTGGCTCTGGAAGCGGCGCAGGAGCTCCGGCACCCCGTCGACCAGCACCAGGCGGCCGCGATGCATGACCCCCACGCGGTCGCAGATGCGCTCGACCTCGGCCAGCCCGTGGCTGTTGAAGAAGATGGTCTTGCCGGCGGCCCGCTCGCCCAAAATGATGTCGCGCATCTCCTTCATGCCCAGCGGGTCGAGCCCGGACATGGGTTCGTCCAGCAGCAGCACGTCCGGATCATGCAGGAGGGTCTGGGCCAGGCCCACGCGCTGCTGCATGCCCTTGGAATAGCGGTGGATCGGGTCGAAGGCAGCCGCGGCCAGGCCCACCCGCTCCAGCACGTCCAAGGCGCGCTTGCGCAGGCCGGCCTTGGGGAGCTGGTGGAGGCGCCCATAATAAAGGAGCACCTCGCAGGCGCTCAAGTATCCGGGGAAATAGGGCAGTTCGGGCAGGTAGCCCAGGCGGCGGCGGGCTTCCCTGTTGCGGGGATCCAGGCCGAAGAGCCGGACCACGCCCTCGTCGGGGTGCAGCAGGCCCACCGCGGTCTTCATCAGGGTGGACTTGCCGGCGCCGTTGAGGCCGACCAGCCCGAAGACCTCGCCGCGCTTAAGCTGGAAGCTCACCTTGCTCATGGCCTGGGCCTTGAGCGGGCGCCAAAAATCGCCGGTGCGGTAGCGCTTGCTCACCCCTTCAAAGGACAAGACCGGATCTTGCATGGCTGTCTCCTTGAGCGTTTCCTGGTTCATTTCTTGGGCGCCGCTTTGCCGGTGAAGGCGGCCTTGGCGCGGTGCGTCTTCTTCACGCGGTTGCGGGCGTCCACCAGCACGGTAAGGGCCTCGAAGCCCTTGATCTCAGGGGCCTCCAAGTGCGCATAAGCCACCACCAGGACCACGTCTCCGGGCGAGCACAGCAGCGCCGCGGCGCCGTTCATGCCCACTTCGCCGCTTCCGGAGCGCCCCTCGATGCAATAGGTCGTCAGGCGGTTGCCGTTGCTGCAGTTCAGGACGTCCACCTGTTCCATCGGCAGCAGGCCGGCCGCCTTCATCAGGCGCGGGTCCAGGGTGATGGAGCCGATGTACTCCACGTTGGCGTGGGTCACCGTGGCCCGGTGTATCTTGGCCCGCATGAAGCTTCTAAGCATGCCGTGTTCCTTTTCCGGGGCGCCGCCGGGGAAGCGTGAGGGAGGCGGGCAGGGGATGATTGTCGATGAGGCGCGTGCCCCCCAGGAGGCAGGCGCACAGCGCGACGGCCTGCCCTTCCAGGCGCCGGATGGGCAGAAGGGTTTCCGGGTCGGCCAGTTCCAGGTACTGCGTCTTCAGCCCGTCCACCCGGTCCAGCACGGCCAAACCCGCCCGCCGGAGGCGCTGCGCGGAGCGTTCGCCCCTGGAGGCCAGGGCAGCCATTTTTTGCAGGGCCCGGCTCAGGGCGGCGGCCTTGAAGCGCGCCTCGGCGTCCAGATGGCGGTTACGGGAGCTCATGGCCAGTCCGTCGCTTTCGCGCACGGTGGCGCAGCCCACCAGGGCCACGGGGAGCTCCAGATCCGCGCACATGCGCTTGATCACCAGGAACTGCTGGTAGTCCTTCAGCCCGAAGTAGGCCTTGTCCGGCCGCACCAGGGCGAACAAGCGGGCCACCACGGTCGCCACGCCCTCGAAATGCCCGGGCCGCCAGACCGCCTCCAGCACCGCGTTCAGGGAGCCGCCGACCTTCACCCTGGTGGCGAATCCGGGCGGATACACGTCCGAAGCGTCGGGGGCATAGACCAGCAGGTCGCCCAGGGGGGCCAGCAGGCGGCGGTCCGCCTCCACGTCGCGCGGATAGCGCGAAAAATCGTCGCGGGACCCGAACTGGGTGGGGTTGACGAAGATGCTCACCACCACGCGGCCGTTGTCGCGCTGGGCGCGCCGCACCAGGGACAGGTGCCCCTCGTGCAGGGCCCCCATGGTGGGCACGAAGCCGACGCTTCCCTTGGCTTTCGCCAGGTGCCGGCGCAGGGCGGCGGAATCGCGGACCAGGAGGGGCAGCTTCATGGCGCGGGGGTCTCCGCCGCGGCCGGGAAGCTGCCTTTGCGCACCGCGTCGGCGTAGGCCTTCAGGGCCGCCACCTGGCCGGGAAACTGGGACGCGAAGGCCCGCGCGTGGCGCGGCGCGGGCTGGGGCAGGGCGCCCAGGAGGTCATGCCAGACCTGCACCTGGCCGTCGCAGGCCGCGCCCGCCCCGATGCCTATGGTGGGGATGCGCAGGGCCTTGGTGAGGCTCTTCGCCAGCGCCGCGGGCACGCCTTCCAGCACCACGGCGAAGGCGCCGGCGGCCTGCAGGGCCTTGGCGTCGGCAAGCATGGCCTTGGCCTCCGCCCGGATGCGGCCTTGGATCCTGTATCCCCCCAGGGCGTGCACGCTCTGGGGCGTCAGGCCCAGGTGCCCCATCACCGCGATCCCGGCCTCGCGCAGGGCCCGCACGCTGGGGGCGATCCCGGCGCCGCCCTCCAGTTTCACCGCCTCGGCGCCGCTCTCCTTGAGGATGCGGCCCGCGTTGAGCAGGGCCTGCGCAGGGCCGGCCTGGTAGCTCATGAAGGGCATGTCGACCACCAGCAGGGCCCGTTTCAGGCCGCGCTTGACGGCGCGGGCGTGGTGGATCATCTCCTCCACGGTCACCGGCAGGGTGCTCTCGTAGCCCAGCACCACCATGCCCAGGCTGTCGCCCACCAGGCAAAGGTCTATGCCGGCCTCCTCCAGGGCCAGGGCCCCGGGCCAGTCATAGGCCGTGGCGCAGGTGATGCGCTCGCCCTTCGCCTTCATGCTCAACAAGGTCGATGTCCGGACTTTCGAGGCCGTGGCAGGCTCCCTATTTCTTGGGGGTGTAGTACTGCGTCCCTGTGTGCGTCTGCAGCACGCGGTCCACCAGGTCGTCCAGGTCCCGGCCGCCGGCGCGCAGATCCAGCTCGTTGGTGTTGACCACCAGCAGCGGGCTGGCGCTGTAGTGGAAGAAAAAGTGGTTGTAGGCCTGGCCCAGGGCCGCCAGCGCGTCGGCGCTCAGTCCCGGGCCGGTCAGGCCCTGCTGCTGGCGCAGGCGCAGGACCTCCGTCGAGGCCTGCAGGTAGACCACCAGGTCCGGGACCGGCAGGGCCTCCCGGGCCATCATGCGCAGGAGCTGGTTGTAGAGGCTGATCTCGGCCTCGCCCAGGGTCAGGTGGGCGAAGATCCGGTCGCGCTCGAACAGGTAGTCCGAGACCGTGCCGCCGCCGAAGAGCTCGCCCTGGGCCAGCTCCTGCTGCTGGCGGAAACGGGTGAGCAGGCTGAAGACCTGCAGGCTGAAGGCCGCGCCCGCGGGATCCTTCTGGTAGGCATCAAAAAACGGGTTCTTGCGGGCGGGATCCTCGACCAGGCGCCCGGACACGGACGCGGCGAGCACGCGCGCAAGGGCCGTCTTCCCGGCGCCGGGCAGCCCTTCGACGACGATATAGCGCTGGGCCGAAATCAAGCGTCAAGCCTCCATTCCCCGACACGCGTCACCCCTGCGCCGCCTCCGGGCAGGGCGGCCAGCAGTTCGGCCACCGTGCGTCCGTCGATGGGGTGGCGCCACCCGGGCGCTATCTCCGCCAGGGGCACCAGGACAAAGGCCCGCCGCGTCATACGCTCGTGGGGCAGGATAAGTTCCGGGCTTTCCACGGCCGCGCCTTCGTAGAGCAGCAGGTCCAGGTCGAGCGTGCGGGGCCCCCGCCGCACGAGGACCTTCTTGCCGGCTTCCCTTTCGATGGACTGCAGGGCCCGCAGGAGATCCAGGGGCCCCAGCCCGCTCTCGACCACCGCCGCCAGGTTGAGGAAGGGCGCCTGGTCCAGCACGTCCACGGGCTCGGTCTCATACAGGGACGACAGGGCCAGGAGCCGGAAGGGCTCCTGCCTCAGGCGCTCCAGGGCCAGTTTCAGGTGGTCCCGCCGCGGCTCGATGTTGCTGCCCAGGCTCAGGGCGGCCCGGGCCAAGGCTCAGGCCTGCGCCATGAACGAGGAAAGGCGCTTCACGGCCAGCCTCAGGCGGTCCTCGGGTGCGGTCAGCGTCAGGCGGAAGTATCCCTCCCCTGCGGCCCCGAAGCCGTTGCCCGGCGTGGCCACGATGCCGGCCTTCTCCAGGAGCAGGCCGCAAAATTCAGCCGAGCTCCGGCCCGCGGGGACCTTGATCCAGACGTAGAAGGCCGCCCGGCTGGGGAAGACCTCGAAGCCGGCGTCCTTGAGCCCGCCCACCAGGATTTCGCGGCGACGCGCGTACACCGAACGCACGGATTTGGCCAGGCTGTCCGGCGCCCTCAGGGCCGCGATGCCCATCTCCTGGATGGCCGACACCACGCCGCTGTCGAGGTTGCCCTTGGCCGCGGCCAGGCCGGCCACCAGCTGGGCCTTGCCCACCGCGAAGCCGACGCGCCAGCCCGTCATGTTGAAGGTCTTCGACAACGAATGGAACTCGATGGCGATGTCGCGGGCGCCCTCGACTTGCAGGACGCTGGGGGGCTTGGCCTTGCCCTCGTAGACCTCGGAATAGGCCATGTCGTGGGCCAGGATGATGGAGTGCTTGCGGCAGAAGGCCACGGCCTTCCTGAAAAAGGCCAGGTCGCAGGTGGCCGCGGTGGGGTTGTTGGGGTAGTTCAGCCACATCAGCCGGGCCCGCTTCAGGGCCTTCTTGTCGATGGCGCCGAAGTCCGGCAGGAACTTGTTCTTGCGCAGCAACGGCATGGCCACCGGGACGGCGCCCACGAAACGGGCTCCGGCCGCGTAGACGGGATAGCCGGGATCCGGGCACAGCACCACGTCCCCGGGGTCGACAAAGGCGATGGGAAAATGCCCGATGGCTTCCTTGCTGCCGATGGTCGCCAGCACCTCGCTCGCCGGATCCAGGCTCACCTTGAAACGCTTCTTGAACCAGTCCGCCACGGCCTGGCGGTAGGCCGGCATGCCCGAACCGAGCGGGTATTGGTGGTAGGCGGCCTTGGCCGCGGCCTTCTGGAGGGCGCGGATCAGCGGGGGCGGCGTGGGCCGGTCCGGGTCGCCGACGCCGAGGTCCACCAGGTCCACGCCGGCGGCCAGGGCCAGCTTTTTCTTGCGGTCGATCTCGATGAAAAGGTAGGGCGGCAGCGAGCGCAGGGCCCGTGATCTCTCGAATTCCAATGCAAGCTCCTTCAAAAAGGCTTCACAGCACCCGGTTCGTCAGGGAGCCGATGTTTTGGATGCGGACTTCGACCTCGTCGCCCGCGGCCAGCGGGCCGATGCCCCCCGGCGTGCCCGAAAGGATGACGTCCCCGGGGTCCAGGGTCATCACGCCGGCCACGAAACGCACCAGCTGCGCGGGCGAGAAAACCAGCTGGCTGGTGCGCGAACTCTGCTTGAGCGCGCCGTTCACGCGGCACTCCACGGCCAGGTCCGCCACGTCCAGGCCGCGCACCAGGGCGGGCCCCAGGGGGCAGAAGGTGTCGAAGCCTTTGGCCCGGGTCCATTGGCCATCCTTCTTCTGCAGGTCCCTGGCCGTGACGTCGTTGGCGCAGGTGTAGCCGAAAATGGCGTCCTCGGTCCCGTCCCCGGGGCCGGTTCTCCTGCCGATGACCAGGGCCAGCTCGGCCTCGTAGTCTACGCGGGCGCTGGCCTGCGGCCGGCGTATGGGCTTGCCCGGCGCAAGGAGGCTGCTGGCCGGCTTCAGGAAAATGAGCGGCTCTTCCGGCAGGCCATGGCCCATCTCCAGGGCGTGGTCGCGGTAGTTGAGCCCCACGCACACGATCTTGCCGGGCTCCGCCGGGACCAGGAGCTCCACGGACGCGGCGTCCACGGACTCATCCCCGGGGCGGGTGTCCACCCAGGGCGCCGCGCCGAGAAGGCCGAGGCGCTGACCCCGCTTGAGACCCCATGCCGGCTTGCCCTGGCGCAGGAAACGGACGTATTCCTCGGGCACGCTTCCCTCTCGGCTAGGCTTTTTCGAAGCCCAGCACCTGGGCCATGGAATACAGCCCCGGCTTGCGCCCCGGAGCGGCCAGCCAGCGGCCCGCGCGCAGGGCGCCGCGGGCGAAATTCTCGCGGCTGTGGGCCTGGTGCTTGAACTCCAGGCGCTCGCCCCCGCCGGCGAAGAGCACGGTGTGGTCGCCCACGATGTCGCCCGCGCGCACCGTGTGCAGGCCGATCTCGCGGGGGTCCCGCGCGCCGATGTTCCCGCGCGGCCGGCCGTAGCGGGCCCAGGACGCCAGGTCGCGGTCCAGGGCCCGCGCCAGGACCTCGGCGGTGGTCATGGCGGTGCCCGAGGGCGAATCCTTTTTGTGGTGGTGGTGGGCCTCGATGACCTCCACGTCGTAGTCGTCCTTGGTGACGCGGGCGACCATGTCCAGGGCCTTCCACATCAGGTTCATGCCCACGGAATAGTTGCTGGCCAGGACGATGCGGAGGGTCCTCGCCGAGGCCTTGATCTTCGCGAGCTGGGCCGGTTCGAAGCCGGTGGTGCCGATGACCAGGGCGGGGGGGCGCGAAACGCGCGACGCGGCGGCCAGCGTGGCCAGGCTGGCTTCCGGGGCCGTGAAATCCACCACCAGGTCCGCGCCGCCGAAGTCCGGGCCCGCGCCCAGCGCGACGCCCAGGGGCGCCAGGCCCACGGCGCTGCCCAGGTCGCTTCCCAGCGCGGCGTTGCCCGGGCGTTCCCATCCGGCCACGACCCTCATCGCGGGATCCTGCGCGACCGCGGCGAGCACGGCCCGCCCCATGCGGCCCAGCGAACCGGCCACCGCGAGCTTGAGTTTCACCGACGGGCTAGGCTTGGGCATCCATCCCTCAGGGCTTCAAAAGCCCCAGCTCCCGAAGGGCAGCTTGGAGCTTGGCGGCATTGGGCGCTTCCATGGGCGTCAGGGGCAGGCGCAGCTCCGGGGAGGCCAGGCCCAGGAGGGCCATGGCGGCCTTGACGCCGATGGGGTTGGTCTCCTGGAACAGGGCCCGGAACAGGGGCAGGAGGCGGTAGTGCAGGGCGCGCGCCGCGACGAAGTCGTTCTTCAGCCCGGCCGCGCTGAGGTCGCTCATCAGGCGGGGGGCGATGTTGGAGCACACCGAAACCACGCCCTTGGCGCCCACGGCCATGGCCGCCAGCGTCAGCGCGTCGTCGCCGCTGAACACGCTGACCCGCTCGCCGGCCGCGGCGATGACATCGGACATCTGCGCCAGGCTGCCGGAGGCTTCCTTGACCGCGGCGATGCCGGGAAGCTGGGCCAGGCGCGCCACGGTCTCCGGCGTGATGTTGACCCCCGAGCGTCCGGGGATGGTGTAGACCATCACCGGCAGGCCGCCGTCCTCGGCAATGGCCTTGTAGTGCAGGTAGATGCCTTCCTGGGTGGGCTTGTTGTAGTAGGGGCAGACGATGAGGGCCGCGTCCGCTCCGGCCTTGGCCGCCCAGCGGGTGCGCTCCACGCTCGCGCGCGTGTCGTAGGAGCCGGTGCCGGCGATGACCTGCACCTTGCCCTTGGCCTCCTCGATGCTGACCTGGATGACCCGGTCCGCTTCGGCGTGGCTCAGGGTGGGGGATTCGCCGGTGGTGCCCACCGGAACGACCGCGGAGACTCCGCCCTCGATCTGGCGGCGCACATGGGCCCGCAAGGCGGGCTCATCCACCCGGCCGTCCTTGAAGGGCGTGACCAGGGCGGTGATGGTGCCGGAGAAGCTGTTCATCGGCGTTTCGTTCCTCCACAGTTCGGCGGACGGCCACGGCGCCGCCCGCACTTCAAAGATACTTGTCCAGGTCGAGGCGTCCTTCGAACGTCACTTCGGCCTGCCCCTTGAGGGTCACTGAGTCGGCCTCGTCGCCGGCCAGGCTGAAGATGATGGTGAGGGTGTCGCCGCCGCTGGTGGTGACGGCCACCGGCGAGCTGACCAGCCCCAGGCGCGCCATCACGACGGCGGAGGCCACGGCGCCCGTTCCGCAGGCGAGGGTCTCGCCCTCGACCCCGCGCTCGTAGGTGCGCACCAGCACCGCCCTGGGCCCAAGGACCTGCACGAAGTTCACGTTGGTCCCCTTGGGCGCGAAGGCCGCGTGGTAACGGAGCTTGGGGCCCAGGCCCGCCACGTCCACGGCCCGGGCGTCGGCGACCGGAACCACCAGGTGAGGGACGCCCGTATTCAGGGAGTGCCCGCGGATCAGCCTGCCGTCCACGGGCAAATCCAGGTCCAGCTTCAGGGAATGGGGCTTGGTCATGCGCAACTCGACCAGCCCGTCGGCCAGCACCGCGGCCTCGAAATCGCCGGCCAGGTTCTCGAACTGCATGGTCGCGGGGGCCGCGCCGGTCAGGGCGGCGAAACGCGCGATGCAGCGCCCGCCGTTGCCGCACATCTCGGCTTCGGAACCGTCGGCGTTGAAGTAGCGCATGCGGAAATGCTTGCGCGGGCTGGGCTCAAGCAGCAGCACGCCGTCCGCGCCGACCCCGCGCTTGCGGTCGGCCACGCGCGCCGAGAACGCGTTCAGGTCGCCGGAAAGCGCCCCCTGGCGGTTGTCCAGCACCACGAAGTCGTTGCCCGCACCCGACATCTTATAAAAAGCCTGTTCCCGCATATACCCTTCCCGTGGCCGACATGGACAGGAGCCGGGCCCCCTCCAGGAGCCCCTCTAATTTACGCTTTCGGGCGCTTTTTCGCCTGCAATTCCTTGGGAATTGTCTCCCCGCGCAGGAGGTCGTCCCAGCTTTCCCTGCGGCGGGTGATCCAGGCGCGGGAGCCCTGCACCAGCACCTCGGCGGCGCGTCCGCGCTGGTTGTAGTTGCTCGCCATGACCATGCCGTAGGCCCCGGCGGACTGCACCGCCAGGAATTCGCCCTTTTTCGGGAGGGCCAGGCGGCGGTCCTGGGCCAGGTAGTCGCCGCTCTCGCAGATCGGGCCCACGACATCGACGGTCTTCACCCTGCGGCCGACGGTCTTGCGCACCGGAATGATGCCGTGCCAGGCCTCATACAGGCTGGGCCGGATGAGGTCGTTCATGGCCGCGTCGACGATGACGAAGTCCTTCCAGCGGGTCTCCTTGACGTAGATGGTTTCCGTGACCAGGATGCCCGCGTTGCCCACGAAGTAGCGCCCGGGCTCGAAGAGGAGCGTCAGGCCGCTGCCGGCGAAAAGGGGCTTGAGCGCGGCGGCGTACTGCTCCGGGCTCTTGGCCTTGTCCTTGTTGTAGACGATGCCGAGGCCGCCGCCCATGTTGAGGGTGGAGACCTTGAAGCCGGCCTTGCGCAGCTGGGCCACCAGGTCCAGGGCGCGCTTCGCGGCCGAGACGAAGGGCTGCAGTTCGGTGATCTGCGAGCCGATGTGCAGGTGGATGCCGCTGATTTCAAGGTGCTTGAGGGCCCGGGCGCGGGCGAACAGCGACAGCGTTTCGTGGTAGGGCAGGCCGAATTTGGATGCCTTGTGGGCCGTGGAGATCTTCTTGTGGCCGCCGGCCTCGACGTCCGGATTGATGCGGAAGTCCGCCTTGATGCGCTTCCCCATGCGGCCAGCCACCCGGTTGAGGGCCTCGGCCTCCGGCCAGCTCTCGATGTTGAACATGAAGATGCCCTGGCGGATGGCGTAGGCCATCTCCTCCTCGGTCTTGCCCACGCCCGCGAAGATCACCTTGGCGGGATCGCCCCCGGCCGAGAGCACGCGGTACAGCTCCCCGCCCGAAACGATGTCGAAACCGCAGCCCTCGCGCGCCAGGGCCGCCAGGAGCCCGAGGTTGGCGTTGGCCTTCATGCTGAAGCAGATTTTGTGGTCGATGCCCTTGAACGCGGCCGTCAGGCGGCGGTAGTTCTCGAGCACATGGCTCAGGCTGTATACGTAAAGGGGCGTGCCGTGGGCGCGGGCCAGGGCTTCGACGCTGACGCCTTCGGCGTGCAGCACCCCGCGTTTGTAGGTGAAGGCGTTGAGCATGGGTTCCAGGAGCACGGTGGGGTGAAGGAAACATCAATATTAGCACAAAATAAGACAGCGGCCATGGATTCACAATGGATTTCCAAGGGCTTTCCCAGACGGCCCCAAAAAGCCCCCCCGGGTGCCTCAGGCCTTGAAGCGGTAGGGGGGGATCTGTTTGTGCCTGAAACAGCCCTTCAGGTGGTCGTTGACCATGCCGGTGGCCTGCATGTGGGCGTACATGATCATGCTGCCGACGAATTTGAACCCGCGTTTCCTCAGATCCGCGCTCCAGGCGTCACTCCGCGGGCTGGCGGCGGGAAGGGTCTTGAAACTCAGGTGCCCCGGCCTGGTGCTCTTCCCTCCCACCCAGGACCAGGCGTAGGCGGCGAAACTGCCGAACTCCTTTTGGACCTCCAGGAAATGGGCGGCGTTGCTGATGGCCGCCGCCACCTTCAGGCGGTTGCGGATGATGCCCGGGTTCTTGAGGAGTTCAGCCGCCTTGGCGGCGTCAAAGCGCGCCACCCGGCGCGGATCGAAGTCGGCGAATGCCTTGCGGTAGGCCTCGCGCTTGCGCAGCACGGTGATCCAACTGAGCCCGGCCTGGGCGCCTTCCAGGGTGAGGAACTCGAAGAGGGCGCGTTCGTCCGCGACAGGCACCCCCCATTCCTGGTCATGGTAGGCGACGTACAGGGGATCCTCCCCGCACCATCCGCAGCGCTTGCGGCCGTCCGCTCCGAGGACCAAGTCAGGCCAATTGGGCATGTTCCCTCCGCTTTTTGGGTCCGCGCCGGGGCGCCGGCTCGACGTGGATCTGCACCTGGCAGTTTTGGAGCCCGCGGCCGATGGCCCTTTCAATCCGGTCGTTGATGTCGTGGGAGCGCTTCACGGTCAAATCAGGGTCCATCAGAAGGTGGAATTCGACGAAACGGTTAGAGCCGCTTTTTCGGCAGCGCAAATCGTGGTATCCCCGCACCGGCGCTTTCAGGCCGGAAAGGCGGGCGCGGATCCAGTCCGATTCCTCCTTGGGCAGCCGTTCGTCGAGCAATTCCCTGCCCGACCGGAAGGCGACGCGACCGCCCATCACGGCGAGGAACAAGGAGAGCGCCAAGGCCGTGGCCGGGTCGAGCCAAAGCCATGCGCCGGCCGCCCCCCGGCCCTGCGCCGCCCATAAAACCGCCAGGCCGGCCGCGACCGCCCCGCAGACCCAGGCGTCCGCGCTCCAATGCGCGCCGCTCGCTTCCAGGGCCCGGGAATCCTCCTCCCTGCCGGCCCGCAGAAGGCCCTTCGCGAGGACCAGGCTTATGAGCGTCGAAAAAAGCGCCGCGCCAAAGGCCCATTTGAGGTCGCCCAGGGGCTGGGGGACCCAAAAGCGCCGGCAGGCCTCCGTGGCCAGGCCACCCGCGGTCAGGACGATGAGCAGGGCTTCGCCCGTGGCGGAAAGGTTCTCTATTTTCCCGTGGCCGTAGGGATGGTCCTCGTCCGGCGGCTTGACCGCCTCCCGGGTCGCGAACAGCACGAGACCTGCGGCAAACGTATCCAGGGCCGAATGGGCCGCCAAGGCCAGGAGCGATAGGGCGCCCGCCCTCAAACCGAAAAAAATCTGAAGCGTGCCGAGCGCGGCGTTCCCGGACACGGACCACCATGCCATTGAAACGCGGGACCTCGCGCTTTCACGCTTCGCCGTCCCAATAGACATCAAATGCTCCAAGGATAGGGTGCCGACTTATGTTCGCAATAAGCGGATTAATAAGCCAACCTTAAACCTCACCTAAAAACCGCGCGGGAACGGCGGCCGCAGTCCGGAACGGCAGGGAGGCCTTGACGCCCGGTCCCGCTCGGGCGATGGTGGATAAATTACTTGGGGGCCCAATGAATATCAAAAGCGAGGGAAAGCGCGACCAGACGGAGGAATCCCGCGCCATCATCGACGCCCTGCGCCGCCTGGTGCGCGGGCTGCGCCTGTACGCCCGCCACTGCGAGGCCCGCCTGGGCCTGAGCGCGGCCCAGCTCTTCGCCCTGCGCAAGGTCCAGGAAGCCGGCGCCCTCAACCTCCGGGGCCTGGCGCGGGCGACCCTGACCGACCTGAGTTCCGTGAGCGTCGTGGCGGAGCGCCTGAGGGCCAAGGGCCTGCTGCACAGCCGCCGCTCCCCGGACGACCGCCGCAAGGTGGAGCTGACCCTCGCCGCCAGGGGCGCGGCGCTCCTGAAGCGCAGCCCGGATCCGCTCCAGGACCGCCTGGTCGCGTCCCTGAGGGGCATGTCCCCGGCCCGGCGAAGGGCTTTGGAAAGGGACTTGGGCGTGTTGGTTCGCGACGCGGGCCTGGACGGGCAGGCGGCGCGCCTATTCTTCGAGGATGAAGCGTGAAAAAGATCCATAGCCCCGGAGTGGGCGAAGTGCGCCTCTGCGCCCTCAGCCTGCTGACGGCCCTGCCCGCCTTCGTGCTCGGCCGCGGGCTTTTGATGCTCATCCATCTCTTCACGAACCTGCTCTTCCACGGAACCTGGTCCACGGTCGACAGCGCCTTTTCCGGGGCCATGCCCCTGTGGTGCGCGCTGATTCCGGCCTTCGGCGGGCTGGCCATAGGCCTGGTCGCCCGCTACGGCAGCCCGGCGGTGCGCGGCCACGGCATCCCCGAGGTGATCGAAATCGTCCTGACCAAGGACAGCCGGGTGCCCTGGAAAGTGGCGCTCCTCAAACCCCTGTGCTCGGCGCTGTCCATCGGCTCCGGCGGCCCCTTCGGCGCGGAAGGCCCGGTCATAGGCCTGGGGGGCTCCCTCGGCTCCCTGCTGGGCCAGGTCGTCCCCGTGAGCGCCCGGGAACGCAAAATCCTCCTCTCCGCGGGCGCCGCGGCCGGCATCACGGCGGTGTTCGGCTGCCCGGTCGCGGCCACGCTGCTCGCCCTGGAGCTGCTGCTGTTCGAGTTCAGCCCCCTGTCCCTGGCGGCCGTGGGCCTGGCCAGCGCGCTTGCCGGCTGCATGCGCCTGGCCTGGGTGGACGTGTCCCCGATTTTCCTCATGGCTCCCATGGCGGATCCGGGCGCCTGGACGCCCCTCTTTTACGCCGGCCTGGGCCTGCCCCTGGGCCTGGCCGCGGCCGGGATCACCGAGGCCGTCGGTTTTTCCGAACGCAGCTTCGAGCGCCTGCCCATGCACTGGATGTGGTGGCCGGCGCTGGGCGGGCTGGCCGTCGGCGCCTTGGGCCTGCTGGAGCCGCGCGTCTTCGGCCCCGGCTACGCCAGCGTCAGCGCCACCCTCAACGGCCAGTTGGTGGCCGGCGCCCTGCTCGCCTTCGTGGCCTTCAAGGCGCTGGCCTGGATCCTGGCCCTGGGCAGCGGCACCGCCGGCGGAACCCTCGCCCCCCTCTTCGGGATCGGGGCGGGGCTGGGCGGCCTGCTCACCGCCGCGGCGGCCCTGCGCTGGCCCGGCCTGGGCCTGGATCCCCGCATGGGCGCCCTGGTGGGCATGGCCGCGGTGTTCGCCGGGGCTTCCCACGCGCCGCTCGCTTCCATGATCCTGGCCCTGGAGACCACCCACCGCCTGGAAGCGTCCCTGCCGCTGCTGGGCGCCTGCGTCCTGGCGACCCTGGTCTGCCGGACCCTGCTGCCCCATTCCCTCATGACCGAGGGCCCCCGGCGACGGGGGGTGCTCTTCCCGGGCGTCCAAAGCGCCCTGCACCGGGAATGAAAACGCCGGAAGCGAGGGCGCAGGTCTGGGCGCCCCCCGAAGGCGTAAACGTGCCGGCGCGGGCCTCGGACCTGGCCGGATTGGTCGCCCTGCTGAAACTCGCCGCTGCCCGCCTGGGGAGCGCGGGCCTGGATTTCGGCGCGCGTTTGCGGCTCCTGCGCGGCATCTATTACGGCACCACCCACAGCCTGGACTTCGAGAAACGCCGTAGCGGGCTGAGGAATCTCGGCTTCAACCTGTACCTGCGCTCCTGGCCCCCCGCCGACCCCAGCCCCCTGCTGGGAGCGGAGCTGGTCCGGGCCCTGAAGGATTCCTCGGAGATCCGCCATGCGGGCTGCGCCGTCGATATCGGGCATGTTTTCGTGGGGCTGGAGGCGCGCTCGCACCTGTCCACGCGCAGGCTGAACCTCATCGCCCAAGGCGGCACAGGCCTGGAACTGGTAACCTGGGTGGGTGACCTCGGCGGAGCGGCGGGCCTGCTCGCGGTCGAACGCATGGACCGCCCTGCTGTCGGCGCCATGGAGCTGCTCTTCTCTGCGGACAGCTACGACCTCTCGGCCAACCTGGAGGGCGACCTGGCCGGCTACCTGGTGGGCCGGAAACGCGGCGCCGGACCGCGTCCCACGCCGCCGGACCTGGAGAGATTCCCCAGCATTGCGGACGCCCTTCAAGGCTATCTGTCCGATCCGCCGGGCGCCTCCGACTGGTCCCGGCGCCACGAACTGTTCATACGGATGATCGGCGGCTCGGTCGTCGAGGGCCGGATCGACGGGCGTGAAACCCTGGCCCGCATGGTGTTCGAAAAAACCCGCTCCTTCGCCTCATTCTATGTCCTGTACCGGCTCAAATTCCTGGGGCGGCTCAGCGCATCCGCCCTCGCGGAAGCCTCCCGGCATGTGCGCGGCGCGGCCGCGGAGGTGAGCGAGGTTTTCGTCGGCAGGCTGGAGCGGGGCGTCGCCCATGCGCAGGCCCGGCGCCCCTGAGCCAAAAACGGCTGGGGTCCACGCACAAAAAAAGGGAGGGGCCTAAGCCCCTCCCCCTTTTTTGTGCTGAAAATCAGTAACCGATAAGGGGCGACTGGCCCAGCCAAGTGTCGCTGGTCAATTGCTCCAGCATGAAGGCGGCCAGATCCGCCCGGGTCATGCTCCACTCGATGCCCGTGCCCTTCCCCTTCAGGACGGCCTTGACCCCGCCCCGGGCGGGCGCGTTCAGGAGCCGTCCGGGCCGGACGCTGACATAGTCCAGCCCGCTGGCGAAGAGAAGTTCCTCGCCCCGCGCCTTGTCCTCGAAGATCTGCTTCAAAAACAGGGGCAGGATGAGGGCGCGGTAGATGAAAGGCCCTTCCTGGGCGCTGTCCCCCATGCCGAGCGCGGACAGGCTCACCAGGCGCCTGACCTTGTTCTTCTGCATCCCCTCGATCAGGTTGCGCATCAGGGTCTCCTGGATGTCGTCCCTCTTGAAGGAGCGTGGTCCGAAGGCGCTCAGCACCGCGTCCTGGCCCTTCAGGGCCGCGTCCAGCGAATCCTTGTCGCGCGCATCGCCCTTGGCCACGCGGACCCCTTCGGGCGCCTTATAGTCCTCCGGCTTGCGGACGAATGCCGTGACCTGATGACCCTTTTCCACGGCGCCTTGGACCAGCCAATGCCCGGTGCCGCCGGTGGCGCCGATGACGAGTACCTTCATGGGACTCCCTGAGTAAGACAAGCTTCAACCTCCAACGCCCCCCGAAAGAGCATTGTACCTGCAAAAGGCGGGGCTGTCGCCGTCCAAGGGTCCGGCCTATCGTCTCAACGAATAGAGTGCGCACAAAAACAGGGCCGTCGCGACCAGCTCGCTGACGACCGGGATCCTGAGCTGCCCCCCCTTGTCGAAGAATGTGGTCCCTTCCCTGAAGTCGAGCAGATGCAGGAGGGACGTCGCGATCATGCTCAGCAGGCAGTAGGCGGCGAAATAATTCAGGCCCCTAAACGGCACCACCTGCGTGCCGCCCGCGGACTTGATGGTGAAGCAGGCCAGCAGAATGGCGGCCACGAACACGTCGCTCATGGACCATTTGCCGATGGCGTTCAGGAATTTCGAGATCTTTGAGTTGGCTGATTCCGTGGTGGTAAGGGCCGCCAGGAAGGTCAGGACTATCTTGACCGCCGGGGTGACGACGCTGAACAGGGTGACGAAGCCGCCGAAAATCCAGTGGCCCTTCACGAACAGCTCCACGATCACGGAAGACACGCTCCGCACCTCGTGCTGGATGACCGGGGTGGTCCCGAAAAAATCCTTGATGCCGGTGGAGATCATCATGGCCGAGGCCGTGATCCCGACCACAAAGGACACGGCGGAAACGCCCGTGAAGGCGAAAAGGAAGTGGCGCAGCCTGTCGGATTTAGAGCCCAGAACGGCCGCCAAGAGGTAGGCCAGGCTGAGGCCCATCAGGGCCCAGGACCAGCGCATCGCGACGGCCTCCTCCCGGGCCGCCTTGTCGTCCATAGGACGGACCTCCGCGAGCGCCAGGGTCGACTGCCGCAGCGACGGCAGATGGGCGTGCTGGTACAGGTAGGACACGATCACGGGGCCTATGATCCGATGCTGCTGGGTGAACTTTTCGGCCACCTGGGCGCCCTCGTTCCGCAGGCTCCTCATGCCGCAGGCCTGGTCCAGGTGGTCCGTGGCGGCGTTGGTGTATTCGACGGTCCGCAGTCCGGCATAGCTGGCGACCAGGAGGTAGCACAGCGCGAACACGCGTTGCCAAAGAGGCAGATACCCGATGCGCAGGCCCATCAGTTCCCCCGCTTCTGGAGGTCTTCCATCTTCGCCGCGCCGCCGAGCCCGTGGGGCAGCGCCTTGACGAAGCCGTGTTCGAACATGTAGGCGGGCGCCGTCCAAATGCTGGTGGCGGGGTCCTTGAATTCCCCGGCGAATTCGATCTTGGCCTCGACGCTCTTGTCCTTGTCCGTGAAAGCCCAGACCAGGACCCTGAGAAGCACCCTTTGGACCAGCCTGCGGATGTCGAACTGGGATTTTTTCATCTTGAGGTTCTGGATCGTGGGTTTGATGTAGCCTTTGAACTTGCCCGCCGCTCCGGAGCCCTCGCTGTGGGTGTCCACGGAGCCGGACAGCACCTGCATACCCTCGTAGCGCTGGAACAGGGGATTGAGCTGGGTGAGCTTGAGCCCGGTCAAGTCGGCGCTGTAGTCGAAGGTGGGCGCCGGGGCGTAGGGGTCGAAACGGGCGCACAACGAGACCAGGGCGTCGTCCATCACCCTGGCGCTCGCGGTGACCGCGCCGGCGGCCGGGCCGCCGCCCTTGCGGCCGACGCTCAGGTTTCCGGCATCCAAAAAGACGCGGTTCATCTGGACGTCCACCGGCGGCTTGCCATAGGGGTCGCTGAAATGGATCTCGCCGTTCTCAAGGGCGAATTGGTCAATTTCGACCGGGGAGAGGCCGCCGAGGACCGCCAGCCAGTCCACCCCCAGGCCGGCCTGGCTCTGGCCGCTGCTCGGGCCGCCCACAAAATTGACCCGGCCGTCCTCGACCACGACGCGGGCAAGGAAACGCCCCTTTAGGATGGATTGCCACTGCGGGCCGACCTCGATCGCCTCCGCCCGGAAAAAGGGCGTTTTCACCGCGCCGTCTTTTTTCGTGATCGTCAGGCCCTCGATCCGGTAGGCGCCGCGCCACAGGCTCAGGCCGACGCCGTCGATGTGCCCGTCGTAGCTCGACATGGTCCGCAGTTCGCGGTTCACCCCGGCCGCGATGGACATAGCCAGGAAAATCCTGAACAGGACCGCCAGCCCCGCGAGAGCCAGGAACGCCGTCAAGAGGAGCTTATATTTGAACCTAGGTTTCATGCCGCCGCCCGAATTCCAGGGATATCCCACTGCTCAATGGCGCTCGGGCCGGATTTATTCCTGAAAAAAATGGGGGCGTTTTTCGGGAATAAAGCCCCCGGTGGGCGGCATTCATTCCGGGACAGATCCGCCGCTTTCGCACCCAACAGAAATGGAGAAGCACCCATGAAGGAACCAGGACTGGATCACCGCCACCGCGACAAGAGCGGCCCCAAAGGCGGGGAGATACAACAAAAACGCGGCGACACGCTGAACAAAAACCTGTTGAAACCGGTCCCCCAGTTCTCGCCGGGCGCGAAACTCAGCACCATGCGCGCGGAAACGGGGAAAACCGGCCTGAAGGCCGTGGCGAAATCCGCGAAAAAAAGGTGAAAAGGGCGGCGCCGGTGCCTAGAGGGCCGGCGTCGACAATCTCAGCCAATAGTTCTCGATGAGCTCTATGGCCTGCTGGAAATCGTCGAGGTCGAAGGGTTTGCTGACGAAGCTGTTGGCGCCCAAGGCGTAGCTGCGTTTGATGTCGGCGTCCAAATGGGAGGTGGAGAAGACCACGATCGGGATCCCCCGCAGCGCGGGGTCGGACTTGCATTCCGAAAGCACCTGCCAGCCGTCCTTCTTGGGCAGGTTCAAATCAAGCAGGATCAAGGCCGGGTGCAGGCCCGACCCTTTTTCCCTGAGGTAGGCCATGGCCTGCTGCCCGTCGTCCATGGTCACGACGTTCTTTCCGCGCTTGTTCTGGTCCAGGGCCCACAGCACCAGCTTGGTGTCGAGGCTGGAGTCCTCGACCACGAGGATCTCCCGGACCGGTCCCAAAACAAAAAGTTCCATGCGATCAGCTCCTGATCCAGGGCGCCGACAGGCCCAGCCAATAGCGTTCGATCATCTCCACCGCCCCCTGGAACGCGTCCATGTCATAGGGCTTGGTGACGAAGCTGTTCGCGCCCAGGGCATAGCAGCGTTTCACATCGCTGTCCGCCAGGGAGGTCGTGAATACCACGACCGGGATGGCCTTCAACGCGGGATCGGTCTTGCAGGCGCCCAGCACCTGCCAGCCGTCGATCCGGGGAAGGTTCAGGTCCAGTAGGATCAGGTCCGGTTTAGCCCCATGGGCCTGGAGATTGAGGTGGGCCAAAGCCTGTTCCCCGTCGGTCACCGCCGTGATCGTCTTCCTGTTGGCGCCGGCGTTGAGGGCCGCCAGGATCATCCTCAGGTCGATGGCCGTGTCCTCGACCACGAGGACCTCCTTCGAAACCGCCAAAACCGCGTTCGCCATGGCACCTAGCCTTTGTGTGGGATGCTGAAAAAGAACGTCGTGCCCCTGCCGAAACGGGATTCCAGCCAGATGCGGCCGGCGTGCCTCTCCACGATCTTTTTGCAGAGGGAAAGGCCCAGCCCGTTCCCGGGATATTCGTCGCGGGAATGCAGCCGGCTGAACAGCTTGAACACTTTGTCGAATTGGTCGGCTTCGATCCCGATGCCCTGGTCGGCGACCGAAAAGACCCACTCCACGCCGTTATCCGCGGCGCCCACCCTCACGACCGGCGCGCCGTCCCCGCAGAATTTCAGGGCGTTGCCGATCAGGTTCTGGAACACCTGGCCGAGCAGCGCGGGCTCGGCCCTCAAGGCGGGCAGGGGCCCCAGCGTGACCTCGGCCTTTTTTTCGTCGATCACTTCCTTCAGTTGCCCGAGCACCTGGTCGACCAGCAGCCCGCAGTCCACCGCCACCGGCGCCTGACCGCCGATGCCCACCTGGGAGAAGGACAGCAGGTCGTTGATGAGCTGCCGCATGCGCCGCGCCGAATCGATGACGATGCCGATGGTTTCCCGGTCCTCGGCGGTGAAGCGTTCCGGGCTGTCCCTGCTCAAAAGCTGCAGGTAGGTGTTTATGGTCCGCAAGGGCTCCTGGAGGTCGTGGGAGGCCGCCGCGGCGAACTGGGCCAGGTCCTGGTTGGACCGGGCCAAATCCTGGCTGCGCAGTTCCAGGTCCTTGGTGCGCTCGAAGACCCGCTCCTCCAGCCCCGCGTTGGAATCCCGCAGCTCGACGTTGAGGCACCGGATCTCCTCGGTCTTCTGGAACAACTCGATGAAGACCTTCACTTTTTGCCGCAGGACGTCGGGAACGAAGGGCTTGATCAGGTACTCGACCGCGCCGCTTTCGTAGCCCCTGGAGACCTGGGAGGGGCTCCTTTCGTCGGCGGTCAGGAAGATGATCGGCGTACAGCGGCTGCGTTCGCGCGTCCGGATGAGGTCGGCGGTCTCGATCCCGTCCATGACGGGCATGTGGACGTCCAGCAAAACGACCGAAAAGTCTTCCTGCTCCAGGAGCCTCAGGGCCTCCTTGCCCGACCCGGCCCTGACCAAATCCTGGTCCAGGCCGCCCAGGACCGCCTCCAGGCTCAGGAGGTTCCTGGCTTCGTCGTCGACCATCAGTATTTTCGTCCTTTTATGGCCGTACACTTCCCCCCGGGTCCTGTTCAGCGGTGCAGCCAGAAGCGCATCATCGAAAGAAGGTGCTGGGTGTCCACCGGTTTGGTGATGTAGTCCGAAGCCCCGGCCTCGATGCAGCGTTCCCGGTCGCCCTTCATGGCCTTGGCGGTCACGGCGATGATGGGCAGGGTCAGGAAGCGGGGGTCCTTGCGGATCACCCGTATGGCCTCGTAGCCGTCCATGTCCGGCATCATGATGTCCATCAGGACCAGCTCCACGTCGGGCCTTTTTCCGAGGATCGCCAGCGCGTCGGCCCCGCTTTCCGCGGTGAGCACGCTCATGCGGCTGTTCTCGAGCAGGCTGGTCATGGCGAAGATATTCCGGATGTCGTCGTCCACCACCAGGATCTTCCTCTCGGCGAGGACGGGCGACCACTGGTAGAGGTTCTCGATCACCGTCTTCTTCTCGACGGGCATGGCCGCCAGCATCCTGTGCATGACGAGCGCGGTGTCGTCCAGCAGGCGCTCCATCGATTTGACCTCCCGCAGGGGGCCGGAGGCCGAAAGCTTCTTGATGAGGGCCTCGTCCCGCGGGGACAGGTCCTCCCTGATGTGGACCACGATCGGCACGCGGACCTGGACCGCCTCCGTCTCCAGGGCGTTCAGCACCACCAGGCTCTCGGGGTCGGGGACCTCCATCACCACGCAATCCAGCCGCCCTTCCCGCAGCGCCTCCAGCGCCTCGCGCCCGGTCTTGACCAGCGTGAGTTTGACGTCGTCGCCCGCCAGGAGTTCGGTCATCACCTTGGCCCGCGAGGCCTGCGCGCACACCAGGAGCAGATTCTTGACGGCGCGGGTCCGCAGGGCCCGCAGGCCGTCCAGCGCCTCGCTCAGCTCCTGGCGGCTGACCGGCTTCGCTAAAAAGGCCATGGCGCCGTGTTTCGTGCCCCAGCCCCGGTCGTCGTCCACCGCGATGACCTGGATCGGCACATGCCGGGTCGCGGGGTCGCCCTTGAAACGCGACAGGACCCCCCAGCCGTCCATGTCGGGCAGGCGGATGTCCAGGGTTACGGCGTCCACCTTGATCTCGCCCGCCAGCTTGACGGCGCTCCTGCCGTTGCGGGCGACCACCGTCTTGAAGCCCTTTTTCCGCGCGCCGTCGACGAGGATGCCGGCGAACACGGGGTCGTCCTCGACGATCAGGAGCACGACGTCGTCGGCCTCGATGTTCTTGCTGTCGTCGGCGCCGTTTCCGGGGGGCCGCCGGACCGCCTGCGCCCGGAGGGGCGGCGCCTTCGCCTCCACCGCCGCTTTTTCGGCCGGCGCTCCCGCGGCCGCGGAAGACGTGTTCGGCATATACAGGACGAAGGCGCTTCCCTGGCCGGGGGCGGACCTTTCCAGGACCAGTTCGCATCCCAGGAGCTTGGCCAGTTCCCGGCAGATGGAAAGCCCCAGGCCGGTGCCCCCGTATTTGCGGCTGGTGCCCCCGTCGGCCTGCTGGAAGGCCTCGAAAATGATCCTTTGTTTTTCGGGCGGAATGCCGATCCCGCTGTCCGTGACGGTGAAGGCGACCACGGATTTCGCGGCGTTGAGGGCCGCGTGGTCCGGGGACCAGCCCTTGGTGACGGATCTCACGGTCAGGACGACCTGGCCGCTTTCCGTGAACTTGAAGGCGTTCGACAGCAGGTTGCGCAGGATCTGTTCCAGCCGTTTCCCGTCGGTGTGGATGCGGTCGAGCTTCGAGGGGTCGTAGTCTATGGAGAATTCGAGGTCCTTGTTCCGGGCCAGATGCCCGAAGGTCCTCTCCAGGTGCTGGTGGACCACCGCCAGGGACAAGTCCTCCATGTCCAGCTCAAGCGTCCCCGACTCCACCTTCGAAAGGTCCAGGATGTCGTTGATCAGGGCCAGCAGGTCCCCCCCGGAGGCGTGGATGGTCTCGGCGTATTCGACCTGTTTTTTGGACAGGTTCTCCGGGTCCTCGGCCAGCTGCTGCGAAAGGATCAGCATGCTATTGAGCGGCGTGCGCAGCTCATGCGACATGTTCGACAGGAACACCGACTTGTATTTCGAGGTAAGCGCCAGCTGGACCGCCTTCTCCTCCAAGGACTGGTTGGTGTTGCGCAGCTCCTCCTGCCCCGCCTGCAGGTTCTTGAGGAGGATGCCGGTGCGGACGCTGGCCTCGGCGGTGTTGAGGATGATGCCGATGCTTTCCGTCAGCTGCGCCAGGAAGGCGCGATGGATGGGGCTGAACCTGTCGAAGGAGGCCAGCTCGAGGACCGCTTTCAGCTGGTTTCCGAAGAGCACCGGCAGGACGATGATGTTGGCGGGGCGCTGCCCGCCCAGGCCCGAGCTGATTTTGATGTAGTCCGCTGGCGGATCGGTGACGAGGATGGTCTCCTTGTCCCGCGCGCACTGCCCCACGAGTCCCTCGCCCAGCGCGAACTCGCGGGCCATGTCCTCGCGGCCTTCCTTGGCGAAGGCGGAGAGCATCCTCAAGCGGGGCTCCAGGCCCTCGCGTGCCTCCGCGATGTAGAAGACGCCGTGCTGGGCGGAGACCACCTTGCTCAATTCGGTGAGGATGGCCGCGGAAACGCTGTGCAGGTCCGTCTGGCCCTGCGACATCAGCGCGAAACGGGCGAGATTCGTCTTGAGCCAGACCTGGTCCGCGTCCTGCTGGGTCGTCACGCGTAGGTTCGCGATCATCCGGTTCAGCGCGTCCTTGAGGATCTGCACCTCCCCCTGCGCCTCGACGCTGATCGAGCGGGTCAGGTCGCCCTTGGTCACGGAGACGGCGATCTCGGCGATCGCGCGCACCTGGGTGGTGAGGTTCGCGGCCAACTGGTTGACGTTGTCCGTCAGGTCTTTCCAGCTCCCAGCCGAGCCCGGGGCGATGGCCTGGCCGCCCAGGCGGCCCTCCACGCCCACCTCCCTCGCCACGCGCGTCACCTCGGAGGTGAAAAAGCGCAGCTGATCGACCATGGTGTTGATCCGGTCCTTCAACTGCAAAAACTCGCCGCGCGCGTCGGCGGCGATCTTCTTTGAAAGGTCGCCGTTGGCCACGGCCGTGGTCACCTCGGCGATGTCGCGAACCTGTCCGGCCAGGTTCGACGCCAGGCGGTTGACGTTGTCGGCCAGTTCCTTCCAGGTGCCGGAGGCCCCCGGGGCGATGGCCCTCCCGCCCAGGTTTCCCTCGGTCCCCACTTCGCGGGCGACCCGGGTCACCTCGGCGGTGAAGGAGCCCAGCAGGCTCACCATGGTGTTGACGGTTTGGGCGGTCTTGAGAAGCTCGCCCTCGAGCGGCCTGCCGCCGGAGTCGAGCTCGGCGGACTGGGAAAGGTCGCCCTTGGCAACCGCCCCGGCCACCCTGGACAGCTCTCGGATGGGCCGCACCAGCTCCTCCACCAGGCTGTTGACGCTGGTGAACATGCCCAGCCAGGCGCCCGCCGCGCCCCGGGCTTCGGCCCTTTGCTGCAGCTTACCTTCCTTGGCCACCGCCCGGCACAGCCGCTCGAATTCGGCGGCCATGGCGCCCTTGCTTTCGACGACCTCGTTGAAGGCGTCCGCGATTTTCCCCGGGACCCCGGTCCATTCCCTGGGAAGCCGGGCGCCGAAATCCCCCCTTTTGAGGCCGGCCATGGCCTCCAAAATCAGGGTGAGCTCCGGCGTGGCGCGGCCCTCCGTTTCCGGGTTCATGGTTTCCCCTTGGCCGGGCCGAATTCCTCGGACAGGCTGCGCTTCTTGGATCCCCCGGGGGACTCCGCGCCGGAGGCCCTGATCTGGCGCCTGGCCCGCGCCAAGCGCACGGTGACGCTTTCCTTGGAAATGTCCAGGATGCGGCTGACCTGGGTATAGGTCATGCCGTTGACGTTGCGCAGCTGGATGATCTGGCGGTTGTCCGTGTCGAGCGGCTTGATCATCTCGCGCAGAAGCCCCAATTTTTGCCGCTTTTGGACCTCCGGGACCTCGCTGCGGACGCGCTCGATGTCCATCTTACGCATGTAGCGCTCCAGGTCGTCGTCGAGGCAGATCAGGATCGGGCCCTGGCCCCTGCGCCGGGCATAACATAGGCGCACGCAAATCTGGCGCAGCCAGGGGTAAAGGGGCTCGCCGAGCCCCTGCTGTTTGAGGAAGGAAAGCGCGACCAGGAAGGTGTCCTGGACCATGTCCCCGCTCTCCGGGCTCGGCCCGCCCAAAAAGGACAGGCTGGCCCGCAGGAGGCGGGGTTCATACCTCTTAAAAAGGAGCTCCGCCGCCTGGGCGTCCCCCTTCAAAACCAGCTCGATCAGCTCCTTGTCTTCATTCAAGGATCAGGCTTCCGAGCCCGGAACATCGGTGGCCGCGTCGTCGGCCTCTTCACCGCCCTTATACAGCATCCTCTGGCTCTCGATCGCCCGGTCCAGCCTGTGGGTTTCCAGCGGCCCGTCGAAATAGTCCATGGCGCCCAACTTGATCGCCTCGACCGCTTCCGCGATCGCGGGCTGCCTCGCCATCACGATCACCGCCCCGCTGTCGTGCACGAGCAGCAGGTCGGCGAGCAATGCCATGCCGTTGACGCCGTCCAGGCCGCTGTCGAGCAGGACCAGGTCGGGCTGCTGGCTGGAGGTGATCTCCAGCGCCTCTTGCGCTGATGCCGCCGTCAGGACGCTATGCCCGGCCGTCTCCAAATATTTCCTGATGAAGTCGGTCAGGAAGAGGCCGCCGTCCGCGACCAGGATCCTGAACGGCTTCGCTTCGCCCCCGATTCCGGGATGCGGCTCCAGCTTTTGCGCGCTTTCACGGTGCTTAGATGACATGGACAAGACTCTCCCGGGCATGGGCGGTTTGGGCCGCCGACAAAACCATACTTCTTCAAAGCTGAATGTTTTCCTGCGGGGTTTTATTCCACTGGGCCGTGTGGAAAATCGATCCGATAGGGCGTCTGGACGAAATCGGGCCTGATAATTTTCATAAAACAATTGCGATTAAGTGTTATTGCTGATTTGTTAAAATCTTATGAGAAGCCTTGCCCCTCCCAAAGCCTCTCGGGAAAAATGGCCAACCCGTCAATGGCCAGGCAATAGCATCCAGGGATTTGATTTCTATTTCAACAACTCCAAGATCAAATCAGGTTTGAACCTTTCAAAATGAGCTGTATTTAGAGTCAACAAACGCCTAATCCCGTGGCTGACCATAAGCGCGGCGATGGACGCGTCGTGGACTTGTTTCCCCCGTGCCTGACTGTCCCGGACGAAATCCAGCAGACGCGCCGTCGTCACCGCGGTTTCTTCCGCCACTTTGTAGAGCTTCAACAAGCGTTCAGCATGTCCCGCCAAAAGCACCGGATCGACATCACCACCCCAGGCCTGCGGCCGGCTAAGGGGCGCTAAAAGTTCACGCAAGACTTGGCGGCTGATCCAGGTTTCGACCTTTGAGCCATGCAATTTGTCCAGCGCCTGTATGGCCTCTCGATGGAAGGGCGCGCCCGACGCCGAAGCGGCGACCAAAACGCTCGTGTCGATGAAACAGCTCCTTTAGTCATAGCTGTCTTCACGGTTAAAGACATAATTTTTCGGCCAAGCCTCCAGGCTCAAGACCGGAAAGCCCAACTTCCCTTCAAGACGAAGCTCCGTCTTGACCGAACCGTATCCGCTTTCGACGCCGTCAAGCAGGCCATGGCTGATCAAAGCGTTGGCGGTTTCAGACACGGTTTGGTCGCTGAGGGCGGCCTTGACCTTAAGAGCACGGTACACTTGTGCATCGAGATATAGCGTGGCTTTGGTATTCATGGTTGCCTTCTGAAAACAACCTACGCTTTAACGGTAAAACGTCAATTTTATACTTTTTAACGTCAAAGCGTCAAATTGCGCAGGCGCTACGTATTCTGCGTCATTTATTCATCCCACTTCTGGTTCCTAAAGCCCCAGCCGCCGGAAACCCTCCAGGGCCTGTCCGACCCGCGCGCAGGCCTCGCGGGCCGTGGCCTCGTTTTGGCCGGGTCCCAGGCTGAAGCGGACCTCGGTCTTCAACTGGCTGTCGGAGGCGCCCATGGCCGCCAGCACCGTGCTGGGCTGGGAGGCCCCCGCGGCGCAGGCCGCTCCGGCCGAGACTTGCAGCCCCAGTTGGTCCAGGCGCAGCAGGAGCAGGTCGCGGTCCTGGCCCGGAAGGCTGACGCAGAGGGTGTTGGGCACCCTGGGCGCCTTGTGGCCGTGGATGACGATGCCCGGGAAGAGCGCGGTCAGGCCGCGTTCGAGGGAGGCCACCGCGCCCTCCCAATCCCTGGCCTGGGCCGGCAGGCCGCGCAGGGCAGCGTCCAGGGCGGCGGCCGCGCCCACCGCGCCGGCGACGTTCTCCGTTCCGGGGCGCAGGCCCTTTTCCTGGTGGCCGCCGTGGAGCAGGGGCTTCAAGGCCAGGCCCTTGCGCACGTAGAGCATGCCCAGGCCCTGGGGGCCGGCGAACTTCGAGGCCGAGGCCGCGGCCAGGTCCAGGCCCAGGTCGCGGACGTCCACGGGGATCTTCCCCGCGGCCTGGGCCAGGTCGCAGAAAAAAAGGCCCTTGGCCGCGCGCACCAGGCCGGACAGCTCACGCACCGGGTGGCAGACCCCGGTCTCGTTGTTGGCCAGCATCAGCGCGACCAGGGCTCCGGGGAATTCCTCCAGCGCCTCCTTCAGCCCTTCGCGGTCCACGCGCCCGTCCGGCAGGACCTCAAGCAGCTCCACCCTCGCCCCGGCGGCCTGGAGCGCCTGGGCCGTCTCCAGCACGGCGGGATGCTCGGTCGCGCCCACGAGGAGGGGCCTCCCCTCCGCGCAGGCGCCCTGAAGGGCCAGGTTGCAGGCCTCGGTCGCGCCGGAGGTGAATATCCATTCCTCGCTCCAGCCGCCCAGGCCGCGGGCCACCTGTTCGCGCGCGTCCTCGAGCGCCGCCCGCGCGGCCTGCCCCGCCCGATGCAGGCTGGAGGCGTTGGCCGCGCCGCGCTCAAGCCAGGGGCGCATGGCGTCCAGGGCCTCCCGGCGAAGGGGGGACCCGGCGTTGTGGTCGAGGTAGAGCGGGGCGGAAGCGGTCAAATCTGGAATCCCGTGCCGGCCCTGGGCGCGTCCTTCAGGAGCGGATTGGCCCGGGCGGCCTGCTTCAGGTCCTCAAGGCTGACGCCGGCGAGCAGCTCCCCCAGCCCGGCCTCCACGTTCTCGAGCAGGGCTGCCACGGCCTGGGCCTCGGCGCTGGGCTGGGGACCGGCGCTCTTGATCGGCCGCACGGAGGGGTCGTCCAGGGCAGCCAGCACCTCCAGCAGGGTCACGGCTTCGGCGGGCTTGGCCAGGGTATAGCCGCCCTTCATGCCCCGCCAGGGCGCCACCAGGCCCGCCTTCTTGAGCGGGCGGAAGAGCTGCTCGAGGAAGGCCACTCCCAGGCCCTGGCGCTTGGCGATGTCGGACACCGGCACCGGCGCCTGGGAGGCGCCGTGCAGGGACAGGTCCAGGAGGGCCCTCAAGGCGGCGTGGGTCTGGGATCGTAGGCGCATGGGCGGGATGAGAATGGGGTGCGTTTCGCGGGGCCCTCCGCTAGAAGGTCGCCAGGAGCTGCGCCAGCGGCGTCTGGATCCCCACGTACATGGGCGTGTCGCGGGCGGTGAAGAGGCTGCTCTCCGTTTCGCGCAGGTCCTGCACCAGGTTCACGAACTTGTCGGCCTCGTTGCTCTCGAAGGCAACCACGAAGTCCTGGTCGTCGACGCCGAAGCTGTAGCTGGTGTTGATGCGCACCATGGGATAGGCCTGGGCGCCCTCGATGTGGCCCTTCATGATCCGCATGCGCTCCGGCAGGGGCAGGGTGTACCACTGGCGCGTCTTCACGAAAGGGTAGACGAAGAGGAACTTGTAGAACTCCGCGGGCTTGAAGATCTTGTCGTCGTTGTCGTAGGGCGAGCCCTTGAGCATGGCCAGGTAGTTGTGGCTGAGGTCCATCCACTGGCTCATCTCGGCGGAGCGCTGTTTCAGGGCGAGGTCGTGCAGGGCCTCCAGATTGGTGGCCTTGGCCCATAGGATGAAGTCCACGTCGGCCTTGAGCCCGGCCGTGGAGAAGGCCGCGAAGTGTTTCAGGCCCTTCGACGCCTCGTCGCAGGCCGCCACGAAGGCCGCGGCCTGGGTCTTTTTCACGGAAGCCTCCTGGCGGCGCCAGGCGCGGTCCAGCTTCCAGCACTGGAACACGATGAAGCCCTGGGACACCTGGATGCGCGAATGCTTGGAGGGCTCGGCCGGAGCGCCGGGCTGGGCGGGGGAGGACGGTGTTTCTGCCATGGAACTACCTCGTTTCGAAGGAAAGAGCCTCAAAAGCCAGTCTGCCGGAAAGGACGGCGCCTTCAATGGTCGCCGGAAGCCGGGTCTCGGTCCAGTCCCCGGCCAGGGCCAGGCCGGGCAACGCCGTGCCCTGTCCGAGCCGGGCCCCCGAGCCCGTTTCGAAGACCGGCGTGGCGGAGCGTTCCTTGACCACGCGGGCGCGGGTCCAGGTGTAGGGGCGGCCCCGCGAGGCCAGGAAGGCCGCCAGCTCGGCCAAAATAAGCGCGTTATCCTTGTCCGCCAGCTCCTGCGCGGCCGAGGACACGATGCAGGTGCGCCAGCCGCCGTCCAGGGCCCGCGAAAAGCCCCAATGGAATGCGGGCGGGGCGCCGCCTTGGGGCCCGAAGGCCAGGATGTCCGCGGGCAGCAGGGGGCCGGGGCTCCACAGCCACACGCTGACGATGGCCGATTCCGGGCGCTCGGCCTGGGCCTCCAGGTTCAAGCGCCCCGCCAAGCCTGAGCCCAGCAGGCCGGCCGCGCGGCGCGCGGGAAGGGCCAGGATGAGTCCGGGGCAATCGAGGCGCGAGCCGCCCGCGCGCCGCACCCGCCAGCCTCCGCCGGACAGCGCTTCGACCCCCTCCACCACCGCGCCGGTGCGGGCGTCGCTTCCCTGCTGGCGCAGCAGCGTCGGCAGGGGTTCGAGGAGCCTGGCCAGGGGCGCCCGGGCCAGGCCCAGTGCGGCGCTGGAGCCGCCCCGCAGAAATCCCCCGCCCAGGACCGCCAGGAATTCTCTCAGGCGGGCCTGCCCCGGACGGGCGTTCAGGGCCGCCAGAACCATGGGTTCCCACAGCAGGGCCGTGATGGCCGGGTCCTGGCCGCAGCTCGCAAGCCAGTCCTCCACGCTGACATGGTCCGCGGAGGACGGCAAGCGGCCCAGGAAGGCGCCCCCGAGGGCCGCCCCGCCGCGCAGGCTGAGCTTGAGCACCGCGCTCCCGGCCTTGGGCAGGGCCGGGAAGTTCGCGAGCCCCAGGCCGAGGCTCAGCGGCCCCGGCAGGCGGGAGGCCCGCAGGGTCTCCAAGCGGCCGTCGTCCATGAGGAAGTGGACGCGCAAAGGATCCTGGAATTCTATGAAGGAGGCCGTGCCCAGCTCGGCCAGGAGCTTCAGGGTCTCGCGGTAGGCGCCCAGGAAAAGGTGCTGGCCCTGGTCCATCCATTCGCCGCTGGCCGGGTCCACGAAGGACGAGGCCCGCCCGCCCAGCCTGGGACCGGCCTCCAGCAGGAGCACGCGCAGGCCGCGTCGGGAGGCATGGAAGGCTGCGGAACAGCCCGCCCAGCCTCCTCCGACCACCACCAGGTCCGGATTCAAGCGGCCACCAGGCCCCGGACCACCACCCAGCGTTTGCGCCAGGGGCCCAGGCTGTAGCGCTTCTCAAAGACCCTGAAGGAATCCGAGGACATCCTCTCGAGCAGTCCGCCGTATATCGCCCGCATCATGCGCGAAGGCCGCAGGCCCTTGGCCGGCAGGGAGCCCGCCTCCGCGTCCGCGGTCCTCAGCGCCGCACGCGCCCTCCAGGCGTAGGCGTAGATCAGGCGCTGGGCCCTGGCCCCACCCTTGCCGGCCATGAATTCCTCGGGCGCGAGGCCATGGCGCTCGAGGTCCTCCAGGGCGAAGTAGAGGCGCCCCAGGGAGGCGTCCTCGCGCACGTCGCGCAGGATGTTGATCAGCTGGAAGGCCTCACCCAGGGCGCGGGCGTAGGCACCGGCGCGGTCCAGGTCCAGGTCGAAGATGGGCAGGCAGACCAGCCCGACGCTGCCCGCGACCTGGTAGCAGTACGCGCGCACGGAGGCCCAGGTCTTGAAGCGCACCGCCGGCCGCGCGTCCGAGCTGGCCCCCTGCCACAGGTCCATGAGGAGCCCTGCGGGCACCTTGCGCCGGGCGCACAGTTCCTCCAGGCTGCGGCCGAGGTCCGTGGCCGGACGGCCTTTGGCCAGCAGCTCCAGCTCCCTCTTCCACAGCCGCAGGTGGCCCCGGGCCTCGTCCGGCTTGAATTCGTCGGCGCAATCGTCGATGGCCCGGCAATAGCCGTAAAAAACGGAAAGGTCCGCGCGCGCCTGGCGGTCCAACAAAAGGGCGGCCGGGCCGAAGCTGGACCGCTTCAGCACGGCGCCCCAGTTCCGTTCCGTTCCCATGCCTGGCGTGGGGGGCTTCATGCCGTCCGTCCTGAGAGGCCGGCCCAGAGCAGGCCCGGCGCGTCGAGGGCGCCCATGCGCGGACGCCGCTTGAGGGTGTCGTAGCCCTGCGCGCGGATCTTGCGCAGGATGCCTCGGCCGCCCAGCAGGGTCAGGCGGATCTCCAGGCCCAGGCGCCCCGGCAGGCGGCCGGGCAGATCCTGGCCCGACGCGAACAACGCCTCGGCCCTGTCCACCTGCAGGCGCAGCAGCTCGCCCAGGCCCGGGCTCCAGCGGCCCCGCCGTAGCTGCTCCTCGTCCACGCCGAAGCGCCTCATCTCGGCCCCGGGAAGGTAGATTCGGTCGCGCACCAGCGCGTCGGAGGCGAGGTCCTGCCAGTGGTTGGCCAACTGCAGGGCCGCGCAGATGTCGTCGGAGGCGCGCAGGGCCGCCGGGCTGTCCTGGCCGAAGATCCTGAGGACCAGGCGGCCCACGGGCTCCGCGGAGAGCCTGCAGTAGGCCAGCAGGGCCTCGAAGGTGTCGTAGCGCCGGCGATCGCAGTCCTGCAGGAAGGCCTGCACCAGGTCCGCCAGGAGCTGCTTGGGGAGCTTCCAGCGCCTGCGCGCGTCCTCCAGCGCGGTGAACACCGGATGCCCGCCCGGCTCCCTGTCCAGGCGGGCGCGCCAGTCCAGCAGGAGCTGCTTGCGCCGCGGGGCGTAGAAGGGCTCGTCGCTGAAATCGTCGGCCCGGCGCGCGAAGGCGTAGACCGCCGCGATGGCGTCGCGCTGGGGCTGGGGCAGGAGGAGCGAGGCCACGGGGAAATTCTCGTAGTGCCCGAAGGCCATGCGGCGGCAATATTTATACGCTGCGGACAGTTCCATGGCGCTCACCCCCGATGCTAAGGGACAGGCCGCCGGATCGACAGGATCTCCTGGAACAGGGCCAGGGTCTCGCTGGGATGGCGGATCTCAACGCAATCCATGACCGACAAGACCGGATGGTCGTTGCCGGTGTCCTCGAAACGGTCTCCGAAATAAAGGCAGTCCTCGGCCTTCCAGCCGCTGCGCCGCAGCAGTTGCGTGACGCCCGAACCCTTGTCCACCCCCAAGGGGGTGATGTCCAGGCTGGTGGTCCCGCCGACCCTCAGGTTGAAGCGGCCCGCGCCCAGTCGGTCCTCCAGGCGGCGCACCCATTCCCGGCGCCGGGAGCCGTCCGGGTCGAAGGCCCGTTTGCGCTCGGGGGCGGCCTTGTAGCCGAGGGCCGACAGGGTGATCTGGCTGCCCCGGTCCTGCATCTGGTCGGCTTCGTTGGTGTCGGGCTTCAGGCTGTAAGTTTCGGTCAGCCAGCGCAGGGCGGCCAGGATCTCGTTGCGGTCGCGCCGGCTGAAGGCGTGGTGGAAGAGTTCCTCGCAGGGGGGGACGGCCAGGTCCGGGTCCGGCGCCACGCGCAGGGCCTGGGACCCCGAGGTGGCGATGAGGAAGTGGGGGCGCCGCAGGTGGGCGCTCACCTGGTCCAGCATGCGCGGAAGGGCCGCGCCGCTGACCACGGCCAGGCCCAGGCCGGCCCCGGTCAGGGCGTCCATGGCGGCGGCCATGGGCGGGTCCAGGGGCCGGGTGCTGCCCACCACGGTGTCGTCCATGTCCGTGAGGACCGCCAGCACGGGCCGGGGGGGGAGACCGCGGTAGAGGGCCATCTCAGTCCACCGGCGCCACGGCCAGGAAGGAAAGCCGGGCGTGGTTGCGCTTCGCGTTCTCGAGGCTCCAGGGGTCGCGGAAGAGGGCCACCGAACGCCCGTCCATGTCCTCCACCACCCGGCAGGTGCCGACCCCCCGCAGGGCCTGGACCGCGTCGGGCGGCCCCTGCAGCCAGCGGGCCACCTTGTAATCGAGCTTCTCCAGGTCGGTCTTGGCGCCGTATTCGTTGAGCAGGCGGTACTGCAGGACCTCGAACTGCAGGGGGCCGACCGCTCCCAGCAGCAGGTCGTTGCCCGCGGCGCCGGGGTCCTTGAAGCCCTGGATGGCGCCCTCCTGCAGCAGCTCCTCCAGGCCCTTGCTGAAGGCCTTGCGCGCGCTTGGGGCGCAGCGCAGCACCCCGAAGTGCTCGCAGGGGAAGCGCGGCACCCCCGGGAAGAGCAGCTCCCTGGCGTCGGAGAGCGTGTCGCCGATGCGCAGGTTGCCGCTGTTCATGATGCCCAGGATGTCGCCGGCGAAGGCCTCGGTCACGGTGTCGCGCTCCCGGCCGAAAAACTCCTTGGGATTGTTCAGCCGGACCTCGCGCCCGAGGCGGGAATGCCAGGCCGGCATGCCTCCCTCGAAGCGCCCGGACACGACCCGCAGGAAGGCGATGCGGTCGCGGTGCCGGGGGTCCATATTGGCCTGGCTCTTGAACACGAAGGCGCTGAAGCGCGGGTCCTGGGGGCGCAAAGGTGCGCCGCCCTTCAGGGACCGTTCGTGCGGCGGCGGGCCGAGGGCCAGGAAACCTTTCAGCAGGGCCTCCACGCCGAAGTTGGTCACGGCCGAGCCGAAGAAGACCGGCGACAGTAGGCCCTCGCGCACCATCTCGTCGTCGTGCCGCAGGCCCGCGGAGTCGAGCATGTCCAGTTCCATCGCCAAGGCCTTCAGCGACTCCGCGCCCAGCTTGGCCTCGATGGAGGGGTCGTCCAGGCCCGCGGCGCGGGACAGGGCCTCCTTGGCGCCGCCCTCCTGGCGTTCGAAGAGCAGGGCCTCGCGGGTGTGGGGGTCGACCACCCCGCAGAAGCTGGGGCCGCTGCCGATGGGCCAATTGACGGCGTAGGAGTCGAGGCCCAGCTTGGAGCGGAGCTCATCGAGGATCTGCAGGGGCTCCAAGGCCGGCCTGTCCATCTTGTTGACGAAGGTGAAGACCGGCAGGCCCTTGAGCCTGCAGACCGCGTACAATTTCTCCGTGACCGGCTCCACGCCCTTGCCGCCGTCGAGCAGCATGATGGCCGCGTCGGCCGCCAGCAGGGTGCGGTAGGTGTCCTCGCCGAAATCCTGGTGGCCGGGGGTGTCGAGCAGGTTGACCTTGAAGCCGCCGTACTCGAACTGCAGCACCGTGCTGGTCACGGAGATGCCGCGCTCCCGCTCGATGGCCATCCAGTCGCTGGTGGCGGATCGCTGGGCGCGGCGCGCCTTGACGCTGCCCGCCATCTGGATGGCGCCGCCGTAGAGCAGGAACTTCTCGGTGAGCGTGGTCTTGCCCGCGTCCGGGTGGGCGATGATCGCGAAGGTCCGGCGGCGGGCTATTTCGTCGTCAAGATTCATGGTTCCCTAATAGCAAGGCCCGCCAGGGGTGGCGGGCCTTGGATTGGTGCGCGGGGCGGGACTTGAACCCGCACGGGTTTCCCCATACGCCCCTCAAACGTACGTGTCTGCCAGTTTCACCACCCGCGCATTCAGGGACGAACATTATCCACGCCCCAGCCCCAAGCTCAAGCCTCAATCCGCATACATCTTGTGGGGGATCAGGCGCCAGTAGTCCTCCTGGCTGGCGTCGTCCAGGCAGGCCTGGATGATCTTGCGGCCCAGGGGGTCGAGGTCCGGCGTCAGAAAGGGCTTCAATTCCTTCCGGAAAAACTCCCGCCACTGGCGGGCGCCCTCCTTGAAGACCTCCTCGCCGCCCTCGCTTTGGCTGGTGACGTCCAGGAAGAGCCGGGGGATGAGCGTGCCCTCGATCTGGATGCCGTCGGGGACGTAACCCAGAAGGGGGCAGGGGCTCTCCAGCAGCTGGTCCTTGCGGAAGCGGGCTCCGCCGCGGCGGGCCAGGTATTCGCGGGCCACCCATTCGGCCATGAAACCCACCTTCCAGGCCCCGATGTGCTGGTTGGGGATGAGCACGTAGCGCGTGTCCGGGGTGGAAAGGACCTGGTGCAGCAGCAGGTTGGCCTGGTCCACCCGGCGGCCGGTGCAGAAGGCCCAGTAGCTGCCCACGCCCTCCGTCTGCATGCCCGCCTGCTCCTGGATGCTGGGGTTGGCGTGCCCGCGCGGTGCGACCAGGCGCCACAGCCAGGCCAGGGCCGGGTTGAGGATGTGCAGGATGCCGATGATGCCGTAGAGGGGGCTGCCCTCGTGGGTGGGCGGGCAGCGCACGCCGAAGCTGCGGACGTTCACCCGCACCGAACCGTCCACGATGTTGTGGATCATGCGCCGCGGGATGATGACGCGCGGGTTGGGGCAGGGCTTGCCCGGCGCGTCCTCGATGTGCTCCCAGATGAGGGCCTGGCCGCCGGCCACCACGTGGTGGTTCAGGAAGATCAGGGGCTCCGGCGGCGAGATGGCCATCTTCTCCAGATGGGGGTCCGTGCCGTAGCCGGTGATGTGGTCCACCCGCACGAACCAGGCGTTCTCGGCGTCCACGATGTTCAGGCGGGTCTCGCCCTTGTTGAAGGCGGGGTGGGCGCAGGCCATGTCGTCGGCGACCGGGTAGAGGTGGCAGGCCTCCGGAAGCACCAGGGTGCGCTCCTCGCCCGTGATAAGGTTGCGGCCAAGCAGCAGGCGGCCGTCCTCCATGCGGTGGATGTGCTCCGTCATCTCGCTCTTGCCGCCGCCGGAGGCGCCCTCGTGCATGATGATCAGCCGGTTGTCGTAGGGCGTGACCACGCCCACGGCGGCGCAGTGGTTGGTGGTCCACAGCTCGCGCTCGCCGATGTCGAGCAGGAGGCTGTAGACGCCCTTCTTGGCGCTGGGGCCGGGGTAGAGGTTGTAGCTGAAGATCTCCTGGTGGCTCTTGGCCCTGAAGTGGACCACCACCTGCTTGCCGTTGAAGCGGGTGTGCCGGAAGGGAGGGGCGATGAAGAGCACGCCCGCGTTGACCTTGAAGTCGGCGGGCACCGCGTTGCCTGGGATCATGCCCTGCAGGTCCGCCAGGGCCCCGGCGAAGAAGCCGGCCTTGCGCGGGCACACCAGCAGGGCCCCGTAGCCCAGGCTGTCGGGGCCGGCGTAGAAGGGCACCACGATGAGGTCCTGGCCCTTGAGCCAGTCCAGGGTCTCGCGCCGGGTCTTGTCGAAGGACTCGCCGAAACGGGCCTCGTAGGTGGGCTTGTCCGTGGGCAGCTCGTCGCCGATCACCATGGCGTCGGGGTCCCGCCGCCGCATGGCCGGCTCCACGTAGTTGACGGACAGGCCGTTGCGCGCCTTGACCACCACGGCTTCGACCACGCTTCCCTTGCCGGGCACGTCGAAGGACACTACGTACTCGCCCTTGTCCTCGCGGTTGTTGGTGCTCCAGTCGGTGGCGCCCGCCTCCCGGCCCAGGGCCCAGTTCAGCAGGTCCTCGCGGCAGTTGGGGACGACCAGGGACGGGGCCGCGGCCAGCACCTCGATGACCGAGGCCGGCAGGGCCAAAGAGGCCCAGTCCTTGTTGAAATCGATGGTTTGTTCGGGGGCGCGGGCGGTCATGGCGGGGCTTTCAGCGCGTGGATGTTGGGGGGCAGCCCAGGATACAGGAAGGCGGGGCTTTTGCAAACGCGCGGAGGCAAAAAATAGGCTAGGCCAGGACCCGGCCGAAGAACAGGTCGATCCAGGTGGCCTGCGCCGGGGAGGGCAGCTTCTGGCGCAGAAGGACGCGGGATTCCCTCAGTTTGGCCCTCAGGGTCTCTCCGGGGCCCGCCCCCAGGCCTGCCTCGACGGCCTTGAGCCGAAGGTCCACCAGTTCCCGCAGCCCCGCCAGGTACTCGTCCACCCGGGTCGGCGGGGACAGGTTGGCGGCGTTCCTCAGCAGGCGATCCGGGTCCACGGAGCCGTCCTCGCGCAGGGTGCCGTCCATCTGCCAATTGGCGTCCTTGAGCACCACCGGGGCCTTGGTGCGCGCCTTCTCGACGCTCTTGTTCAGCATGTTGGTGGTGGCCTTGATGCCGATGAGCGGCACTAAAAAGGCGAGCATGACCATGCGGGTCTCGTCGAGCATGGTGCAGAAAGCCTCGTTCTCCGAGGCGTCTATATCCGTCAGGGGGGCCACGGGCTGCGCGGCGACCTTGGACGCCTGCTCCTTCTCGAACTCCTCGATGATGCGGCGCTCCTCCCGCTCGCGGACTTCCAGCTCCTCGAGCTTGCGGCGGGCGGCGTCCTGCAGGCGCTGGTCCTGCTTCCGCTTCTCATAGGCCCTGAGCAGGGCCTGTTCGTCGTCGGTCAGGTCCTCGGCGGCTACGGGCGGCGGCGGCTGGGGAGCGCGCGGAGGCGCCGTAGACGGCGCGGCCGCGGGCTTCGCGGACGCCGTGGCGTCCCCGAAGATCTCCATCATGTCATCGAGGTTGAAGCCGTTGTCGTTGCGTGCCATGAGGCGAAACGCCGGAAAAAGTGACCGTGCCTTGGAAATTGCCGGAAAACGTGCCGCAGTTTATACGATTTCAGGCCGCAGGGCCAGGGGCAGGCCGTCCGGCTTCCCCCTGCAAATCCTGCTTCAGGCGTTGGGCCATTTTGGGCCCCACGCCCTCGACCGCCCGCAGCTGCTCCAGGCTGGCGGCGCGCACGCCGTCCACGCTGCCAAAGGTCCGCAGGAGGCGTTTCTTCAGGGAGGGCCCCACCCCGGCCACGTCGTCCAGGGCGCTGTGGGTGAGGGCCTTGGCGCGGAGGCTGCGGTGGAAGGTGATGGCGAAGCGGTGGGCCTCGTCGCGCAGGCGTTGGATCAGCAGGCGCCCCGGGGAGCGCTCGTCGAGCCGGATGCTTTCCATGCGCCCGGGCACGAAGATCTCCTCGAAGCGCTTGGCCAGGCCGACCACGGCCATGCGTTCCAGCCCCAGGGTCCGCAGGGCCTTCAGGGCGGCGCTCAGCTGGCCCTTCCCACCGTCGATGACCACCAGGTCGGGCCAGGGCCCGCCCTCGTCCTGGACGCGGCGGTAGCGGCGGGTGACGACCTCCTCCATGCTGGCGAAGTCGTCCACCCCGGCCACGGTCTTGATCTTGAACTTCCGGTATTCGGAGCGGGCGGGCCGGCCCTCCTGCATCACCACCATGGATGCCACGGTCTGGCTCCCCTGGAAGTGGGAGATATCGAAGCCGTCGATGCGCTGGGGAGGGGCCGGCAGCTCCAGCAGGTTCTGAAGCTCCAGCAGCGCCCCCTCCAGGTCGTGGGCCGCCCCCCCGCTTGTCCCCTGTTTGGGCCCGCGCTCCCCGAAACGCCGCGTCTCCAGGCCCTCGTCGCGCAGCATCTCGCGGGCGTTGGCCTCGCACAGGCGCACCAGGGCCACCTTTTCCCCGCGCTGGGGGATGAGGATGTCCACCCTGGCGCCGCGCTTGGAGCTCAGCCAGGCGGCCAGGGTCTCCACGTCCTCGATGGGGTGGCTGAGCAGGACCTCCTGCGGGACGGCCGCGGCGCCGGAATAGAACTGCCGCACGAAGGCGCCCAGGCTTTCGGCCGGGTCCGCGGCCTCCGCGTTGGCCAGGCGGCAATCCTGCCAGTCCACGAGCTTGCCTCCGCGCACGAAGAATACCTTCACCACCGTGGCCCCGTCCTCGCTGGCCAGGGCCACCACGTCCACGTCCCGCGGCTGGGGCAGGACCACGCGCTGGCGCTCGCGCACCAGCTCCACGGCGCGGAGGCTGTCGCGCCAGCGTGCCGCCTCCTCGAAACGGTCGGCCTCGGCGGCGGCGGCCATGCGCCTGCGCAGGTCCTCTCGCAGGCCGTCCTCGCGTCCGGTCAGGAGCAGCTCCGCCTGGCGCACGTGCTCGGCGTACTGCTCGCGGGTCTCCCCCCAGGCCACGCAGGGCGCGTCGCACTGGTGCAGGTCGTAATACAGGCAGGGGCGCTCCAGCTTGCGGTCGATCTCGATGGAGCACTGGCGGAGCCCCAAGTGCCGGTGCACCAGGCGCAGCACCTCCCGCATGGCCCCCACGTGCACGAAGGGCCCGAAGTAGCGGTCCTTGGACAGGTGGGGCCTGCGCGTGACCAGGAGGCGGGGGTATTCCTCGCTGAGCGTGAGCTGGAGGTAGGGGTAGCGCTTGTCGTCGCGCAGCAGGACGTTGAAGCGGGGCCTGAAGCGCTTGATCAGGTTCTCCTCCAGCACCAGCGCTTCCATCTCGGTGCCGACCACCAGGGTCTCGAGGGACCTGATCTGCTCGACCAACAGCCTGTTCTTCGGGCTCAGGTCCGCGCGCTCCTGGAAATACTGGAACACGCGACGGCGCAGGTTCACGGCCTTGCCCACATAAATGACCGTTCCCGCGGCGTCCTTGTAGATGTAACAACCCGGGATCTCCGGCACCTTGTCGAGGGCTTGCCTCAGGCTCTCGTCCATCACCCGAAATTCCTCTTGGGCGGGCGGGAGGGGCGCCGCGAGCCCGGGCTGGGCATGCCCGGAACGCGCCCCTTCCCCTGGCCCCGGCGGGCCACCTTTTCCGAGCCGGACTTGGCCGGGGCCAGGTCCCTGGAGTCCAGCAGCTCCCCGGGCTTGAGGGCGCGCAGGCGGGTCAGGCGGTCCCGCAATTCCGCGGCCTTTTCGAATTCCAGCCGGGCGGCGGCGGAGCGCATCTCGTGCTCCACCTTGACGATCAGCTTGGGCACGGCCTCGGGGTCGACGAAATCCGCCCCGGAGGAGTCGGCCGCGGGCAGCGCCACGGTGAAGTAGTCGGCCTCATAGACCGAGCTGAGCACGTCCTTGATGGCCGACTTGATGCTCTGGGGCGTGATGCCGTGCTCGGCGTTGTATTCGAGCTGGCGCTCGCGCCGGCGGCCGGTCTCGGCCAGGGCGCGCTTCATGCTGTCCGTCATCCGCGCCGCGTAGAGGATGGCCTTCCCCTCCACGTTGCGGGCGGCCCGCCCCATGGTCTGGATGAGGCTGCGGTCGGAGCGCAGGAAGCCCTCCTTGTCGGCGTCGAGGATGGCCACCAGGCTCACCTCCGGCAGGTCCAGTCCCTCCCTCAAAAGGTTGATGCCCACCAGGCAGTCGAACTCCCCCAGGCGCAGCCCGCGAAGGATCTTCACGCGCTCCAGCGCGTCGATGTCGGAATGCAGGTAGCGGACGCGGATGCCCTGGTCGGTGAAGTAGCCGGTCAGCTCCTCGGACATGCGCTTGGTCAGGGTGGTCACCAGGACCCGTTCGCCCTTGGCCGCGCGCAGGCGCACCTCCGCCATCAGGTCGTCGACCTGGCCTTGCACGGGCCGTATCTCCACGACCGGGTCGATGAGCCCGGTGGGGCGGATGATCTGCTCGGCCACGGCCCCGGCGCTCTTCTTGATCTCCCAGTCCCCCGGGGTCGCGCTGACGTACACGCACTGGGGCACGCGCGCCTCGTACTCCTCGAAGTAGAGGGGGCGGTTGTCCAGGGCGCTGGGCAGGCGGAATCCGTGCTCGACCAGGCTGAGCTTGCGGCTGCGGTCCCCCTCGTACATGCCGCGCACCTGCGGCAGGGTGACGTGGCTCTCGTCGACGATGACCAGGGAGCCCGCCGGCAGGTAGTCCAGCAGGGTCTTCGGCGGCGTGCCGGCCTCGCGGGCGTCCAGATGGCGGCTGTAGTTCTCGATGCCGGCGCAGGCGCCGGTCTCGCGCAGCATCTCGAGGTCGAAACGCGTGCGCTGGTCCAGGCGCTGGGCCTCCAGCAGCTTGTTCTCGGACTTCAGCTCGGCCACCCGCTCCTTGAGCTCGGCCTGGATCGAGGCGGCCGCCCGCTTGACCTCGTCGGGGGGCATCACGTAGATCTTGGCGGGGTAGAGCACGTAGCGGTCCATCTCCCGCTTCACCTTGCCGGTGAGGGAGTCCATCTCGCTGATGCGTTCGATCTCGTCGCCGAAGAAGTCCAGCGCCACCACGGTCTCGCCGTAGGCGGGAAAGAGCTCCACCCGGTCCCCGCGCACCCGGAACTGCCCGCGGAAGAAATCGACCTGCGAGCGCGTGTACTGCATCTCGACGAGCTTGCGCAGCAGCCCATCGCGCGGCGCGCTGCCGCCCTTTTCGAAGCCCAGGAACATGTCCCGGTAGACGTCCGGGTCGCCCAGGCCGTAGATGCAGCTCACCGATGAGATCACCACGGTGTCGCGGCGTTCAAGCAGGGCGTGGGTGGCGCTCAGGCGCAGGCGGTCCAGCTCGTCGTTGATGGCCGCGTCTTTTTCGATGTAGGTGTCGGTGGAGGCCACGTAGGCCTCGGGCTGGTAATAATCGTAGTAACTGACGAAGTATTCGACCCGGTTTTCCGGGAAAAACGACTTGAACTCGCCGTAGAGCTGGGCGGCCAGGGTCTTGTTGTGGCTGATGATGAGGGTCGGCCGCTGGACCCTGGCGATGAGGTTCGCCATGGTGAAGGTCTTGCCCGACCCGGTGACGCCCAGCAGTGTCTGGTGGCGCTTGCCGGCCTCGAAGCCGGCCGCGAGCGCGTCGATGGCCGCGGGCTGGTCGCCCTGGGGGGAATAATCCGAAACAAGCTTGAAGGCGCCCACGGCCTAAAGGCCTTTGCGCTGGTAGATTTCCAACAGCAGGGCCTTCACCGGCTCATTCTCGGGGTCCTGGGCGACGATCTTCTGGCACAGGCGCATGGCTTCCGGAAGGAGGCCCTGGCTGAGGCATTTTTGGGCGGCGACGAGGAGGGCGTCCACGTCCTCCTCGATGTGCTTGGTGGTGGCGGCGTGCAGGACGTCTGCGATGCGCCGCGAGCTCTGCATCACCGCGGCCATGGAGTCCCCGCCGGCGCCCTGGCGTTCCACGCGGCGGCGCACCGCCTCCTCCATCAAGGCCCGGCTGCGGGCCTCGGCCTCGCCCAAAACGGGCGCGGGCGTCAAGGGCAGCGGGGGAACAGGGGCCGCCTCGGCCTGGGACTGGGCCTCCGGCGCCACCGAAAGATGCGCCGCCAGCCCCGAGAGCAGGTAGAGGATGTTGACGTCCCCGGGGAAAAGCACGGCCGCCTTGCGGCACTCGTCCAAGGCCAGGTTCCACTGGCCGGCCTGGCACTGGGCGACGATGGATTTCAGGATCTGGCGCTTGTCCAAGACCGCGTATCCCCGCGAAAAGAAGACCTCAATATTCTACACCTAAAACTGGGCCAAAAACCTCGGGTCGTTCTCGGTAAACAGGCGCACGTCGTTGACGCCCCATTTCAGCATGGCGATGCGCTCGACGCCCATGCCGAAGGCGAAGCCGCTGTAGGCCTCCGGGTCGAGACCGCAGGACTTGAAAACCGCCGGATGCACCATGCCGGCGCCCATGATCTCGATGAAGCCCGAGTGCTTGCACAGGCCGCAGCCCTTGCCCATGCACTGGAAGCACTGCACGTCCACCTCCATGGATGGCTCGGTGAAGCCGAAATGGCTGGGCCGCAGGCGGACCCCCAGGCGCCGGCCGAACATGAGGCGGGCGAAGCTTTCCAGGGTCCCCTTGAGGTCGCTGAAGCGCACCTTGCCGAAGGCGTCCACGGCCAGGCCCTCCACCTGGTGGAACTGGGCGCCGTGGGTGGCGTCGGCCGCGTCGCGGCGGTAGACCCGCCCGGGGGCGAGCATACGCAGGGGCGGCTTGCGCTTGCGCAGGACCCGCACCTGCACGCTGGAGGTGTGGGTGCGCAGGACCCTGCGTTCGCCGTCCTGCCCCGCCGGCGGGCTGACGTAGTAGCTGTCCATGCCGTCGCGGGCCGGATGGTCCGCGGGCATGTTGAGGGCGTCGAAATTGTGGAACTCATCCTCCAGATCCGGGCCGCTCTCGACGTTGAAGCCCAGGCGCTGGAAGACTTCGCAGATCTCCCATTGCATGCGGGCCAGGGGATGCAGGGTCCCGGCGGCCGGGAGCCTGCCCGGCAGGGTCACGTCCAGGCGTTCGGCGTCCAGGCGCGAGGCCAGGGCGCGCGCGGCCGCATCACGGCGCAGGGTTTCCAGGCGCTCCAGCACCGCGGCCTTGGCGGCGTTCACGCGGGCCCCGAAGGCAGGGCGGTCCTGGGGGGCCAGGCCCCCGGTTTCCCGCAGCAGGAGGGTCAGGCTTCCCTTCTTGCCCAGCGTGCGCACCTCGAAATCCGCCAGCCAGGCCGTTTCCACGGGCGCGGCGGCCAGCTCCTCAAGGGCTTTTTTTTCGAGCGCGCTCACCTGGTCGAACATGGGTTTATTCCGCCTGGTTTGGGTAGGGGATGCGTCCGACGAATTCTAACAGCGCGGCCGGATTCACGCAAAAAAAAGGTAATCAGGCCCTTTGCCTGAGGGTCTCGAACAGCAAAACGGCCCCCGATGCGGCCACATTGAGGGATTCGGCCCCTCCGGGGTAGGCGATGCGGACCTCGCCGTCGCAGGCCGCCCTCGCCTCCGGGCCCAGCCCACGGCCTTCCGACCCGAGCACCCAGCACAGGGCCCGGCGGCAGTCCGCCTCGATATAGTTCCGCTCCGCCCGGGGGCCGGTGGCGTAGCACCGGACCCCCGCGGCCACCAGGGAGCGCAACTCGGCGGCCAGGTCCTCCGCCTCCCGCAGGGCGGTGTGGAACTGGGCGCCGGCTCCGGCGCGCAGGACCTTGGGCGACCAGACGTCGGCGCAGCCCGCACCCAGGATCACGGCCGCCTTGCAGGCCCAGGCGCAGCGCAGAAGGGTGCCGAGATTCCCCGGGTCCTGGAGCGCGTCCAGGGCCAGGAACAGGGTGTCCCCCTTGGCCGGGGCCAGGGCGCGGATCTCTATCTCGCACAGGAGCCCCTGGGGCGTGCGCGTGTCGGACAGCTTGGCGAGCTGGGCCGCCTCCATGGACCGCGGGGCCAGTCCTTTGGCGCGGGCGGCGGCGAGGAGCCCCTTGGACTCCGGCGCGGCCGCGGCCGCGGGCGTCGCCCACAACGCGCGCACCAGGCCGGCGGCCAGGGCTTCCGCCGCCAGATGGGGGCCTTCGGCCACGGAGCGATTCTGTTCGCGCCGCGCCGCCGCGTCCCTCAGCAGGAGGCGCAGGCGGCGGAGTTCCGAGGCGGGTTCTGGTTTGGGGGCCATGGGATCCAAAAAAAAGCCCCGCCGGTCCTGCATGGCGGGGCTTTTCCTTTATCAGCGCGGGTGCGGGCCCGGGTTCGAGGCCCGGCCTTGCTACTTCTGCTGGGCCAGTTGGGCCAGCTGGCTGAAGGCCGCGGGGTCGCTGACGGCCAGCTCGGCCAGGGCCTTGCGGTCCAGTCCGACGCCGGCGCCCTTGAGCGCGCTCATCAGGCGGCTGTAGCTGACGCCGTTCTCGCGGGCCGCGGCGTTGATGCGCACGATCCACAGCCCGCGGGCGTTGCGCTTCTTCTGCTTGCGGTCGCGGAAGGCGTAGTTGCCGGCGCGCTTGAGCGTTTCCTGGGCTTGGCGCAGGCGGTTGTTGCGGCCGCCGACGAAGCCCTTGGTGCGGGACAGGACCGACTTGCGATGGGCCCGGCTATTCTTGGAGTTTTTGACGCGTGCCATGGGTCACCTTTCCTTTACGCGTAGGGCATCATGCGGAAAACAGTCTTTTCAAAACCCTTGATGAGGGTCTCCATCTTCCGTTTGCGGCGCTTGTTCGCCTTGGTGTTGCGGATGTTGAGGTGGCGCAGGCCGGTGCGCTTGAACATGACCTTGCCCGTGCCCGTGATCTTCACCCGCTTCTTCATTCCACTGTGGGTCTTCATTTTCGGCATGACGGATTCCCTTGAGTGTTCAAGCCCCTTGCGGCTTCTCCGCTGGGGCGACTTCCGGTTTGGCGCCCTTGACCACGGGCTTGACCGGCACTGCCTTGGGGGCCAGCAGGCACCCCAAATTGTTGCCTTCGAACTTCGGGTACTGCTCCAGCACGCAATGCTCGTTAAGGGCGGCCAGGGCCTTGTCGAGGATGGCGCGCCCCAGTTCCTGGTGGGCCATTTCGCGGCCGCGGAAGGTGATGACCAGGCGCACGCGGTCGCCCTCCTGGAAAAACTCCTTCACGTGCCTCATCTTCACCTCAAGATCGTGCTCACCGATCTTGGGCCTGATCTTGATTTCCTTGACCACCACCGTGTGCTGCTTCTTGCGGGCCTCTTTTTCGCGCTTCTCGTGCTCGTACTTGTATTTGCCGTAGTCCAGGATCTTGCAGACCGGAGGGCGGGCGTCCGGCGACACTTCCACCAGGTCCAGCCCCTGTTCGCGGGCGGCCTCAAGGGCCTTGAACGCCGGCACGATGCCGACCTGTTCCCCGCCGGCCCCGATCAGGCGGACCTCACGGACACGGATCTTCTCGTTGATGCGAAGGCTAAGAGAAATGGTGGCGTCTCCCGGTTAAGGCTAATCAAGGCCTGAACGCGCGCAAAAACCGCGCGGAATCGGCCGCGATTGATGGGCTTGCTTCAGGTGTTGTTGTATCCGTGGTGGAGAAACGGACCCTGGCCCTCGAGTCGGGCGTGGGTGGGGCCTCCGCATAGGATGGCCCGCTTGGCGGCGCGGGCCTGAGGCCCGCGAAAGAGTGCCGATATTAGTGGATTTCGGTGTCCCGCGTCAAGCCCCTCGGTCCCAGCCCCCAGCCCAGGGCCAGGACGGAGAGGCTGTAGAGCCCCAGCTCGGCCCAGCCCAGCCCGGAGGCCAGGCCTCCCCAGGACACCCAGGCGCCCCGCACCTGGCTGCGCAGGGCCAGGGCCAGGGCCATCCAGGCCAGGGCCAGGACGCGCCGCAGGGCCAGCCCCGGCTTGGGCGCGTAGGCCAGGGCCCACAGGGCCAGGCCCGGCGCGGCCAGACGCAGGATCTGCAGGATTTCGTACACCAGGGCCCGGTCCTCGGGCATGCCCACCCACTGCCAGATGGCCAGGCTCACGGATCCCATCAGGCCGTGGTAGCTGTACCACGCGTCCAGGGCTTCGGCGATGAGGCCGCCGAAGAGGCCGGCGCAGATCCAGCGGACCCAGCCCAGGGGCCTTTCCCGCCAGGCCCAGGCCAGGCCCGCGGCCAGGATCAGCCCGTGCAGCTCGTGGAAGAGGGCGAAACGCCATTCCCGCCTCAGGTCGCCTACGGTCAGGAGGCGGCCGAAAAAGAGGGCGAAGAGGACCACGGGCAGGAGCCCCAAGGCCACCCGTCTCATGGACGGCCCGTCCCACAGGTCCGCCGCAACGATCCAGGGCCTGGATCGCGGGGGGGCCAAAGCCGTCCCGCAGGCCTGGCAAAAGGCCGCGGAATCCGGATTGGGGGACTGGCATTGGGCGCAGCGGCGCATGGGAACCCAAGCATGGAGTAAAATCAAAGCCCCCGGACCCAAGGATCCGGGGGCTTCTTGAACCCTGAGACGGGCAAATTACTTGCCCAGCCTCCGCCGTTCAGCACGCATCTGGCGACGATGCTTCTTGCGCTTGTGCGTCTTGATCTTTTTTTTGTGGCGCTTCTTTCCAGACCCCATAGAACACAGCTCCTTGAATTATTGTAAAAAGGGGCCGGGGGGCCTCCCCCAATCCCTCATCCCTGAAAGGGCTGAAACCGTATGGTCATGGCCTTGGCGCCGGCTTCGGCGTAGAGCGTGCCATCGGTCCCGCGGCATTCCGCGCGCAAACGCCAAAGCCTGCGGCCCCGTTCCACTTCAAAAGCGGTGAAGCGCAGCTCCACCCCGACCGGCGCGGCCTGCCGGAAGCGCACCGTCAGCTCGGCGGTGGTGACCGGCGCGTCATGCAGCTTCCACGGCAGGTTGATCATCACTTCGTCGAGAATGGCCGAAATGATACCACCGTGCAGAACGCCTGCATAGCCTTGGAAACGCTTCTCCGAGGTCCAGCGGGTGGACAGGGTCTGGCCATCGGCCTCAAAAGCCAGGTTCAGCCCCTGGGCGTTCAGGGGGCCGCACAGGAAGCAACGGTGGTCGTCGACCCAAAGCGGGTCCTTTTGCGGCTCCATCGGCTGTCCTTTCATACCGCCTTCAGGGCGGCCTTCACGATATCCTCTAGTTTCGCGGGCTGTTTGCCCAGACCGCGGAAGGCCGCATCCACGGCCTGGCGGGCCTGGCTCTGGGGGTAGCCCAGGGCCAAAAGGGCCGCCACAGCCTGGTCCCAGGGACCCTCGGCCCTGCCTCCCCCGTCCGCCGGGCCCACGGCCAAGTCCAGGCCAGAGACCTTGTCGGACAGCTCCACCCCGAGGCGTTCAGCCAATTTTTTGCCCACGCCGGGGACCTGGGTCAAAACCGCCAGGTCCCGCTTCAGGAGGGCCGCGGCCAGGACCGCGCCGCTTAGGCGGGAAAGGATGCCCAGCGCCACCTTGGGCCCCACCCCTTTCACGGTCAAGAGCAGCAGGAAAACCCTCCGGTCCGCGGGCGTCAAGAACCCGTACAGGACCTGGGCGTCCTCGCGCACATGGAAATGGGTGTACAGGCTCACTTCCTGCCCCGCCTGGGGCAGGGCGGCGAGGGCCGGGCCCGGCAGGAACACCTCATAGCCCAGGCCCCCGGCCTCGACCACCGCCGATTCGGGGCCCTTCTCAAGCAGGATCCCGCGCACCATCGCGATCACGGCTTGGCTCCGCGCGCATCCGCCAGCCCCTGGCTGAACTTGCGCAGGGTCCTGGTCCTCAGGCCCGCCAGCGCGATGGCCGCGGCGTCGGCGGCGTCGTCGGGCTTCGGCGTTTCGGAGAGCCCCAGCAGGCGCACCACCATGCGGCCCACCTGGGCCTTGGGCGACGAGCCGTGGCCGGTCAGGGCCAGCTTCACGGCGTTGGGGGCGATCTCATGCACGGGCACGCCGGCTTCCGCGAGCCCCAGGCGCAGGACCCCGCGGGCTTCCGCGACCCGCATGGCCGTCTTCACGTTCTTTGAGAAATACAGCGTTTCCAGGGAGCACTCCTCCGGCCGCCAGCGCGCGCACAGCTCCGCGACGGAAGCCTTCAAGGCGAGCAGTCTTTGTTCAAAGGGCTGCGAGGCCGGGGTCTGGGTGCAGCCGACGGCCAGGAGCCGCCATTGCGAGCCGTTCTCCTGGACCACGGCCCAGCCCAGGCGCCCGTATCCGGGGTCGAGCCCCATTTCCCGCCGGCCCTTTGGAACGCTAAGGGCGCCGGGAGGGCTCCCGGCGCCCCTGTCCGCTTTGGGAACCATGGTCAGAAGGTCAGGTCGTAACGCAGGTCGGCGTAAAGCTCGGTAAGGCTGTCGTCCTCGGTCGCGGTCCCTGACACGCCCGACGCCACCTCCGCGTTCACCAAGGAATAGGACAACTGCAGGGCCAGTTTCTGGACCTGCGAGAGCTTGTAGGTGCCGCCGAGGCTGAAGGTGTCGCGGGTGTTGTCCATGATCTGCGAACCCAGGGTGCCGAGGCTGCTCGTGGCCCCCGCGTCCGTGTTGGAGTCGGTCTGGACCAGGTCCCAGCCCAGGTAGCTGCTGTAGGGGCTGGCCCACCATTGCTGGTTCCAGCGCAGGCTGGCGCTGAGGCTGCTGCTGTTGTTCGTCGGGTCCAGCACCGAGTCGACCTCGTCGTAGCCCGCGGGATCGGTGCTGCCGCCCAATCCCAGGGTGCCGCTGAAACTGGTGCTGCCGCGGGCGTAGAAGGCGGCCAGCACCGCGTCCCAGGACTCGATGTTCTGCACGCTGCGGATGGGGGCCATATCCGTCAGGTCGGTGCCGACATAGCTGAGGTTCAGGCTCCCGGTGCTGAGGCTGTCCAGGGCGCGGGTGTAGCCCACGGCCGCGTTGTACACCGCGGTCAGCTGGTTGGTGTACTGCGCCAGGGTGTTGCCGTCCGCGTCCACCAGCTCAAGGCTGCCGTTGTTGTAGATGTTGGTCTGGGTGTAGCCCAGGTTGAGGTAGGGCAGGGTGGGCGAGGGCGCGACCGCGGTCATGGCGCTGAGGTAATTGGTCGTCGTGGTCACCAGCTTGGACGAATCAAGGTTGTCGTGCCAATTGTTCTCGGCCAGGCTGAAGTTGAACTTGCCGTCGAAAAGCGCCTGGTTGAAGGCGCTTTCAAAGCCGCGGTAGTCGGATTGCAGGCCCGGATTGGCCATGGTGGAGAACTCACCCGGCAGCAGGCCGAAGCCGCCCCCCAAGTCCATCCAGTCGAAGCTCAGCTTGCTTCCCAGGGGCTTCGCGTCCCACACCGCGGCGGCTTTGTAGGCGCTGCCCAGGGAGACGCCGAAGAGCGTCTCGTCGGCGGCGAAATAGGAGACTCCGCCTTCCCCGTTCAGGCTGAGCCAGGCGAAGGGCAGTCCGATGCGAACGTCGGAGGTCAACACCGTGTTGTATTCGGGCTCGACGCCGGCGGTCGAGCTCAGGGACGTGTCGTCGTCGTTGATGGTGACCGAATTCAGCCCCAACTGGAAGTAGGGGTTGCCGGCCTCCCAACGCGCCCCATAGAGATACTGGGCGTAGGTCGGGAAGCTGATCGAATTGGTAAGGTTCGGCGCACCGGGGTTGACCGCAGTTTGGGTCTCGCCCCAGACCCCGTCGAAACGGGTGTGTCCGCCGTTCGGATCCCCGGACACAAGGTTGAAGTCCAAGCCCCGCAGTTCATAGAGGTCGTACATCGACAGTTCACTGAAGCTGGGGGACACGTCGCCGACGGAGATCTGCCCCTCGCGGTTGCTCCAGGTGCCGGTGTAACGGTCCAGGGGCTGCTGGTCCGAGCGGTTCTCGTCCGTGTCATACACTTTGAGGCTGAAGGTGTCGTCCGCGCCCCGTGCATTCACGTTGAACCAGCCCTGGTTGGCCCCATAGGGCCTGAAGGGCAGGCCGGTGGTCTGATACGTCGGCTGCTTCAGCACGTCGCCGTATTGCGTCTCCAAGGCCAGGCTTCCGTCCACCACCCAAGCCTGGTGCGGAGGGCCCATGTTCTCGCTGGCGCTGGCGCCCACCACGAAGCTCCAGGTCGCCGAGCCCGTGTGCCCCGCCTTGTTGGTCACCAGGATGGTGACCGTGTGGGGCCCGTCCGAAAGGGCCGCGGGCGGGATGTAGGTGACGATCGTGTCATAGACCTCCAGGCCGTCGGTCCTGGCCTGGCCGTCGAGCTTGACCACCACCGTGGACAGGTCGATGGAGCCCGCCGGATCATTGAAGGCCGCGGAGACCACGGGAATGGAACTGTCCACCGCCTCGCCGCTGGCCGGGCTCAGGATGGTCACCACGGGCGCGGAGGTGTCCTTGCGCACCACCACCTCCACCGGATTCAGCTCAGCGTTGCTCACCGGATAGGTGGCCACGACGGTCTTGCTCCCGCCGGAAAAACTGTCGGCTTCGATGTAGTATTCCACGCCGACCGTGTCCACCTGGGCCGCCGGTATGCTGGCGTCCAGGCCCGAGAAGGCGCCGCCCATGGTCACGGAACGGTAGATTTCGACGCCGCGGGGCCTGAAATAGAGGCGCACCTGGACGTTCCCAAGGGTGTCGGCGCCCAAAAGGGCGGCCTGGATGTCGATGTCCTCCCCGGCTGGGGCCGCCAAAACCGGCGTATGGATGAATTGGGGCGCGGCATGCAGGGTCCCCGTCGCCGCGGACAGCGTCGCGGCAAAGATCAACATACCGGTCAAAATACGCATGCTCATCCTGTCCTTTAGGCGGGCCGTCCAGAGGTCCGCGGTGCGATCAACTGAAAAATTCCGGTTAGTGCGCGGAGCCGGTCAAAGCCTGGGGGGTGGCGGTCACGCCGGGCCCGGCCGCGTAATTCAGGACCAGGGTCTTGGCCACGCCGCCTTCGTCCACGTAGTTCACGGTGACGGTGGCTTGGCTGGCCTGGTTGAAGGTCGTTTCAAAGGTCCCGGTCCCGGAGTTCCACGGCTGCACCAGCGAGGCGGTGATCTTCTGGTTGGGCGCCAGGCAGATCTGCTCGTTCGGCATCAAGGTGGCCCCGCCCGGAAGCCCGTTGCTCATCCGCACCTTGCCGCTGCGGAGCTCGACGCAGGTGCTGCCGTCCGCGCCGACGATGATGATGGGCTCCGTGCCCTTGACCGCCGCCACCGCGGCCGGCGTGTCGAACTCAAGGGTGGAATCCTTCTTCGTCACTTTGGCCCACAGCTCGCCGATGAAGATCTTGATGGCGGCGATCCCGCGCGAGCTGGAATGGCCCTTGGAATTCCTGTCGCTCAGGGTGATGTCCGTGTCGTAGTTCATCTTGAGCTGGGTCCCGTCGGTCAGGACCAGGGCGGCCCGGCCGTTGTCCCCCGTCTTCAGGCGGTCCCCTGCGTAGACGGTCTGGCCCAGGCGCGGGAACTTGGGCTGCGGCTCGCCGGCTTTGGCGGAGGCCGGCACGGGCGCGGCGGACTGGGAATAGAGGGTGACTTTGCCCGACACCGAAATGACCACGCCCGCCGGCGAATGTTTGATCGCGGCGGCGAGGCCGGCGCTCAGGGCCAGCGCCAGTGTCGAGGCCAGGACTGCCGTCCAAGGGGTCCGCATACTTCCTCCGTTCAGAATTTTTGGACGCTGATGTTCTTGATCTCCGTCGGCTTGGCCACCAGCGCGGCCGCGTCCGGATCCGACAGCTCCGTGATCGGGCTGACCCCCACGAGCTGCATGCCCAACAGGGCCTGCAGTACCGCGGGCGAGGCGTTCTGCTGGATCAGGGTCGAGAGCTGCGGCAGGGTGACCACGCCCATGCCCGCCGCGCCCGTCGGCGCGTAGGTGAAGCTGTCCGGAGGGGCGTTCCAGCCCCTGCCGTCCTCTCCGCCCACCGTCTGACCGGCGCCGTTGGAGCTGATGACATACCACCAGTATTTCTGGCCCGGCTGCAAGACCCTGTCCGTGGACTGGTATTTGTAAAAAGTCTGCCCGTTAGGGACCTGCACGCTATACCAAGGGTTGCCGTTGGCGGAAAGGCTGAGCACCAATTCGTACTGCAGGCCGATCGAAGCGCCGTTGTACAGGGTCGGGGTCCACATGAACATCGGCGAGGGCGTGTAGACGGTCGCGTTGTTGGGGAAGACCAACAAGCCGCTGGCCGTGATCGACGACGGCGACTTGGAAAAAATGCTCAAGGGCTGTTCCACGCAGCTCTCCACGTCCTGGCCCGAAAGCGGATAACCCTGCGAATTGGTGTCCAGCACACAGATGTTGAACTGAAGCTGGTTCAGGACATGCACGATATTCGTCTCCTGCGACAGGATGTTGGAGGCGCCGCCGGAGCCGTTATTATTATTATTATTATTATTATTATTATTATTGTTGTTGTTGTTGTTGCCGCCGCCGTTAATGTTGACGAGATTCTGCAACTGGGTGCAAAAAGCGCCGCTGTAGCCGTTGTTTGTGACCGCCACGAAATCGCTGATATTCTCCTGCCTGGTCTGGCCGCACGGGATCGGGTTGATCGTCTGAAGCAAAGGCCCGGTGGCTACGGTCATTTGCGTCACCTCGGCCGTATTCGTGCAATTGTAGATGCCACTGCCACCCTGCTTGATGATGGGGACGATGTAGCAGTAGCCCGCGGCGTTTCCGACGTTCTTGATGGTCACGCTCAACACGCCGGCGCCTGGGCCGCCGTTGAAGTTGGTGATCGCGCCGTTGTTCGCGATGGCCTCATTGACCAAATTGTAGAGCATGGCGTGGTCAAAGTTGAGATTGCTCAGCTGGAAGATGGCAACCTCCCCGCCGCAGCCCCCCAGACCCGGGAGCGGATTGACGGCGGCGGCGTCCAGGGGCGCCCAGGCCAACAGGCCCAGGACTAAGACCGCTAAAGCGCTTTTTCGGGTCATGGTATCCTCCTAGAAATTGCTGCTCAGCGCCAATACCGCCCCGCCGGGCCGGGGCTCAAGGTGCATGCTGATCGTTTGGGCTTGCTGATCCTGCAGCTGGTTGAATTGATGGGCCGCGATGGATGCGCCGCAGATGTCGTCGACCCAGGTGAAGATAAAAGCGGGGAGGGCCACCAAGGCAATACCCGCTTGCTGATACGCAAAGCCCAAATTCGAGGGGAGGCTGTTGTTGTTGTTGTTGTTATTGTTGCTAAAATAAGGTTGGAAGGGGCCGTGGCTCGGCTCCTCATACCAGCGGTAGTCCTCGTACATCAGGTAGACCGAGGCGCCCTCCAGGGCGAAAAGGCCCAGGCCTTTCATCCAGGAATGGGCGTACATGTGCCCGGAACCGTGGACCACCACCCCCGGGATCCAGGCCAGCAGGGTGGCCACCACCGGCGAACGGTGGGCGGGCCTGAACGCCGCGCTCAAGGTGTTTCCGGCAGGGCCGGACACCGGCGCGGCTTGCCCGTCCGCGCCGGTCGAGGCGGTCTTGGAAGTGGCCGCCGCGCTTGAGGAGCCGGCCGGGATCGGCGAGCTCACCGCGGTGGCTGCCGGCGAGGCGACCGCCGTCGGCGCAGAGGTCGGAACCGAGCTGGGGGCGGGGCTGGGCTTGGCTGCGCCTTGGCCGGCATGGGCCGCTGAGGCCCCCAAACCAAAGAGCACGGCCGCTCCCAAAAGGCACCAACGCATAGGTCTTCCTCCAAATTTATATTTAGGAGGTCACTGTAATGGATTTGCCAAAAATATTAAAGCGTCAAACAGTGGAATAAGCTCAAATTTCAAAAAGGTCACATAAAATGGGGCTGGCCGTATTAATAGTGGCGATTTTGCCGGACATGCCTTAAGATCGAAAAATAGACAATCCACAGTTTATCAACAGCTTATCAGAGTTATGGACACCAAACAGCTTCCCCATCTTCTGAGCCTCCTGGACGACGATTCGCCCTCGGTGCAGGCGGAACTGCGCCTCCAGCTCGGGGCCATGGGTGACACGCTGAAGATAGAGCTCGCGCGCATGGCCACGCCGCCCAGCGACGCCCAGAGGCGCCTGCTGCAGTCCATACTCCAGCCCCAAAACCGGGCCTGGCTGCGGCGGGTCTGGGCCGTGTGGCTGCGCATGCCCGACAGCCTGGAAGCCCTGGAAAAAGCCTGCGCCCTGATCAGCGAGTTCCACAGCGGTTACATCTATCCCACCGACCTCAGCATCGTGCTGGACCAGTTGGCCGAGGACTACAGCCGCGACCACGGGCGGCCCGACGCACTGAGCCTGGCCGCTTTCCTGTTCAAGGAACGCGACCTCAAGGGCAACCAGGCCGACTACTTCAATCCGCTCAACAGCGACCTGGTCGCGGTCATCAAGGAAAAGCGCGGCATCCCCCTGAGCCTGAGCGCGATCTACATGCTGGTCGGACGGCGCCTGGGCCTCGACATAGGCGGCTGCCATTTCCCCGGCCATTTCCTCGCCCGGGTGCGCGAAGGCGGCCGCGAATTCCTGGTGGACTGCTTCAACGGCGGCGTGGAGGTCGACCACAAGGTGGTGGCCACCATGGGCGAATCCACCCCCTGGAGCCTGCAGACCATCCTCAACAGCGAGGCCGGCCCCCGCAGCATCGTGGCGCGCATGCTGCGCAACCTCGCCAAAGCCTATGAGGAAGGGCTCCGCCCCGAGGACCTGGCCCTGGTGGCCGAGCTGTCGGTGCGCATGGAGCAGGACGATTTGACGCGCGACGGTTCGCTCACGGACGCCTCCGCCCTGGAGGGCCAGCCGCGCTTCCCCACCGGCACCGTGGTCCGCAGCCGGCTCCTGGGCTTCCGGGCCGTGGTGGTGGATTTCGACCTGAGCTGCAAGGCGCCGGAGACCTGGCGCAGGAAAAGGGGCGGCGGCGCGCGGCTCGACCAGCCCTGGTACCACCTCTTCGTGGACAAAAGCGAGCAGGTGGCCTACGCGCCCGAGGAAAACCTGGAGATCGAAAGCCCGGCGGGCGCGGTGGAACACCCCTTATTGGCGCATTTTTTTGACCGCTATGAGAACGGCAAGTATTGGCGGAATTTCAAACATTGGCCCGGGGCCTAGGGGAAAATTGGACTCCAATTAGGCCCGGCTGAAAACCGCGAAACAGCTGGTGAAGCCGTGCAGGTAGGTGCCCCCGCCCACGGGGCCGATCTCTCCGTTGCAGAAAAAACCGCCCACGGCCTCCGAGCCGAAGACCCGCGCGAAGGCCTGGCTGTCGTGGTCGGGCTCGCTGAAGAGGCGCTCGCCCCGGCCCACGCAGCTGAAGAGCAGCGCGCCAGCCACCTTGCGTTCGGGCTGGGCGGCCAGGGAACGGGCCATGACCTTGCGCAGGTCCTCGTCCGCCGCCTCCGCGTCGCGCACGTGGAAACGCAGGCGCATGCCTTCGCGCACGAAGGCCGCCACCGCCACGTTCCCGCCCCGCTCGTCGAAGCCCATCACGTTGCGGATCAGGAAGTCGCCCGCCTGGGGCTCACCCTGGCGCATGTTGTCTCCCACCAGGCCCACGAAGAGGGCCCTCTGCAGCAGGTCCTTGGTGCGGGCGTCGACGCCCTCGAAGATGGTCTGGACGGCCTTGAGCGCGGATTTCTTGTCCAGCGTCTCGATGACGTTGCCCTGGCAGGAGGTCACGGTGAAAAGGGGGCCGACAGGCCGGCAGCCCTGGGCCACCAGGGTGTCCATGCGCAAGGGACCGCTCAGGGACAGAACGATGGCGCCGTCGCTGAAGCGCTGGCCGTCCAAAAAGAGGGCCCGCTCGCCCACATGGCGCAGGCCCGACACCACTCCGCCGACCTTCTGGCTTTGGGGGAAAGCGTAGTCCAGCCCCATCAGGAGGTCCTCGCTGCGGCCCATGAAGGGGCTCACCAGGGTGATGAAGCCGGGCCGCTCCGCCGCCGCCACGCCCAGGGCCAGCTCCCAGGACCGGGGCGGGTCGTCCGGGCCCGGCAGGTCCTCGTCGTTGATGTGGGTGGCCCGCAGGGCCACGCCCGGGAAGGCCGCCGCGGTCACCGACAGGCCCGGGCTTTCCTCGAGTTCGCGCGCGCCGCCGATCACGCCGCCGCCGGAACAGCCCAAAAGCAGGGAGGGCCTGAGCTCATGCAGAAGGCTCTCCTGGATCAGGGCGTAGGCGTCGCGGTGGTGGGGAGAAACGAAGAGGAAGAGCGCGTCCGGCCTGCGGCCGTCGAGATCCGCGCGCAATTTTTCGACGCACTCCGCCACGGCGGCCGAGGAGTCGATCAGCTCGCTCAGGGCGCTGGCGATTTTGGGCTGTTCCTCGGAACTGGCCATGGCTTGATTCCCTTTATTCTCCGGCTCCGCCGGCCCGATTGACCATCCAGGCCGAGAAGCCGTCCAGAAAAGCCCTGAAGCCCGGCAGATGGGCTTCGGGAAAACCGTACTTCGTGCCGCAGTCCTTCAGCACCGGGTCCCAGCAATCCAGCCAGGCCCGGCGGGCGCCCGCGTCGATGGCGAAGGGCAGGTGGCGGGCCCGCATGCGCGGCGGCCCGATCTTTTGGGCGTAGAGGGGCGGCCCGCCGCAGACGCCCACGAAGAACAGCGCGCTGCGCTCGGCCGCCTCCATCAAGGCGCCCTCCTCGCCGGGGAAGAGATGCGCGATGGGTGAGCGCGCCAGCTCCCGGTAGAAGTCCTGGAGCATCCGGGTGATGCCGCTTTCCCCCATGGCGCGGTATATCGCGGCGTCCGGAGGTGGCCCCTGCGGGGGCCCCACGGGAGGGGTGTGGATCTCGTCCATCAGGCGTATTCCTTTCGCATCGCAGACAGACTATAGTGTGACGCGAACGACCGCAAGCCCATGCTCAAACAACGCATCCTGCTGGTTTCCTTATGCGCGGCCGCCTGTGCCGCCCCCCTGCTGGCCCTCCTTTGGCCATCGCAGAGGGATTTTTTCGCCGCGAATCCGGCCAGCCTGGACTATTGGCAGCGCGGCCTGTCGGTCGGTCTCGCCGTCCTGGCCCTGCTGGCCTGGCGCCTGAACCAGAACCGCCTGGCCGTCATCGCCGCGGGCCTGGCCGTCGCGGCGGTCTGCGCCGTGCGGGCCGCCGCATCGGGCAGGCCCCCCCTGGATATCGCCAACGCCTGGTTGGTGGCGGTCCCGGGCGGCCTGGCCCTGAGCCTCCTGCCCGGCGAGGGCGCCCTGTTCAGCGGCCGGAGCATCGGCCGCGCCGCCCTTCTTTTCCTTCCCGCCGGCCTGGCCTGGGCCGTGGCCAATTCCAACCCCGCCGACACGGCCCAGCTCCTGGGCTGGCGCCTTTGGGGCGGACCCGGCCAGCCCAGCCATCTTGCCCACCTGGGCCTTTTGTTTTTCGCCCTGGCGGCCTGGCGTTTCCACGCCCGCATCGAATCCGCGCTCTTGGCCCTCGGCGGCAGCTTGATCGGCCTCTGCGGGCTGGCCTGGGGGCTCAGCCTCGCCGGATCCGGGACCGGGCCCTTGCTCTGCGCCCGCATGTGGCTGGCCGGGTGCCTGGCCCAGGCCGCCGGCCTGGCCCTGGGGCTCTTCCTGCTCTATTGGCAGAGGGTCTACCTGGACGAACTCACCGGCGTGCCCAACCGCCGCGCCCTGGATGAGCGCCTTGGGCACCTGTCCGCCCGCAGCGTCTACAGCCTGGCCATGGTGGACATAGACCACTTCAAAAAATTCAACGACACCTACGGCCACGCCCAGGGCGACGACGTGCTGCGCCTGGTGGCGCGCCACCTGAAGGAAAGCACGCAGGGGCGCGCCTACCGATACGGCGGCGAGGAATTCTGCGTGCTGGCGCCGGAGCTGGACACCGACGACATGGAGTCCCTCATGGACGCCGCGCGCGAGGGGCTGGCCGCCAGCCGCTTCCACGTGCGCCAGCCGCCCCCCTTGCGCCGCAAGAGCGGCCCCAAGGACCGCGGGAAAAAAGGCGGGGCGGGCAAGGGAGCCGAGGTCCAGGTCACGGTCAGCGTGGGCGTGGCCCGCTGCGACCGCAAGCACGACAGCCCGGCCAAGGTGCTGAAACTGGCCGACGAGGGCCTGTACGAGGCCAAGGCAGCCGGACGCAACATCGTGGTGAGGAAAAACTGACGGCTTTTCAAGGCGCCCCCGCTTCAAGGAACCCCATGCAACGGATTTTCCTGGCTTCCCTGGCCCTGGCCTGCCTGCTCCGGGCCCCCCTGCTCGCCAAGGAGGACGCCCTGCAGGCCAGCGTGGTCAAGGTGTTCGTGGTGCAGAAGGCGCCCGACTACTACCAGCCCTGGCAGATGGGCTACCAGGTGGCGGGATCGGGCTCGGGCTTCGTGATCCAGGGCCACCGCATCCTGACCAACGCCCATGTGGTCGCCAACCAGGTCAACATCCAGGTGATGAAGGCCGGCGACACCCACAAGGCCACCGCCCGCCTGCTCTTCGTGGCCGACGACGCGGACCTGGCCGAGCTCACCGTGGACGAGCCCGGCTTCTTCGACAACACCAAGCCCGTGGCCTTCGGCCCCATGCCGCACCAGCGGGACCACGTCGCGGCCTACGGCTTCCCCGCCGGGGGCGAGGAGATGAGCATCACCGAAGGCGTGGTTTCCCGCATCGAGGTGCTCCCCTATTCCCACGCCGGCGGCGAGCTCCTCACGGTGCAGACCGACGCCTCCATCAACCCCGGCAGCTCCGGGGGCCCGGTCTTCAAGGACGGCAAATTCGTGGGCGTCAGCTTCGAGAGCTACAGCGGCGGGGGCCTGCAGAACACGGGCTACTTCATCCCCGTCGTGCTGGTGAACCGCTTCCTCAAGGACATCTCAGACGGCCACTACGACGGGGTGCCCGGCATGGGCATCGTCTGGCAGAAGCTGGAGAACCCGGCCCTGCGGGCCTCCCTGGGGCTCCATTCGCCCCGCGGCGGCATCCTCATCATCAAGGTGGTGCCCGGTTCGGGGGCCGACGGCGTGCTGAAGGAGGGCGACGTCCTGCTGAAGATGGACGGGGTGCCGGTGGCGGAGAACGGCACCATACCCTTCGGCGACGGCGAACGGGTCGACCTGGTGCACCTGATCAGCCTGCACCAGATGAGCGACACGGCGAAGGTGTCCCTGTGGCGCGACGGCGCGGCCCTCGACGTGACCATGACCCTGAAAAGCATCCCCGACCTGGTGCCGGGCCCCAGCTACGGCGTGCGCCCGTCCTACTTCGTCTACGGAGGGCTGGTGTTCCAGGTCCTGAACGACGACTACCTGCGGCTCTTCGGGGCCAACGCCCCGACCCTCATGCGCTACTACGACGAACGCGGCCTGCCTTCGCCGGACCGCAAGCAGATCGTTTTCATCAACGTGGTCCTCCCGCACGAGGTGAACGCCGGCTACCACGAGCTCAGCCAGGCGATCGTCACGGAGGTGAACGGCAAGGCCATCAGCACGCTCAAGGACGTGGTGGAGGCCGTGAAGACTCCGGTCAAGACCAAGCGCGGGCGCTTCCTGGTGATCAAGATCGACGACTGGACCGGCGATTCGGAGAACCGCGGCAGCGAGGTGGTGCTCGACGCCGCCGCCGTGGCCAAGGCCCAGCCGGAGATCCTCAACGCCTTCGGGATCCCGTCGGCGATGTCGAAGGACCTGGTGGACCTCAGCGGGACCGCCAAAGGCGACTGACCATGGGGACTGAAGTGCCCTTCATGAGGCTGCGCCGGAAGGCCCTCATCCTGTTTTTTGCCGCGATGGGCCTCCCCGCCTCCAGGGGAGCCGCGGCCGATGCCCTGTCCGGAAATCCCCTCGGATCCCGTCGCGAAAAAGCTTTGGTTCTTGAAACGATAGCGGTGGACGGGGCCGCCAATTACGGGACCTGGGACGGAAGCCATTACTGGGTCGGCAGTTTCGGCGGCCAGAAGGTCACCGAGCTGGGCGCCGACGGGCGGCTCCTGAAGGTCTATCCCTTGGGCGCCGGCACGGCGCCTCTCCAGCTTGCTTTTGACGGGAAGGATATCTGGGTCGCCAGCGCCGACCCCCTGGACCACCTCATCCGCCTGGATCCGGCCACCGGGAAAACCTCGGTCTACGCCCTGGCCCCCAAGGGGGACGGGGGGCTGGGGGGCCTGCAGTGCGTGCTGTGGGACGGGAAAAACATCTGGGCCGCCCTGGCCGGCCTCAACCAGGTCGTGGAAGTCGACCCGAAAACCGGCGCCATCGTCGCCAGGGCCGGGGGCCAGACCAACGTCAACGGGCTGGCCTATGTCCGCTCCCCCGGACCCGGGGGGCGCGGGACCCGCGAACACATCTGGGCCGCGGACAGCAACAGCATCGGAAAAATCGACGCGAAAACGATGGCCTGCGCCAGCTACGGAAAGGGGGAGGGCCTCTTCCGCCTGGTCGCGGCCCGGGGCTACGTGTACGCGGCGGAAACCAGCCACGGCCTGGTGTACAAGTTCGACGAAAAAAGCGGGGCCCTGGTGGCCGTCTGGCCCACCGGACGCTGCCCCAACGACATCGCCTTCGACGGGCGTTATATCTGGACGGTGTCGGACGACAATTACATCAGCATCCACGACCGCGACAGCGGCAGGCTCGTCGCGCGCATCCCGGATTCGGGGAAGAGCAGCCTGACCTACGACGGGAAATACATGTGGAGCGTGAACGACGCGAAGGCCTTGGTGTACAAGGTTTTTTTCGGCGCCCCGCCCAAAGGCCCGCCCTCGACGCCTGCCCCATAAAAAAAGGCCGCGGATCCCGTTTCCGGAACCCGCGGCCCGCAAAGCCCTTTGTTTTTACTGACCCTTCTGTATCCCGAGCAGCTCGACTTCGAAGACCAGCACCGCGTCCGGGCCGATCTGGCCGCCGGCCCCGCGCTCCCCATAGCCGATCGCGGAGGGGATGACGAAGCGGAATTTGCTGCCGACCTTCATCAGCTGCAGCCCTTCGGTCCAGCCCGGGATGACCCGGTTGAGCGGGAAGGTGGCCGGCTGGTGGCGGTCGTAGCTGCTGTCGAACTTGGTGCCGTCGGTCAGGGTCCCGACGTAGTCCACCTTGACGATGTCGGTGGCCTTGGGCTTGCGGCCGTGGCCGGGGCGCAGGATCTGGTACTGCAGCCCGCTGGCGGTGACCATGACGCCCGGAAGCGCCTTGTTCTTGGCGAGGAAGGCGTCCCCGTCGGCCTTGTTGCGGGCCGACAGCACCGTCTGGCGGCGCGTGTTCATGTCCTGAAGGGCCTGGCTGATCTCCGCGTCGCTCAGCTTGCTCTTGCCGGCGAACTCGTCCTTGATGCCCCGTTCGATCATGGACAGGTCGGTGAACTCAAGGATCGACTTGATGTTGCCGCCGATCTTCTCGCCGACGGCGTAGCCGGTCTTGGCGGGGTCCGCGCTCTGACCCTGCTGGAGCTGCGCCAGGATGGCGCTCATGTCGCCGTCGCTCATGGTCGCGGTCCCGGAGACCTGGTCTTCCATGCCCTGCTGCAACTGGCCCAAGTCGACCTTGTCCTTTATCTTCTCGAGGTTCTTGCCGAGGTTCTGGCCGACGGCGTAGCCGGAGATCTTCTCGGGGGTGTTGAGTCGCACACAGGCGGCGGCGCACAGGGCCAGCGTCGCCAGGACGGCCAAACGGAGGGTCGATTTCACGGGGGGGCCTTTCGTCGCGGGGGAGAATTTTAGGCCCGCCATCATAGCCCCCCCGCCGCCAAAAATATAGGGGCCCTACTCAAAAAGCTTCCTGTACCGGCCGTAACCGTCCTTTTCCAGGTCCTCCTTGGGGATAAAGCGCAGGGCCGCCGAATTCATGCAAAAACGCTCGCCGGTGGGGGGCGGACCGTCGTCGAAGAGGTGCCCGAGGTGGCTGTTGGCGTGCCTGCTGCGCACCTCCGTGCGATCCATGCCCAGCGACGAATCGTTGCGGGTGACGATGTTGCCCGGCTCCAGGGGCCTGGTGAAGCTGGGCCAGCCCGTCCCGGAATCGTATTTGTCCTTGCTGCTGAAGAGCGGCTCGCCGGAGACGACGTCCACGTAGATGCCGTCCCTGTGGTTGTTCCAGTAGGCGTTGTCGAAGGGCGTCTCCGTGCCGTCCTCCTGGGTGACCTCGTAGGACAGGGGGTCCAGGCGCTTGCGCAGCTCGGCCTTGCCGGGCACGGCGTAGACCTCTTTCTCCGCAGCCGCCGCCGGGGCCGGCATGGGCGGGTCGGGCGGGATGACGTCGCGGTCCTTGCCCCAGACCGAGTCCAGGTAGCTGTCGCGGCCGGCGCCGGAGCGGTAGGCGTGGTAGCTGAAGGGCGATTTCTTGTAGTAGTCCTGGTGGTAATCCTCGGCCGGATAAAAGCTGTCGAAGGGCAGTATCTTGATCACGATCGGCTTGTCGTAGCGGCCCGAGGCGTTGAGCGCCGCGCGCGAGGCTTCGGCGATCTTCTTCTGGCGCTCGTCGCGGTAATAGATGGCGGCCCGGTACTGCGGTCCGCGGTCCACGAACTGGCCCTCCGGATCGGTCGGGTTGATCTGGCGCCAGAACACCTCGACGAGGTGGCGATAGGACACGATTTTGGGGTCGAAGGTGACCTGCACGGATTCGGTGTAGCCCTTTTCCGCGTAATTGTCGTAGGTGACGTCCGAACCCTTGCCTCCGGCGTAGCCCGCCAGGACCTGGGTGACGCCCTTGAGCTGCTCGAAGGGCGGCTGCATGCACCAGAAACAACCGCCGGCGAAGGTGGCGGTGCCCAGCTCCGGCTTGGCCGCCAGGCTCACAGGGGCGGCCGTCCCCAGCGCCGCCAGCGCCATTCCCAGCCATTGTTTCCGCGTCATATCGCTCCCTTTCGAATCCGGTGGATGGGCCAAAGCCGCCCTTAACAGACCTACGTTTCCCGGCCCGCAGCCGGATTCGAAAGGCCCGGGCCAAAGGCTTTTTTTGTCCCGGCCCCGGGCCGGCGCCACGCCCGCCGTGGTATCATGGCCCAACTGAACGCTCCCCTTCGCGTGGACGCCATGCCCGAACTCAAAGTGTATCCCACGGAATCCGCCCAGGCCCAGGCCGCCGCCGAGCTCTTCCTCTCCTGGGGCCGGGACGCGATCGCCGCCCGCGGGCGCTTCCGCGTGGCCCTCTCGGGCGGCCGCGGACCCCGCGGCCTGTTCCAGGCCCTGGCCCAGCGCCCCCAGGCGCTCGACTGGGGCAAGGTGGAGCTGTATTGGGTGGACGAGCGCTGGGTGGATTGGGGGAGCCCGGAAAGCAACTACGGCGAGGCGAGGCGGCTCTGGCTCGCCGCCCTGGAGCCGGGCCCGCGCTGCTTCCCCCTCTTCGACGCGTCCCTGGAACCGGAGGCCGCTGCCCTGGCCTATGAAAAACTTCTGACCGAAAATTTCGCGGCGGCCCTGCCGGTCTTCGACCTCATGCTCCTGGGCATGGGTCCCGACGGCCACACGGCTTCGCTCTTCCCGGGCCAGGCCTCGCTGGACGAAACCAGGCGCCTCTGCCTCGCGGTCCGCCATCCTGCCTCGGGGCAGGAACGCCTGACCCTGACCCTGCCCGTGCTCAACGCTTCCCGCCGCTGCGTCTTCCTGCTCAGCGGGGCCGAGAAGGCCGCCCTGATGGCCCAGGTGCTGGCGGGCAGGGCCCAGGTCCCTGCGGCCCGCGTCCGCCCCCCGCAGGGGGAGCTGCTGTGGCTGTCGGACGCCGCGGCCGCGGCCCAGGTGGCCTAGCCCAGCAGGGACTTTGCCTCTTCCACGATTTTTTCCGGCACGAACCCGAATTTCTGTTGCAGCGCTTTGAGCGGGGCCGAGGCCCCGAAGGTGTGCATGCCGACGACCTTTCCCTTGAGCCCCACATAACGGTCCCAGCCCAGGGTCGAAGCCTGCTCCACGGCCACGCGGGCCGTGACCTCCGGCGGCAGCACCTTGTCGCGGTAGGCCGCGTCCTGCTCCTCGAAGAGCTCCCAGCAGGGCATGCTCACCACCCGCGCGCGGATCCCCTGTTTTTCCAGGCCGGCCCAGGCGTCCATGCACAGGGACACCTCGCTGCCGGTGGCCAGCAGCAGCACCTGGGGCGCGCCCTGGCTGGCTTCCTTCAGGATGTAGCCGCCGCGGGCCAGGTCCGAGGCCGGGCCGAGGCCCTGGCGGTCCAGGGTCGGCAGGGCCTGCCGGCTGAGCACCAGGGCCGCGGGCCGGTGGTGCTGGCGCAGGATCACGCGCCAGGCCTCGGACACCTCGTTGGCGTCCCCGGGGCGCAGGACCAGCAGGCCCGGCACGGCGCGCAGGGCCAGCAGCTGCTCTACGGGCTGGTGGGTCGGCCCGTCCTCGCCCACGCCGATGGAATCGTGGGTGAAGATATAGATCACGGGCACTTCCATCAGGGCGCTGAGGCGCAGGGCGGGCTTGAGGTAGTCGCTGAAGATCAGGAAAGTCGAACCGTAGACGCGCACCTTGCTCAGGGCCATGCCGTTGAGCGCCGCGGCCATGGCGTGCTCCCGGATGCCGAAATGGAAGTTGCGGCCCAGAGGGCTCTCCGGCTCCTGGTCGCCCGCCCCGTCGAAGGTCAGGCGGGTCTTGGTCGAGGGGGCGAGGTCCGCGGAGCCCCCCAGGAGCCAGGGCATGTCCTGGGCCACGGCGTTCAGGACCTTGGCGGAGGAGTCGCGGCTCGCGATCCCCTTGGCGTCGGCCGGAAAGACGGGGATGTGCTTGTCCCAGCCTTCGGGCAATTCCCGCTTCTGCATCTTCAGCCATTGCCCGGCCAGGTCGGGATGCTCCTTTTGGTAGGCGTCGAAGAGCTGCTGCCACAGGGCCCGCAAGGCGCCCCCGCGCTTCCCGGAGACGGCGGCGAAGTATTCGTGCACGCCGACGGGCACCAGGAATTTCGCGTCCGGCGGCCAGCCGTAGGCCTCCTTGGTGCGGCGTATCTCCTCCTCGCCCAGGGGCTCGCCGTGGGCCGCGCTGGTGTCCTGCTTGTTGGGCGCGCCGTAGGCGATGTGGCTGTCCACGATGATCAGGGTGGGGCGGTCCTTGGTCTTCTGGAAGGTGTCGAAAGCCCGTTCCACCAGGCCCAGGTCGTTGGCGTCGCCCACGCGCAGGACGTTCCAGCCGTAGCCCAGGAAGCGGGAGGCGATGTCCTCGTCAAAGGCCAGGGCGGTGTTGCCCTCGATGGTGATGTGGTTGTTGTCGTAGATCCAGCAGAGGTTGCCCAGCTTCTGGTGGGCGGCCAGGGAGGCGGCCTCCGAGGAGATCCCCTCCATCATGCAGCCGTCGCCGGCCAGGGCGTAGACCCTGAAGTTGAACAGCTCGAAGCCCGGCCGGTTGAAGTGGGCCGCCTGCCAGCGCGAGGCCATGGCCATGCCCACGCTGGTGGCCAGGCCCTGCCCCAGGGGGCCGGTGGTGCATTCCACGCCGGAGGTCCAGCGGTATTCCGGATGTCCGGGCGCCCTGCTCCCCAGCTGGCGGAAAGCCTTGATGTCGTCCAGGGACACGGTGGGCCGGCCCAGGGTCTCGTAGTCCGCGTTCACGGCCTCGACCCCGCTCAGGTGCAGCAGCCCGTACAGGAGCATGCTGGCGTGCCCGGCCGACAGCACGAAGCGGTCGCGGTTGGGCCAGATCGGGTCCGTGGGGTCGAAGTTCAGGAAGCGCTGCCACAGGGTGTAGGCCACCGGCGCCATGCCCATGGGGGTGCCCGGGTGCCCGGAGTTGGCGGCCTGCACCGCGTCCATGGCCAGGGTGCGCAGGGTGTTGATGCACAAAATGTCGAGGGGTTCCTTGCTTTCCATGGCGTCTCCTTGAACTAGGCTTTTTTCTCCACATGGCCGCCGAAACCGTGGCGCATGGCCGAGAGCAGTTTCTCGCCGAAGGAATGGTCCAGGCGCGAACGGAAGCGGGCGTAGAGCGAGGCGGTGAGCACCTCCGCGGGCACGGCCTCGTCCAAGGCGGCCTGCACGGTCCAACGGCCTTCCCCGGAATCCTCGACCCTGCCCGTGAAGTCCTTGAGCTGGGGGTCCTGCGCCAGGGCGTCCGCGGTCAGGTCCAGGAGCCAGGAGCTCACCACGCTGCCCCGGCGCCACAGCTCCGCCACCTGGTCCAGGGGTACGGCGTAGCGCTGGTCTGCGGGCAGGGAGTCCTGGCCCGCGCCCCGCAGGATGTCGAAGCCCTCGGCGTAGGCCTGCATCAGGCCGTACTCGATGCCGTTGTGGATCATCTTCACGAAGTGCCCGGCGCCTGAGGGGCCGCAATACAGGTAGCCCTGCTCGGCCGTTCCGCCCTCCGCCAGGCCGGCGGTGCGCGGAAGGTCGCCGCGCCCGGGGGCCAGGGCCTTGAAGATGGGCTCGCACAGGTCGAAGGCGGCCTTGGGCCCGCCGACCATCAGGCAATAGCCGCGCTCAAGCCCCCACACGCCGCCGCTGGTGCCCGCGTCGAGGTAGTGGATGCCCTTGGCCGCCAAGACCTTCGAGCGCCGCACGTCATCTTTGAAGTAGGAATTGCCGCCGTCGATGATGACGTCGCCGGCCTCCCAATGCTTGGCCAGCTCCTCCACGGTCTTTTCCGTGGGCTCGCCGGCCGGCACCATGACCCAGGCCACCCTGGGCTTGGGCAGGGCCGCGGCCAGGGCCTGCAGGCTGGAGGCGCCCTTGGCGCCCTCGACGGACAGCGCCTTGACGTTGTCCGGGTTCAAATCAAAGGCCACACAGGTGTGCCCCGCCCGCATCAGCCTGCGGGCCATGTTGGCTCCCATGCGTCCCAGTCCCACCATGGCGATGTTCACTTAGGTCCTCCTTCGGCGAAAATTCGGGTTCAGCTCAGGTGCCGCCAATGGCAGCCGTCGCGCTCCAGCAGGGCGTCGGCTTCCCGCGGCCCCCAGGAACCGGACGCGTAGTTGGGGAAATCGCGGGGCGGCAGGGCCTTCCACACGTCCAGGATGGGCTGGACCACGGACCAGCCCGCCTCCAGCATGTCCGCGCGCTGGAAGGGCGTGGCGTCGCCCATGATGCATTCGTAGAGCAGGGTCTCGTAGCCCGTGCTGGTCTGGACGCCGAAGTAGTCGGCGTAGTTGAAGTCCATGTTCACGCTGCCCAAATCCATGTTGGGCCCGGGCACCTTGGCCCCGAAGGTCAGGGTGATGCCCTCGTTGGGCTGGATGCGCACCACCAGCACGTTGGGCTCCACCTGTTCCATGCCCAGGTGCCGGAACAGGGGCAGGGGCGGCCGGTGGAACTGGATGGCGATCTCGGTGACCCGCTTGGGCAGGCGCTTGCCCGTGCGCAGGTAGAAGGGCACCTTGGCCCAGCGCCAGTTGTCCACATAGAGCTTAAGGGCCACGAAGGTCTCGATGTTGGAGTCCTGCGACACCCGGTCCTCCTTGCGGTAGCCGCGCACCAGGGTGTCGGCCACCACGCCCTCGCCGTACTGCCCCCGCACGGCCCTCTGCAGGACCTCCTCGGGGGACATGGGGCTGATGGCCTTGAGCACCTTGTGCTTCTCGTCGCGCACCGCGTCGGCGTCGAAGGAGATGGGCGGCTCCATGGCCGTCAGGGCGATGAGCTGGAGGATGTGGTTGGGCACCATGTCGCGCAGGGCGCCGGCCTCCTCGTAATAGGGGCCGCGCTGCTCCACGCCCAGCTCCTCGGCCACCGTGATCTGCACGTGGTCCACGTAGCGGCGGTTCCAGATCGGCTCGAAGATGCCGTTGCCGAAGCGCAGGGCCATGATGTTCTGGACCGTCTCCTTGCCCAGGTAATGGTCGATGCGGTAGATCTGGCGCTCGGCCAGCACCTTGGAGATGTCGCGGTTCAGGGCGCGGGCGGATTCCAGGTCGCGGCCGAAGGGCTTCTCGATGATGACCCTGCGCCACTGCTCACCCTTTTCCTCGACCAGGCCGGCGGCGCCCAGTTGCTCGACCACTTGGCCGAAGAAGCTGGGCAGGGTCGCCAGGTAATAGAAGCGGTTCCCCTGGGTGTTGTGGCGCTCCTCCACCTCGGTCAGCAGGGTCTTGAGCTTCTGGTAGGCCGCGGGGTCGGAGAACTCCCCGGACATGTAATAGATGCGCTCCAGGAACCAGGCCCACACGTCCTTGTCCACGGGGGCGCCCGCGTAGCCGCTGATCTCGGCGTTCAGCTTGTCCCGGAAATCCTGGTGGGACATGGGCGGGCGGGCGAAGCCCACCAGGGCGAAGTCCCGGTTCAGGTAGTTGCTGACGGCCAGGTTGTAGAGCGCGGGGACGAGCTTGCGCTTGGTCAGGTCGCCCGAGGCGCCGAAGATGACGGCCGTGCAGGGCCCGGTGGTCTTGACCGCGCTGGGATTGGGATGGTTAGGCGTGCCGGCGTTTTGCATGGGGTGCTCCGTTCCGGTCGACGAAAAAAGGGACTTCTACGATAGCAGAAGGCGGGGAGGCTTGGAATACGCTATAAAATGTTTACGTGGCCGTCACAGGAACGGCTTGCCCTTACATCCCTGAATGCGCCACATTGACTCCTTATTCCCTTTCGGTTAGGGTTTGCGCATGGACCGGCGGAAATTGAAAAAATTCGGCGCCCTGCTCGCCCTAACCAGCCTTCTGGTCCTGAACCTGCACGTCCTGGCGCACGTCTTCGGCCACGACCACGACGACGACGACCGCCCGGGCAAAGGCAAGGCCTCGCCCCCCTGCGCCCTGTGCCAGGCTGTGCTGACCCAGACCAGTCTGGCGGCCGCTCCCAGCGTGCAGGCGCCGTCCAACCCCCTGACCTTCATGATCTTCCCGGCCGACGCCGCGCCGGTTCGCGAACCGATTTTCGGCGTCCTTTGCAGCACGCGCGGCCCTCCCCGCGCCCTCCCTTTGTCCGTCTGATTCGTCGCCTGGGACGCCCCTCTTTGCGGGCCGTCCTCCGTCGTTCATCCGAAGCCTGAACTGAACCGGCGTTGACGCGGAAAACCCATATGGGTTTTCCGTGTGGGCCTGTTTAAACAGGGCCTTCAAGGGCCGCGTCCGGCCTCTGCCTGGAGCATCCATGCCTATTTTGGAACTGGAAGGCGTCAAAAAAAGCTACCCCTTGCCCGACGGCGGGCGCCACCTGGTCCTGGACCTGGCCCATTTCTCACTGGGGGCCGCCGAACAAATGGCCCTGGAGGGGCCCAGCGGGACGGGCAAGACCACCTTCCTGAACTGCTGCGCCGGGATACTGCGCCCGGACTCCGGTTGTGTCCGCGTCGCCGGCCAGGACATCAACGCCTCGGGAGAGGCCAAGGCCGACGCCCTGAGGGGAGGCAGCCTGGGTTACGTGTTCCAGACCTTCAACCTTCTGCAGGGCCTCAGCGCCCTGGAGAACGTGGAGGTCGCCATGCGCTTCGGCGCGGGCTGGGACCGGGAACGGGCGGTGGCCCTGCTCGGGCGCATGGGGCTGGGCAACAAGCTCGGGCACCGGCCGGGCCAGCTGTCCTCGGGGCAGCAGCAGCGGGTGGCCTTGGCCCGCGCCCTGGCGAACCGTCCCAAGGTGGTCCTGGCCGACGAGCCCACGGGCAACCTCGACGCGGACGCGTCCCAGGAGGCCGTGGAATTGCTGAAGGAGGCCTGCGCCAGGGACGGCGCGGCCCTGCTGGTGGTGAGCCATGACCGGGAGGTGCTGAGGCAGTTCAAACGAAGGCAGCACCTGGCCGACCTCAACCGGGCCTCCCAGCGGCCGTCCAAACCCGCACGCGGACCGCGCAGGACGGGAGGCAGGCCATGAAAGGCGGACAACTGAATGCGCTGTGGCTGCTGGCCCGGCGTTCCCTGCGCCAGCACCGCCTTTCCACGGCCCTGACCGCCGCCTGCGTGGCCCTGAGCGTGGGCCTGGTCATGGCCGTGTTCAGCATCCAGGCCCAAAGCCGGGACGCCTTCACCGGCGGGGCCATCGGATTCGACGCCGTCCTGGGGGCCCGCGGCAGCCAGCTCCAACTGGTCCTCAACAGCATCTTCCACCTGGAGACCTCCCCCGGGAACATCCCCTACCGCTACTACAAGGCCATCCAGGCCAACCCCGCAGTGGCCCTGGCCGTGCCCTACGCCGTGGGCGACAACTACCGCGGCTACCGCCTGGTGGGCACGGAGTCCACCATCTTCACGGATTTCGAGTACCAGGTGGGCAAGAAGCTCAAGACCGCCTCGGGCAGGTTCTTCGACCCCCAGGCCAAGGAGGCGGTGGTGGGGAGCTACGTGGCGCGCAAACTCGGCATGAAGGTCGGCGATACCTTCCATCCCTACCACGGCTTGATCTACGACCCCAGCGCCATGCACGCGGAGGTCTTCACCGTGGTCGGCGTGCTGGAGCCGACGGGCACGCCCAATGACCGCGTCATCTGGATCCCCCTGGACAGCTTCTACCGGATCGCAGGCCATGTCCTGCGGGGCGCCGGAAGCGTCTACACGCCCAGGGACGGCGTGGTCATACCCGACCAGGACAAGGAAGTCAGCTCCGTCATGATCAAGTTCCGGGACCCGGAGACGGCCATGGTGCTGTCGCAAATGATCAACAACCAGGGCTCGGTGGCCACGCTGGCCTGGCCCATCCCCAAGGTCATGGCCGAGCTCTTCGACAAGATCGGCTGGGCCTACCGCGTGCTCGCGCTCATCGGCTTCGCGGTGATGCTGGTGTCCGCCATGGCCACCGTGGCGGCCCTGGTCAACAGCCTGGAGTCCCGCCGCCGGGATTTCGCGATCCTGCGCGCCCTGGGCGCCGGACGCGCCACCGTGGCCGGGCTCATGGTGCTGGAAAGCGCGGCCACCGGGGCCCTCGGCTCCCTGTTCGGCTTCGCGGTCTACGCCGCCATCCTGGCGGCGGCGGCGGCGATCCTGAGGGACAGCACCGGGGTCCTGCTGGGCGCCTGGTACTGGCATCCGGTCCTGGCGGCCGCGCCCCTGGGCATGACCCTCCTCTGCGGCCTGGCCGGGCTGATCCCGGCCCTGCAGGCCTACCGCGTGGACGTGGCGGCCGGCCTCGCCCCCAGGACCTAAGGGAGAGCGGAAGCCCCTCTCCCAGACCCCCCGCTTCAAGGAAGCCATGATCAAAGCCATCCTGCTCCTGCTGGCGACCACGGTCCTGCCCACGGCCGGCTTGCCCGCCCACGAACACCACCCGCCCCACCACGGCAGCCTGCAGGTCTTCGGCGAGGACGCCGCACACCTGGAGCTGGTGCTCGACGCCAAGACCGGGCGCCTGACGGCTTACGCGCTCGACGGCGAGGCCGAGGAGTACATACGCCTCGCCCAGCCCTCCATCCGCATCCGGGTGCTGAAAAGCGATCCCGCTGGAAAACCCTTCAGCCTGACGCTGCGCGCCGTCGCCAACGTGCTCACCGGCGAGAAGGTCGGGGACAGCGCCGAATTCGAAACCGTCTCGCCGCATCTGCGGGGCTTGAAATCCTTTGAAGGGCGCTTCGGCCCGGTCAGCATCCGCGGCCTGCGCTTCGGGTCCAATCTCCTGGACTATCCCCTGGGAAACGAGGAGCACTAAAACCGTGGAAACCTTGAGCACGATCAGGGCCCTGGCCCTGGCGCTCCTGCTGGCCTGCGCAGTCCGGGCGTCCTCCGACTCCGTCGGCGGCGGCGCGGGAAACTTCGTCTTCTCCGCCTCCCCGTCCGGAAGCGGGCCGGCCAAGACGGGCGGCTCGGTCATGGCCTCGGCCGCGGCCGCGGCCGGATTCAAGCCGCTCCAGCCCGGCATGCCGGTGATCGACATGGGGGCCTTCCGGCCCACCAACCCCCTCCCGGCGGGCGTGAACTACGTGAGCTTCAAGACCCTGGCGGATTTCGTCTATGACAGCGACTTCTACCCCTGGAACGACCCCTTCACGGACCCCAAGCGCCGCAAGCACCCCAGGCGGGTTATCCCCAAGTCCATCCTCGCCCTGAACGGGCGGCGCGTGGCCTGCATGGGTTTCATGCTGCCCTGGGATTTCACGCGCGACGGCACCCGCCATTTCGGGCTGATGAGGAACCAGATCGGCTGCTGCTTCGGGCAGGCGCCGGGCATGAACGAATGGATCGACGTGAGCAAAGTGAGGCCCGCCGAGGTGCTCATGGACCAGCCCCTGCTGGTGGTCGGAATCCTGAAGGTCAAGCGCATCACCGAGGCCGGCAACACCATGGGCGTCTACAGCATGGTTGCCGAGAGCGTGGAAGCGGCGGGGATAGAACCGTGAGGGCGACGCCCCTGGCGGCCCTGGCGCTGGCCCTGCCTTCGTGCTGCATGGCCGCCCTTCCCTTCCCGGCCCCAAGCCCCCTTTCCGGCCCGGCCTTGGCCGCCGCCGCGGAGCCCATGGCCCAGCCAGGCGCAGCGAAAAACTCCCCTAGGACGGCCCTGCTGGCCGCCATCTGCTACCACCGTTTCGGCCTGGAAACGCGGCTGGACCCTTATTGCATGTCCCCGCAGCGCTTGGCGGGGGAGTTGAGCTGGCTGCGGGCCAACGGATGGAAAAGCGTTTCCCTGACGCAGGTCGCGGCGGCCCTGGATGGCGACGCCGGGGCCCTCCCTGCGAAAGGCGTCCTGCTGAGCGTGGACGACGGCTACAAGGCCGGGGAGCTGGGGGCGCCGGTGTTCGAGCGCTACGGCTTCCGGGCGGTCTACTTCGTGGTGCCGGACATGCTGGGGCACGGCGCATTCCTCTCCTACCGGGACCTGCGCGAGCTGGAGGCCCGCGGGCACGAGGTGGCCAGCCACACCCTGTCGCATCCGGACCTGGCCCTGGTGCCGCCAGGCATGGACCCCGCCGCCTATGCGCGTTGGGTGGACCTGGAGCTTCGGGAACCCAAAGAGCTCTTGGAAAAGGCCCTGGGGCATCCCGTGGACGCCCTGGCCTGGCCCTACGGCACCTACAATCCGGCCGTTTCCGAGGCCGCCCGGAGGGCGGGTTACCGGCAGCTCTGGAACGTCAGCGGCGGTGTGAACCGGGTCCAGGGCCTGGACCCCTCGCGCCTGCGGCGCATCGTCTTGGTGGGCCATCCGCCGCTGGCGAGTTTCGCCCGCCGCCTGCGCAGCCCACCCCTGCGCACGCCCGTGGACTGCCTCAGCGAGGGGGGCCTGTTTTATCGTTCGCAGCTGCCGACGCGCATCTATGTGCCCCAGGGCGTCACGGCGGCCCTGGCCAGCGTGCCGGTCACTCCGGACGCCGCGGGTGGCCTGACCCTCAGCGCAGACCTGCCCGACGGCTTCTACTTCCTCAATCTGGCCGACGAGGCAGGAACCAAGCGCGGAAGCGCCTCTTACCTGTTCCAGGTGGCGCCGGACGCCTGGAAAGCCTGCTTCGACACGCTGGCCGCCACCCCAGCCCCAGGAAGGCCCTAAAGCCGCATGTCCAGAAGGAGACTGAAACGCCTCGGCGCCCTGCTCGCGTTGACCGGCCTGCTGGTCCTGAACCTGCACGTGCTGGCCCACGTGTTCGGCTTCGACCATGACGACGACGGCCCCGGGAAGAAAGGCAGGGCCGCCCCCTGCGCCCTTTGCCAGGCCGTCCTGGCCCAGCAAACGCTCGCGGCGGCGCCCAGCGTCGCCGCCCCGTCCGGGCCGGGGACCTTCAGCGCACAGGCGGCGGCCGAAGCCCCGCTCCAGCGGCATTTTTTCGCCGTCGCCTCCAGCACCCGCGGCCCTCCCGCGCTTGGCCCCGCCTGAAACCGAGTCAAGCCACGCGCCCGGCCCCCTTTTACGCCGCCCGGGACGGCCACAAACCCTCTGGAGAATGACCATGCGAACCATCCATCCCATGCTTTGTTGGGCCGCCCTGGCGGCCCTCCTGGCCCGGCCGGCCTTCGCCGGAGTCACAGGATCCATCGTCGGCACGGTCCACGGCCCCCAGGGAGCTCCCCTTGCGGGCGCCACCGTGGCCGTGGAAGGCGGCGGCACGGCCCTCAGCGCCACCACCCAGGCCCAGGGCGGCTTCCGCCTGCTGTCCCTTCCCTTCGGAGACTACAGCGTGCGGGTGCTGGCGAACGGCTATGCGCCCGGCCTGGACAGCGTCAGCGTCGGGTCCGACGCGGTGGTCCCCTTGGACGTAAGCCTGAAGCCCCTGTCCGTCCCGGCCCAGGCCGAAAGCGAGGATCTCTCCGCGGTGACCATCCAATCCACCCGGATACGCATCAACCGTTCCTCCGCGGTCAGCAGCCAGGAGATCAACCAGACCCAGATCAGCCAGCTCCCGGGCGGGACAACCCAGTCCCTGCCCAAGGTGCTTTTCACGACCAACCCGGGCTTCGTGCAGGGCTCCTTCGGACAGGTCTTCTCGCGCGGCAACCACGCCAACATGCAGTACGACATCGACGGCATCCAGCTCCCGGACTCGGTCTCCGGCACCTTCGGCGACGCCTTCAGCGTGCTGAACATCGACCGCATGGAGGTGATCACGGGCGGCCTGCCCGCGGAATACGGAAACCGCCTCTCGGCGGTGGTGAACATCCTAACCAAGTCCGGCACGCAGGCGCCGGGCGGCTTTTTGGACATGAACTACGGCTCCTACAACACCTTCAGCCCCCAGGCCGTCTACGGCGGCTCCGCCGACGGCGGGCACCTGCGCTACTTCCTTTCCGGCGGCTACGAAAGCACCGACCGCGGGCTGGACACCCCGGAGCCCGCCTCTGAGAACGACGAGCGGCAGGGCGGCACCAGCGCGGTCCACGACACCAGCGTCAGCAACAACCAGTTCGCCAAGCTCGACTGGGACCTGGACGAGCAGGACACCCTCATGTTCACGGCCTTCAATTCCCAGCGGACCTTCCAGATACCGAATTACCCGGCCGGCTTCAACCCCGGGGACAGCTTTTTCAGCCCGACCTATTCGGACGAATACGGCAACGTGGGGGGCGCGTCCTGGGCTCCCTACAACACGGACGACTACCAGATCGAGGGCAGCGACTACGCCGAGGTGATGTGGAAGCACCGCTTCGAGGACGACTCCCTCCTGCAGCTGGCGCCCTACGTCAAGATGTCCTCGGTGATCTTCAACGGCGACCCCTCCGCCGACCTGGCCGGCGCCTCCGACGGCTCCAGCGACGGGAACCCCGTGACCGACGATTCCTTCGCGGAGGACCGGGTCACCAGCGACCTGGGCGTGCAGGGCGATTACAGCGCCCACCTCAACGAAGCCAACACGGTCAAAACCGGCTTCCAGCTGCAGGCCGCCGAGGCGCACGGGCCCATCAGCATCGAGTACCAGAGCACCGGCGGCGCCGTCACGACCACGGGCCAGAACGGCGCGGACCACGACTACCAGGAAAGCGTCTACGTCCAGGACGACATCACGCTCGTCAAGAACGTGGTCCTGAACGCCGGGCTGCGCTACGACGCCATCCAGGACCTCTTCGCGGACGCCAGCTCGGTGGACGGCATGTTCCAGCCCCGCCTGGGGCTCAACTACACGCCCTGGGCCCTGACCAAGTTCCACCTCTACTACGGTGAACTGTTCCAGCCCGCCCCGGCCGAGGACCTGCGCGACAGCTTCTCCCAGGTGAGCGGCAACCTGACGCCCTATGACATCAAGTCGGAGAAGGACGATTACTACGAGGCTGGGGTGGCGCAGCAGCTGTCCGACCAGTTGGTCAGCCTCAACACCTACTACAAGAGCGCCGTCAACCTGCTGGACGACACCCAGCTCCTGAACACCGCCATCACCGAGCCCTACAACTACGCGCAGGGCTACGTGTACGGCACGGAGCTGTCCGTAAACGGGCATTTCGCGGAACACTTCTCGGACTTCCTGACCTACTCCTACGAGATCGCCCAGGGCTACGGCGCCAGCGGAGGGCTCTTCGCGCTGTCGCAGGCGGACCTGCAGACCGCCGAGGCCGGCGGCGACGATTTCTGGCAGTACCTGGACCACTGCCAGATCGACAGCGCCAACGCGGGGCTCACCTACAGCCTGGGGGGCTTCACGGTGGGCGCCACGGGCCTCTACGGCAGCGGGCTGCGCACCGGCTTCGACAACGAGGTGAGCCTGCCTCCGCACTTCACCGTGGACGGCACGCTCAGCTACGCGATCACGGGGAAGAGCTGGCTGGACGACGTGAAGCTGCAATTGGATGTGACGAACATTTTCGACGACGTGTACCCGATCTTCGTGGACAACGGTTTCAACGGCTCCCACTACGTGGCGCCCACGGGCTTCATGGTGCACCTGATCAAGACCCTATAGATTCCGGCTTCCGGGGCGGGCGATCCATGCCGGCCCGAGGCGCGAAGACGGCCTCGGGCCGGCGGCCCCGCTTTAGGCCGGGGCGTGGCAGTCGCCGGGCAGCAGGCGGCGGTCCTTGGGGAGCTTGTCCCAGCCCTTTTGTTGCGCGTAGTCCAGGACCATGGGGATGCGCCCCTGGAACATGCGTTTCCAGCCCGCGCCCATGAACTGCTTGACCATGAGTCCCCTGAGGCCCACCAGGCCGTCGTGCACCAGGCTCAGGCGGGTGCCCTTCCCTTCGGGGGTCAGGGTCCAGGTGATGATGAAGGGCAGCTCCTCGTCCTCCTCGCCCCTCTGGCTCCAGCACAGAAGCCGCGGCTTCTCGACCTTCAGCACCTCGCAATAGGCGACGCCCTTCCAGCCGTAGACGGGCTTGGCCTTGAACAGGAACTTCTTCCCCACCACCGGCTCGAATCCCTCGTTCTTCATGAGCCACTGCTCCAGGGCTTCGGGCCGGACCAGGGCCTCCCAGACATGCTCGACGGGGTAGGGGTAAAAGGCGTCCAACTCGATCTTAGCCATGCTTCCTCCGCAGGTATTGGCCCAAGGCCTCCAGCTTGCCGGACCAGAATCCCTTGTGGACCTCCACCCAGTTCGTGAGTTCAAGCAAGGGGCCGGGCGTGAGGCGGTAGATGCGTTGCCGGCCTTCGCGGCGTTCGCGCACCAGGCGCGCCTTTTTCAGGACGCCGAGCTGCTGCGACAGGGCCGGGGCCGAACCCCGGAAACCCCGGGCGAGGCCCGACACGGGGAGCTCCCCCGCCTCGAGCAGTTCAAGGATCCTCCGCCGGGCCGGGTGGGCCACGGCCTGGAACACGTCGGAATGGGCAGGGAGCCGGTTCATGCGCGTATATTATTAAGCTAAAGCTTAACTGTCAACCGATAAAAAAGGGCCGTGGAATCCGTCGCCCCGGGGCGCCGATCCCGCGGCCCCCGGGCCTAGGCCCGCAAATGCCAGGCCTTGGGCCGGGTGAAGGTCAGGATGCCTTCCTTGGACAGGACGCTGCCCAGGCCGCTGTGTCCGCGGCCGGACCAGGGCAGCCTGGGGCTGACCCGGTCGCAGCAGTTGAAATAGACCGAGCCGGCGTTGACCCGCGCGAGCAGGGCCCCGGCCACGGCCGCGTCGCGGGTGTAGACTCCGGCCGTGAGCCCGTATTCCGTGTCGTTCATCAGCTCCAGCGCCTGCTCGTCGTCCTTCACTTTCTGTATGCCGATCAGGGGCCCGAAGCTCTCGTCCCGCATCAGGGCCATGCGGTGGTCGACGTCCACCAGGACCGTGCCCTCGAACCAATTGCCGGGCCCGGGCAGGCGCTTGCCGCCGCAGAGCAGGCGGGCGCCCTTGGCCAGGGCGTCGGCCACCTGGGCCTCCAGGACCGCCAGCTGGGCCGGCCGCGTGATGGCGCCCCAATAGGTCGCGGGGTCGCCCACGGGCCCCCGGCGGAAGGCCTTGACCTCGGCGACAAAGGCCTCCACAAAGGCCTCGAAAATGTCCGCGTGCACGTAGAGGCGCTCCACCGAGCAGCAGCTCTGCCCGGTGTTGTAGAAGGCGCCGTCGGCCAGGCCCGCGGCGGCGGTCTTGACGTCCACGTCCGCGCGGACATAGACCGGATCCTTGCCGCCGAGCTCCAGTTGCATCTTCACCAGGCCGCGGCTGGCGGCCTCGGCCACCTTGAGCCCGGTGGCGTAGGAGCCGGTGAAAAAGACCCCGTCCAGGGGCTGCTTCAGCAGCTCGGCGCCCGCGTCCCCCAGGCCCAGCACCGGGACGAAGACCTCCTGGGGCACGCCCGCCTCGCGCAGAAGTCCGACGACGGCCAGGCCGGTGAGGCTGGCGAATTCCGAGGGCTTGTACAGCACGCTGTTGCCCGCCAGCAGGGCCGGGACGAAGACGTTGGACCCGACAAAGAGGGGGTAGTTCCAGGCCGAGATGTTGGCCACCACGCCCAGGGGTTCGCGGCTGATGCCCTCCACCAACCCGGCCTCGCTGTGCACGTTCTCGTGGGCCAGCGCCGCGGGCGCGGCCTCCAGGAAGAAATCCAGCCGGCGCAGTAGCCCCTCAAGCTCGTTGCGGGACTGGGCGATGGGCTTGCCGACCTCCGCGGTCAGGATGTTGGTGAGGCGTTCGCCGCGTTCCGCCACCAGGCGCCGGAACTTCCCCAGAATGGCCAGGCGGGCCTGCAGGCCGAGGGCGGTCCAGGCCGGGCGGGCCGCGCGGGCGGCGCGGGCTTTGGCCGCGATTTCCGCGGGGCTGTCCTGGGGCAGGCTACGGATCTTGGCCCCCGTCGCCGGATTGATCACGTCAAACACGCTGCGTTCCCTCCTGTGCGGACTTGAGAAAATCCCGGAGAAAGACCCGGCCGTCGAGCAGGCCCGGGTCCCCGGCTTTCTGGAATTCCGGGTGCCACTGCACCGCGAAGAGCGGCGGCCCATCCAGGGCGCGGAAGGCCTCCACCAGGCCGTCCTCCCGGGAATGGGCCTCCGCCGTCAGGCCCGGCCCGAGCTTGCGCACCGCCTGGTGGTGCACGCTGTTCACCGTGCACCGGGTCCGGCCCGCCAGCTCGGCCAGGCGTCCGCCCAGCTCCAGGCCGTGGAAGTTCTGGTCGTAGGCGTCCCAGTCCCGGTGCACCAGGGAGCCGGGATGCTGGGTCCCTATGTCCTGGTACAGGGTGCCGCCGAAGGCCACGTTGAGGAGCTGCAGGCCCCGGCATATCCCCAGCACCGGCTTGCCCTGGGCCCGGAATGCGGCCACCAGCGCGATCTCATAGGCGTCGCGCACCGCGTCCCCGGACCATTCCGGCGCCAGCGGCAACTCCCCGTAGCTTTGGGGCGCGACGTCCGAGCCGCCCTGCAGGATCAGGCCGTCCAAGGGCTCGGCCAGGGCGGCGTGGTCCACGGGCGCGCCCGCGGCCGGTGCCGGGACGAGGTAGCACAGGGCCCCCTCGGCCATGACCCAGTGGGAAAGGCTCTGCTCCAGGTACAGCAGGGTCTTGCCCTTGAAGATGGGGCGCTTGGGGTCCGCGTGGAAAAAGCAGGCCGACAGGCCGATGCGCGGCCTTCTCACCGCGCGGCCGCGAAGATGGCTTCAAAATCCCGCTGGGACACGGGCCGGGGGTTGCTCGGATGGCAGGCGTCGCGGAAGGCCAGCTCGGCCAGCTTGGGCCCCAGGTCCTTGGCCACCCCGGCCGCGGCCAGGCCGGCGGGGATGCCGATCTGCTTCTTCAGGTTCTTCACCCAGGCCAGGAAGGCCTCCGGGCCGCCCTGCTTGAGGCCGACCGCCAGGGCCAGGGCCTCGAAGCGTTCAGGCACGGCCGGCGCGTTGAAGGCCAGGGCGTGGTCCAGCATCACGCCGTTGGCGAGGCCGTGGTGGAGGTCGGCCGCGGCGGACAGGGCGTGGGCGCAGGAATGCACCACGCCCAGGCCCTTTTGGAAGGCCAGCGCCCCCATCATCGAGGCCATGAGCATGTCCCCGCGCGCGTCCAGGTCGCCCGGCGTCACCACGCAGCGGGGCAGGGACCGCGAGGCCAGCCGCAGGCCCTGCAGGGCTATGCCGTCGCAGATCGGATGGTAGGCCTTGGCCAGGTAGGCCTCCACGCAGTGGGTCAGGGCGTCCATGCCCGTGGCCGCGGTCAGGCCCGGCGACAGGCCCAGGGTCAGCTCGGGGTCCGCGAAGACGGCCTGGGCCAGCAGGCGCGGGTCGAAGACGATTTTTTTGACGTGGGAGTCGTCGTCCGAGATCACGGCGCTGCGGCCCACCTCGCTGCCCGTGCCCGCGGTGGTGGGCAGGGCCGCCCAGAAGGGCAGGGCCTGGTCCACCGGGCGGGCGCCGGGCAGGTCGTCCTCGTAGTCGAAGAGGTCTCCGGGGTGGTGGACCATGAGGGCCACGGCCTTGCAGACGTCCAGGGCCGCCCCGCCGCCGACGCCCACCATGCAGTCGGAGTTGGACACGCGGAAGGCCTCGACGCCCGCCGTCACCTGCGAACGCACGGGGTTGCCCCAGACGCCGCTGAAGACCGCGCATTCGAGGTCCGCCAGGCGCAGTTCGTCCACCAGGCTGGTGAAGGCCGGCAGGTCCGCGAGCCCGCGGTCCGTGACCAGCAGGGGGCGCTGGAAGCCGCGGCCCTTGAGGAAGTCCGCCAGCTTGTGGCGGGAGCCCGGCCCGAAATGGATGGCTGTGGGAAAGCTGAAGCGTCCTGTGGGCATCAGATGATCTCGAAATAGCGTTTGAGTTCCCAGTCCGTGACGGCGTCCTCGAACTGGCGCCATTCCCAGCGCCGGGTCTGGACGAAGTGCTCCACAAAATCCGCGCCGAAGAGCTCGCGCGCCAGCTTGGAGGACTCCATGGCCTCGGTGGCCGCGTGCAGGGTGCGCGGCAGGCGCGGGACCTTGGAGGCGTAGGCGCTTCCCACGACCGGCTCGGTGAGCTGGAGGTTTTTGGCGACTCCGTAGAGCCCGGCGGCCACGCAGGCGGCGACGCACAGATAGGGGTTCACGTCCGAACCGGGCACCCGCGTCTCGACCCGGGTGGATTTCGGCCCCCCGCCGATCACGCGGCAGGCCGCCGTGCGGTTGTCCATGCCCCACACGGGCTTGGTGGGCGCCCAGTATCCGTCCACCAGGCGCTTGTAGCTGTTCACCGTGGGCGCGAACATCGGCAGGATCTCGGGGAGGCAGTGCAGCTGGCCGGCCAGGTAGCTCTTGAAGAGCGCCGACATCTGGTCCGGGTCCCTGGGGTCGTGGAAGAGGTTGGCCTTGCCGGCCTTGTCCCACAGGCTCTGGTGGCAGTGGCCGCTGCAGCCCGGCAGCTGGCTGCTCCACTTGGCCATGAAGCTGGGCAGGATGCCGAAGCGGTAGGCGATCTCCTTGGCCGCGGTCTTGAACAGGACCGCCCGGTCCGCGGCCTCCAGGGCGCCGCAGTAAAGGATGGCCGCCTCGAACACGCCCGGCCCGGTCTCCGTGTGCAGGCCCTCCAGGGGCACGCCGAATGCCGGCAGTTCGTCCATCAGGGCGTTGAAGTAGGGCCGGTTCAGGCCGGCGCGCAGGAGGGAGTAACCGAACATGCCCGGGGTGATCGGCTCGGGCCGCTGGTGGTCCTTGGCCGCGAGGGACTGGGGCGTTTCCTTGAAATTAAACCACTCGAATTCCATGCCCACGCTGGCCTGGTAGCCGGCCCTGGAGGCCTGCGCCAGCACCTTCTTGAGCAATTGGCGCGGGTCCTGGGCCAGGGGCCGGCCCTGCTTGTCCTCAAAGTCGCCCAAAAAAAACGGGATCTGGCCGTCCCAGGGCACCCGCCGGGCGGTCCCCAGGTCGATGCGGACCGTGGCGTCGGGGTAGCCGCTGTGCCAGCCGGTGTAGGCCGAATTGTCGTAGCAGGCGTCGGAGGAGTCCCAGCCGAAGACCACGTTGCAGAAGCCGAAGCCCTTGTCGATGGCCGACAGGAACTTGTCCTTGTGCATGATCTTGCCGCGCAGGACGCCGTCGATGTCCGCCACCGCGACCTTGACCTTTTGAACCTTCGGATCCTTGAGCCAGGCCAGGGCGGCGGGCGGGGCCGCGGCCTTCTTCGACGGATTTTTGGGCATCGCTTCCTCTAGGGAAAGTACCCTATTAGAAGATCGGAGCCACGGCCCGTCAATCGCCCGCCCGGCCCATGTTACAGGGATGTTTCGGAGCCGGATCCGCGGAGCCACTCATAGGACAGGGCCGCCGCCACCGCGCCCAGGGCCGGACCCGCGACGTAGATCCAAACCGTGGGCAGGGTCCCTTCAAAGAGCGCCGGAGCCAGGGAACGGGCCGGATTCATGGAGGCCCCGGTCACCGAGCCCCCCAAAAACGCGTCCAGGCAGATGGTCCCGCCGATGGCGACCCCGGCCATGGCGCCGGGCGCGCGCTTGTCCGTCGCCACCGAGATGATCACGAAGACCAGGAAAAAGGTCAGGACCGCCTCCCAGGCCAGCGCCGCGCCGGGGCCGACCGAGGGGACCGTGGCGCCGAAGCCGGACCCAGACGGGAGTATCGCGTCCAACAAGGCGACGGCCGCCAGCGCCCCCAGGAACTGCGCGCCCCAATAGGCGGGGACGTGCTTTTTCGGGAAGCGCCCCGCCGTGGCCAGGCCCAGCGTCACCGCGGGGTTGAAGTGGGCCCCGGAGATGTGGCCGACGGCGTAGATCATGACGCCGATGACCAGGCCGAACACGAGGGGTATGGAGCCCGGAGCCACGGTGCCAGGGAAACGTTGGGACACCATGATGGCCCCGCAGCCGGCGAAAACCAGGGCGAAGGTCCCGATGGCCTCCGCCACCGCGGGGCGGATCAGGCCGCTTTTTTTCTTCATGGGCGTTCCCCGGGAAAGTCGCCGGCTCCGTTGATGGACTGGGGCAGGCTTTCCACGTAGGCCCTGATCTCGTCGCGCACTCGCCGGTACAGGTTCAACACTTCCTCCTCGGTTTTCGCGCCCTGCGCCAATTTCGGCGGATCGTCAAAGCCGCGATGGATCTTTCGGGTGGATCCCGGAAAAACGGGGCAGCGCTCGTCGGCGTTCCCGCAGACGGTGATGACCGCGTCGAACACCTGGCCCTCGAGCGAGTCCAGGGTCTTGCTGGCCTGGCCGCTGATGTCCACTCCGGCCTCCGCCATGACCCTGACCGCGAAGGGATTGAGCCCGTGGGCCTCCAGGCCCGCGGAAAAGGGGCTGATCCGGTCCGCCTTCAGGGCCCGCGCCCAGCCCTCCGCCATCTGGCTGCGGCAGCTGTTGCCGGTGCACAGGAACAGGATGTCCATTTTCTTGTCCATGGAACCCATCAGAGTCCTTCCAACCAGGCCCGCAAGGGGCCCAAGGCCGGGCGCTCGAGGCAATAACAGGTGGCAGGGCCGCTGATCTCGCCCCGCACGAGCCCGGCCGTTTTGAGGACCTTCAGGTGCTGGGACACGGTGGCCTGGGCCAGACCGATCTCCGACACCAGGTCCCCGCAGATGCAGCCCTGGGCGCGGGCCAGATGCCGCAGGATCCTGACGCGGGCCGGATGGGCCAGGGCCTTGGCCAGGGCGGCCAGTTCCCGGTCGCGGTCCTTCACCTTGAGTCCGCGGCCCTCGTTCTTGGGCGGCGGCGGGCAGCATACCCGGTCGGCCTTTTTCATGCGGCGATGGTACAGCACGCGCCCGCTTTAATATATCGTTTTTTTACGATTTAAAGGGTCCGCACTAATGTCCCGGGGCCGGGATACGGGGCGCCTCCCCTTTGGCCAAGGCGGCCCTCACCAGGCCGTCGGCCGGGTTCATCGCCCGGGCCCGGAGCAATTCCGCGCGGGCGCCGGCCGCGTCCCCTGATTTTTCCAGCGCCAGGGCCAGGAAGTATCGGGTGAGGTCCGAATCCCGGCGCTTCAGGGAGGCCTCGAAGCAGGCGCGCGCATCCCCAAGGTCGCCGCCCCAGAGGGCCGGGGCGTAGAGGTAGCGCAGCCCCCGGGCCTGCAGCACCCCGGGATCGTCCGGGTCCAGGCGCACGGCCGCGGCGACTTCCGTGCCGTTCAGGGGGCCGTAACGCATGGCCGCGAAGAGGCCGCCCAGGAGCACCCTGCGTCCGGCCACGTCCGCAAGAAGGCTGTGGGCCTGGGCCGCGGAAGGCCGGCGCGCCACCGCGGCCGCGGCCCAGCGCGTGGCGGGCCCGAGGCAGGCTTCGGCCTGGGCCCGCTGCCCGGCCAGCTCGAAGACATAGCTCAGGTAGAGATAGGCCCTGGCCGCCTGGTAGGCGCAGTCGAAGTCCGCCGCGGATTCCTCGGCGCAGGGCACCAGGACCGCGGCCGCGGCGCTCAGGGGCGCGGCTTGGAAACTGCGCAGGCCGAGGTCCACCCATTGGCCTGCCTGCGCGGCCACGGACAGGTCCGCGGCGCCCTGGGCGGCCAGCAGGGCGGGCCAGGGCAGGCCCAGGAGGCCGGCGAGGATCCAGGCCCGGCGCGTCAAAAGCGGGTCCACCGGTACATGCGCGTGGCCAGGGCCGGCGAAAGACCCAAGCAGGCCAGGCCCAGGCGCCGCGTCCAAGGCCTCAGCATGCCGGCGTGCAGGCCCAGGGCCAGGGCGAACTGCAGGCCCGAGGGATCCCAGGACCGGGCCCGGGAGGGTTCGCCCGCGAGGGCCGACGCCGCGGCTTGCCCCGAGGCCAGGGCGCGATAGATGCCGTCCCCGACCAGGGGCGGCCAGACCCTGCGGCGGTCGCCCAGGAGCGAGGCGTCGTCGCGGGACCGCAGGGAAAATCCGGAGATGGCCGCTTCGGCGCGCAAGTGCGGGACCAGGCGCGCGAGGATAGGGTGCCCCCCCAGGACTTCGGGGATGGGGCGGCCGCGCCGGGCGATCAGGCTCACGCAGACCGAGCCGTCGTCCATCCAATCCAGGCCGGCATAGGCCCGGTCCAAAGGCAGCATCAGGAGGTCCGCCTCCCGCATTTCCGGGGGCGCGGCCCCGGCGGCCAGGCTTCCCTTCCAGGCCATCCAGGGGCCCTCCGGACGGCCGGCGCCGCGCCCGCGGGCGTCCAGCACCGGGCCCCCGCCGGCCTCCCCATCCCATTCGCTGTTCTCCATGAGCCTGCCGCCCAAGGCGCGGAAACGCGCTGCCAGGGCGCTGTCCAGGACCGCGCGGCGCAGGCCCCAGGCCTGCGGGCTCAGTTCGAAGCCGACCGAGGAAGGCCCGTCGGCGTAGAAGCGGGCCCGGCGCAGGGGCCTGGGCGGGCAGGGCAGGTGTTGGTCCACGCCCAGATCCACCAGGCTGGCCCAGGCGCGGGGGGACAGGAAGCCGCCGCACACCTTCCTCAGGGGATAGCTCCCCCGCTCGTGCACGGTCACGGACCAGCCCCTTTGCTGGAGCCGGATTCCGCAGGCCAGGCCCGCCGGCCCCCCGCCGGCTATGCTCAGCTCCTGCGCCACGTCAGCATCCAACGGAAGGGGAAAGTCCAGTCCACTTGCGCCGCGGGCAGGCCCAGGGCCAGGGCTTCCAGCTCCCTTCGGGTGAAGCCCTGCTGGATGGAACCCGCTCCGTCCTCCAGGATGATGTCCGGCATGCGCGCCGCGCGCAGGAAAAACCCGGCGCCGTGGAAGTGCGCCCAGTGGCGGTGCAGGTCGCAGTGGAGCAGGCCGACGCGGCTGGCGGCGGCCTGCAGGCCGAACATGGTCCGGACGTCGGCGTCGTCAAGGTGGTGGAGCAGCAAATTCGAGAAATAAATGTCCGCCTCCGGCAGCGGGCGGGCGAGGGCGTCCATCTTCGACACCCCTTCGCAGGCCTCCCGGTCCGTGGCGATCACCTCGACCCTGTGGCCCAATGCGCGCAGCCGGAGCCCCACCCAGGAGGCGAGCCTGCCGCTGCCGGCGCCGACCTCAACCAGGCGCCGGACCCGGGGCGCCGGCTTCCCCAGCAGGGCGGCCAGGCCCCGCAAAAGGGGCGCACGCTGGCCCGGCCAGCGGCTGATCCTGTCCAGTCCCTGCAGGGCCGCCTGCCGTTCCAGGGCGCCCGTGCCTGCCGCGTCCATGCGCTCGGCGCGGCGGATGCGCTCCGGCCGGTATCCGTCCCTAGCCACGGCCCAGCACCACGCAGGCGTTGATGCCGCCGAAGCCGAAGGAATTGCTCAGGACGCGGTCCACCCTGGCTTCCCTGGCCTGACTGAACAGCTCCAGGCCCTTGCAGTCCTCCGCCACCTCGGAAAGGTTCAGGGTTCCGGGCAGCAGGCCCTTTCCGAAGACCTGGGCGCTGAGGACCAGTTCCATGGCCCCGGAGGCGCCCAAAGCGTGCGCGTGGGCGCCCTTGGTGGCGGACACGGGCACTTTGGCGCCGTTCAGGAGGCGCGTGATGGCCAGGCTTTCATAGGTGTCGTTCAAGGGGGTCGAGGATCCGTGGGCGTTGATGTATCCCAGCTCCTCGGGGGCGCAGGCGGCGTCCTGGAGCGCCAAGCGCATGCAGCGAAGGGACTGGGCCGCGTCCGTGCGGGGGCTGGTCATGGAAAAGGCGTCGTTGGTGGTGGCGTAGCCGAGGACCTCGGCGTAGATCGTGGCCCCGCGGGCCTGGGCCTGTTCCCACTGCTCCAGCACGAGCATGCCCGCGCCTTCCGCCATCACAAAGCCGTCGCGCTGGGCGTCGAAAGGGCGGCTCGCGCCGGCCGGGTCCCCGTTGCGGGTGCTCATGGCCCGGATCAGGGCGAAGGCGCCGAAGACCAGGGGCGAGAGCGGGCATTCCACGGCCCCGGCCAGCATGGTGCTGGTCTCCCCCCGGGCGATGAGCCGGGCCGCCTCGCCCACGGCGATGGCGCCCGAAGCGCAGGAATTGGCGTTGGCGATGTTGGGGCCGAAGGTGCCCAGCTCCATGGCGATGTTGCAGGAGGAGGCGCCGCCGAACACGGAGATGGCCAGGGTCGGCCGCACGCCCCGCAGGCCCTTCTGCATGTACAGGCCGTGCTGTTCCTCGGCGAAGGCGATGCCCCCGAGCGCCGAGCCCGCATAGATGCCGAAGCGTTCCGGGTCAAGCGCGGACAGCTCCAGGCCGGAGTCGAGCAGGGCCATGCGGGCGGTGGCCAGGCTGAATTGGGCGAAGCGGTCCAGGCGCTTGGCCTTCTGGGCGTCCATGTAGCTGGTCGGCTCGAAGCCGTCGACCTGTCCGGCGATGCGGCTGCCGAAGGCCGCGGCGTCAAAGCGGGTCAGCCCTTGGACCCCCGGCCCCCCCAGGCCGAGGGCGCCCTTCCAGAGGCCATCCTTGCCGTTGCCGACGCAGGAGAGGGCCCCCAAACCGGTGACGGCCACACGGTGCCGGGCGTCTTTCATGATCGCTCCTCAAGGTGGCGTTTGACGCCGGCCAGGGTTTTCTCGGCGATGGCGTGCACGAAAAAGCGCCCCACCACCTGCTCACGGAACAGCGCCATGAAAAAAGCCTCCTGCGGCATGCTGTGGGTCAGCACGACCTCGGTGCGGCGCGGGCCCAGCGCCTTCAGGAGCCACCACACGTCCATGCCGCGGGTGAAGGTCGAGCGGGTGTGCAGGTAATGGATGCGCTTCTTGGGCCTCTCCAGGCGCTGCAGCGCGGTCCACCAGCAGGGGAAGCCGCTGCGGCTGGCCGACATGCGCACCTCGCGCTCCTTGGCCTTCCAGGCCCCCGCTTCCACCCAACGGTAATGGGCCAGAAAATCGGGCCAGGCCTCGACCTTCGCCGCGGCGCCGAAAACCTCGGCCCAGGGGGCCTCGATCACGATGCGATTTTCCGTTTTCATGCTGCGCGAACCCCCGGATACGCGGACGCCAACGCATCCAAACTCAATGGAAGCATCCCCTCACTGTACGTCCCCGGGCCGGAAACGGGTCACAGGCCCAAAAATTGTCCGAACCTTGCGGCCTCAGGCGCCCTCGCCGAAGCCCAGCTTTGCTCCGATCTTCTTCGCCAGGCCCTTGGCTTCTGGGTGCCCGAGGCCGATGACGGCCAGGCCGTAGGCCGCCACGCAGAGCGCCACCAAGGGCAGCAGCCGGACGCTCAGGGCGAAGCGGTTGTAGGCGTAAGGCGCGCCCAGGGCCAGGACCTCGGAGCCGGCCCAGGCCAGCAGGCCCATGAGGGCGCTGGCCAGGAGGGCCTTGCAGGAGTGGGCAAAAGGCGGCCCCATGTTCAGGCCGGGCATGCGCGGGCGCAGGCGCAGCAAAATGCCCGCGAATCCGAAAACGCTGGCCAGCCCATTGGCCAAGGCCAGGCCCCCGGTGCCCAGGGGCTTCAGCAGGGCCACGCTGAGGCAGACGTTCAGGACCAGGGTCATCCCGGCCAAGGCCGCCGGGCCGCGGTAGTCCTTCAGGGCGTAGAGGGCCTGGTTCCCCAGGCGCTGAGCCGCGACAAAGGCGAGGCCCACGCACTGGAAGGTCACCGTCACGGCCGTCCAGTCCGCGGCCGCGGCGTTGTAGGCGCCCGTGCGGAACAGCAGGGCGCAGATGGGCCGCGACAGCACCGCCAAACCCACGCAGGCGGGAATGACCAACAGCATGGAGGTCGATACCGCCTGCGAAAGGCTGCGGTTCATGCCGCCCCAGTCCTGGGCCTGGGCCTGCCGCGAAAGGGTCGGAAGGCCCGCCGTGGCCAGGCTCATGGCGAAGAGGCCAAGCACCATCTCGCCCATCATGCCGCTGTTAAGGAGCACCATTTGGGCTCCGTCGGGCAGGGTCGATGCCAGCGCCGTGCTGATCAGCGCGTTGATGGGGTAGATCCCGGCGGCCAGCAGGCCCGGACCCATGCGGCGGAGCGCCTTGGCCACCCAGGGATCGGAGCCGTGCCAGCCCAGGGAGATGCCGAAGCCTTCGCGCCGCACCGCCGGCACCAGGACCAGCAGCTGCACCAGGCCCCCCGCCAGCACGGCGAAGGCGCATACCACGGCCACGGTCTCGAAGGGCACGCTCGCGCCCCCGGCCCTCAGGATGCGCAGGGTCAGGGCCCCGAAGCCGATGAAGGCCAGGTTCCAGAATATGGACACCGAGGCCGCCAGGGCGAAGCGGTGGCGCAGGTTCAGGACCCCGGCGAAGCCCGCGGTCAGGCTGACCAAGGCCAGGTAGGGGAACATCAGCCTGCCCAGCAAGGCGGTCAGCGCGGCCTGGGCCACGGGCCGCCCCAAGGTCAGGAGGCTGGCCAGGGGACCCATGAGCAGGAGCATCAGCGCCACGCCCGCGGTAAGGATCGTCAGCAGGGTGCCCATGAAGCGGGCGGCCACGGCCTTCATGGCTTCCTCGCCCCCTGCGGACTCGGCTTCGGCCAGGGTGGGCAGGAAGGCGGCCGTCATGGTGCCCTCAGCCGTGAAGCGCCGCAGAAGGTTGGGCAGGCGGAAGGCGACGGCGTAGGCGTCCGCGGCGGCTCCGGCGCCCAGCACATGGGAAAGGAAAAAAGTCTGCGCCAGGCCGGTGATGCGGCTCAGCAAGGTCATCACGCCGACGACACCGGCGGAACGGAGCAGGCTGGGACGTTTGGGGTTGGGGTCGTTCAAAGCGGGGGCAGAACGGAGGGGGGCACGCGGTTCCTGGAGCGTGTGTTCAAGGGTCGCAAGGACGGCCTAAAGCGCCGCGCACGCCAGTCTATAGGATCGCGCCCCGTTTCTACAGGCCAACTTGGGGCCCGGATGCCGCCCCTATTTTTTGGGCTTCAGCGGCTTGGGCGGGGCCTTCGCCGGGAGGCTCTCCTTCACCCGGAAGCGGACGATCTTCGCGACCAGGCTCAGGGGCAGGGCCTGGTCCAGGGGGAACTGCACCGAGCCCCGCGCACCCTTGTAGGGGGCCAGCTCCGCCTTGAACGCGGCGATGCCCGAGGAGGTGGGATAGAAGCCGATGTGGCGGCTGAAGGCCGCGAAATGGACCAGGTTGCCCTTGAGGCGGAAGGTCGGTATGCGGTAGCTGATGGTCTCGGTGGCCTTGGGCGCCGCGGCCTTGATGGTCCGGCGCATGGCCCTCAGCCGGGCCCGGACGTCCTTGGGGAAACGCGCGATGTAGTCGTCCACATCCTTGGGCGCGCTTTGCATCGCGGACATCCCCCTTTTCACTAAGGTCATTTTGTAAAATATACCAAATCCATTCAGTGAAAACAAAAAACCTTCTTAGTCCGGAACGTACTGCATCTTCACGGTCATGCCGCCGTCCACCACCAACTGCTGCCCCGTCACGAATCCGGAGCGCGTCCCGTCCAAAAGATAGCTGACCGCCGCCGCCACATCCTCGGGGCGCCCCACCCGTCCGGCCGGATGCTGGGCGTGGTCCACGGTCCTCAGCTTCAGGCGGCTGGGCTTGCCTTGCAGCGCGCTGACGTCGATCCAGCCCGGCAGCACCGCGTTGACGCGCAGATGGCGCGCCTGGAGGCTCAGGGCCAGGGCGTGGGTCAGGGCCACGAGCCCCCCCTTGCTGGCCCCGTAGGCCTCCCCCCCGGGCTCCGACATCAGGGCCCTCGTCGAGGCGATGTTCACCACCGAGGCCCCCGGCTTCAGTCGCGGCAGAAGCTGCTGCGTCAGGAAAAAAGGCGCCCTAAGGTTCACGGCCTGCACGCGGTCCCAATCCGCCAGGCTCAGGCGCTCCAAGGGCTTGAAGGCGCCGATGCCGGCGTTGTTCACCAGTCCGTCCAGCTTGGGGAAGGCCTTGAGCGCGCTCGCCGCGGCCTTGATCTGGGCGGGCCGGGCGAGGTCGCAGAGCAGGAAGCAGGAGCCCGGACCCAGGCGCTTGGCCGCGGCCGCACCCTGCACGTGGTCCGAGTCCAGGATGGCCACGCGCGCGCCTTCGCGCAGGGCCAATTGCTCCGCGATGGCCCTGCCGATGCCGCGGGCCCCGCCGCTGACGACATAGGCGCGGACGGGGCCGGGCAGGGGGCTCTTCTGCCTCATGCGAGGCGGGCTTCGAGGGTGATGGGGACCGCGGACAGGGCCTGTGAGATCGGGCAACCCGCCTTGGCCCCCTCGGCGAGCGCGGTGAATTTCTGGGCGTCCAGGCCGCTGACCGTCCCTACCACGGACAAATGGATGCCGCTGATCTTGAATTTCCCGTCGGTCTGCCGCAGGGAGACCTCGGCCTTGGTCTCGAGGCTCTGGGGCGGCGTGCCCGCGCCGCTCAGGGCGAAGGACAGGGCCATGCTGAAGCAGGCCGCGTGCGCGGCGGCGATCAATTCCTCGGGATTGGTGCCGGCTTTTCCGTCTTCGCTCTGGAAGCGGGTCTTGAAGGTGTAGGGCTGGCCGCTGAGGGCGCCGCTCACGGTGCTGATGACTCCGCTTCCCTCAAGGCCGCTTCCCTTCCAAACCGCTGTGGCGCTGCGTGGATCCATGTCCGCTCCGCAAAAAGGGTGATCAATCTCTCGATGGCGTCTCCACCGGACTCAGGCTCGTCTCGACACGGCGCGCTTCCCTCAGCAAAACCAGATCCAGGGAGCGCCCCACGCTGTTTTCATCCAGGACGCGCAGCAGGGCGTCCACGCCCGGCAGGGTCCGGCCATCCAGACTAACCAGCAGGTCGCCCGCGATCAAGCCCGAAGCCGCGGCCGGGGATTTGGCCTCCACGCCGGCCACCAGCACCGCCTGTTCATGGGCCAACCCGAAGTGGCGCACCCACTTCACCGGCACCGCGGCCGTCTGGCCGTGGATGCCGATCCATCCGCGGCGGACCCGCCCGAAACGCAGGATCTGGCTGGCGACGTCGCGGGCGGTGTTCACGGCCACGGCGAAGCAGAGCCCCTGGGCCTGGGCGATGGTGGCGGTGTTCACGCCGATGACCCGGCCCCGAGAATCCACCAGGGGGCCGCCGGAATTGCCGGGGTTCAGGGCGGCGTCGGTCTGCACCACGTCCTCGATCATGCCGCCGCTCACGCTCCTCAGGCTGCGCCCCAACGCGCTGACCACGCCCGCGGTGATGGTGGTGTCGAAGCCCAGCGGATTGCCTATGGCGATGGCGATCTGCCCCACCTTCAGGCGGGCGCTGTCCCCGAGTTCCACCCAGGGCAGGCCCCCTTCCACCTTCAGGACGGCCAGGTCGGTGGCGGGATCCTCGCCCACCAGGGAGGCGCGCTCCCGCCGCCCGTCCTGGTGCAGGATCCGAAGCTCGGAAGCCAGATGCACCACATGGCTGTTCGTCAGCAGGAGGCCGTCCGGGGTGAAGGCGAAGCCCGAGCCGCTGCCGTGCCGCTCGGCCGGGCCCGAGGCGCCGGCCACCCACTGGGTGACCTCCACCTTAACCACGGCCGGCCCGGCCAGGGCCACCGCGTCGTGCACGCTGCGGGAATAGGCGTCCAAAAGCGTTGCGTCGCCCGATTCCCGGGCGGCGGCTTGGCTGGAAAGGGGTGTTCCGGAAAGGGTTTTCAGGTTCATGGCGTCCTCCTTCTTGAAATAACCTTACGCATCGGACGCCGGATTGGACGCTTTCAGGGCTTCCGTCTTTTTTCAACGAAGGCCAGGCCGGCCAGGGCCGCCAGGCCGGCCAAGCAGGCGGCCAGGGCGTCATAAAAGAGCCCATTGTCGAAACGGAAGTCCACCCGATGCCGCCCGGGGCCCAACAAAACCGCCTGCAGTCCCCCGTCCGCCTTCAGCACCTCCGTCCCCCGTCCGTCGACCTCGCAACGCCAGGAGGGGTACCAGGCATTGGAAAGGACCAGCACCGCGTCCCGATCGGTGGACACGTCCAAGTCGCTGGTCTGGGGGTCGCGCCCGAGCCACTGGATCCCGCCTTTCGGCGGCCCGGCGGCCGCCGGGGGCTGTCCAAGGCGCGCGTCGCCCGCCAGCGCCACCTCCGTGCCGGGGTCGAATTTCGGATCGGCCAGGATACGGTAGGCCTCCCCGTCGTCGGACAGCTCCCGAATTTTCGTCACCAGCCAAGCGCGGTGGAATGCGCCGGGGTTGACGCCGACCGCGACGGTGTTTCCGGAGCCGGCCGAGCCAATGACATAACGCACATTCATAAGGTCGAGCCAGTCCTTTTTGCGCTGCGCCATCGCCACCATGATCTGTTGCGAACTTTTCATGGAAACCGACTCCGCGCCGCCCAAATTTTCGTATCCGTGGAGCGCGGTCCAATTTGAATAGGTGGGGTCGTCGTCAAAAACGCGCCAGGGCTCCGGGCCCGGCGCCGGAAGCGGAAAATTCCTACGGTCGACGGCGACCTGTGGATCCATGAATTTGACGAAACGTTCGTACACGGATTTTTGATCCTGGACGTGGAAGGCGAGTGCCAAAACCAAGGCCGTCCCCGGCCCCAAGCGTTTGGCCACCAGCCACAGCAGGACAAAAAGGATGGGGACCAGTGCCAGGGTCGTCCGCGCGGAATCGCCGGCTATCGCGGCGAGGATTGCCGCCTGGGCTTGGGGGTTGCTCAAAGCGCTTGGGAAGTAGCCCAGACCCGTCAAGTCAGGCGGAGCGCATCCTTTGGCCACTAGCCAAGCGATCGCCGCGGCAAGAAAGGCCACCCCCGAAAAAAAGGCCGCACCGTGCAAGACGGTTTTTTGGTCCCTGGTCGTCCTTAGAGCGTCCCATCCGTATGCCGCAAGTGAGCATATGGAAAACGTCACCAAGAAAAGGATCCGGCTCCAGAACCTGAATCCCGAGATCACCGGCAGGTGGACGAAGAGGTGGTAAAAGGGGGTCCACCCATTCTGGGCGAAAAAAAAGGCCGTCAGCGCCAGAGCCGCAAACCAGCGCACTAGAGGTTCGCGCCGCCACAGCGCGGAGAGCGCTCCCGCGGCCAGGGCCCATGGAAGCAAACCGAAGTACTCGCTGACGCAAGTGGAGCCGACGAGCTGGCCATGATAGGTCGGTATCCGCCAGCCGAAAAAGCCCGGCACCAGCCAGGACAGAGCCTCGGGCAATCCGATGGAACCGCCATTGAACACGGCGTGGGTGTAGCCCTGGCGCATGCACAGGGGCAGGTATTGCAGCGTCGGCAGAAGCTGGGGCGCCGCTATGAGGAAGGCCAGGGCCAACGCCAAGACCAAGCCGCGGAATACGGACAGGCGGCGGTCGGCCGGGGCGGACTTCGAAGCACCGACGCTTCGGCTCCATTCCGGGACCAAGACGAAGGCCGCCACCGCCGGCAGGGTATAGGCGAAAATTTGGGCGGATTCGGCAAGGATTTGTAGGGCGAAGACCAGTCCGCACAAGCCCCAGGCGAACCAGGACCCTTCCTTAAGCCCTTTGTATGCCGCCCAGAAAGCCCATGGCACCAGGGCAATGCCTTCCAGAAGGTTGTAGTAGCCGCCGAACAGCACGGACACCTGGGAGCCGGACACGGCAAAAAAAAAGGCGCCCAATAGGCTTCCGGCAAGGCTACGGTCCAGACTGCGCAAAAAAAGGAACATTCCGATCCCTGACAGCGCGACATGGACGATCGCGTCCAGCCCGCACTGGGTTCCCGCAGTCCATCCGGATAGGGCGGAGATCAGGTCGATGGGATAGAGAAAGAGCAGATTGCAGGCGGCGATGCCGGGCATTCCCCCATAGATGTCCGGCATCCACAGGGGCAAGTGACCGCAGGCCAAACTTTGCTGGATCTCAGCGCGGAAGGGGATGCCCAGTGTCAGAAGGTCAAAGCCGTAGATGATTTTGCCGGAAAGAAATAACGGGGCAAACAGCAAGATGGGTACTGCGATCAGGAAGGCAATGGCGAAAAAAGCCGGCCGAAGGTTCTTGGATGTGGCCGGCACGGGGTTTAAGGGCATGTTGTCAAGACGGGGACGATCCTCCTTCACCGGGGGGTGGCCCCATTCAAAACACACTCCCCCGGCTCCGCCCTCCGCAGGTTTCCCGGAAAACCACCCAGCTCGCTGAGGTAGAACAGAACTGCGCCGCGATAAAATCCCCCCGGAAGTTTCCCATCATTGGACCCGCCGGTTTCGCCGCCCGCGAACGAGCCGAAAAGATTCATGGCGTGGGCCATGAACGATCCCAACTTGGGGGCCTCAAAACCAAAGTGTCTTCCGTTTGCCGCTTCATGAAGTTATTTTATCCCAACCGGACAAGGTGTCAAAGACTGTAAACGCGGGTAATTCCGGCAGATGGGGGACGCCCAGGGGCCAAATGCCCTTCTTGATTGAAACGGCTGGATCCGCAGATGAGTCGAGAGCGGCTCGAGGAACACAAGCGTATCCCTCACGCATGCAAGGAATGTCGGGGCTTCGATGGCCCTCCATTTCATGACGATTCCGCTAAGTAATTTTAAAAGGGGAATGTTAGAATCCAAAAGATCTCCATTCACTTAGGGACGCACTATTAATGGGAGTTCTCCGTTTATGGCTGGCATTTGCGGTTCTGACAGCGCACATAGGTGCGGTCGGCAACTATCAATTGTTGTCCGGACCCTTGGCGGTGCAGGCCTTTTACGTGATATCCGGGTTTTATATGGCTTTGGTGCTTGATCGCAAATACGCGAAATCCACTTGGGTATTCCTGTTCAACCGCGTTTCTCGCCTCTATCCAGGCTATTTGGCCTTGTCTCTTTTGGCTTTTTTGTACCTTTATTCCATGGGCCGGCTCACGGGCACCGATTTTGGAGCTCTGTTCTATATCAACGATTACTGGCCCCATTTCAGCTTTTGGGGCCGCGCGATCACGGTGGCTTCAAACGTGCTCATGGAGGGAAAAGACGTCACCGTTTTTTTGGCCGTCGATCCCCATACGGCGGGCTACTTCCTCAGCGCCCATCCCGTGCATGGGGTCGTGCCATCGAGCGCATTCCAATTCCTTCCCCAATCGTGGTCCCTGGGGTTGGAGTTCAATTTCTACCTTCTAAGCCCCTGGTTGGTCCGACTTCGGAGCCGCTGGATCGTGTTGATCATGGCCGCGAGCACGGCGACAAGACTTGCGCTGGCGCACTTCGGTTACAGCGGGGATCCTTGGACCTACCGTTTTTTTCCGTCGGAACTGGCCGTATTCCTCTTGGGTTTGATGGCCTACCGCGTCTACCGTGGTCTGGGGGAGGAGGATTCGAATTGGCGCCAGGCCAGCTATATGGCGACGGCTGTCCTCATTCCCGTTGTGGTGTTGAGCGCATATTTACCCGGGAACGAGAATAGCACCGCCCTGCTGACCCTGCCCTTGCTCGCGCTCGCGTTGCCGTGGATATTTGAGCGTTCCAAGGATATTTCCCTGGATCGTTCAATCGGCGAATTGTCCTACACCGTGTACCTGAGCCACCTGCTGGTGGCAAACCTAATGCGGCCGCTCGGCGTGACGTCCGGGCCGTGGGCGTCGCTCTACGTCATGGCGGGCAGCGTGGCGCTGTGCCTGGCCATACGCCACATGATCGAGAAGCCCGCCGACCACTGGCGGCGGGCGATGACACGGAAATGGATGAAATAAAAAAAAAGGGGGGGCTGTTCAAGAATGCCAGATAACCAGGACGCAAAAAATCCTGCCCTGAATGCCCGGACAACAAAAATATGGGTGGCCCTCGCGCTGACCTTTTTTTTGTTGATGAAATTATTCTTAAACTTAAAACAAATACCCGATGATTTCATGGTTTCGAACATCCCATTTCAATTCGGCGCGTATGCGTCATCGCTGCTCGATCGCGGGGAATATGCGGACTGCAGCTCCATCCCCTGCAAATACGCCTCCAGGATGCCCCTCATACCCTGGACGCTTGCCGCTTTGGGACACATATCGAGGTCGGCGAAATCCATAGCGATCATCAAGAACGTCGCGTTTTCCGTCCTGACCTTGGTCGTTTTCTTATGGATCGTGAATGTCCACCGCAAAATCTTCCCCGGTTCAGCCGTCGCCTGGTTTCTCCTGCTTCCCCTCGCCCTCGCACCGCCCCTCGCCCGGCACGCGTCGTCCATTTTCTATGAGGAGGGTTTCCTGGTGGAATTCCTCGTTTGTTGGACATTGCTTTTTCTAATTGGGGTTCTATTTTGGGGGAAAAAGGAAAAAATCGACGGCACGCCGGCGGTGACAGCTTGTCTCGCGTTCGGGACTCTGATCTATTTGACCAAGGACACCATGCTTTTGGTGTTGCTGGCCTCGCTCGCCCTGGGGATCCTCTGGACGGCCCGCTTCCACGAAGCCAGGACCTTGGCAGCAGTTCTCATATCCTTGGCCGCGGTATTGGCGTGGGGCGCCCACAACAAGATCGCCTCCGGCCGCTTTTCGATTTCCACCAGCTGGGACGGCGAAAACCTTTACCGCGGGTTCAACCAGCAGAGTTATGATATTTATCCATACATAAATCTCGACGAAGTTCTGCATCCCCCGCAAACGGTGACTCTGGTCAACGGGGAAAGTTTCACCGTCGGCCATCGCGAAATAAAATTCGAAAACGAATGGGAATGGAACGACTATTTCGAGCAACTTTCCTATTCTTGGTTGGAGTCCAATCATCAAGAGGCGTTTAACTTCGCGCTCATGAAGATTTATAACTTTTTTCTGAGCGTGTACCTCAATCCCTACGAAAACGGGCTCAATTACACCTACGCGAATTTCATCCATTTTTGGCTGATATTCGGCAGGATGATGCAATTGGAGCTGGCCGTCCTCCTAGCGGCCCTGTGGCGCCGAAAAAATTCGTATGCAAAGGCTTTGGTGGCCGGGGTGGTGGTCGTGAACCTGACGTACGCAACGCCCTACCTGCTTTGTTTCAACTACGAACGGCATATAACGGTCTATTTGGCCCTGGTTGCAGCCTGCTCGTTCATGGTGTGCTCCGCCCTTCTGAGCCCGGCCGAGGCGGTCGGAGACGGCCCGCGCTGACAAAAATCTTTGGTTTGAAACAAAATACCCCCGGGAAAAAGGGACCGTGCCGTCTGCATCCGGTCCAACGCGGCGGCGTTTACTGCATCTTGAGTTTTTTACTTTATAGGCCTCTGCTCCGGTGACCGCCCAGCCTTGCGCGTGGAGCCGGAGCCGTCATAGAATGACGGCCTGGCCGGAACATCCGTCGATGGAGACCCAAAAAAAGAGCCCAAAATTTTATGCAAAGAGTAGCTCCATACTTTCCAACTACGAGCGGGACAATTCCGATGGAAGAAAAACGTCACGAGGACGGACAAATCTTCGGACCGAGCGACCTGACAAAATCATCCGGCAAATCCAGGCTTAATAACCTGATGGAAGCCGTCTCCGGGACGGAAATGAAAGCCAATAAATTCGCCCCGTATTCGGGTCCCCTGGCGATCCTGGCCCTGTGGCTGGCCCTGGTGCTCCCCAGTCTGGACCGATCCACGATGCAGGAATACGACGAGTTGACGCACGCCCGTGTGGCCCAGGCCGCCGCCCTCGATGGGCATTGGTGGCCTTTGGTCCTGGACGGACGCACCTTTTACGAAAAGCCCCCCTTACTCCTGTGGCTGGCTGGCGCCACCGCCAAAGTGAGCGGACGGCCTTACAACTGCTGGCCGTACCGATGTTGGACGTGTTTGGGGGCCGGGCTATGCCTGGCCTTCCTGGTCCTGATCGGGGTCCTCCTAGAACGCCCCGGGGTGGGCTGGCTCGCCGCGCTGATTTTGTCCCTGCAGGGCGACTTCATCTATCACGCCCGTTTTTTTACCTTCGATACTCCCTTCCTGGCCTGTGTCTTCGCATCCTTGGCCTTCTCCCTGAGCGCGGCCACGAGCCGACGTCCCAGGGACTGGTTTTGGGCGGGAGCAGCCCTGGGCTTGGCCGCCGCATTCAAGTCCTGGTTCGTCTTCACGGTTCTGCCGGCTTACGCATGCGCCCTGGCCTTCCACGTGCGCCCCGAGCAGCGAAAGGCGGCGGCCCTGGCCCTGGTCGGTCCTCCCCTGGCGGTGCTGTCGCTTTGGATCCTGCTTTATGTCCATTGGATGGGGGAGGGCTTTCTCACGGAAGAGCTGTTCGGAAACCTGGCCGGGAGGATTGCGGGCATGAACGCCTTCTACGATCCCGACGGCCACGCGGCCTTTTATCTGAAATGGGCGGCGATGAGCGCCCCGACAGTCCTGCCCTGGGTCCTCGCCGCGCCTCCGGCCCTCGCCTCGGCCAAGGGGAGCGGGACAAGCGAGGCAAGCGGAGCGCAGCGACAGGCTTGGAGCTTCCTGCGCACCTGGACCTGCGTCTTTTGCCTAAGCTGGCTCCTGGGAATGGCGTTTGTGCGGTCGGAAACCATCAATTACGCCTTGCCGCTGGAAGCCGGCCTTTGCATGGCGGCCGCCCTGATCATGGATTCGGGTTATGGCGCGGCGCGGAGCCTGTTGCGGACCGGGCTCCTGGCGGCCTCGCTCCTGGCCGTCCTGCGCTTATGGGACCCCTTCTGGTCCCTGGCGTTGGGCGCCGCGTTCGGGCTGCCATGGCTCTTTTTGGGGTCCAAGGACAAGTCCGTCCCCAAAACGGCCTGGGCCGGGACGCTGAGCCTCATCCTCGGGCTCGGAATCTTCGGGCTGCTCTCCCGGGAGGCCGCAGGACTGCTGCTGAAGCCACTCGACCCAAGCCGTCCCATCGCCGAACTTTTATTGGCCCATCCCGCCCGCAGCCGGGGGGAAACGCTGTGGATGATCGGGGGTGCCAGCCAGGCCGCGAATTTTTACTCCTCCTACACCGTCCGTAACCTGGATTATCTGCCAGACCGACGCCCCACCGAAGCGAGCCTGGTGAAGACGAAAGCGGGCTGGATATTCTTTCCGGCCAGTCCCTCCGCCGCAAGGGGGGTTGGGCTTCCGTGAGGAGCGACGGCGGGCACCGCTTCCTGACGCTGGACGGATTCCGCGGCATCGCGGCCCTGATGGTGATGGCCCTCCATTACAGCCCCTTCTTTTTCGGCGGGACCCTTTTTGGCCATGGATTTCTCGCGGTGGACCTCTTTTTCCTTTTGAGCGGCTTCGTCCTATCGCAGGCCTATTCAAGACGTTTCGACGGAGGCCTTTCGTTTCCGGAATTTTTCAAAATCAGGCTGATCCGGCTTTACCCGCTTTTTTTGGCCGCTCTCTCCCTGGCGGTGCTCTCGCTCCTGATCGCGTGGCTGGCCTTCGGGGAAAACCAAGGGGTCATAAAAAGGCACGTGGATGTCGTCGGTTCCCTTGTATTAAACCTTTTCTTCCTGCCTTCGCCGTTCTTTAACGGGGCCCAGATGTTCCCCTGGGTCCCGCCGAGCTGGTCCCTGTACTACGAATTGCTCGGCAATGCGGCGTGGGCCAAGGCGCGGATCCGTATGAACACCCTCGGCCTTGGCTTTGTTGTCCTTGCCGCCGGCATCCTCCTGGCAGTGCTGGGTTCCCAAGGCGGATTGAACAAGGGGGACTGTTGGGGCTGGAACCAGGCCGCCGTGGCGCTGTGCCGGCTGGCTTTCTCGTTCGGATTAGGTTTGCTGATCAGCAAAATGGAAATTCCGCGGATCCCGAGGGTGAATTCCAAACTTTTATTTCTGACGCTGCTTCTAATTTTGGCCGTGAATCCGCCGCCCGCCTTCGAGATCTTGGCGCAGCTCTCCGCGGTGTTGATCGGGTTTCCTTGCCTGGTGTTTTTGGCCACGGACAATGAGCCGGATTCCTCCATCGAGTCCAAGGCCTGCGTATTTCTGGGGGAGGCCAGCTACGGTATATACGTCCTGCACTGGCCGGTCTTGACCCTCTTCATCCTCGCAAACCATGCCCTGCACCTGCAGAAGACCGCGCCGACAGGAATAGGCTTAATGTTGATCGTTGTCCTGGCGGCCCATCTTTTAAACCGTTTCTTTGACGTCCCGCTGAGGCGCCGTCTCAGCCGCCGATTCTTGGCTTAATTTGGCGGAAAGCCGCACCTGATCTATGGGACCCCAAGAGGTCGTTTTAAGCCCGTAGGCCCTTCCGGGACAATCTGATCGCCATGAATAAATAAAGTGTAACGTGACCCCAAAAGTCCGGTCCGCTTTAAAATGTAAAGTCGGGTTAGCGTTTCCGCTTCAAAATCTTTATCGGTGCAGCGGGCAGGAAGCTCTCCCCGGAGACCACCTTTCTTCCTGTCCGGCCTTCCAATTCCAAACGCGCCCGTTTGGCAAGGCGCCCGCCCGTCTTGGCGGCGGATTCGTTCTCGGTCATGCCTGTGGCGACCACGCTCTCGGCGATTTGGCGTGTGGAGAGTTCAGCCAAGGCCGTGAAGATAAGCTCGGCCTCCGTCATATGGTCACGCAGGTTCTGGCTCTTCAAACCCTTCATCCCCTTGTGCTTTTTGACGCTCACCCCAGACCATTCCTGGTGGATGATGTTGGTGAGGATGGCGAATTCGTCGCCCTTCTTGACCTCATGGTCGGCCCAGTAATCCGTCAGTTTGTTTCGGGTCTCCTGGCCGGTCATGCGCTGTTGAATCCACTTTTCACTTCGGCCATGGGCGGCCCAAGTCTCACGGGCCCGATCCAGGGACAGGGCCGGGTCGGACATCTCCTGTATGCGTTCGTAGCCCACCTTGGCAAGCCAGAGTTTGATGGGCTCAGCTTTGGGGCTAGGGACGGACTGCACAAGGCGCAAAAGCGTCTCAGCGCTGGCGACATCCGTCAGGTAGGACTTTCCATCCGCGGCTTCAAGCTTCAGTCGGTGACATTCCGTCACCGACTGACTACCCTCTTTGCCCAAACGCTCTTTCAGTTTATTCCAGTACTTTCTGGCGGTCTGATAGTCGGCCTGCTGAATCAATGCTTGGACGACATCCACCACTGAAAACCACCATGCATCGGCGTCCTCATCATAGACGCGGCGAATCTTGTGTTCTTCGAATATAGCCGATGTGTTCCCCACTCCTGCCTCCCGCTCAAAGTGTGAGCCCAGTTAGAATATCCCTTATTCCCAAAAAGAAAAGCCCTCCGGCGCAAGGCCAAAGGGCTTACTTTGTAAGTGGCGGAGCTTACGGGACTTGAACCCGTGACCTCCCGCGTGACAGGCGGGCGCTCTAACCAACTGAGCTAAAGCTCCATCTATGTCCAGCTGACGCTTCCCTTAACAGGAGTCCCCGGCTGGACAAAGGCGGAGTGGGGTTCAAGACAGACGGTCCCAACCTGTTCAAAAGGACTGAAAACATAACAAAATAGGGGGCAATCTTCAAGGACTTGCTTAAAAAATTAAGTCAAAACAAAGACCGGCCGCGTATAGTGGATTGATGCGTTTGAACCGCTCCGTGCTCGTCTTTCTGGGTATCGTCGTCCTCATCGCGGGGTCGGCTTTTTGGTTTTGCGGCAGCCAATTGGCCCGCGCCTTCCCCTTCGGCGGCCCCGGCGTCTGGGGGGCCTGGATCTGGGCCCTGGCGCTGTGGGTCTTCCCGCTGATTAGGGTCACCCTGTTCAGGGAAAGGGCGGGGCGCCTGCAGGGCCTGGCCTTTTTCATGATGGGCATGGCCGCCACCTTCCTGATCCTCCTGCTGCTCCTTCGGCTGGCGGGCCTGGCCCTGGGATGGGCCGGCCTGTACTGGCCCACCTGGGCCCCCTGGGTGATGCTGGCCTGCGCCGCTGTCCTGAGCCTGTGGGGCATGCAGGAGGCTTTCGGACCCGCCGTCCTGCGCGAAGTGCGCCTCCCGACCCCGGGCCTGCACCCCGGCCTCGAGGGCCTGCGCATCGTCCAAATCTCGGACCTGCACGTGAACCACTTCACCGGAGCGGCGCAGGTGGCCCGCCTTGTGGAGCAGGTGGAGGCCCTCAAGCCGGACCTCATCGCCATCACCGGCGACCTCGTGGACGGGCCCGTGGACCAGCTGCGGGAGGCGGCCGCACCCATGGCGGGCCTGAAGGCCCCCCTGGGCGTGCACTATGTCACCGGCAACCACGAATACTTCTGGGGCATCGACGGCTGGCTCAGGGAGTTTTCCGGCCTGGGCTTCCAGCTCCTGCTCAACGCGCACCGGGTCCTGGAGCACAAGGGCGCCAAAGTCCTCGTGCTGGGCGTCAACGATCCCACGGCCGCGCGCATGAACGAGGCCGGGCCGGACCTCGAGCGGGCCCGCGCGGGGGCCCCCGGCGCCGACTACACCATCCTCCTGGCCCACCAGCCGCCGGCATACACCCTGGCCGAAGCCGCCGGGGCCGACCTATTCCTGGCCGGGCACACGCACGGCGGCCAGTTCTTCCCTTTTCCGCCGATCGTGTCGCTCTTCCACCGCTACTTCCGCGGCCTGTACCGCCACAGCGGGCGCATGCACGTGTACATCCACAGCGGCTCCGGCTTCTGGGGCCCCCCAAACCGCCTGGGCGTGCCCCCGGAGATCGCCCTCTTGGTCCTGGAACGCACCCCCAAAGAAGGAGGCTAGAGCATGCTCAAATTCGACCTGGTTTGGACCCATATCGCCGCGGTGGCCTTGGTGAACTTCTTCATCGGCTTCGCCTGGTATTCCTTCCTTTTCGTGAAGCCCTGGGTGGCGGCCTTGAAGATCACTCCGGAGGACATGCGCAGCCCGGAAGCCAAGCGCCGGATGCCCATGCTCATGGGCGCGGCGGCCCTCACGGCCCTGCTGCTGAGCTTCGGCTCCCAGGTGCTGGTGAACAGCCTGGGCGCCTCGGACGCGCTGTCCGGCGCCCTGATCGGGCTCTTCGTGGCCGTCGTCTTCATCGCCGCCCACGCCTCCGGAAGCCTCTTCGAGCGGCGCCCCCTGGTGGTCTACGGCATCAGCGTGCTGCACGGCATCGCTGTCCTGACCCTGGACTGCGCCATCCACGCCGCCTGGCGCTAGGCTGGCCTTTCCCGCAACAAAAAGGCCGCCCCGCGAGGGACGGCCTTTTTTTGTCCGGCTTCCTCGGGCTGCCTCAACGCTTGGCGCCGGCCTTGAAGAAGGCCACGGTCTCGCGGATGCCCTTGTCCAAGGCCACCTTGGGCGACCAGCCCAGCTCCTTGTGGGCCTTGGCCCAGCTCAGCCAGTTGGCCTTGACGTCGCCCGCCCGCGGCGGGCCATAGACGGGGGCTTTGGACAGGCCCAGGGCCTTGGCGATGGAGGTGTAGAGCTCCTTCACCGTGGTGGGCCGGTTGGTGCCGATGTTGTAGGCCTGGCAGCTCCCCTTCTTCAGGCACAGCAGGCTGGCGCGGGCCACGTCGCCGACGTAGACGTAGTCGCGGATCAGCGAGCCGTCCCCGAAGATCGTGCAATCCTGGCCCTTGAGCAGGCGCTGGATGAAGATGGCCACCACCCCGGCCTCGCCGTGGGGCATCTGGCGGGGCCCGTAGACGTTGCTGTAGCGCAGGACGCTGTAGTCCAGGCCGTGCTGGGCCCGGTAGAAGCGCAGGTAGGTCTCGCCCACGGCCTTGGTGATGCCGTAGGGGCTCTCGGGCTGTATGGGGAAGGCCTCGGTGGCCGGGAACTTCTTGGGGCTCCCGTAGACCGTGCCGCCGGAGCTGACGTGGATGAACTTCTTCAGGCCGTTGAGGCGCCCGGCCTCCAGGAGGTTCAGCACCCCCAGCACGTTGATGTCCGCGTCGTGGCGCGGATCCTTGACGCTGTCGGGCACGGACATCTGGGCGGCGTGGCTGTTGACCACGTCGAAGCGCTCCTTCTTGAACAGCGCGTGCACCTTCTTCGTGTCGCGGATGTCGGCCACCACCAGCTTGGCCTTGGGGGGGACATTGGAGCGCTTCCCGCCCGAAAGGTCGTCGAGCACCACCACCTTGTGCCCCGCCGCCAGGTATCCGTCCGCCACGTGGCTGCCGATAAATCCGGCTCCGCCGGTCACCAAAATTTTCATCGTTGCTCCTTCACGCCAGGAAAAGGGGATCCTTGTTCAGGCCCCTATCTTCCAGGGCATTTTCCGGACTTTATAGCCGTTTTATAGCCTTTTATTGCCATTAATAGAATTCGCCTTTTGGCCCTTCCCTTAACCCCCCCCTTAACATCCGGGGCAGGCGCAGCCCGGCCCTGCGGCCCCAGGGAATTTCATGCTATGATCCGTTCATGCCCCTGAGCCCACGTTTTCTCGACGCCTGCCGACGCCTGCTGGGTCCGGCCCATGTGCTGACTTCGGCCGCCGCCCTGACGGCCTATGACAACGACGCCCTGACCCAGGGGCCCCACCGGCCCGAGGCCGTGGTCCTTCCCGGCAGCGCCGAGGAGCTGAAGCAGGTGCTGGCCTGGGCCCGTCTGGAGACCGAACCCTATACCCTGAGGGGGGCCGGGACCGGCCTGTCCGGGGGCGCGGTGGCCGTCCAGGGCGGCCTGCTCATCCACCTTTCCCGCCTCAAGCGCATCCTCAGCGTCGACGCCGCCAACCTGGTGGCCGAGGTCGAGCCCGGCGTGGTCCATGCGGCCCTCAACAAGGCCCTGGAGGCCCAAGGCCTCTTCTACCCCCCCGACCCCTCCAGCGGCTTCGCCTGCACCCTGGGGGGCAATGTGGCCGAGAACGCCGGCGGCATCCGCTGCTTCAAGTACGGGGTCACGGCCAACTACGTGCTGGGCCTGGAGGTCATGACCCCGGCGGGCGAAGTGGTCCGCCTGGGCGGGCCCGCCGGGGGCCTGGGCGCGGCCGGAGGCTCCAACTGGAAGGCCCTCTTCACCGGCTCCGAGGGCATGCTGGGCTGCTTCCTCAGGATCTGGCTGCGCCTGAAGCCCCTGCCGGAGGCCACCCGCACCTTCCTGGCCACCTACGCCTCCGTGGACCAGGCCACGGCCGCCATCGTGGACCTGGTGCACCATCCCCTCATCCCCGTGGCCGCGGAACTGATGGATCCGCACTGCGTGCGCCTGGTGGAGCTGAGCCCCTTCAAGGCGGGGCTGGACCCGGAGTCCTGGGCCCTGCTCGCGGAGATCAGCGGCCCGCAGCCCGTGGTGGACGGCTACGCCGGGGACATCGAGGCCCTGCTCAGGAAACACTCCGCCGGCAGCGTGCGCTCCACCGAGGATCCCGCGGAACGCCTGAAATTGTGGAAGGCCCGCAAGGTGGGCGGCGGCCTGCCCGGCCAGGTCAGCCCGGACGTCATGGTGCAGGACGCCGTCATCCCCCGCACCCGCCTGGCCGAGGTGCTGGCCGACATATACCGCGAGTCCGAGGCCGAAGGCATCCCGGTGATCAACCTCTTCCACGCCGGAGACGGGAACCTGCACCCCAATTTCATGTTCGACGCCCGCATCCCCGGCCAGGCCGAGGCCGTGCGCCGCCTGGGCAAGCGCCTGATGGAGAAGGTCATCTCCGTCGGCGGCACCCTTTCCGGGGAGCACGGCATCGGCAGCGACAAGATGGAATACCTGCCCCTTTTGTTCAGCCCCGCGGATCTGGCGGCCCAGGCCGCGGTGGCGGCCACCTTCAACCCGGACAGCCAGCTCAACCCCGGCAAGCTCCTCCCGCAGCGCCGTTTCCGGCGCCCGGCGCCCGAAGGGGCGCGAGCATGAGCGTCTTCGAGCCCTTCCTCGACACCGAGGACCTGACCGCCTGCGTGGATGCCGGGGAAACCCCGGCCGGCCTGAACGCCCGCTGCGCGCCCGCGCATTGCGCTTTCCCGCTCTGGCTGGACCCGCAGCAAAGCTTCGGGGACCTTTTCCTCGGCGCCCGCGCCGCGCCGCGCAGCTTCCGCTACGGCTTCCTGGGGGACAATGTCCTGGGCCTGCGCTGGAGGCTGCCCGGGGGCGCCGAACTGGGCCTGGGCGGCAGGGTGATGAAGAACGTCACGGGATTCGACCTGATCCGCTTCTTGAGCGCCAGCCAGGGGCGCTTCGGCGAGCCCCTGAACCTGGTCCTGCGCCTGCGTCCCCTGGCCGAAAGCCGCCTGGATCTGCGCCTTGAAGGCCCCTGGCCCGCCTTGAAGAGCCTGGCCCGGACCCTGCGCTCCAGTTCCTGGGCCCATGTCCTGGACATCTGCGATCTCCATGCGCGCCCGCAAGCGGCCGCCATCCATGTCAGCTTCAGCGCCAAGGCCGCGCTGCTGCCGCTCTTCGAGGCCCAAGCGCGGGCCTGGGCCAAGGGTCTCGGCCTCAACGTGTCCACCCTGGACCAGGCGCCGCCGGTCCAGGCCCGGCCCTGGGCCAGGGCGCAGGCGGGATTGGACGACTGCGTGGACTTGGCCCAAGAATGGCTTGGCCGCTACGGCGGCTCGGTGCACGCCATGCTGGGCCAAGGGGTCGTGCATCTGCAGGATCCCTCCTCCACCCAGGGGGCGGAGCAGGGCCTGTCCGACCTGCACCGGCGCCTGGCCGAGCAGGGGGGGAGCTGCGAGGGCCCTGCTTTGGCTCCGGATCCGGAGGCCCCCCAGGCCCGCTGGGAGGCGGAACTCCTGCGACGCCTGAAGGAGATCGCATGAGCGCCCCCCGCCTGGAAGAACTGATGGCGCAGGAGACGCCCAAACTGCTGAACTGCGTGCACTGCGGCCTCTGCCTGGACGAGTGCCCCACCTACCGCACCAGCGGGGACGAGGCCAACAGCCCGCGCGGACGCTTGGCCCTGTGGCGGGCCGAATGGGAAGGCCGTTTGGAGCCGGGGCCCGAGACCGACGCCTACACCGACCTTTGCGTGGGCTGCCTGGGCTGCGTCACCGCCTGCCCGGCCAAGGTCCCCTACGGCGAGCTCCTCATGGAACGCCGCGCGGAGCAGGCCCGCCGCGGCAAAGGGCCGGATTGGCGGGTGCGGGCCCTGAGCCCCCTGCTGCGTTCCCTGCCCCGGCTCAACGCGCTCGCCGCGCCCCTGCGCCTGGCCAGGCGCCTGGGGTTCAAGATCCACCGCCTGCTGCCGCCCGGGCCCGCCCCCGTCTTCGAGAGCACCGCCTCCTATGCCGCCAAGGTCAACGCCGCGCTCAAGCCCGCGGGCCCGGAGGTGGCCCTGCTCAGCGGCTGCCTCATGGACGCGGCCTTCAGGGAGGTCAACGCGGCCACGGTGCGGGTCCTTGCCCTCAACGGATACAAGGTCCTGGTGCCCGAAGGGCAGGCCTGCTGCGGCGCGGTGGCGGAGCACGGTGGCTTGAGCGCGGAAAAGGCGCTTCTGGACGAACGCAACCGCCGCGCCTTCGCCGACGCCGAGGTGGTGCTGAGCAATTCCTCGGGCTGCGGGCTCAGCCTGCGCCACGCCGTGGGGGACAGGCAGCGCGACGTGGTGGATTTCCTCAATACCTCGCTGCTCAAGGCCGGGGCGCCCCTGGATTGGGAGGGGGTCCTCTATGACTTCCCCTGCCATGCCTACCATGGCCTGGGCCTGCGGAGGCCGCCGGAGGCCCTGTTCGCGGCCGCGGGCCTGGCGGGCCGCTGGAAGCTTGCCCCGGAAGCCGAGCGCTGCTGCGGCGGAGGCGGGGCCTACGCCCTCAGTGAGGCGGAAAGCTCCCTGGGCATCCTCGCGGAAAAGAAGGCCCTGCTCGGCGACCTGGCCCCGGGGGCCACGCTGGTCACCGGCAACCACGTGTGCATGATGCAGTGGAGCCAGATCAAGGGACTGAGGGTCCTGCACGCGGTGCAGGTGCTGGACGAAAGCTACCGCAAGGCCGGATTCTACTGAAAAATTTCAGTGCGTGTCGGGCAGGACATAGAAAATGAGGGCCAAAAGGTGCAGAAAAGCGCCCAGGCCGACGAACAAATGCCAGATCGCGTGGGAATGGTAAAAACGGTTGGTGACCAGGATGATGACCCCCGCGGAATAGGCCAGTCCTCCCCCCAGAACCAGGGCCAGCCCGCCCATGGAAAGGCCCGCGGCCAGGGGCTTGATGGCGACGAGGATCAGCCAGCCCATGGCCAGGTAGATGCCGACCGCGAAGTGGTCGAAGCGCTCGCCGATGAACAGCGAGCACAGGGTGCCGCCGGCGGCCAGGGTCCAGACGGTGCCGAACAGCCACCAGCCCAGGGGGCCGTGCAGGGTGACCAGGCAAAAGGGCGTGTAGGACGCGGCGATGAGGATGTAGATGCCGGCGTAGTCCAGGAAATCGAAGACCCGCATGGTCGCGTCGTGCATGTTGCGCCAGTGCATCAGCGACGAGGCCGCGAACAGGAAGATCAGCGCGCTCCCGAAAATGCCGAAGCTGATGACGTGCCGAAGGTTCCCCTTGTCGGCCGCCAGGGCCACCAGGGGCACGAACAGCAGCAGGGCCGCCACGGCCGCGACCGTGTGGGTGAAGGTGTTGGCGGCCTCCTGGCGGTGCATCTTGAACAGCCGGGCTCTTTTCTCGGCCGCGTTTTCGGACTCGCTGATCGGCATCGCCAAATCCCCCGCTCTTGAGGCTCCCGCCATGATTTTCGACTTCAAAAAGGCCGCCCAACGCGACGTCTACAACGTCATGATCGGGCTGGTCGCCCCCCGTCCCATCGCCCTGGTCACCACCCTCAACCCGGACGGCAGCGTCAACGCTGCGCCCTTCAGTTCCTTCAATTACCTCTGCCTGGACCCGCCCATCGTGGGCCTGGGCATACAGGCCAAGCCCGGCGACGGCGAGGGGGCCAAGGACACGGCCCGCAACATAGAACGCAGCGGCGAATTCGTCGTCAACATCGTCACCGAGGACCTCGCGGAGCCGATGAACATCTGCGCGGTGCCCTTCCCGCCCAACGTGAGCGAACTGGAAATGGCCGGGCTGGGCACCGCGGCTTCCCTGACGGTCTCGGTCCCCCGGATCAAGGAGGCCCACGCCGCGCTGGAATGCAGCCTGTACGAGACCCTGCACCCGAGCCAGGCGCGCATCGTGCTGGGCCGCGTCCTGTCCGCCTTCGTGGAGGACCGCTTCGTGGACCCCCAGGGGCCCTACATCCAGGCGCAGGACCTGCATGCCCTGGGCCGGATGAACGGTAGCGGCCACTATGTGCGCACCAAGGGCGCCTTCATGACCATGCCCCGGATCAGCTACGAGAACTGGCTCAAGGGCGAGCGGGGCCAGGCGCCGAGATGAACGCCGCGCGGCCCTCCTTGGCTGGCCGCGGCCTTTGGTGCTATACTCGCCCGATGCGCGCCAGAATCAGAAAGCTTTTCCTGCTTGTTTCGGCCCTGGGCTACGGCTTTTTGGGCGGCGGCCCTTCTTTGTGGGCGCTCGACCTGAAAAGCCCGGACCCGGTCATGGCCTGCCTCCAGATGGGCTGCACCTGCCGCCTTCATCCCGGCTCCATGAAGGGCGGGGTCTGCTGCTGCGTCCGCAACCTGGCCTTGTTGAGGAAATACCCCGCCCTGGCCTCGGACCCGAAATTCTGGAAGGCCCTGGGGCTCGATCCGCCCAGCCCGCGCGGCACCAGCCAGCTGCACCAGGACGGCTGCGGCCCCCTCGACTCCGGGCACGGCATGGGGCCCGTCCCGCAGCAGGCGCATTTCCCCCCCACCGCGCTTTTCCAGGCCCTTCCGTCCCGCTCCCTGTGCCTCGAGCAGCCCGCCTGCCGCGGGCGCTCCAAGAACCCCGAGCCCCCCCAACCCGGACCGGACTGAAGCCCTCCCAAAAGCCGCGGCCGGCCTGTCGCCGTCCGCCACCCTTCGCTTTTGGAGAAGACCATGTCTTATCCGCTCTTCGCGCGCGCGCGCAAGACCACGCCCTTCGCGCTCCTGTCCCTGTTCCTAGCCCTAGCCGGCTCCCTAAGTGCCTGCGCCTGCGGATGCCAGATCTTCGACCTGGGCCTCTCGGACATGCCCACTACGTATAACCCGGATCGCCTGACCTTACAGTACTCCTTCATGGACCAAAACGAGAACCAATCCGGCTCCGGCCCGGCATCCCCGGCGCTCAACCCGGACAAGGAGAACGAAAGCTCCTTCTACACCGTCAGCCTGGCGCACCAGTTCAACAATTCCTGGGGCCTGTCGCTGGCGCTCCCGTACCTGGACCGCCGTTTCACCACCGACGTCAACGGCTCGCCCGATCTCCCGGATCCGAGCCCCAGCGTCCAAAGCCAGACCCTGGGCACCCTGGGCGATGTGCGCGTGATGGGCATGTACACGGGCTTTTCCGAGGACATGGCCATAGGGCTGGAGTTCGGTGTCAAGCTCCCGACCGGTCCCTTCACCGGTCCCGACTGGCTCATGGACCGCGACACGGCGCCCGGGACCGGCACCACGGACCTGCTGATCGGCGCCTTTGACCGCGGCCAGTTCAGCGCGGACTGGGGCTGGTACGGGCAGACCCTGTTGGACGCGCCCCTGTACGCCCGCGAAGGCTACGAGCCCGCCAACAACCTGGACATCGCCGCGGGCCTCCATTTCGACGGGATGAAGCGCCGGACCCGACTCACCCCCCTGCTGCAGGCCAACGTGACCATCCGCGGCCACGACAGCGGCGGGGGCGATTCCGTCACAGGCAACTACAACAGCGGCTACGAGAACCTGTACCTCAGCCCGGGGCTGCAGGCCGACCTCACCCCCAACATCCAGGCCACCGGCTTCGTCTACCTGCCGGTGTCGCGCAACGTCAACGGCGAACAGCTGGTGGCGTCCTGGCTGGTCAACGCCGAGCTGAGCTACCTGTTCTAGGCCGCCTAAGCGCAGAAAGGCCCGGAACCCCGTCCAGGGTTCCGGGCTTTTTTGTGTCCACAAGGCGGGCCGAAGCGCGCCTGCCCCTTATTCAGTTCAGGGTGGGCGAGAAGCGCTTCCAGGCCACGATCAGGAGGATCACGGCCAGAAGCGCCAGGGCCCCCACGTTCGGCCAAAACAGCTCCGGGGCGCCCCCTTTGAGCAGGATGTTGCGGATCAGGATGGCGAAATAACGCAGGGGGTTGAAGTAGGTGATCCAGTACAGCCATTTGGGCATGTTATCCAGGGGATAAATGATGCCCGACAGCATCTGGCAGGGGTAGAGCGTCAGGAAGCTGCCCATCATGGCCTGCTGCTGGTTCTGGGCGGCCGTGGACAGCAGTATGCCCAGGGCCACGGTGCAGCCGATGAAGGCGATGGAGGCGACGAAGAGCTCCCAGATCGGTCCGCGCAGGGGCACGCTGAAGATGAAGTAGGACACGCACAGGATCAGGGGCAGGTCGAGCAGGCCCAGGACGATGTAGGGCAGGGCCTTCCCCACCAGGATGGTGCCGGGGCTGATGGGAGCGGCCAGCAGGGTCTCAAAGGTCCCCATCTCCTTCTCGCGGGTGATGGAGCTGGAGGTCAGGGTCAGGGTCACCATGAGCAGGAGCATGGCCAGCACGCCGGGCACCATGAAGTATTTGCTCTCCAGGGTCGGGTTGTAGAGCATGCGCGTGTCCATCTCCAGGCTGGGCGGGTCGGGCAGGCCGTGGCGGACCCTTTCGGTGATGACGTCCCTGCGGACCGCGTCCATGTACTGCACCACGCCCTGGGCCCGGGTGGTGTTGGTGCCGTCGATGAGCAGCTGGATCCGCCCCTGTCCGCGCCCCACCGCCTGGTCCAGGCCCCCCGGGGGCGCCACCAGGGCCGCGTCCACCTGGCCCGAAGACAAGGCCTCGAAGGGGTTGATGTTCACGTCGGTCTTGAGGATGAACCAGCCCGTGCCCGCCGCGCGCCGCCCGAGCTCCCAGGCCAGGCTGTCGGAAGGGGCCGCGTACACGGCCAGGCGGATGTTGCGGACCTCGTTGTGCAGCGCCAGGCCGAAGAGGGTGAGCTGGATCACCGGCGCGACCAGCAGCAGGGTGCGCATGCGCTTGTCGCGCAGGGTCTGCACCAGCTCTTTCTTGGCGAAGGCGAGCAATACTCTCCAGTTCATGGCTCCAGGTCCGTCTTGAATTTTTTCACCGCGAACATCACGAAAAGGAAACACATCAGGCCGAGCACCAGGAAGGGCAGGGCCAGTTCAATGGGCCCCGCGCCCTTCAAGAATAGCCCCCGGCTGATGACCATGAACCAGCGCGGCGGCAGGACGCAGGTGATGATGCGGAATGCGATGGGCATGCTCTCCACCGGGAAGATGAAGCCCGACAGCAGCATGGTGGGCAGCATGGCGGACATCATGCTCAGCTGGAAGGCCACCTGCTGGTTGCGCGTGGCGACCGAGATGAGCAGGCCCTGGGACAGGGACACGAAGAGGAACAGCAGGCTGCCCAGCAGCAGGAGCAGCAGCGAGCCGCGGAAGGGCACGTGGAAGACCAGCCGCCCGGCGCCGTACACCAGGCCCACGGCCATCAGGCCCAGACCCACATAGGGCGCCACCTTGCCCAGGATGATGTCCATGGGCCTGGCCGGCGTGGTCAGCAGCATCTCCATGGAGCCGTTCTCCCATTCCCTAGCCACGGTAAGGGCCGTCATCAGCACTGCCAGCAGCCCGATGATGATCACCAGCAGGCCAGGGATCATGAACCAGCGGCTGTTGAGCTCCTTGTTGAAGAGGTACTGGGTGACGAAGGTGATGGGCGGGTCGGGCCCCGGGGGCGCCTCCCGTTCAAGGATGTGCTGCCAGGCGACCCCGGCCACGCCGTTCATGTAGCCCGCCACCACCCCGGCGGTGGCGTTGTCCGATCCGTCGACCAGGAGCTGGGCCTTGGGGACCTCGCCGCGCCCGACTTCGCGCTGGAAGCCGGCGGGGATGACCACCACGGCCTTGGCTCGCTCCGAGGACAGGTCCTCCTCAGGATTGCCATGGCTGGGCGAGACCACGAAGTAGCCGGAACCGCGGATGGTGTCGATCAGCATGCGCGAATCGGTGCTGTTGTCCTGGTCCAGGACCGCGACCTTCACGTCCGCCACGTCGAAATTGATGGCCTCCCCGAACAGCATCAGCATCATCACCGGCAGGCCGATGGACATCCCCAGGGTGTAAGGGTCGCGCAGGATGTGGTGGACTTCCTTGTTGGCCAGGGCCGCGGCCCGGCGGGGCAGGATCATTCCGAAGAAGCCGCCCAACCGGCGGCCCAAGTCCACCAAGAACGGAGATTTCCCTTCAGCCACGGGGCCCTCCTTCGGCCGGCGCCTGCGGCGCTGCCTTTGTCGCGGATGGCTCCACGACCTTCAGGAACACGTCCTCCAGGGACGGTTCGAAATCCTTCGCCGAAAGGCCGGAGGGCAGGCCCTTGCGCAGGTCCTGGGAGGCCTCCGGGGAGAGCGGTTCGAGGTGCCAGCGCCTCCCGTGCGGCTTCAGGGAGGCCACGCCCTCGCGCGCGCGCAAGGTCGCCACCCAATCCTCGGGCAGGGGGCCGCTCTCCTCGAGCTCGATCAGGCCGTAGGGGAAGGTCATTTTTTTCAGGCCCGCCGGGGAGTCCAGGGCGACCAGTTTCCCGTCGCGCATGAGGGCGATGCGGCCGCACTGCTCGGCCTCGTCCATGTAGTGGGTGGTCACGAACACGGTCTGCCCGGCCGCGGCCAGGTTGCGGATGATGTCCCAGAAGCGCGAACGGGCCTCCGGGGACACGCCGGCCGTGGGCTCGTCGAGAAAGATGATCTCCGGGTCGTGCAAAAGGGCCGCCGCGAGCGACACCTGCTGCTTGAGCCCGCCCGGCAGCGATCCCACCATGTCGTTCTCGGAATGCTCGTAACCCACCAGGCTGAACAGGCGCTCCTTGCGGGACTTCAGGTCCTCCTTGGACACGCCGCGCAGGGATGCCTTGAACTCCAGGTTTTCGGCCACCGTCATGTCGTTGTAGAGGGTGAATTTCTGGCTCATGTAGCCGGATTTGGACTTGAGGCCCTGATTGTCATCATGGAAGGACTCGCCCCCCACGTGGATCTCGCCGGAGCTGGGCTTCAGCAGGCCGCAAAGCACGCGGATGGTGGTGGTCTTGCCCGCGCCGTTGGCGCCCAGAAAGCCGAAGATCTCGCCTTTGGCCACCTGGAAGGTCACCTTGTCCACGGCGATGAAGTCGCCGAAGCGCACCGTGAGATCCTTGACGTCCACCGCCAGGCTCTGTGGTCCCGTGGATGCGCTCATTCGGGCTTCTCCGCGGCCAGGAAGATCTCGTCGAAGCGTTTAACGCCGGCCTTCGCCAGCAGCGCGCGCGGCTCCCCGCTGTCCAGCAGGCGCCCCTTGTCTATCAGGTGCACCTCGTCGCAGCGCTCGGCCTCATCCATGTAAGCGGTCGCGACCATGATGAGGATCCTGTTCTTGAGCAGCTCCATCAGCAGTTCCCAGAATTCGCGCCGGCTCACGGGATCCACGCCGTTGGTGGGCTCGTCGAGCAGCAGGGCGTCCGGATTGGCCAGGAGCGCGCACATCAGGCCCAGCTTCTTGTACATGCCGCCCGAGAGCTTGGAGGCGGGCCGGTCCACGAAGCGGTCCAGGCGGGTGATGTGGAGGAGCTGGGCCCGGCGCTTTTTGTAGTCCGCCGCCTCAAGGGCGTACATTTCAGAGAAGAAGTCCATGTGTTCGGAGATGGTCAGGTCCCCGTAGAGGCTCTGCGTCTGCGGCATGTAGGCGATGCGGGCTCGCACCGTCGGGAAGGCCACCGGTTTGGACTCCTCCATCCATTGTAAGTCCCCGGAGTCGGCTTTGAGCAGGCCCACCAGATGGCGCAGCAGCGTGGTCTTCCCGGCGCCGTCCGGGCCGATGATGCCGTGCAGGCGCGAGGGCCCGAAGACCGTGCTCAGCCCGTCCAGGGCCTGGTTGGGCCCGAGGCGCTTCTTCAGGGAATCGATGCGCACGGAAAGGATGGGCATGGACCTACTTCTGAAAATTGTTGAAACGCCCGCGTCGCACGGCCCTCGTCGGATCCCGCCACGCAGGCGCCACGATGCTTCCATCCTGATAGGGCCCCGCAGGGGCCCTATCAGTGCGGGAAATTGGCTTCGATGTACATGCCCGGCTTGAGGGCGCCGTCGGAGTTGTCGAACTGCACCTTCACCCCGTAGACCAGGGTCTCGCGTTCCTCGCGGGTCTGGACGTTCTTGGGCGTGAATTCCGCGTCCGGCCGCACGAAGGCCAGGTTGCCGTTGAAGACCCGGCCCTGCACTTCGGGCAGGGAGCAGGGCACGCTCTCCCCCACCTTGAGGTCGACGAGCATGGTCTGGGGCACGTAGAAGTAGGCGTACACGGAGCGCAGGTCGGCCAGCGTCATGATGGGCTCGCCCGGGCGGGCCCATTCGCCGATGTGGCGGTAGATGGTCAGGACCGTGCCGCTGATCGGCGCGGCCACCGTGCACCAGTCCAGCTTCACCGCGGCATCCTGGTTGGCGAAGAGGCTATGGTCGAAATTGCTGTAGGCCAGGGAGCCTGCCTTGTAGAGCTGCTCGTTGCGGCTGAAGTCGCTGGAGGCCAGTCCCGCGGCCACGCGGATGTCGGGGCAGGTCAGCGTCGCGAGAAGCTGGCCCGGGGCCACCACGTCCCCCTCCTTGACGTCCAGGCCGCCGATGGGCGAGGCCACGCCGGGCTGCACGTCCACCTCGTCCACTTCCACCGTTCCGGCGAAGGTGAAGGAAGGATGCGCCGGCTTGTAGACGAAAAAGTAATAGGCCACGGCGGCGGCCACGAGCAGGATGATCGGCATGCGCTTCTTCATAGGATCCTCGGTTATCGGTCGGCTTCGGTAAGGGCTGAGAGGTTGGCCAGTTCGATGAGCATCTGGGTCTCGGTCTGGGCCAGCGCAAGGCCGGCCTGTAGGGATTCAAGCGTGGTCGACTGGACCTCCAGGTAGGTCGAGCCGCCGATCTTGTAGGACCGGTACACCATCTGCCGCAGTTCGCTGGTCTGCTTGTCCTCCTGGACCTGCAGGACGCGCTGGGCGCGCAGGCCGGACAGGCGGTCGTGGCTCTTCAGCCAGTCGGTCTTGGTCAGGGTGACGGCGTCCCCGGCCTGGGCCGCGGCGGCGTCGGCCTGGGCCTGCTGGGACCGCACCTGGTCGCTCACCTGGCCGAAGCTGAACAGGGGCAGGTTGAAGTTGGCGCTGGTGGTCTGCTGGTCCACGGCCTGGGGCAGGGGCGGCTCGGGGTAGTCGTAGCTCCAGCGGAAGCCCACGGTGCCGCTGGGAAGGTGGCCGGCCCAGGCGGCGGCGGTCATGCGGCGGGCCTCCTCGACCTGGGCCCACAGGGCGCGCAGCTTGGCGATGTTCTGGGGCTGGAAGCCCGCGCTTTCCGCGGGCTCCAGCTCGGCCAGCAGCGCGGCGGTGTCGTCCAGGCGCACGGACACGGTCGGCTCGTCCACCTTGGCGGGAAGGTCGCGCCCGTCCTGGCCGTCCACCGGGATGGACACGTCCGCGGCCTGGTGCTGGCCGGTCAGGGCGAAAAGGTCGCGCAGGGCGCCGGCCAGGTCCACCTGGGCGAGGCGGTAGGAGGCCTTGCGGTCCAGTTCGTCGTTGCTGGCCGTCAGCCAGTCGATTTTGCTGCTGGTGCCCGCCTTGAGGCGCAGGGACAGGTCATGGGCCTGGCTCTGGGCCAGCTTGAGGGCGTCGGCGTAGAGGCGCACCTGGGTCTCGTCCAGGCGGGTCTGGAAATAGGCCAGACGCACCTTCAGGCGCAGGTTCTGCTCGGCGTCGTCGAGCTGGGCCTCCGCGGCCTTGCGCGCCTCGGTGGCGACCTGCCACTGGCGCCAGGTGGAGACTCCGCCGATGATGTCCCAGTTGGCGGACACGCCGACGCTGTAGTTGTTGTGGAACCCGAAATCGAGCTGGTTGATGCCGAAGGTGGAGGCGAAGGAGGGAGGCAGGGTGATCGGCGGGAGCACCTGGGCCGCGTAGCTGTAACGTCCGTCCAGGCCGATGTGCGGAAGCAGGCCGACTTTGACGGCGGACTCGTGCGCCGCGGCGGAATCCACGTCGAAACGCGCGGCCTTCAAGGCCGGGGAATAGTCCTCGGCGGCCTGGATGCTCTCGTCGAGGGACAGGCGCAGCATTTCGGCGTGGGCCGGCAGGGCCAGGCCCACGGAGAAGATCGGCAACAGAACGCTTTTGGAAAGCAGCTTCATGGTTCTCCCCTGTTCGTCCGCGCATCCAGGCTTTGCCGGCGCGGATGAGCCCCACACCGGAAAGCGCGAAAATCCTGGTTTATTCCGCCCTCAGGGCTTCAAGGCCTTCAAGGCCAGGTCCACCCGCAGTTCCAGGGCTCCATCGGTCAACAGACTGTCTTCGATCATCTTGCGGTGCGAAGGCCCCTGGCCCCCGAATTTGGCCCGGGCGATGGGTTCCGCGACCAAGGTTGGGAAGACCACCACGCCCATCAGGGTGGTCATGGCCACCGGCACCGGCAGCTTGGCCAGGCGCCCCTCGTCCTGGCAACGGTGCACCAGCCCCGCCAGAATGATCCCGTGGCGGGGCACATTGGTGAGCACAAAACGCTTCGCTTCGGCGTCACCGTCGGTCAGGTCCTTCAGAAGGCTGCGGACCATGCGACGGCGGTCCCGGACAAAGCGGGCCAGGCGCAGCAGGCCCTTGCGCAGGGCCGCGAGGGGATCGTTCTCCCCCTCGACCTGCAGGCTGAAATCCAGGAAAAACTCGTCGTAGAGCTCCTGGGCCACCTGGTGGACAAAAGCCGCCTTGCCCCCGAAATGGTAGCTGACCAGGCCGAGGTTCACGCCCGCGCGGGCCGCCACGGCCCGCACGGAAAGGCCGCTGAAACCGGTCTCCTCGAGGATCTCCTTGCCCGCCTCGATCAGACGCTTTTTCGCGTCGCCAGCCGGCCGGGTCATGGTTGCGTCTCCAAATTAAACATAATGTATAATAAAACAAGATGTTTAATTTGTCCATCCTTTTTTGGATCCGGGTGGACGCGCGGCCCCGGTCTTTTCCCGGCGCCGCCTAAATCCGCGGAATCCGCGGCTGCGTATGGTAAAAGCCGGGTCAGAGCCCTAACGCCTTCTCAGCCAGGAGATGCCATGCCCACCAAAATCACCCCCCTGCCCGACGGCCCCTATGCCGTCCAGGGCGACTTCGAAATCGTCAAGGCCGACGGAACCAAGGTCGAACACAAGGAAACGGCCCACCTCTGCCGCTGCGGGCACTCGAGCAACAAGCCCTTCTGCGACGGAACACACAAGAAGGAAGGCTTCAAGGCGTCCTAAGGCCTTCCAAGTCCGGCAAGTCATGAACACCTTTAGAGAGCCGCAAGAGCAGCGCGGCTCTCTTTTTTTATGTCCAGGGAATATTATCAACTTTCGGTGTCAATATTAAATACCCAACGTTTTTTCAGGCGTTCTAGAAAGACCGACGGCGGTTCGACCGAGAGACCCTCAGACGGATTTAAAGGAAAATCCTTATAAAAAAAACAAGCAACGTTCTTCAACTTCCCTTCGGTCCATTTTTCCATATTCTCTCAAAAATTTCCTTGCACCTGTCGCTGCCAAAACTGACATTTTCGGTTTCAATAAATTTTATCCACCATTCATTTATTTTTTTATTTTCGTAAACCTGATAGCCACCTTCGCTAGCAACACGAGCAGAAATTGCCCGATATTGCGACAACAATGCAGGATCAGCCTCAACTTGATTGATATTAGACGTATAATACAGAGTAAAATTTGCGTCGTGCGCAGCGATATCTTGTATTATAAAATTGCGGACCTTTTTTCCCAATATCGATAGCTCGATTTGTTGACGCTTAGCTTTAATTGCTCTTTTTACTTTGGGCGACAGTGTGTCGTAATCAATAGGTTTCTGAAATCGACTCGCAACAAAAGCAACTTCCGAGTTCCAAGTTGTAGTCAATTCTGGTTCTGGTGAAATATTATATTTGTTAGCGGCTTCAAGCGTTAGTGCATTCATAATATTTTGAATAATTAGTGCGTCGCCTTTGCTTTTCGCCAAAGTCATTTTCTTATCAAGATACGACTCATGTTTTCCAATCCGACAACAAAGAGTCTTCGACGCGTCTTGAGTTTTCGGAAAGCTATTTTGTGTATTTTTGGCGTTTCCAGAGAATTGATCTGCATGCAATGGTGGGACAATGGTCGCACCGAAAAGCATGCTGGCTGCACCTAACAGAACAATGCCTTTATTCATTGCAGCCTCACCACACGTGGGCCAAGGGGGAGGATTCCCGGAATCGGAAGCCAACCCTCATCGCTAGGATTCTGGGTGTGAATATTAATCGCCTAAGGTCGCTTTCAGGGTTTCCAGAAAGACCCACGGCGATTCTATGGAGAGGCCCTTGTACAGATGTGGCCGGGCAATTATGCGGCTTTATTCCCGGACTTTCGCCCCCGCTCAATCCGTTCCCGCAACGCCTTAACGTTTTCATGACATTTCTCACCATACGCCTTGAAACCAATCCGTTCGATTTCTTCGGATGCTTTCCGCTTCCATTCTCTTACATCCAGAAGGCTCTGGGGTTCATGTATCGCAGGGTCATTCAACATCCAACACCTCCAGTGGGGTGGCTATTACCATTGGGAAACGGTAGCCCTCATCCACGTTGAGCGCCGATACCTTCGCCCTGCGTTTTGGATTCGCAAGGTGGCGAAAGTTCCAACTCAGTAGGTAGTCCATTTCATAGAACGTAGCGTAGGCAATGTGATACGCATCAACACCGCTTTTTTCGGGCAAGACCCCTTTGGCGAGGTAGACCGCCGCCAATCGGTCGATCTCAGGCGAGGTATCCAAGACCACGGGCTTCACTTCTTCCAAGAGCGCCGTGACTTGCCCTTGCCGTGGTTCGGGCGCATCCCGCAACTCATTCAGAACCGCATCCGATGAGTAAATATCGAACAGCCCCATTCGAATTTTGGCGAAGAACTCCAGCGTGTCCTTCTGGTAGTCGGGCGCGTCTTCGGCAAATGCGAAGTTCCAGACCGTCGTATCGAGGTAAAGCCGCAACCGCTTCATCTGCCCTCTATTGTACCAAACGGTCCCCCGAAATCCTTCTCGGTTAAACCCTTTTGCCTGACCAGTTTACGGATTCGAGCCGCGGATTTTTTATACGTGCGCAAGGCCTTGTGCTGACGGGTCCATTCCCGAAGCAGTTCGCTGACGGTGCTCCGTTCTTCTTTGGCTGCTTCCAAAACTTCTCGGCCCACGTCCTGGGGCAGCAAAAAGGTGATGGTTTTGGTGGCCATGGCAGACCTCAAAAAGAGACCTGCAAGATGCTATCCGCATGGGAGGCCCAGGGTCAAGGGAAGTTCATCTGATGAAACTTCTCCTTGGTGGCATCCGATAGGGAAGATCCGGTACATACCCCAGGAAGGCGAAGATGCGGGCATAGAAGCGGTAAAGAGGGGCATGGCCCTCGACCTCCCATCCCGCAAGCCCTGCGGGGCTCACCCCGATCAGATAAGCGACTTCCCTTTGATCAAGCCCGAGTTCCAGCCTCTTCCTCCGGACATGGTCCCCCTGGGTTTTCAGGTTCTCGGGAATGTCATATTTCAAAGACCTTTTCGCCGTCAGCCGGAAACCGCAGAAAGGCAACGCAGCAATGTAGGTGCGGCCATTCCAACAACAAACCCTTCTGCGACGGTTCGCACAAGAAGGAAGGCTTCAAGGCCGCCTGACAGGCACGGCCCCCAAGGGCCCGCGTCGAATAAAAACAAAAGCCCCGGGCCGAAGCCCGGGGCTTTTGTTTTGTCCCGAAAAATGCGTGGTTCAAATCTTCATGATGTCCGTCGTCTCCCGGGCGGGCTGCTTCTTGCTGAAATCCGCCAGGTGGCCCAGCACGCGCTTGCCGGCCATGAAGAGGAACTTCAGGTCCTCCAGGTTGCGCACGCTGAGGAGCTTGCGCAAAATGAAACGCGGCGTCAGGAAGGATTTGTAGATCCCCTGGGTCAGCTCGAGGATGTCCTCGTGCTTGACCCCGTCCATCAATTTCAGGACCGGCTCGCGCATGTCGTAGCGGTCGTAGTCCTCGGTCAGCAGCCAGCCCTTCTCCCGGGCCTCCCGGTGCAGCGGCGTCCCGGGGTAGGGGATGAGGATGGTGGCCTGCAGCGTGCTGATGGCGCCCTCGTTGAAGAGGCCCTTGCAGAGGTCCACGGTGTTCTTGGCTTCCTCGAAGGTCTCCCAGGGGTAGCCCACCATGCAGGTCACGTGCGGCTCCATGCCGGCCTTGCTGCACATGCGCATGGTCTTGGGGATGTCCTCGACCTTGCCGCCCTTGAGGATGCGGTCCGTGGTCGCCTGGTTGGCCGACTCGACCCCAAAGAGGATGAAGCGGAAATTGGCGCGGCCCATGAGGTCCCACTGCTCCTGCTTCAGCACGCCGGGCTTCATGTTGCAGCCGTAGACCACCTTCTTGTTCAGGCCCCGGTCGATCAGGCCCTGGGCGAACTTCTTCAGCCACAGGCCCGCCGGGAAGGTCCCGGTGTCGTCGAAGATCTCCCGCACGCCGTACTTCTTGACCAAGATCTCCACCTCGTCGAGGTGGCGCTCCGGGGTCACGCTGCGGAAATTGTTGAAGGTGGTGGTCCAGGAGCAGAAGGTGCACTTGCCCCACCAGCAGTCGCGGCCGGTCATCTGGTAGGTGCCTGGGGTGTACTTGAAGTTCCCGTTCTCCACCGCGTAGAGGTCCCAGCGGGTGAGGTCGCGGTCGATGAAGGGGTTGAGGTTGAGGTCGTGCTCCAGCTTGAAGGTGCCGCTGTTGCGGATTTCGTTGGTGGCCGCGTCGCGCCAGTACACGCCGCCTTCAAGCTCCTCGCCCTTGGTGAGGTGGTTGCAGAGGTTGAGCAGGGCCCAGTCGAAGTCCCCGCCGGCGATGCAATAGTCGACCTTGCAATGGCTGAAGGCCTCCTCGGGGAAAGCGGTCACATGGTCGCCGATGAGGACAACCTTGGTGTTGGGCCGTATCTTCTTCAGCTCGTCGGTCCACTTCCAATAGGGCTTGATGACCGGTGTCTTGGCCTCGATGGCGATGATGTCCGGGGCTTCCCTGTCGAAAAATTCCTTGAACTCATCGGGCTTCATCAGCGAGGCCACGCCGTCGCCCCACACGACCTTGTAGCCTCGGTCCTGCAACAGGGTGGCGGCATAGGCCGGCACAACCGGATAGATGAAGGTCGGCCGGTTGAACCACTGGAACTGGCGGTTCTGCGAGATCAGCGGTACGCCCTTATCCGAGGGGATAGGCGGGTAAGCGATCATGACTTTCATTGGGGTGCCTCAGTGGGACCGGGACGGACTATTCCTATGATCTATACGGATAGTCTGACATAAAAGTTAAAGAAAGGTCATGGATAATTTTGTTATGATGATTTGGTGGTACGTCGATATAAAACTCATACGGCTTGTGTTTCATATCATGAAAAATAGGGTAAAACCAAAATCCCACCCAGGAGTGGCCCGTTTGGGGCCTATCCTCGGATGCCCAAAATGGGACTTTGCCTTAGTATTATGACGTAGGATAGGATGTGCCGATGCGGTGTTGGAGCGATTTGGACGCGATCTTCGAGAAATCCGCTCCCCCAAAGGCACCGGGCGGAGCCCTTGGGGTATTTAAGCAGGGTCGGGCGATTTATTTGAAGGGCTACGGGTCCAAACGCCTTGGCCAAATTGATCCGATCACCTCCAACACCGTATTCAACCTCGGTTCGGTTTCCAAACAGTTCACGGCATTTTGCATCCTCCTACTTCAGGAACGCCGTCGACTTTCCATTGAGGACGATTTCAGGGATTACCTGACCGAGTTTGGGCCGGACTTCAGCGGGATCAAGATACGCCACTTGATGCATCACAGCAGCGGCCTACTCAGCCTCTTTGACTTGCGTTGGCTGGACGCCTGGGCCGGCGCCTGGAAGCCAGGCAGTCCTGCCCACATAAAGCTCATCAGCCGCCAAAAGGAGCGAAATTTCCCCGCCGGACAGGAACACCTATATAACAACGACGGGTACTTTCTTTTGGCTGAGGTAATCCGGCGCGTTAGTGGCCAGAGCCTGGCCCAGTTCGGCGCCGAGAAAATCTTCGCGCCTCTGGCCATGGCTCGGACGCATTACGTCGAGGATCCGAATACGTGGATCCCAGACCGCGCTGTGGGCCACCGCCGCAAAGGAGATGGCTGGCAGACGGCGGTGGGCCGTTCGGCTAACCCCGGCCCCGGGTCGGTCTGGAGCTGCGTCGATGACCTTGGGCGCTGGGCGCATAGCATTCACGAACAGAGCCTGGGCGGCCCCGCCCTCTACCGGGCCCAATTACGCCCGGCCAAAACGGTATTGCGTGTGCCATTTTCTCCGGGCTACGCCGCAGGCCTCCAAGTGGGGACCCTCTACGGGCATCGTGTCGCAGCCCACGATGGCCTGGACACGGGATTCAGTTCGGCTTTTTATTGGCTGCCTAAATCTGACATGGCAGTCGTGCTCCTGCGTAATCGCGAGGAGGCCCTGGACCTGGGCGCCCTCAAAGTCTTGGACTTTCTGCTGAATAAGAAGCGGTCCCCAACACAGCCAGCGGCCAAACCCCCAGCAACGCTGGCCAAACGACTATCCCCGTCCTTCAAGGCCGCAGCCGGCTTTTATCAGGGCACTGATTTCCAAGAATTTTGGGAGCTTAAATACAGGAAACGGGGCTTTCTGCTCAACTATCGGGGCATTGTGCTACCATTGATTCAGGCGAAAAACGGCCGCTTCATAACGCCCGATTATGGACCCTGGTGGACCCTGCGCCTGGAGGCGAAGGCCGATGGCGCCTGGGATTTGACCCACTTCGGCGGTTCTAGGCGCCTGGGACACCTGGTTTTTGTCGGGCGGCCGGCCAGAAAAGTACCTGCCCCAAGGTCCTTGAGCGGACACTACCGCAGCCCCACTGGGAAGACATTCACGCTCAGGGTCTCAGACTCGAAAATCTATTATCGGGATAGCTATCCCAACGGATTTGCTGACATCCCCCTGCGCTGGCTGGCGCCAGATAAATTGGCTTATACCACTGACCTGTCCCGCTCCCAACTCGCCCAATTGGACGGCAATGGCTTTTTCCAGGTTATATGGACGAAAAAAATGGAAATTTCAGGCCTGTTGATGGTGGGACTCGGCCCTGATAACAGGAACCGCAACATACATTTCCATAAAACGCCATATGACTAAAGTCGGGAGAAACGAACCGTGCCCCTGTGGGAGCGGAAAAAAATTCAAGAAATGCCATGCTGCACCAAGTATTGAAATACCTATCGAAGATTCGCGCCCAAGACCCGAAAAATTTGGGAATGTTCGTCCGATATTGCATCAGACCCTGGCTGGAAAAAAAGTCGTCGCCGTAGGCGGCAGGATATATCTTTCGAGCGATTGGAAGTCATTCCCCGATTTTTTAAACCAATATCTCAAAGAGGTGATGGGAAAGGAATGGTGGGAAAAAGAAGGTCGATGCCCAGCGGATAAACGCCATCCAATAATGCGTTGGGCTTTCGAAAAACAGGAATATTTTAAAAGGTTTGAAAAAAGAATGGGCGTACTTGCCCAAATCAAGCCCAATGGCCCCACTATGGCTTACCACGCCTTAGCTTATGATTTGTACTTGTTAGGTGATAACTCGAAACTCCAGAAAAGCCTAATTGAGCGACTCAAACTCAGGGAACTTTTCGACGGTGCTCGTTACGAAGCCATGGTCGCTTCTATCTTTCTAAGGGCGGGATTAGGGTTCAACTACGAAGACGAATCGGATAACAGCAGAAAACACCCTGAATTCGTGTCCGTCGATGAAGTTAATGGGACTTTTTTGGAGGTCGAAGCAAAAAGCCGCAACAGAGAGCATCCCCAGGTGAGTGAGGACAAAATTAGACTGGGGATAGACAATTTACTCCGTAATGCCCTCACAAAGTTTTCCGGCAGGCCTTATGTCATCTTCATAAACTTAAACGTCCCGTGGCTGAGTTTGGACTTCAGGGATACGGTTTGGTTCAAAGAGATCCTTAACTCGCTTGAAAAACCTTGGATCCGAAACAAGGAAGGAAAAGACATTTTCAGCGCGTTGATATTCACAAATTTCCCCGTGGAATATTCGGATGACCGTCCCCCAGTATTGCAAAACTATCTCATCTACTCACAAAATGCGGTGGCGCCGCTAAACATGAGAACGTTTAATCGAATCAGTTCTGCAGTAAACAAATATATAAAAATTCCAAATTCATTCGACGAATGAACAATGATTATCGAGGGCCATCTTTTTTAAGACCCAAACACGGAATACCCTCCGGACCTCTTGGGCCAGATTCTCCTCGTTGTCCTTTATCTCCTTTGTCGCCTTTCGGCCCGGTTAAAAGTCGCACTAAACTTGGGTTGCTTCGCAACTGAATGATTATCCTGTCCTGTAATCCAACGTTATTTATTATGGCAATTGTCAGCAATATTACTTGCGTTGCGACTCCAAATTGCAGATATCTCCTAGCCACACGATACGCATCCACTAAAAATCTATTGACGTCCGCATTGTGCAGGGCGCTCAAATGATAGTCTCTGATAATGGATAACTTGAAGTCACGTTGACTATTGTTTAATTTATCCGCTTCTTCCTGACCTAATGTCGGCCCCATTGTTGTATCAACCCCAATTACCGAAAGAATAACCCATGCAGAACTAACCAAAAGCACCGCCGGAATAATCACCAACGCAGGCCAAACAAGCAATGGAAGAGAAAAAGAAAGGATACCAAAAAAAATTCCCACCGCCGTAAGTAGCATTGCTGATTTTCGATGTACTCCATCAAGTCGTGCCTGTTCATACTCGAAAATATCTTTTGAATGAATAATCATTTCATCTAAATTGGCTCCCTTTTTTATTTGGATGGCCTTGTATGCATGCTCCGCAGGATATTTTCTTTCTTTCACCTCTACAAGGTTACATCCAATTCCCATAAATCTAAGCAGTAGCCAATCTATCCAAATCATTTCAATTATTCTATCCCAAGAAAAACCCTTAGACATTTTCACATCATTTCTCCGGCGCCATGAAATATATCCAAGAATCTACCGGCTATGTCGGTTATACCTGCCAAATCAAGCCACGCCCATTGGCCATTCGGATTTATTTCCAAAAAAAACCAATTGCCAACATGATCCACGACAAAGTCGATAGCCGCAAATCGCAGTTCGTAGCTACTCAGCATGTCACTTAGTGCACTACCTACGCTCACAGGCATTTCGATCAACGTATATTTTACGCCTTTCATATTGTCGCGCCTTATATCTACGATTTGAACCCCGTCGTTAGTTAGGCGTTCTAGTTTTACCGAAAAATATTTTCCGTCTAACCAAGTCACCCTGACATCAAATGATTTTGAAATTAATCTTTGGAAAAAAGTCGGGCAACCGGAAATATCTTCTAGCCCCTTAAAGTGTTCGACCGTTACTTGATTAGTGTATATGAGCGATGTAGAAATCCCATCACCTTCTTCCACAAGACCCGCGGATAAAGGCTTTACTATAATTTTTTTATCGCACTGTTCCCAAAATGATCTTACTACCTCCTGGTCTCTTGTCACTATCGATTCTGGAACATTCAATCCAAAAGACCGAGCCCGAGTTAATTGTTCCATTTTACTACCGGCGCGAATATTATTTGTGGGATGGTTTATCCAACGTCTCACTTTAATATGACTCAAAAATCCTTCCAATGCACATGACCATTCCTCTAATATCCACTTATGCTCTGCCTTCGGTTCTGGATCTGCGTCACTACCGAGGGGCGTTGGTCGCCGAAACCAAAGCGAGGTAACTTCGTTTGGGGAAATAGACCATCCGGCGCCTTTCAGCAAAGGCCCATTACTTCCGAACTGAATATCTAATGAGTCCAATTCGCAATCAGTATCCAAACGAACAAATGGCAATTTCGTTTTTTTTATTCTTCCAACCAAATAGTCCGCCGTGGCATCCCTGGTACTAGTGACGATCAGCAACATTGGTTTCTACGCCCAAAGCTCATTCTCCGCGGAATAATGCCATAGCCCGATCGGAATGGATCTGTGTCGGAAGGTGGTTCGATTGTTTTCGTCATCGTTTTTGTTCCAAAACCGACTAAATTATTATCAGCATCAGAAACTTCGTTTTTAACATCTGTATGTGTTTGAGTTCCAAAACTAAGTACAGATCCATTTTTTTCTTGGGAACTTGTTTCTCGGAATTTCAAAAGAAATGAATTCATTTTTTTACCTCTAAAATTCACTGTTAGTTAGTATTTTATGGCCCGCCGAGATGCACTCATTTTTCGCGGCAAAATTGTTGGTCCAAAACCCGAAGGATCGGCATCATTCGCCTCTTTCGGCACGCCCGTCACTGTGCGAGTACCCATGCTCACGGATTCGCGGTCATTGTCGCCGTTTTCTGTCGTAACCTTAGTTACTGTTTGCGTCCCATTCAAAATATCCTTGGATTCTTCATCTGTACCTACAGACTCACGAAAATATCCTAGAAATGATTTCGAATTCGTCAACATATGTCCTCCTTTTTTGACTATACCATTGCTTTCTTAAAACATGTGAGAAGCATAACATTTTTGCAAGCCAAAATCCATTAGAGTTTTCTTTCGCTTTTTCAGGTCACCTCATCGCCCACACATCCAGCTACACCCGTCAAGAGAGGGACGATAGGTATTCTACCGCGCTTTTCGTTTGTCCATTCGGGGATCCATGGAACTGCTGAATCGGTACGATCAGTCTTTCGCTCCAAAAAATTTCCCGCGGAACTCTTTATAATGCGCTAAGACTGAAGGATGCAACTCTATCGTTCCCTCGCTATTCAGCCAAAGCAGTTTGCTGTCATACAGAGCATGCAAATCTTTCCGTAATAGAATCCCATCTTCCGCATTATTATGTCCGGCACGCCAATCCCTATCATGTTTGTGAGCAGCGTCCAACGCTTTGTCCACATCGCATCCACTGACCATGCATCTCCCATTGCAAGCCAGAAAAACCCGCCTTCGAAAAGCGGCTTGGTCGGGTCGAGCCTCAACGCTAACAAAACGGGCAGCCTTGACTTCGATGTCTTCCTTCGTAGCGGCGGGCGCTCCCGCGATCGTTTCGTTCTCCTTGACCTTCCAATATTTGCGCAAAAGCTCCCGCTCAACCACATCATCCCGGTTACCAAACTCCTTGGCGAAACCCGAAGAGCATCGCTTCGTTTTCTTGCTGACCACAATCGCCGTAATGATAGGTTCATCTAAATTTTCTGCCTGTCGACCCAAGTATTCCAAGGCATATTTCAAACTAAATCGGTCGATTCCGAACACTTCCATTACCTGTTCATAGGTGACAGATTCGCCTACACGCGCGACCTCCCTCAGCCAGTCCCGCATGGCGGGAAGCTTTGCCTTGTATGAAGGGATGCTTCTCGAAGCCAGCCTACCAGTCTTTGCGCCGTTCTCTAACAAAGCGACGATACGAGGCTTCACGTTAGCGCCAATGTTTTCGGCCGGCCATAATCCCGGAACCCAAGGCTTTCCCTGCTCCTTTAGGATGGCGGAAATGTTCTGCATTCTAAATTCAAAGGCTTTATCGGTCCGAGCAAAACGCCCTGCCAATTCACGATAAATCTGCCGCTTATTGTATGGCTTTCGGTCCGCCTCGTACTTCGCCATCGCCAAATACATATCGACAGCAGCTTTAAGTTCTTCGTCGCTCCAGTTTTCCGCCATATGACCTCCTCCATCCATTATGAAGAAAAATTGTCTCTCATGCGTGGCTACGAAAAATGCCGACGCGATAATCCAAATGGTTCTTGCACGTCAAAAATGATGACGTCTAATTGACCCGAGTATTCGATTAAAAATTATCGAACCGAAAGCAATTGTGGTGTTTTAATCCGGGATCGATTCTAATGCGGCTTCAAGGCATTCCTGGATTGTTTCACCGGTGGCATCGGGCAGATCGACTCCTGCATCCCAAACGGAAATAATTCTTGAGACGTTTGTTTGGGGCGACGCGGGTAAATCAGTTTGTCGCTCAAAATGCGCGTAGTAGAGCGGCCTTGAACCGCTTCTAATATTATGCCGTGCAATGATGCGGTATGTTCCGGTCTGAGCCACAACAACTAAAGTATTCGGACCCTCACCCCAGATTTCCCTGAGATTCGGAAATCTCCCCGCTGAAACCGTGATAGGCATTTGAACCTCCTTAAGAAATAGATCAATATATTCCAGGGATATCTACACACCGGGTTATGGAAGCCATGCCCGATAAGCTTCTTCGTCGTAGCGCGCAAGCACAAGCAAAGATGCGGTTGCATCGGTCATTGCTTGTTTTATTTCTGGATTTTCGGCGAGAACCTTGTCGGCGTCCACACGACTAGCTACCCGGTTTAGTACTTGAGTAGAAAGGTTACACTCATTCGGTGTTGTGCTCGGCCGGTTTGCAAGCCCCGAGGGATCAGTTATAGGTGCAAAGGTCGGGGTAAAACGCAAGGCCAAGGAGAATAAATCCCCATGTTCTGAGCCTCGATTTACCCTGTAACCAATGACACTGCGCAATTCAACGGAAGTTGGAGGTTGATGCGCAAGAGCTAACCGAAGGAGCCATTTACACAGGCCGACCAGAAAGACCGCAAGTAGGCCGCCCTCTGTTCCCGCCGCCGCTCGAAGCGCTTCTGCGGTCTCGATCGCAAACTTGTCAAGAGAGGCTTCCCGGAAAGACGTGCAGCTGTCCAAATTCCTGTTATATATTTCGATCAAGCTCTGTAGAACTTGGATGTTCACATTTGCCCTATCGGTCCGGGTGGTCAATAAAAGCAACCATGGGCTTTTGGTCCGGGCTTGGAGGGAAAGCAGGCTATTGATCGCGTCGTAATATGTTTGCTCAAGTGCACCGGGGGTCTGGGAACCGAAACCATCGCAGAGGTCTAGGTTGATCACGTCGAATGGACCCAGCTCGAGCGTTTTTCGAGAGGCAATCGAATTCTCCCTGGCGACTAACGCGAAATTGTCGCCTATTACATTCGACATGGGATCGACGCCTGACAACCGGCGCACCTCATCCAAGGAAACATTTAATTCGGTATGCTCCACGTCTGTGGGAACGGCGCTGCTATTGAAACCCAAAAAGCGCAAACCGATATTCCTGTTCACACATATCTCGGAATGGAAGTGCCGCAAATCAAGCAAATCAATGCCCGGTAATCCCATATATTTGAGGGTACTATCCGCAAGTGGATGCTCGTCTAGCATTAGCGAAATCTGCTTGCACCATTGTTTCTGCCGGACAAACTGTTTGCGGGGCAGATGCCATGGCAAAAATTCTCGCTTCCGAGGGAGTTTTGCCTCGTAAGTCGCAACCTCTACTATATCGTCGGCGTGTCCTTCAGTACCGGGAGGATCAGGAGGGAGAGTGTCGCTCATCACTCTCCCGGAGCCGCGAGAATTCTATAGATGGCCCTCAAAAGTTTTTCCTGCTTCCGCTTAGGCACAGCATCCAGAAGCCCAAAGGAAGCCAGTACTTGAGCGATCGCTTTAAGTTTCTCTTCGAGGATAGCGTCCTGCGCCCTTGATTTCGCGGTGTGCGCGCCCTCCCTTGTGGGAACGACTGCTGCTCGCGAATAGACGTAAGCCTCCCCTTTTGTGGCGGGGGACTTAGAGCCCGTAACCGATAACTCGATCGACGGCGGATCGCCTCCAGGATCGTCGGTCTCCTGTTTCCAAAGGTCATTGGCGACCTGCTGGATCTGCGTGACCGCCGCGTCCTTACTTTCACCACGGGTCTGGTCTCGGATTTCGCTCGAAAGACGTTTCTGGGTTGACGCAAGTTGTCGCAACGCGCTATGTAGCCACTTCGTTATGTACACCGAGTGGGGATGAGCGTTATTGAAGGACTCACGGTCGATATTAAGCGCGCTGTCGAGTCCCTCGCTCACGAATATTTCGCAGGTGATCTGGCGTAGACGAGTCTGCTCGGATACTTGGTACCGCATAAACGTCGGATCGAAGAGCGTGCCGCTCGAACCGTGTATCCGAATTAAAGCCCCTTGGTGCTCTGTGGGAGCGACCTTCGGTGTCCAAAAAAGATAGGCTTCGAACGCCAGTGGCCCCCCACTTAGTTCGCGTGGAAGTTTCGAAAAATTCTCCCGGCATTTCCCGATAAACGCCAACGGGTTTTTCAAGGCGTTATTGGTCGTCGGTAAACCCTTGAACTTGATGGGACGAAATAACTTCAGATCATCGAAAAAGATATCGAATTGCCCGACCGAGTCCGCCGGATCATGGAGGTCCTCCGCTTTCCGTAGCGACACTCCACTTGCCAGCTCAATTTTTCGCGCCGACCCTTTGGGCTCGTTTGACAGCAGGAAAGCTTCCGCCCATCCCTCCAAATCATGATCGAACAAATGCCCTTCCACGTATGGCAGGGGCACCGCAAGGCTAAGCTGCCAAACCATCCTTAGGTAGTAGTCGAAGATACGGTCAAGCTGAGGATTTGGCGTCGACTGGTCAACTTCATCCCAGACGCTCTGCACGACCTTGCGAAACGCAACCTCGGGAGGATCGCCCTTCTCCCAGGGCAACGCCCAGACTTTTCCCGCGGTTCCCGCTATTGTCCTCAAATTTTGTCCGCTCCTGTCGACCCTGCCAATATGGAATTTGGGCGGTTCAAGAGTCTGCTGCTCTTCGGACGCGGATTGGGCCTCATTCTGTTCAATAGCCGCCCAGATTTCCCTGCTCCGAAGGGTATCCCGTGCTTGGGGACGAATACTGGTGAGAACAATTGTGGTCCCGTGGGAATCCTTATCTGCGGCCTTTTCCCGCCATATGTTCACCTTGCCGGATTCGAATTTCTTTTCTGCACCTTCGGCTGGGACGTGATCTTCGTCGGCGTATTGGCGCAACGCGACGGTGGCGACAGTACGATGGTCATCACCTTCCACTTTAGTGATTATTTGAAAAGTGTGGGTAAGCTGGGACACAGAGAAGAGCCCAATCCCAATTTTCCCGATCAGGCGTCGTCCTTTGGGACTACACATCGGATCGCTCGCGGTAATACCAAGCCTTGGGCCATCCAAATTCCGCTTGGCGCTGCCACCGATATGCGTCAACAAATACGCGAGAGCCTCAGGCTCCATACCGTGGCCGTCATCCTCGACGAAGATGCGCTCGAAACGCGGCGCGTCGGTCTTAATGACCACGCGCGAGGCGTCTGCATCATACGCATTGGATATGAGTTCGCGCAGAGCAGAGCCAGGCTGGCGATAAATTCCATCGGTAACGCGTGCGATGACCCGCTCATCGGTCTTTAGAGTCGTTTGGACAATGTCGTCCGCGTCCTGACTGGCGCGAATTGACTCCACAAGCTCCCGCTCATCATGAACTTCACGGACCCGCTGCTGTTTAGCCATGGCTATCGCCCATCCAATGCGCGGGTCACCGCCGACGCGACGCTGCGGGCGAGCGGGGGCGGGACCGCGTTAGAGATCTGTTGTACCTGTTCCGACAGATTCCCTGCCAGGACGAACCGCTTAGGGAACCCCTGTAGAAGCATAGCCTCGTAGATGCTGAGCCGACGATGGCCGCCAGGATGGACATGTATTTCGCGGTGGCCAAATGCAATCGTGGGGCTCTCCCTGTCCCAAGCCAAGCGCCTGAAGCTGCGACCGCCCTCTTGTTTCCAGGGATTTCTAAACCGCGGTGATTTTGGCTGCATTGTCCAATGGTTCGGATGCTCAGGAATGTCATCGGGTTTAAGGCCGGACCTGAAGTAGGCGGGGGCCCTTAACCCCCCGATGGCCTCACGAACCGTGTCAATGCCCTTTCGTTTACGCGGCTCGACGCTGGAGTATCCCTGTCCCTTACGCAAGCCCGATATTACGATCCGGCGCCTGTTTTGGGGCACCCCAAAATCCGCGGCGCACAATTCCTTCTCGTTGACGTCAAACCCAAGTTCCGAAATCCCGTCGATAAGCGCCTTGTAAGTCGTCGCGTGTTTCTTGTCCCGGATGCCAAGCACATTTTCCAGAACGATGAACTCCACCACATAAAATTTCTGGAGCTCGCAAACTATCTCGAGATAGAGCTTGGGCAGTTGGTTTCTTGGGTCGTCAGCCCGGGAACTCGTGTTTGCCCGCGAGAAGCCCTGGCACGGGGGACCACCAATAACGGCGATGCGGCGACCATCCGGGACTGCGGACCGTACATATTCGACAACGCCTTGCGGTTGGAGCTCAATGAGGTCCGCGACTATGGACTTGGTTCGCGGGAAATTCTTGCGGTGGGTATAGATCGCGGCGGCTTCCGAGTCGATCGCCAGCGCGATCTTGTATCCAACTTTCTTGAAACCAAGATCCAGCCCGCCGGCGCCCGAAAATAGGCTGACGATTTCGGGGAGCACAGAAGCCCCCCCCGAACGAGGGCGGGATCCGTTCGGCGCGGAAACACCCCGCGCGCGAATGATCCGCTCTTTGGGCTTCGAAAAGTCGTCAATGCGGCTCATTGGATTCTTATCCTTCCGGTCCTAGGCCCGATTTCAGCGCCTCCGTTCACAGCTTACCATATCTTCCGTTGTCGTCTTTCGCCTAACGCCCACATTCCGCTTATTTAGGCATACCATCGGGAGGGCTCCTCCAATGACCGGCCCAACGTTCCCCACCAAGCTATGCTCTTTAATTCGGACCACCACCCACCCAAGCCGCCGGAGTTGACGGCTTTGGCGGCGGTCCCTGAGCTTATTTGTCAGGACCTTTTTGCGCCAAAATGCGGCATTAGTTTGGGGCGGCTTCCGTTTCCGGGCGCACAACTCGCATCCATGCCAAAAACAGCCGTCCACGAAGACAACGACTCGAGCATCTAGGAAGATGAAATCTGGTCGTCCGGGAAGGTCCGACCGACTCCCGAGTTTCCATCCTCTGATGCCCGCCCCGATCATCCAGGCCCGAACCCGCCATTCCGTGGATTTGTTTCCTTCTCCACGGATCTTGGACATGATCCTGGATCGCGTAGCCGAATCCACTTTGTCCATGGGGCCCGTGTGAAGGGGGTCTTAGGCCATCCCCGCCGCGACGCTAGCGGCGACCGCCCGACCCAGGAGCACAGGCACAGCGTTGCCCAACTGGCGCATACATTCGGTCCAGGGACCGGAGAATTTGTAGTCATCCGGGAAGGTCTGGATCCGGGCGCTTTCCCTCACGGAGAAGTAGCGGACCGAACCGTCGCGCCTCGCCAACATGTTCTCCCCACCGGGCACGCCGTGGTCGCCAGCCTTGAGTGTCTTGGCGGGCTCGTCAAGCGGACTCCCCGTGTGGCCTTGGTAAGCCTTAGCTCCAGCCATGAATTCGTGGTTGGCCACGCCGGTATACAGACGATTCCCCCCCAGGGCGGGCAGATCAGCGATCGCGTCACGGACCGTTCGCCACGGCTCCAGGAACGCTTTGGGATTGTCCTTCAAAGAATCGACGGTCCTCTTGAAAAGCGCTGGTTTCGCTCCCCTGCGTTTTGTGGAAACTCCGTGGCGATCCCAATACTCACCGGTGACCCACTTACTGCGCAGCAGAGCTTCCTTGGAATGGGTCGCTTTCGGGAAGGACCACTCCCGCCCCAAATCGGACCGGAAGCCCACGATGAAGACGCGTTCCCGGCGCTGGGGCACGCCTTGGTCGGCGGCATTCAGGAGCCTGAACACCACATTATAGCGCAACCCCTCATGGCGGCCGCCTGTGTGGACGCGCTCAAGCCGGCGCTGATGGTCCTGCCATTGTTCATTGCCCTTGCGGACCACATCGGGGTAATTGAGCTGGAGGATGATGTACTCGAAATAGGTGGAGAAACTTTGGCGGAGAAGGCCTTTCACGTTCTCGAAGATGAACGTCTTCGGCCGGCTCTCCCTGACGGCGCGGACGGCCTCCGGGAACATGTCGCGGTCGTCCAGGAACGCGCGATGCTTGCCGCCCAGGGAGAAGGGCTGGCAGGGCGGACCACCCGCGACCAGGTCGAGCTTTCCCTCAAAGCGGCCGTATTCCAGCTTCCTAACGTCGCCCTCGTGGATCTCGTTCCATCCCTTCATCTCCGGGACGGACTTACGGTTGTCGCGAAGGGTCTGGCAGGCCTCGGGATTCCATTCCGCCACCAGGTCATGGGCGAAACCGGCCTTAGCCGTACCCAGGGCCAGCCCGCCCGCGCCGGCGAACAATTCGATGGATCGCATATGCACCCCAAAAACGCGAAAGGCGTGTTTTCTATTCCGAATCTCCGTCGGGTGATCCTACGGACGGCCCGCCGCTACGGGCGCCCCCCGCCAACAATTCAAGTAGCGCCTTGCCGTCAAGTCGGCGGCCGCCAAAGATGTCCAAATGCGCCCGGACCGCCTCGACTATCTGCGCGGCCGTCCGGCCGGGTTTGGCGTCCAGGGCCCATTTCCGCCCTGGGTGGAGCGTATCCCACGGGGACCTCGTGTTGTCCCTCGTCTTGGAACTGTCGCCATGCTTGCCGATTCCGTAGCAGACCTTGCTCTCATTGTTCCACACGGGTTTGAAGAACTCGATCAGGAAGTCCTCCGACGACTTCTCCCATCCGCTCTTGATCACGAGAAGTCGGTATTCGAAGTCGGCCACCCGCAGGTTATGCGAATCCGCTTTGTGGTGGTTTTCGACCGCCAAGATATTCTTCCTGTGCGTGGAAAGGCGACTATGCAGCGCCGGTCCCTGGGCCTCGGGATTCTTCGCCTGCCGGTGCGCCGGGGCGGCGCTTCCGATATAGATCGGGGTATCCTTGCCTTTGATGCCGGCGTAAGCGGGGTAGGAGCCCCTATAAAACAACGCATAGATGCCTGAACCCGTGACCGACTCCAGATCGGCGAGGGGCCGCCGCGGCATCGCGAACATCGCCGTGGCGATGACGAACGACGCGGCCACCGAATCGGTAGGATCGAACACGAAGAGCGGCGCCTTGAACTCGCGGACTGACGCGAGGTACCCCTCAAGCTCCTGAACTGCCTCACCCACGAGGGAGGCGGTCTTGCTCGTCAGGTTGCCTTCGTCCACACCTATGGCCGTGAGGATATCCTTAAGCTTTTTCTTCGAGGTCATGGCGGCCTGATAGGGTCGGTTGGGTGGGGGCAAGTTGCCCGGAACCACCGCGAATCGGAAAAGTATAATCGTTTCCGATGAAAAGACTAGACCCAGTGCCGCTTGCCTCGACCCATTAGCCGCCCGAAAAGCCTCAAATGTTGGGTGTCTTGGTTATTTGATGTCCCCGGGCTATTTCGAACGCACACCCCCAACGCCATTTTTTTACCATACAAGTGTATGGTATGTCAAGAACCTCTGACCTGCGGTGGATCTCGAACAGCGACCGTAACCCATTCCAGCCTACCTTTACCTTGCATCAAATTCATTCCGTGCCTTCTTAACGGTATCCCAATTTGCTGTCACCCAGTCGACAAGGCCTTGCAACGGCGGGAGCAAACTTTTGCCGAATTTTGTGATTCCGTATTCGACCCTTGGCGGGATCTCCGGAAAAACCTCCCTCGTGACCAGCCCGTCGCGCTCCAAATTCCGCAAAGTGATGGTAAGCATTCGCTGAGAGATCCCTGGAATTGCCCGCTCCAATTCCGAAAAACGTGCGCGGCCACCAAAGAATCTCGCCAACGATAGGACTATAAAGATGGTCCATTTGTCCCCGATCTTGGTCAGGATCTCGCGAACCGCCATCGGATCCTTGGAGCCGCAGACATACACCGGATCCAAGTGTTTGTTTTTCTCATATTTTTTCATTAGTTACCCCGATGTTAGTACCCGAAATCAAGGTGCCTTCTTGTTTTTTATAAACGATATATCTATAAGTAACTATACATCAGTAACCAACATAACGAAAGGGAGTCAAAAATGAGGCAGATACTGGTAGTCGACGCGAGTCCCAGAGGTTCGGAGTCGGCAAGCCGCGAAATAGCCCAGAAACTTTCCGTGCGCTTGAGGGAGCGTTTCCCGGATGCGAAGCTGGTCCATCGGGACCTGGTGAGCGAGACTCTACCCCCGCTTAACTCTAAAACGATCAAAGCAATCTTTTCAAAGGATCCCGCACTCGAAGGCTCCAAAGACTCGCTGCGGCTGTCGAATGAACTCACCGACGAACTTTTGGCGTCGGATCTCCTTGTTATCTCAACTCCCATGTGGAACTTTGGCATCCCGCCATACCTCAAACTGTGGATCGACCTTGTCGTCCGGCCCGGCCGAACCTTCAAATACACTGAAAATGGGGCACAAGGCCTTGCAGAGAACAAAAAAGCCGTCCTTGTATTGGCTTCGGGCGGTGTGTTCAGCGAGGGACCCTGGAAAGTTTGGGATCACGTCGAACCTTACCTGCGCACGATCATGACATTCATCGGGATTCGCGACGTTCAGACGGTCCGCGTCGAGGGCATGAATATCCCCCAACTCAAGGAACTTGCCGTTCCGAACGCAGAGAAATCCCTGGAAAAATTGATCCTTTGACTTCCGTCTTCCGAATGTATGGCACAGTAGGCGAGCCCTTTCTTAGAGGAAAACATGATTGATCACGTTATTCTCACGGTCAGCGACTTCAAGCGTTCGGTCGCTTTCTATGCGAAAGCGCTGATGCCGCTTGGGATCACAAACTTTATGGACTATAAGGGCGGAGCTGGACACCCGGAGCTGAAAGGCTTCGGAGACGGCAAACGGGCTTTTTTCTGGCTCAAGAAGGGGAAGCCCGATCCCAAAGCGGTGCACGTCGGATTTATGGCGAAGAACCATTCAGAAGTGGACGCATTCTATAAGGCCGCAATATCCGCCGGCGGCAAGAGTAAAGAGCCTCCACAGGTTCGGAGCGAATACTATCCCGGCTACTATGCGACCTGGGTGCTTGATCCGGACGGGCACGACATCGAGGTTGTTCATAAAAGCTGAGACTCACCTCTGGTGGTCCCCGTCGAAAGTGGACCCATCCAGGGCTCCGACGATAAACCTAGGCTGGTCTGCCGTTGGTATCCAGGCTACTCCGCCAACTCGCGCCCAAGCCATTCCTTAGCTTCTTTCACCGCTTGTTCGAGCCTCTGGCGATTCTCCATACGCGCCTGGTCCCAGTGGGTCACTGACTGATTCCCTGTTGTGAAAACCCCCAACTCAATCGGGCCGTCAGGCGTGTTATCGTCGAAGTACCCCATTTCTAAAAACTGCTGAAAGGTTCGCAAAACCTCTTCTATAACCCATTCCTTACGACTCGAAGACTTTTCGCCACCTTCCCATGCTTCCACGAGCTGTGCCCACGACCGAGCCGATATGCTGTCTCGGAGCCTTAAAAGCATGGACCTAGGGACGCCGTAAAAGGCGTTCCTTTTCATCTCAAACGGAAGCTCCCGTAGCCAACGTTCCAAAGCGCGTGGTGTGCACCGTAGCACGGTCTTGGTGAACTCGATTTCCAGTTCGGCCAAACTCCTATACTTCCATGCCCCGCTAGCTTCAATTTGGGTGACACGTGCTTCTAGTTCCCCCAACCGTCGTATGACCTGGTCCTCTTCCATGGTTCCTCCTGAAGCAAAAGGGAGACCATCCGCAGGGTAACCGCCCGACACGAAACCACAGCCAAAAATTACTCTATAGGAAACTATACCACGGCCCGGAAATGTTAGCGTCGATATATGGGAATCGACGCCAAAGTCGCTAAGAACATTCGCTTGCACCTCAAGAAACAGGGCCTGACGCAGGAAAAACTGGCCTACGAGGTAGGCATGAGCAAAGGCTACCTTTCAAACTTCTTGAACGGCAAGAAAGGCATAAGTTTAGCGACCTTACAGAAACTCGCGACAGGCCTCCAAGTGCCCCTCAAAGAGCTTATCCCTTGAATGATCATCCGCCCGGAGAGGCGGTCGTGCAGCTCTCCTGATGTCTGAACCGCCCCGACTGTATTTTTAAGACAAATCGAAGCTTCCTACGAAACCATTGTCCGTTTATCAGCCCGAGCCTGTATCCGGATATGATCAGCCATCCCGCCCATAACTCGAGGAGAAATTCAATCCGACGAAAGAGACGTTCCCGGACAGCGGGCTTAGGAAAATCGCCAAGAATATGCGTCAAGAAATCATCGGGGGCTTCGAAAAACAAATCCCTCCTATCCTTGGCTTCAGCCAGCAAGCGATGGCGCCAGATGGTCCTATCATAGGCACTCACTTCAATCGAAAGCACCTCCGGCCCCTGAAGTTGGATACCAGTAACCGGAAAAAGCACGGGCTGCGAGAAATCCCGATTCGCCGTTATGACCGACCAAGATTCAAACACTTTCTTTCCAAGGGAGTTTTTGACAGCCAAGCATAACGGTATATTCGCGTATTTCCCCTCGATACCAAGAAAAATGTAAAAGTCCTGGCATCGCCCGCTGCGGAACAACGAAAGCCGCTGGAGTGGTGTTGCGCATTCGAGCGCTTTATTGTGATCGAATCTCAAGGAACCGAAAACTCCGGCCCGCAGCACGCCGTTGGGTCGGGAGCCACCGCCCATTCCGGATTCGAACATTCCAAGCAGACCGCTCTCCTCACCGAAATCGTGTCCAAATGGGAGAAGGGGTTGGGGCAGCAGGCCGAATAGGCCGTTCCGCCATTCCATGAATTGGTCCCTCTTTCTCCGGAAATTTTCGACTTCTTCCGGATAGATGAAAAATTTGAGCCGCCGATCCCGACCCGGATTTTTTATGATGCTTTCATAGTATCCGCAAAGGAGGTGTGCGAGCTCGAAGGCGGCTACGGCGATTCCGAGGCTCACCTCCGTCTCGTATTTTTGGCCCCTCCTCATGAACTTACTCGCGGTCTTCTCATCAACCCCCATGAGCCTCGCGATTTCTGGCACCGGCAGCACGTAACAACCATTTTTTCTTTTTAGTCCTAGGATGGACCGAGACCATACCAAAAGTATGTTGACGGTCGGCCTTATCTGGACCGGCAAGTCCAGGATCGAACTCAGGGTCTCATTTATCCTTTCCGGGGGCGGAGGATCCTTGGGACCGAATGTCTTATTCCTGGGGCTCATCGCTTGCCTCCTTAGTTCTCCAAAGAGTAATCAAATATAAGGGATAGCGGTTTCACCGGAAACGATTTTTTTATTCCGGGGAAACCATTTTTAGCGTCCGGTAAATCGTTATAACTTTCATTCAATGGACTATCCTCCTTCTGCCTTTGGCCCGACCGACATGCCGGGGCCAGGGAAGTGGCATTCCACAATAAGCGCACCGGAGGCACTGTGACGGAACTCGACGGACATCTCATTAACCCATCGGCACCTCCGGGTGCGCGCTGGATCCATTCCGGCTTTGCCGCTGAAGAGCCGGCACACCTGAATTCCGACCCGGGAGCAACCGATCGGCGATTTCCCAGCCTCGACTTCCAGTACGCACTCACCGACTTCGGCGAACGAACCGGGATGGCCATCGCCATGGGCGACACCTATGCCCCGCTCTCACGCGACAACGTCACGTATTTGAAACACCTTTCGGAGTATGTGACCGCGGTCCAATTACCCTCCGACCTTGAAACCTGGCCGGATTCGGCATTTCTCGATGCGCTGCACTGGCTCCTACGGAACCGCAAATTCACCCCCGCCGTTTACGGGAAGATCCGCGAGTCCTTCACCGCTTTCGTGGTCCACCTTCTATCCAAGAACCCTTCGCTCCCCTTCGATCCGGTTCTGCTGCAGGCCCTGCCTATCCAGATGTTGTCCCGCCGCATGGCCGAAAAACCGGTGGCCGGCGGGACGGGCTCTCTTCGCAACCCTTTCCACTCCGGAAAGAGGGCCAAATACGTCATGGACCTTTCCGGCCTCGGGACGAACCTCGCCGCCTTCCTCAAGCAGGCGGAAGAATTCGTGGCCGATCTTCGTTTCACTAAAAGGGCGAGCTCGCCCAACACCGGAAAACGCTACGGCATCGGAGTCCGGCACCTGATACTCTTCCTGAAAAAGCAAGACCTGGATTTGACGCCCAGGCAAATCACCGAGCGCTTGTATAACGAGTTCGTGACGTACCAGCAGCTTGAGTTAGCCTTGGATCAGAGCACCATCGCCGGAAATTTCAACGCCTTGAGGCGGTTCTATAAGTACCTTGTGAAATCCCGGTATATCACCGAGCCGGAAAATGTTTTCCGTAACATCGAGGGTACCGGAAAGCCGAAGGGCCTCCCGCGCCCCATGCAATGCGCCGAGATCGAAAAGTTCCTCCAGACATTCAATACCGCCGATATACGCGAAAGACGTGACCTGGTTGTCTTCGAACTCATTTATGGATCCGGATTGCGGATTTCAGAGGCGGTTTCCGCCCGAGTAAACCAATTCATTTTCGATGAGATCGGATTGGGTTCTTCTGTGACGGTCCGCGGTAAGGGAGGCAAGGTCCGGAAAGTCCCCCTCTCCGTTCCATTCGAAAATTTGCTTCGCTCCTGGATCTCCGATCTCGGCCTTACTCGCGATTCCTATGTTTTCCCCAGCAGGAAGGTCAAGACCCCACATTACCGTGCGACCTCCTTCGAAAAGCGCTTCAAAATCTACCTTGAGAGGGCCGGTCTTGATCCTCATTACAACCCCCACATGCTCCGACACAGTTTCGCGACGCACATGATGGATGGAGGGGCGGACCTTCGGTCACTCCAAGAGCTCCTCGGACATGCTTGCCTCGCCACCGTGGGGATCTACCTGCAGGTGTCAACGAAGCGGAAATACGAAGTCCACGCGAAGGCCCATCCGAGAAACCAGCCTAAACCCACCATCGGGCCATCCGATCCCGCCGTCTCGAACGTCCAGACTGCGTCCCCAATTAACCCAGTCCCTTGAGAGGATCTTCCATGTTTATCGAAACGCAAATTACGACTCAACAGCTCCGCCAAAACGCCATTGTTGGGGCTTCCGTTGACGCAATGCGTTTAATGGATACCATCAAAATTCCGTCCCATTTGACACGCTTACGCGAATTCCTGCCGCCGATCAAACACTACTTAGATGACCTTTCCACGAAGGCCAGACGGACACCCAAGACCGTGCTCAACTACGCTTACGACTTGAATGACTTCACCACCGGCTACTTGGCGGGCGCCCGCAACCTTGATATACCGCCCGACAGCGTGGACGAACAGCTCGGAGAGGAGTATTGGCATTGGTTGAACGGCAAGGGCCTCTCTGTCGCCACCCAGGCCAGGCGTCTCACTGTGCTGCGGAGGTTTTACAAATGGATGTCAAAAAGGAGGCTTGTGCCCAAGGACGTAATGGCGAATCTCGAATGTCCGAAGGTACCCGAGGGGGAGCCGAAACCCTTCCACTACGACGAACTTGATCGGCTTTTCATGCAACCTCAAATCAACACGTTCACAGGGATACGGGACCTCTTGGCTATGGAAATCCTATACGGGTCCGGCGCCAGGCTCGACGAGCTGCTGCGGCTGCGATTCAAGGACTTCATCCTCGCGGGTTTGGAGGGAAGGCCATTCTTAAGCCTATTCGGGAAGGGACGGAAAACCAGGCTGGTGCCCCTTACCAGGCAAGCGGTTAAGGCCTTCCACCGGTACGTCCAAGTCCGCGGCCTGGGGTCCCCGGAGGCGCCCGTTTTCATGAGCAAATGGGGAACGCGAATGCAGGACCGCACGTTCCAACACCGAATGGAGGTCATGGGAAAGGCGGCGAACGTCAACTACCCGTCTTGCCACAGATTCCGTCATTCTTTCGCGACCCATATGCTGGTGAACGGATGTCCGCTGGAGGTCCTTTCCCAGCTTATGGGCCATGAGTCCCTGGACGTGACTAGGCTTTATTGCAAGCTCCTGCCTATCGAAGCGTTCAGGGCATACGGAAATGCGGCGATCCGCGAAAAGATCAGAGTACGGCGTGACCTTGATGAACCCGCCGTCTTCATCGAAGGACTGGGTGAGCCAGCGACCATGTAATCAGATTTTTTCCGCATCGCTCCGGTCGGCCGCTCTTGCTCCCGCAAAAGCGGCCGAACCGTTGTAGGTCCGCTTGTCGTATAACTATTTCTCATCAGCATTACCTGTTTTGGGGTGTCAAAGACCAAGCGGTCGAATGGCCGCGACCATGCATTTGCAATGGATTTTAAGTGAGTGAAGCGGATTTCTAACGTTTTACCGGAAGTCAAAATTTGAAAAAATGCAGAATTAGAAAAACCATTATTATATAAAGTGATTTCGAATTACGTATAAGCGATCATCACTTTCATGCGGTGCCTCAATAAGGCCGGGACAGACTATTCCTATGATCTATACGGCCATTCTGACACAAAAGTTAGAACTTGAATCCAGATAAATTGGTCGAGCTCGGCCCTCCATGCCAAGATACCCCATCCAATATATTTCATATTGTGGAACAAACTTTGACGGAGCCGCCTTCGGCGCCGCCAAAGTCTCCATGACGTTCCTTGCGCAGCGGCCTACAAAAAGAGGTACTCCAAGCGCACTCCGAAGACATTGACGTCCTCGTTCACCGTGGTCGTGCTGTTGGTGGGATTCGCGGGATATGCGTAGGACCTGTTCGAGTAGACGTCATTGGCGTAGGTAAGGGATCCCACCAGGACCCTGGGAACGAAATGGAAGTTCAAGGCGGCGTTGAACGCTATCTCGTTGCCGCCTCCGACAACGAAGCCAGCCCCCGTGTTCTGGTTCTGGCCGGTGTAGCCGCCGTTCCAATACCCGGTGACGCCGGCGTTGAGGGAAAACCGTCTCGTGAAACGGGTCTGGGTGTTCAAGCCGAAGCTGTTCTGCACGTAGGATCCGTAGTCCGTGGTCGTGCCGTCCGCGTTCGTCGTGTCCCTCTCGCCCAGATAGTTGGCCAGGTATTCCCAATAAAGGGTGAAATCCGGGCTCACCCAGCTGAGAGCCGTGCCCAAGCTCGCGCTCTCGCCGCCGCGGCCGTTCGTTCCGTCTTCCGTGGGTGAAGCCGCCTGGTCCTCGAAGAGGTTCGGGGAGTAGCTGAGGATCCAGTCCCAATTGAAGTGCCCTTGCGCATCATAGCCCTCGTCCTCGTCCACAACCCGCCAGGTGGCTCCCACGGTAGGGTCCACGGGGCCCTGGGAATAGGTCGTTTCGGAGGGGCCGTTGACGGGCGTCGTCGTGTCCTCCTGCAGGACCAGGGTGTCGCCCAGCCTCAGGGCCAGGTCGTCCGTGAGGCCGAAGGAAAAAGTCTGAGCCCATTGGTTGGACGAGATGACCCTGGTATCCCTGGTATGGGAAAGGTAATTTTCGGTGCCTTCATTGGTGTCGGCGTTGACATAGGAGCTTGTCCCCATGATCTCCCCCTGCCACGGCAGGAAGGAGGGATCCGAGAGCACACGGAGATCGTATTGCGCCGCCGGCAGCCCTGGAACGGCGAAAAAGACGAGGGCCAGGAATACGCCTGCGCGACGGCGGCAGGAACTTCCATCCGGGACATGCGGCATAGGGCACCCTGAATTTAGACGAAGGCCCTGGCGGCTCCAAGGCCGGTTCGTGGGACTAAGCTGCATCTATAGAAGGTGCTTGGCCGGGAAAAATTCCGCACAATCTTGGATTACCTTAAACAGCGTTACTGTCAGAAGGGCTTGTCAAAGAGTCCCGACTTCCGCGTGCAAAAATCGTTGGAACTCCCCGATTATAACACCGGGATCTTGAAATTCAAATAATCAGAGAAACGCTTCAATCCGCGGGCCTTCGCCGGAGCAGGCGGCTTCACGCGGGGCTCCCGGCACCGGACAGGCCGCCCCCCATGGTCCGTCAGAACCCGGTGTCCCCCGTCCCTTGGGTGAGGGTGAAGCCCGTGGCGGAATTGAGCAGGGGCCCCAGGGTCGAGTTGCTGACCGTCGAGTTGGTGAAGGTCACGCTGCCGGTGGTCCCGCTGTAGACCTGGAGGCCGTAGGTCCCGGAATTCAGGATCTGCTCGGTCGTGAAGGTGCCCAGGGCCCCGTCCGTGCCGTAGAACAGGAAGCCCATGTACTGCGAGTTTTCCACGGTATTGCCGGTCAGGTTGAAGGTCCCCAGGGTGCCGCTGTTGCCCCAGAACTCCATGCCCCCCGAGATCCCTCCGTCCCAGATGCCGCCGCAGCGGTTGAGCGTGTTGCCCGTGATCGTCGTCGTGTTCTGGAAGGGATAGATGGGGGTGAACCCGTTCTCCACGAGGATGCCCGCCGCGTCGAGGGTGTCGGCGACGTAGTTGTCAGCGATGTTGTAGGCGCCGCCTCCGTAGACCGCGATGCCGTCGGCGCGCCAGGGGAGCTGGATGGTGTTGTAGGTGGCGGAGTCGCCGTTTTGCTCCGCGTAACTGTTCTCGTTGGTGCTCCAGAAGGCGATGGAATCGTCCCCGGTGTAGCGCAGGCTGCACTGGGTCACGGTGCAGTTGACCGCGCCGTCGTTCATGTTCACGCCGTCGGCGAAGAGGTCGCGGAAACGGCAGCCGGTGATGGTCGTCCCGTTGGCTGCGGCGTTGTTGCCCAGGGCGTTCTGCCCCACCCAGTAGCCGGCCTTCTCGTGCTCCACCCAGATGTTTGTAAGGCTGCAGCCCGTCCCGCCCTCGTAATAGAAGCCCGAGTTGGAGTTGGCGTCATAGCGGTTGGTGCAGCCGCCCTGGATGCAGAAATTGTTGAACACGTCGTTGCTGGTGCCGACGTTGAAGCCCAGGTAGTAGCCGGAGCCGTTGTTGGTTCCGCTGGTGAGGGTCGAGTACCACATGCCCGCGCCCGCGATGGTGGTGCCGGCGGGGACCGTGAAGTTAGCGTTCCTCGTGTTGGAGCAGTAGAAGGTGCCGGCCGGGATCCAGACCTTGGTCTGGGCGTTGATGCAGTTCTGGATGTCCTGGGCGCTGTCGTTGACGCCCGTCGGATCGGCGTTGTAGCCGGCCGCGGTGATGGAGGTGTAGCCGGCGGGCATGCTGATCGGGGCCCCGACCAGCTCCAGGTCGATGAAGTCGATGACGCAGTTCGTGTCCCCCGCCTCCTTCTCCAGGGTGATCGTCGACCCGGCCGGGATCGTGGCGGGCGGGGCGCCGCTGCCCAGGAGCGCGTGCATCTCGTCGTAGAGATGGAAGGCCGCGCCATCCCCGGAATTGGTGTCGTACCCGGTGATGGGGCTGGAGGTGGGCCAGGCCCCGTAGAACCATTGGTAGGCCGAGGTCAGGCTCAGTTTCTGGGTGAAGGTTGTGACGCTCGGGCCGCTGACGATGCAGCTCAGGGTGGTGCTTCCGCTGCCGGCCGGCACGTTGTAACGCACCACGATGGCGTTGCAGGCGGCCGAGGTGGTCCACTTGATGGTCTGCCCTGTGGTGTTGAGCTGCACCGCTTCCCTGCCCGAGGCTTCCGCGGCGAGCTCGACGGTCTCGCTGTTGGAGAGGGTGGCGCCGCTCCAGGTCTGCTCATAGGTGGCCGGGCTGGAGCTGTTGCCGATCAGGGTGCCGGTGTAGGTGCCGGCCTCCGCCTCGTACTCGGTGTAGGGCAGCGTGGCCCCCACCACCGCCGTGGGCGAGGGCGTCACCACCGGCGTGTTGGAGGGAGTCGCGGAGGGCGTCACCCCGGGGCAGGAGCAGGTGGCGCCCGTGGCGGGCACGCCCGAGTTCAGGTCCGGCACCCCTGCGGAGCTGTACTGGCACACCGGCAGGCCGTTTTCGTACAGCATCCAGTGCGGGTTGGAGTAGTAGGTCCCGGCCGTGTAGTAGGTCCCACCGGCTCCGTCGCTGCCGCTGGCGCCGCTCTCCAGACCGGAATAGTTGTCGCAGCCGGTGTCGAAGACGGTCGCCCCGACCGTGCTGTTGACCAGCTGCCAGAAAGGATTGGCGGCCGTGGTCCCGGCCAGGATGTAGCCGCCGCCCGACGGGATGGTCCCGCTGGTCGAGAAGCCGAAGGTCACCATGTGGTAGGAGCCGGATGTGGAGACCGCGGCCGTGCCGGTGACGCCGGCGGTGGGCGCCTGCAGGGACCCCGCGGCGCTGTAGATCATGCTGCGGTAATTGTTCCCGCCCCAGGCCCCCAGAGTGTCGTCGCTGCTGAACCAACCGACGATGGTCAAGGTGTTGACGTTCACGGGCGTGGAGGGGTTGTTGTTCTCGATCTTGAACATCACGTCTTCATACTGCGGGTACTGGGCGCTGCTGCCCGTGCAGGGGTTGTTGACGTCGATGTTGCCCACGCTGATCTGCATGTCGAGCTCGTCGGTCGTGGCGCAGGTCCCCGGGATGGTGGTGAAGGTCTCCGTCGGCGTGGCTGAGGGCGAAGGCGTGGCCGTCCGGCTGGCCGTCACGCTCGGCGAGGGGCTGGGCGACGGCGTCCGGCTGGGGCTCGGGGAGGGGGTGCGGGTCGGGCTGGAGCTCGGCGAAACCGTCGGGCTGCCGGTCGGCGAGGCCGTCGGGGTCGCCGACGGGGTCCAAGTCAGCGTCGCATTGGCCGTGAAGGTCTGGGTCGGGCTACGCGTCGTGGTCGGCGAGGGCGTCGGGGAACGCGTGACGCTGGCCGTTCCCGTGGAACTCGGCGTGGCGCTCGGCGAGGGCGTCGTGCTGCGGGACGGGCTGGGTGTGGGGCTCGGCGTCACGCTCTGCGACGGAGTCCGGGTGGCGGAGCTCGACCCCGTGGGCGAGACCGTCGCCGTCGCGTTGGGCGTGTCGGTCCAGGTCTGGCTGAGCGTCGCGCTGGCCGAGGGCGAAGCGCTGCGGGACGGGCTGGGCGTCGCGCTCTCCGAGGGCGTCCGGGTGGCGGTGTTTGTGACCGTGGGCGAGATCGTCGCCGTGGAGTTGGGCGAGTCGGTCCAGGTCGGGCTGGGAGTCGCGCTGGCCGAGGGCGAAGCGCTGCGGGACGGGCTGGGCGTCGCGCTCGGCGAGGGGCTCGCGGAACGCGTGGCGCTGACCGTGCCGGTGGAGCTCGGCGTCACGCTCTGCGAGGGCGTCCGGGTGGCGGTGTTCGAGGCCGTGGGCGAGATCGTCGCCGTGGAGTTGGGCGAGTCGGTCCAGGTCGGGCTGACGGTCGGGCTGGCCGAAGGCGACGCGCTCCGGGACGGGCTGGGCGTCGCGCTCGGCGACACCGAGCGGGTGGCCGAAGGCGAGTCGGTCCCGGTCTGGCTCAGCGTCGGGCTGGCCGAAGGCGACGCGCTGCGGGACGGGCTGGGCGTAGCTGTCTGAGTCGCCGTCAGGGTCGCCGAGGGCGAGGCAGTCCGGGTCGACGAAGAGCTTTGGGTGGCCGTCTCGGTCACCGACGGCGAAACCGTGATCGTGGCGGTGTTCGAGGCGCTGGGGGACAGCGTCGCGGTGAAATTCGGCGAATTGGTCCAGCTGGGGCTCGGCGTCGGGCTGGCCGTGGGCGACTGCATGGGGGTCGCGGTGGAGGTCCGGCTCGGGGAGACCGAGTTCGTCGGGGAGGAATCAGGGCTCGGTGTGGCCGTGATGCTCGGGGTCGCGTCGGGCGAAAGGGTTTCCGTGGCGCTCGGTGTGGCCGTCGCCGTCAGGGTTGCGGAAATCGTCGGCGAGGCCGTGGGGCTGACCGTCGGGGTCATGGAAGGGCTGGAGGTATCGCTGAGGCTCGGGGTGGCGCTGGCGGTCATCGTGCTCGTGCTCGACGCGGACTGCGAAGGGGTCGCGGTCGCCGAGGCCATGGGCGTGTCGGTTTCGGAGCCGGTGCCGGTCAGGGTCTCGCTGGGGCTGGGCGAAGCCGTCAGGGTCAGCGAGGGCGTCAGGGACGGGGTCACGGACGGGGTCGCGCTGCGCGTGGGCGAATAGCTGGGGCTGACAGCCAGGGTCGAAGTTTGCGAAGGTGAAACCGAGTTGCTGGGTGTGGGCGAAGAAACAACGGGAGATGGCGAGTTCGCAATCGTTGGAATGATGGTCGGATGGGACGTTATGATCTGGTAAAAAGGGCTCTCCGGGTCATTGGGATTGGTCCGGCCCGAAGGGCCGTTCAGCCAAAAGGGAAAGGCCCGGCCCAGGGTCGGTAGCATCAGCAAAAAGACACATAGTGTGAAACGCAACTTCATATCCCGGTACTCCACGCCTACATTTTTTGATCGTGCCCATGCCATTGCACAAATTCTACCAATCTGGCCTGGAAAGGCCCTCCTCGATTCTAGCCAATAGATAAGGTTATCATGCAGAGGTAAAATAAAGCCTAACTACCAAAATACTTCCAAAAATAAGTTTTGTCCACAGCGCTGATCAGATTAGCCAATAAAAATGGGCACCAAACAAAGGCCTCCCCGGCCCCCGGCGGCGGGCCCGGCGTCAAAACCGGGCCTGCCGCCTAAGGAAATCAGCGCACTCTTTTTTTGGGATCAGTGGATGATCGCCAACTTGAAGGTGCCCACGACCGCGTTGTCCATGATCACCTGCACAAAGTAGATGCCTGAGGACAGTCTTTGAAGGTCCATGGACTGCGCGTGGATCCCCGCGCTTTGCCAGGGCATGTTCACCTCGGCGACCATCGCGCCCGTGATGCCGCTGACCACGAGGCTCGGGGCACCGTCCTTGGGCAGCGCGTAGATCAGGGTGGTCTGACCGCGGGACGGATTGGGCACCGCGATCAGGGTTTTGCCGTCCAAGGACCAGGCCGGCGTGGGCGTCGCCTTGGCGACCAGGTCCAGGAGCTTCACGGCGTCACCCTGGTTGGAGCAAGCCGTGTTGTTGACCGTCACGTCGTCGTAATAGCCCGGCGGGCCGTAGGCCGTGAAGCCCACCGCTCCGCTCAGGTAGGGATCCGCCGAGCTGTCCGTGTAGCTCAGGGCCAGCACGCCGTTGATGTAGGCGTCGATCGTCGTACCGCTGGCG